>NZ_JBFUEE010000003.1:0-884879 GCF_056404355.1 Mesorhizobium sp. P2_D5
GCGCGCGCCACAGCGAGTTGGACAATGCACGGAAGTTTTCGAACGGCATCACCGCTGTGCTCTATGCATTCAACAGCGGCGCGTCGACTGTCGTCATATCGGGCATCAATCCCGGCTCGACCGGCCATGTCTACAACGAGCTCGGCTTGAGGAGGCTTCATAGCCACATGGACAGCTCGATCTTGCTGAAGCTACGCGGCCGTGGCGCCAATCTCTTCACGGCCGATCCTGAAGTCGCGGTATCGACCGGGCGGCCGATCGGAACCTTTACCGCGACAGGATGTTCGAGCGAGATGACGAAGCTATCCGACCTTGGACCGCCAATTCCTGGTAAGCGTCACGGGGGCGACCGTTCCGACGAACAGGACAATTTCTATCCCTGTCCAATCTGCGGACAGATGGTCGACATGCGCGATCTGCGACAGGTCATTTGGCACGAACGGCCGAAGCACAGACCGTTCATCGTGCTCGTTGATTAGATGGCCTAGCAACCCGGCCATAGGAACGCAAAAGACCCGCCACGGAGGAAGCCGTGACGGGCCTTTTTCTCTGTCCCTGGTTGAGGGGACCAAGCATGATCAGAACTTCACCTTCCGCAACAGGTTCCCTTCTTGTGCACAAAAAAGCCCGCCACCTTTCGGCAACGGGCTAAGGGTTGGAGTGCTGGGGATCAACCAACATGGGTCAACGAGCGGCGGAGGGGTTGGGTTGCGCGAGGATGGTATAGACCAGTCAGAGGAAGACCCCGTGTTCTGCCGTGCCTGTAATCGTATAGCGCCGTCCAGCGGCTCGGCTCAGCAACCTGGCTTCTCGCATGAGCGACCAATTGCTGCCACCCAGAAGGCTGACAAGCTTAATTGGGTCGCCACGCTTGCTCGTCGTTCTGCGCTTTGACGCGACCATCCACCTAGTGGGCGGTGTAAGCCCCGTCCACCAGATGGTAGCTTCCAGTAATAAAGCTAGCCTGATCGGACAAGAGGAAGCACACAAGAGCAGCTACCCCTTCCGGTTTCCCGCGCCTGCCCATCGGCTGGAGGTCTGCCATGCGCCGGTTAGCTGCTGCCTCCACTTGCTCGATGCCCAAGCAATGCACCGCCCTCGACTTTAGCGGCGCGGGACACGGGGTCAATGACGTATGGTTCATTGCCGACAGATCGAGAACGATTCCACCATGCAGGTCGGGGGTGGCCATGCAACAGAAGCAGTGGCCCGGAGCCGCGTAGCGAACCCTCAGGCAGATCCAACATCTCGAGATTGAACTTTTCGAACATTCGCCCCTTTCGGCGCAAGTTCAATCAAGCATGTCGCACGGGTCCGACAGGCAGTCGTTTCCTAACCCCGATGGTGCGCCCACGACCAAACCCTAGTTCGAAGGGAGGGCGGGACCTGCATAAGATGGCTGCCGGCAAAAACAGACGTTCTGGCCCACAGCCCAGGGCGGCCCGATCTCGGATTGGCCAGCGGTATGCTAGCGCGATTGCCGATCGGCCATCGGACGTCCCCTACTAAGCAAGCCATTCCGCGAAAAGGATCTCATCGAGAGCATCTTTCACCAGTCTAAGGCATTCAAGGCACGGTAGGGCAAGCTCGCCGCTCAACTCGATCTCGGCCCGGACTTGCATGTTCGGGAAAATCCATATCAACGCGCAGACCACAGGTCTGCGGAAACGGAACTTGTCCACGAGAGGCTCGTTGTCACTGTGCATAGATGCCGCGCCCAGCCGCCTTGCACGGGTTCAGCCGAGCGCGGCGTGCATCAACGAAACGCACAAGGAAACATACCATGATCCGCAAACTTTTGACCACCACCGCCGTGGTCACGCTGATGTCATCAGGCCTGCTGGTATCGGGCGCCCATTCTGAAGATGCCACAAAGCCTGCCAACACAACGCAAAATGCTGCTGCAACCGAGCCTGTGATGGCCCCTGACGGGAGCCTCGTGAGCAAGATCATGGGCACTGCGGTCTACAACAGTGCTGCAGACAATGCCGAGAAGATCGGTGACGTTAATGACATTGTTCTCGCCAAGGACGGTAAAGCCAAGTTCATCATCATTGGTGTAGGAGGCTTCCTGGGGATTGGCGAAAAGAACGTCGCTTATGATTTCAGCAAGGCTGAATGGGTTGAGAAGAACGGCAGCCGGTGGTTGGTCGCCAAGACGACAAAGGAAGATCTCCAGGCCCAGGCCAACTTCGACACCAAGGCCTATAACACAGTCGCCACCCCCACTGCCGCGCCTGCGGTTGCCACTGACAACACCGCCACCGCCGCCATTGACAAGTCGGCGCTGACCGAGATGCCAGCGGATAAGATCAGCGCGGAGAATTTGATCGGAACCACCGTGTACGGCGCCGATGATGCCAAGGTTGGAGAGATCGGCGACGTTGTTTTGAGCACAGACAAGAAGGTTGATGCCATCGTTGTCGACGTCGGTGGTTTCCTTGGCATCGGAGAAAAGTCGGTCGCGGTTGGAATGGAGCAGCTGAAGTTCATGACCGACAAGAACGGCAACCGCTACCTCTATACAAACCTTACGAAGGCGCAGCTCGAAGCGCAGGCCGCCTACGACAAGGGCACCTATGCCCAGAATCGCGACAAGCAGCGCATAATTCTTGGCAAGTAGAGCTTTTCGGCCTGGCTCGCGTCGATCGTGACGCGAGCCAGTTAGAGGGAATGCTGGTTGGCGAGAATCGCGAAGGCGGAACATTAGCAATTCCGGATAGTTGAATTAGTGCTTCGGATGCCGGTCGCATGACGCACGGCTCTTCCGTGGCCAGGATTTCTTGGTGCTGGGAATGGTCGAGCATTCCCTCTGAAAAATTGACGGTGGCGAGCCGATACCCGCTTCATGTTAGATCCTTCCGCCCCGGATTGATTTGCACCAGTTGGCGAGCTCGCAAAAAGCGCTGCGTAAGCCTTGTCGATTGCTCGCGATGTCATTTCCGACAGAGGTGATTGGTTAGACGTTAGGACCGCCTCCAATGCCGTTCGCGGCGCTGGGCAGGCGCAACAGGATTATTCTGCAAACGCAGGAACCGCAGGCTTGTGGCGAAGTTCCACTCTACACAACAGGAGTGAAACATCGTGAACACGTCAGACACAAACGACTTTCTCGGATCGGGTCTGTCCAACGAGAATCAATGGCAAGCTGATGCCAACCGTGCCGGCAAAAGCAAGGAGGCGCTCGGCAAATTGAAGACGAGCGCTGCCGAGACAGCCGCCCACCTGAAAAGCGCTGCGGCCTCAGTGTCGACCGACGCTAAGGACTATGCCGGCTCTGTCGCTTCCGACGCCGCTGGTGCGTTCAAGGAAGCGGTCGAGTCCAACAAGACTGCCGGAGCCGATGCGATTGCCAACATCGCGCACTCCGTCAAGGAGGCCGCTGACGGGATCGAAAAACAATCGCCTCAGGTCGCGAGCATGGTGCGGAGTGCAGCGGAAGGTGTGGAACGAATCTCCACCGACGTCAGAGACCGCAACGTCGGCGAACTGCTCGACTCCGTTACGAAATTCGCGCAGCGCCAACCGGCGGCGTTCTTTGGAGTCGGGATCCTCGCCGGCGTGATGCTGACCCGCCTCATGCGAAGCTCGGATCGTTCCTGAGAGGCTTGCTTAGATGGACGATGGTATCGATCGCCGGCCCTTCGGCAGCATCGTCAACGAGGCGCTCGAAAAATTCGCATCGTTGATCCGGTTGGATTTGCGCCTGCTAGAGGCGGAAATGAAGAGCAAGACTTCCACAATCGTCTCGTCCGGCGCCTGTGGGATAGCGGCTGTTGCCCTGTTTGTCTTGGCATCGTTTGCCATGGTCCAATTCTTGATTCTGGTGATGATCCATCTTGGCATCAGCCCCATAGTCGCCTGCTTGGCAGTTGGCATCGTCTTGTTTGGCGGAGGTTTGCTCTCCCTTCACCTGGCGAAGCGGGCGCTTATCGGCTGGACCATCACTCCCGTCGAGACCGTAAATCAGGTGCGAAGCGATATCGCCGCATTGAAGCAGGGAATACGCTATGGCACCACACAACGATGACCTCCACGAGATCATGGCGCAAAGCAGGGCCGAACGTCAGGCCCTGTTCGGCCCGGTCAGTGAAATAAGCCGCCGCTTGCAACCCCGGCATTTGGTCGACGTGACTACGCGGTATGCCAAGGACAAGGTAGCCGAGGCGGTGAGTGGTGTGTCAGACGCCATCAAAGAAAACGGCGGCACTGCGGCTGCAGTAGCACTCGGCGCGGTGGCGGTATTTGATGCGGGCAGAAGAAGTGTTGACAGCCGCAAACCGCCGACGAACCCCAATGGATTTCCTTGGGCGAGTGAAACACATCTGGCACCGGATGGCCCGGGCGGGGCGACTATTCCAAGGGCGAAACCCTCACGACAGCCCGTCACCAACGCTGCTCGGACCAAGGTGCTCGCCGGTTCAGTTGGAGGGTTGTTGATTGGCCACGTGATTGCCCGGTCGTTTGATCCAACCGCAACGGAACGTAAGCTGTTCGGGAAAGCGTCGGGCGAAGTCCAGGAAGCAGCCTCCGAATTTTTCAGTCAGCATTTGCATGGCGCAAAGCTTGTGGCGGCTCAGGCCTTCGGATTCGCTAGATACTCTGCCGCGTTCCTAGCGGTTATGGCTGCGGTTAGCGATTACATGAAGGGTGCGAGCGATGGTGGCGACCGCCCCGAGTAAATCCTCAACATCATGGCGGCTTTTTCCAGCACGCTGTGCAGAACTCAGATTTCGCAGCGCTTCAACGCGCCTTCCTGGCAGGTTTGCTGGATAATCGGTGAAGAAGAAGGTGCTGTCCGGAATGAGGACGCCTTCCAAGATCACACATTTAACCGTCCAGCGACGCTGCAAAGTATGCGGACCTGGCGCGCAACCTTGGCTCATGGCAGTCGCACTTTGGCTACTCACGGGGGCGGATTTCCGGATTGGGCAACGGGAAGCGCAGTCTGAGGTTTGTTTCCTTAGCAAACGTCGCATTGCAAGGGCATTCTTCGGCGCAAAGCCCTCATAGTCGTTGTTGAAATAAACCCAGGTTCTCTTTGCGCCGCTGGCTCGGATTTTGTCGGCCCATTCTGTTAGCTGTCTTCGTAGTCGTCCCGGTACCAGCGCTCTGGGCCGTGAAGCCGCACGTAGCCCGCGTCATCGGCGCGGGCGCCAAGGGCGATCTTTTCCAAACGATGAAGGATGAATCGACGGTCCCGCCTGCAAGGCTAAGGAGTTTTCTCCGACTGCCCCACAATGCGAAGTGTCAGTCAAAATTGGCAACCGCGATTGTCTGTTGAGATGCCGTCTGCCTGCTCTTGTCAGCGCGTCCGGGCGCGATAATTTTTGTTGGGAAGGGGACTTCGATCAAAGGAGCCGATTATGAAACACCAAACCCTGGACCAACTGCAGACAATCGCAGAAGTGGAACCCTTTTCGACATACCCGATCATGACCCGGCAGCAGCGCATGGAGCGCTGGGCAGACCTGCTGGAAGAACATCCCGAGCGGCGCCTAGGAGCGCTTACCGGCACTGAGCATCAGAGGGGGGAAGACCGCAACGCAATACGCAGTGAGAACTCGCCGATCACGGTGGCCTTCGAGGATCCAATACTGCGTTCACTGGGCCTGAAGAATGATACCTATGGGGAAGCAAAGCGCTTCTTCGAACTGACAGATTGGCAATTGCACGATATCGTCTGCAGTTGTCATGTCGGGACCACGATGCGAGGGCAATGGGCTGCTGCAAGAGTGCGCCGGACGATCAATGAAAACAGGTTTTTCAGATGGCTCAGAGAGAGGATGTGGCACTGAGGTCACCTGAGACAGCTAAATCCATTTGACCTTTTTCGGAGGGATGTAGAACACGATTTGGCGGGGGCTATTGGCTTCGTTGGTCCCCCGCTTTGGCGTTGAGGAAGTTTTTCCAGCTAAGGTGACGCCCGGTAGTACGATTTAGGCGAGGGCATACCGAGGTCGCCACTCAAGATGACAGGCGGCAAGATACCCTCGGCGCCTGGGACGCGCCGTCCGTGTATGTCCTCGCGCACGCTGAAGCGAAACGCGACACTCTCGATGTCGAGAGGCAGCGGAACCCGCAGAACAAGCTCCTTAGCGGCAGGTCGCCGAACTGGGCGCAGGAGTTGGCTGCCTTGCCCGCAAAGTCCCGTCAGTGCCTGGTTTTTTGCGGGTTCGGTGCGTCGCGCCTGCGTTCGGGCTTGACGTCGTGGCGGGACATCAAGCAGGAGGTGGAAGCGACTACTGCGGATGACACAAAAGAATGCTGGTCGTCCGAGTCAGCTCCTGACAGTCGCAGTGAGCATTTTCTACTGGGCGGCCAAGATTGCAGAGCAAGTTCACGCAGCGCAACGCGTCCAGACTGGTCGATCCTAAATTGAGCAGGGCCACTGGGTCTTTGACGCTGTCGAGACGATCGACCAGAAGTGACTGCGTTTCGACACGAAAATCGCTTCCGCGGTTCGACGCCTCGTCGCGCGAGCTTCGTGGAGGGGTATTGCTCTTTCGCCCGGCGAGCGGCAGGCCCGTTAGCCCTCCCGGCAGAGCCCCAGACCTTCAGGACAACGTCTGCGACGCCGGCTCGCCGAGTCGGTTCCTTGTACCTGGCTTAGGAACGAGTCCGCACAAGTGACGTTTCGTGTCCTTGACCGCGGTGGGGAGTAATCAAGAAGGCACCGTTGGTCGGGAGGTGCTGATGTCAATGCCAGGTCTGGCATATGGTCCCTTGGGCGAGCGATCCATGCATATCTGTGTTGATATGCAGCGGTTGTTTGCTGAGCCATCGGGTTGGGCGACTCCCTGGATCAACCGCGTACTCCCGCAGATCGAGAGGTTGGTAGAGAGACGCGCGCCGCAGACAGTCTTCACGCGCTTTTTGCCTGCGCTGAAGCCGGGGCAGGGTGTGGGGACATGGAAACGCTACTACGAGCGCTGGGCATCGATGACGGTCGAGAATATCGGTCCCGATATGATCGAACTCTTGCCGACATTGGCCAGCTACTGCCCGCCAGCTGCCGTCATCGATAAGTGCATTTACTCGCCTTGGTTCGAAGGTCGCCTCAAATCCTTTCTGAGGGAGCGTGACGTCGACACGCTAGTCATCACCGGCGGCGAAACCGATGTGTGTGTTCTGGCAACGGTGCTCGGTGCCATCGATTTCGGCTATCGCGTGGTCCTAGTCACAGACGCACTGTGCAGTTCTTCAGATGCAACGCATGACGCACTGCTCACCGTCTATCACCAGAGGTTCGCACAGCAGGTCGAGACCGTGGAGATGGAGACGGTTCTTTCGAACTGGGTTTGAAATACGCCTGAACTGGATCGTCGACCGATCGGGCGTGGTCAATCAAAGGGGCGCCGAGTTTTCGAGGGGTTCAAGTCGCGGTCAATGGGCTCGATGTTCGCCATTCCGCTTGCGCGTGGCCGCAGCTTTCTTCGCCGACTGCGAGCGGCTCGCAGCAGAGCGCGCGGCGGATGCCTTGCCGCCAGCTTCACCGCCCTTGTGGGCCGCGGGATGACCTGTGTGCTTGCCACGGCCGGAGCCGCCCTCTTTCTTACCGCCGCCATCGTCCTTGTTGACAGTTGCCCATGCCCGGCGCTCGGCTTCCTTCTCGGAAACCCCACGCTTCTCGTAGCCTTCGGCAATGTGGTCGGCTTTGCGTTCCTGCTTTTCTGTGTATTTCGATTTGTCGCCTCGTGGCATGGCCATTTCTCCTTTTGAAACGATCTGAACGAAAAGGGTAAGCGTGAGTTCCAACCGTTCTTGAGAAAAACCAAACTCCATTTGGGGACGCTGTCGGCAATGATTTCGGCTCCCGCATCGGCCTTTGACGACAGTAGCAGCAAGACGATGAGCCAAGAATATTTTCTTCGAGACGGAGGCTGCCCTTAACGTGTGACGAGACAAAGGCTCCTTATCGGAGGATCGCAGGTTTTCGAAAAAAGCACTGACCTTTCGTCCCGGGAGGAACCCCTCCGCTATCGGCACGTTGACCACGCAAGCCGGGCCAATCCCGGTCTTAGCGGGTGGCGCGTAAACTCGCCACCGAAATCAAATTAAGAGCAATGAAAGGCAAGGCCATGGGCTTCTTTTCGAAGGACATCAAAACACTCGACGATCTCTTCGTGCACACGCTGCGCGACATCTATTACGCTGAAAAGCGGATCGAAAAGGCGCTGCCGAAGATGATCGACAAGGCAACCGACCCGCAATTGAAAGCCGGATTCAAAAAACACCTGGACCAGACTAGGGGCCATATCGAGCGCGTCGAACAGGTGTTCAAATTGCATGGCGTCAAGGCCAAGGAGGTCAACTGCCCTGCAATCGACGGCATTCTCGAGGAAGCCGACGATGTGAGCGGCGACGTCGACGACAAGGAGGTTCTCGATGCGGCGCTGATTGCATCAGCACAGGCCGTCGAGCACTACGAGATGACACGTTATGGCACGCTCATCGCCTGGGCGAAGCAGCTAGGCCGTACTGACTGCGCCAATGTGCTGGCCAAGAACCTGAAGGAAGAGCAGGCGACCGATCGCAAGCTCACCGAAATGGCGGAAAACAAAATCAATCTGCAGGCAGCCGAATAGCCCAACCACTCGGAGGCGACCAGCCAGCATTAGGTCGGCCGACTGGCTGGCAGTTCTTTGTGCGCAGGAAATGGGCAGGCCACCGGGCTCGCTCCCGCCGGACGTTTGAGCGTGAATTTACGCCTGCGTTTTTCCCATTCTCAACGTTAAATTGGATTTCCAATGATCGCCTTGTTGACTTTGGCCAGGATATGAATCGGTTCCTTTTCATGGCGGCCGACTTTCTATCTCGGCCACCGGGTTTCTACGTGATGCTCATAGCCATGGTATTGTGCACCGCCCTGGTGCCCTTTGGACTGACAAATGTGGTTACTTATGCCCTATCGGTTGCCGCCATCGTGATCACTGGTGTCGTCCTTATACAAGGCTATCGCGACACCGCCGCCATCCACGCCAAACTCGATGAGATCATCGTTTCACTGGAGGAAACCAGAAACGATGTGGTTGGATTAGAGCATGCCGAGCCGGAGGAGATCAGGGAAAAACTTGGGAAACTCGAAGAAGAAGCGGCCTGCAGGCCGCCGTGAGCATGTCCGTCGAGCCGGGCATTAGACACGGCGACTTCAGGCGTCCATAGCGCGGTCGTGGGTCTTTAGAGCCGGGAAGCCAAGGACTTCAGTCTCAATTGCGTGATCTCTAATGTAATATAGATTTGTCACCAGCGAGGTTTTTCTCGTGATGGCGGCCCGGTGGTCATGGGCGGGTTGGGGTAAGATCACCGGGCCTGACCGGCGCGGGGTTGGGGCACTCGCCGGCTGGCGAATTATACGCCGCTCTCGCTTAGTCGACCACGTCTCGCATCGACTTCGCCCTCCTGCGGCTTCGCCTTGGCAGCGTCGGGAATAATGATGCCGCCGGCCGTCTTCTCCTCGACCTCGATGCGGCGAACCAGGATACGGTCGTGCAGTGGACGGAACGTCATGTCGTTCTCCTTCAGGACAAACAGATTTTTAAAAGTTCCTCCACACCGGACCGGCAATATCGGGCAGGTGCGGGGCGCCGCGACCCTTCTACAGGCATCGCGCGCATATCGACCTAGTTTTGCATGTTTGAGTTTCAAGAGGTGGCCGAAGAAATTTTGGCACTCGGCATTTCAGAGTGCTAGCGACTGAATTTATGGAGCTATTTTGCCAGGGCGCGCGATTTTCAGCTCTGGAGATTCGGTCCGAACTCCGCGAATTTTTTGCAGTTGAGTCCCGAAAGGGTCACGACAACACCAAAGACGCCAAGGATATTGTTAGGAACAGAGACCATCGTGGAACGAACTTTGTCGAAGAACACTGCGCCGTTGACTCCATGCCCTCGCTGCGAAAACTACCGCGTGCTGCGAGCCCGCGTAAGACGGCATCTTCACAATTCATTTGCCGGCATCGGGTCCGCTCCCCTTGAACTGAAAAGAGGCGTTTCCAATCTTTTTATGTGTCCAGCGCGGCTTGCCGGATGTCGAGTTGAGCAGGAGCGGAAGGATCGCATGGAAACGATGCTCTTTGATATCCCGTTTCCCCCGCGGTTTGCCGTGGCGTTCGCCAAGCTCACCGGCCTCGTTTGTAGGAGCCGCGCACGGTGAGGCAGGATCCGGTTGCCCCATGATTTGAAGGGAGGTCACTATGGAAAGTGCGACGTTCAAACAACCGGTTTTCGTAAGAGACGAGGGCCATGTTGTCCAAAAGATCGGCTGTGTCATGGATGCGATAGAGTTTCTGGAAGAATGGCCGATTGAAAGGCGCGGCCTCCTCCACGCTGCGGCGTCGGATGCATGCTACTCCGCGTACGATGGCCGGAAGCCTGTCGAGGCGGCGAACAGGGCCTTTACGATCTGGGCACGCAGGGTCGCCGTCATCGAGGATCTGCCCGCAGCGCCGCACTGGATGACAGGGCCGAAGATCAGCAAAGTAGACCATCTTTAGATAGTCAGGGTTAATACTGTGGCAGCAATCTACCGCCGCAGCATCAAAGCGGTTCGTCACCGGGGCATGGGGAGCGGAAAGCCGAGTCCCTTTTCGTTGTCTGTTCATATAGGTGCGGTCAGCACAGACAAACTACCAAGCGGATCGCGGGATTAAGCGCGTCTGCCTGAATAGCAAGCCGCCGGCGGCATCTTCACGCTTCGCCCGGATGCACCTGGGCCGGATCTGCCAGGTCGCCTTAGTCATCGGGCTCGATAAGGTCGATTAGCGCTGCTACCCGGGTTCCCGGCAGCGGTCGCCCCTGGCTCATCAGCGCCTCATCACCAAAGGCCCAGGCCCACGCCTCTCTCAATTCCTCGAGCGAGGCACCGGACGCGATGATCTCCGCAATCGTCACGCCGTCTATGGATCCGAGGACCGAGACAACGTCTTGGCGTGTCATGGTCATCCTTTTCCTCCGTTCGAAATACCAGCGAGCAGATGGGTATTCGATGGAACGCTTGCCACCCAGCCATTTGAAGGCGGTCGCGAAACTGCCTTGGCGGACCCTCTTGACGCGGCGGAAGTCAATTCCCAATTCATTCTCGTCGGTCGCCACGTAAGGGGCCGATGTGTCAGGGAGCGCCAGGCTTCTTGGCGTTCCCTCGTATCTATGTTGCTCCAACGAGGATGTAGTTATGAGAACGAACCTGGACTTTTCCCCCTTCTATCGGTCGAGCATCGGCTTTGACCGCATCTTCAACCTGCTTGAAAACGCCAGCCCCCCGCAGAACGCGGATAGCTGGCCGCCTTACGATATTGCCAAGCTCGGCGAAGACACCTACCGCATTGTCCTCGCGGTCGCCGGTTTCGGTGAAGACGAGCTTACGATCACGCAGGAGCCAAATATGCTCATGATCGAGGGCGCCAAGACAGAGAACGACGGGGTTCAGTACCTCCATCATGGCTTGGCGTTGAGGTCGTTCGTGCGTCGCTTCGAACTTGCCGACCATGTGACCATTGTCGGGGCAACGCTCGAAAACGGTCTGCTGATCATCGACCTCAAGAAGCAGATTCCCGAGGAGATGAAGCCGCGCCGCATCGCGATTAATGTCGATACCGGCAAGAATGCGGCCTCCAAGGGCATTGAAAGCGCGGCGGCCTGATCTTTGGCGGTCGGCCTGCAGCAGACACCCGTCCTCGTGGATGGGGTCCGGGTCCGACCCATAGAACGGAAAGGAGAAGGACAAATGAGCGTACGTGACTTGATTCCCTGGAGCCGTGGCGGCAGCCAGGCACCGAGCATTTATCGCAGTGACGACATGGATCCGTTCCTGTCGTTGCACCGTAATGTCAACCGGCTATTCGACGAGGTGTTCCTTGTGGGTCGGCGTTAGCGCGGCGGATTGCGGCATCCAACGCGGGATGATGCTGCTACAATCCGTATGGCCGTCCGAATGGTGGTTATCCTGGCGCTTCTGTCCGCCTCGCCTACGGCTTCGCAAACTTGTGGAACGCTATGGCGGCGTTGGCGATAGGCCCTCTCCGTGTGAGCAATCGTCTGATTGCCCCGACCCGACGCGCCGCCTCCTGAACCCGAGCCTAAGCCTTCCTGAGCCTCACGCCAGCGCCGCCGGCGGCGCTTTCAAGATCTTCGGCGATAGCTAGACGGGTCACTTCGCCTTCCGCTTCCCGGGCCCCTTAGTGGCTGGCGCGTCAGGCGCAGCCTTACGGCCCAAACCAAATTCCTTCGCCAGGGCTGATCGCTTCGCGGCGTAATTCGGGGCGACCATTGGATAATCAAGCGGCAAGCTCCACTTGGCGCGGTATTCCTCTGGTGTCATGCCGAGCAATCCGAGGTGCCGTTTCATGGACTTGAACTTGCGGCCGTCTTCCAAGCTTACGATGTAATCGGGAAACACGGACTTGTTAGGATTGACCGCTGGTCTCTGCGGCTCGGGTGGCGCTGGCTGACTTAGGCCGGACAATGACCGGTGAACCGAGGCAATCAGGTCCGGCAGACTTGCTGCTGGTATTGAGTTGTTGCTTACAAATGCCGATACAATTTCGACGGTTAGTTCAGCCAGCTCAACGGCGCGATGTTCGGCTTCGTCGGTCATATGCTGGCCCTTCGTTTATCTGATCAATGTTTTATTAGAGAGCCTTTAAGTGCGCAACCTGGACGCCTGGCTTGCGATGGCCCGCGATGCGATCGGCGGCGCTCGGAAGCTCTTCGGCGAGCGAGCGCCGGAAGCGACCCGGGGGCATTAGACACGGCGACTTCAGGCGTCCATAGCGCGGTCGTGCCGAACGGCCCGCGGGTATTCCTGCCGCGGTGGCGGACCCAAGCGTCGAGTGGGTCAAGCCAGGCCTCACCGCTCGGGTCCGTCATGTGAGGGCGAGGCGAAACTGCGCCACGCGTTCGGGAGGAGACCGGCCAGCGCGGGACTCGTGTGAAAAAGTCTACCGGGATCGAACAGAAGGAACCTTTACGAGCACGGAACCTTCTCCTTTGTGACCTAAGGGAGGAAAACAATGGCAAATCTGGGAAGACTGGCTGTCGCAATGCTCGGCATTTTGGCTTACCAAAATCGCGACAAGATCGGCGACTTGATCCGCGGTGCAGGAAATCGCGATCCCAACAACCCGCAAGGCGGGCTTATGGATCAGCTGTCCAAGGGTGTGTCCGGAACGGCGCTTGGAGACATCCTAGACCGCTTCAGAAATGCAGGAGTCGGGTCGAAGGTAGATTCGTGGGTTCGTACCGGACCCAACGAGCCGATCGAACCGAAAGACGTGGAAACGGCAATAGACGAGGACACCCTCACTTCTCTTTCGATGCAGACCGGTCTGTCGCGCGATGAGTTGATTGCCAGGATCACGAAAGACTTGCCCGAAGCAGTCGACAAGCTGACGCCAGAAGGTGAACTGCCGGCTGCAAATCCCTCCCAGAAGACCGATGAGCCTTCACTCCTCGATTCGTTACCAACACCCACCCGCGGCCGGACGACCTAAGGCGAAGGCGCTGCGGGACTGGAATTCAGGCGCCGTCTGATTTCCTGAGGTGTCGCACCCTGGTTGAACAGTGCGAGGATACGCTCGGCCAAACGGTCGCGTGCTTCTTGATCGCCGGAGATACCCATGTCCTGGGCGTATTCCTCTAAGAGCTTAGCGAGTGCAGTCAATTGTTCGGGGTCGGCAATGCCCCAGAGAGTCCTCATATCCGCAATCCCTTACCGAGTAGGGTGAAAGCGTGATCGACTCTTCCAAGCGCCCATTGCCTTGCAATATCGAGCGCCAAAGGAAGTGTACGCTTCCGGATAGGATTAGCGAGTCATTCCGGCGAAGGAACCATTGCCTCTGCCCTGTCGTTGGGTCGTCAAGGGACACGATGATGACTGACGAACAGGGCAAAGCGCCCAGCAAGCCGGACGATCCTGTCGCGCGTCGCCTGGTCAATGAAACTGGCATCACGGAAACGCAAGCCCGCGAGCTAATCGCATTCTTGGGTGTGCACAGCTGGGCGTCGCTATTGCGGGAAGCACACATTCTGACTGCCCGTAAACCGTAGGGTCGCCGCCGGGCTTACCGTCTCGATCCGGTGAAGGAACATTTCAGCCGGACGAGAATTCAGGTCGGTCGGCCAAGGAGGCTTTCGTGACCCATCGACGCGTCGACAAGGAACGGATTGAGCGTGCTGATCGCGAATCGAAACTGACGATTGAGGCTGAGCGTCTGGCGAGAGAGACCAAGACGGCGCGGCTGCGAGAGCAGCGCCTGTCTGCCGAGCAGCCTTCTCCGGTTTCAAACGTCGTCGTACCGCCAAGAAGCCAGGCGGGAAGAGGAAAATTCCATGGGAAGCACCAGCGACTAGGCTTCGGGTCGCGCCAATCAGGCAGTAGGCAAAGCCAAGGAAGGCGTCGGCAAGGCCGTCGGCAATGACCATCTGCGGGCTGAAGGCCGCCGCGCGGGAAGCCAACGGCAAGGTTCAGAAGGCGTAGGCGAGGCGAAGTCCGCCGTCAAGGATGCGACAAAAAAGACGGCAGCCGCGATCAACAAGAACTTCTGACCGCATTCGCCCTTTGAGGGCAATGAAAGGCCGCCGGCAAAACCGGGCGGCCTTCGTCGTTTAAGGATCTGGAATCGAGAAGGAACGCAAATCCATTCGGGACATTGAGCAAGCAGTGCAGCTTGCGCGTTCACCTCAAGGGATTTCCAGCATGGCGAAGCAAACATCCAAATCGGCCGGGACGGCTGCGACAATTCATGATCAGAAACTGGCGCGTGGCGTTGGCGGAGAACTGCATCAGGTCGCATCCGGCTCGACACCGGTGCTGACAACGGCCCAGGGCGGGCCGGTTGCGGACGACCAGAACTCGCTCAGGATCGGCCCACGTGGACCGACCGTGCTCGAAGATTTTCACTTCCGCGAAAAAATCTTCCATTTCGATCACGAGCGGATCCCCGAACGCGTCGTCCATGCCCGTGGCTATGGTGTGCACGGCTATTTCGAAACCTATGAATCGCTGGCGAAATACACGCGTGCCGACATCTTCCAGCGCGCCGGCGAAAAGACACCGGCTTTCGTCCGCTTCTCCACCGTTGCCGGCAACAAGGGTTCTGCCGACCTTGCCCGGGATGTGCGTGGCTTCGCCGTCAAACTCTATACGCAAGAAGGCAACTGGGACATCGTCGGCAACAACATGCCGGTGTTCTTCATCCAGGATGCGATCAAATTTCCCGACTTGATCCACGCCGCCAAGGCAGAGCCCAACAGCGACTTCCCGCAGGCGCAGACAGCGCATGACAATTTCTGGGACTTCATCTCGCTCACTCCGGAAAGCATGCACATGATCATGTGGGCGATGTCAGACAGGGCGATCCCGCGTTCCCTGCGCTTCATGGAAGGTTTTGGTGTTCACACGTTCCGGCTGCTCAACGCCAACGATGAATCGACCTTCGTCAAGTTCCTCTGGAAGCCGAAGCTCGGTCTCCAGTCCGTCGCCTGGAATGAAGCGGTCAAGATCAACGGCGCGGATCCCGACTTCCATCGCCGCGACCTGTGGGACGCCATCCACGCCGGCAACTTCCCCGAATGGGAACTGCAACTGCAGCTGTTTGATCAGGCGCTCGCCGACAGCTTCGACTTCGATATCCTCGATCCCACCAAACTCATCCCCGAGGAGGTGCTGCCGCCGATCGCGGTTGGCCGTCTTGTGCTCGATCGTATGCCCGACAATTTCTTTGCCGAGACCGAGCAGGTCGCGTTCATGACGCAGAACGTGCCGCCCGGCGTAGACTTTTCGAACGACCCGCTGCTGCAGGGCCGAAATTTCTCCTACCTCGACACGCAGATCAAACGGCTGGGCAGCACCAACTTCACCCACCTTCCGATCAACGCACCCAAATGTCCCTTCCATCACTTTCAACAGGATGGACACATGGCGATGCGCAACCCGGTCGGGCGTGCCAACTACCAGCCGAATTCATGGGACGAAGGACCACGTGAATCGCCCGCTAGGGGTGCCCGGTCCTTTGACGAAGTCGAAGCTGGCCCAAAGGCCCGGTTGCGGTCTGAAACCTTTGCCGATCACTACAGCCAGGCACGCCAGTTCTACATCAGTCAGCACCCCGTAGAGCAGGCGCACATCGCCTCGGCGCTCACGTTTGAGCTGAGCAAGGTGCAAACCCCGGTCATTCGCGAGCGCATCGTTTCCCACCTTCTGAACATCGACGATGGGCTGGCCGGCAAGGTGGCGGACGCGCTCGGTCTGAAGGCTATGCCGAAGCCTGCCGATGCGGCAGTGGCAACGCGCCGGGATCTCGCAGCTTTGGATTCGCTCAGCATCCTCAAGAACGGACCTGGTCGTTTTGAAGGTCGCAAGCTCGGCATCCTGGTGACCGACGGGACAGACGCCGGCCTGCTGAAGGGCATGCAGCAGGCGTTGACCAAGGCTGGCGCAAGCTTCGAGATCATCGCGCCGAAGGTCGGCGGGGCCAAGGCCAGCGACGGCAGCTGGATCGATGCGCACCAGATGATATCGGGCGCGCCATCGGTTCTCTACGACGCCATCGCGCTGTTGCCGGCAAAGCCTGCGATGGACGACCTGATGAAGGAATCGACCGCCCGCGACTTCGTCGCGGATGCGTTCGCGCATTGCAAGTTCATCGGCTTCGTCGAGGCGGCAGCTCCGCTGTTGTCTAAGGTCGGAGTTGTCGAAGATGAGGCGGTTATCTCCCTTGGATCGGCCAAGGATATTTCGGGCTTTGTTGCAAGGCTTGGAGAGTTGCGCTGGTGGGCGCGCGAGCCGAAGGTGAAGTTGGGTTAAATTCCGCTAGCAACATCGGGCCATCTCAGGAGAACGACGAGATAGACAAGTTCAGTTGGTGGCGCCGCGCTGACGCGTTGCTCGGTCGGGGCCGGTAATGCCTGACGAGCCTGCCACAGGGGTGCAGTCCAGTGGCTGGCTCTTTCCGAGTGCATCCAATAAGGAACTGAGCAAGCGCTACCATCCCCTCGGGGGCATTCGCCTCCGAAGGGTTAATCGCTTTCCGGCGCTGGCGGCCCTCATTTCGATCTATGGTTTCGTCGTGGATCCTGTCACGGTCGCGGATCATGTCGCCTATCTGGGCGGTTTGCTGCCGTCGGGCGGGCTCGATCTCATTCGCGACCAGTTGCAGGCCCTGGCCAAGCAGAAACCGGGTGCTCTCGGAACCGGCTTCTTCATCGGCCTTGGCATAGCGCCTCACTCTGCGCCATACTCAACCGGGATGCCCGTTTGGGCGGCCAATGCGGTAAAAGACCGTTTGGCCTGACCAAGTGTCAACTTGCCTTTGTGCGCCGCTTGCACCGCTATCCCTCAGCCTTGAAATTCTTGGCCTTTTCGGTGGCTTTTTTCTTGTCGCCGCCATGCTCGCGCAAAAGATCCTTCGCCTGCTTCGGCGACACGTCGGTCGTCTCGGCGAGGTGCATCGCCTCGCGGTCGGAATCCTGGGATTTGGTCTGGTCCTTCGGCATGGTGCTGTCTCCGGTGTGTGAAGGACAACAACAAACTCGCAGGTCGGTTCCCCTCTGCCACTGCGCAAGGCAGGTGCCCGTGCATGGCATCAAGCCATTTCCGTCGTTACTTCTGCGCCTTCTTCCGCGCGGCTTGCTGGTTTTGCCCGGTGGCAGCGGAGGTTCTTGCGTCCTTGGAGTGCGCCGCTATGGCTGGCCCGGCGCCTGTCGCCTTGCGCATGTCCCCTGTGGTCTTTTTGTCATCGGCTCTCCTGCCAGTTAGGCCCGAGAACACCTTGCCGAAAAACCCCATTCGTTCCTCCTGCATGTCCGATGCGCGCTGTCGGGGCGCTCAATGATTGAAGCTCTTCCCGCGACTTTGGTTCCTTCGAATAAGCCGAATGCCGTCCAATTGGGCTCCAACGCGAGGGCTCGGGGTTCCGTACAAAGTCGATTTGGCCGACCGGAGCCGCTCATGAGCCGGCTGGAATCACGTAAGCTTGCTATTGTGCAGTGCAGCAACGATGTTGTTGCCTGTGCATTATCGTGCGCGGTTTTCGTCACCCTGGCGGCTAAGGATCTCGATTTGCGAAACCTCTCAGATACAATCACTCGCCTGACCGCTATGCGTGGCCGGCCGGGTTTGTCCGCGCACCGCGACGACCGCTTGTCCGACATAGCCGGTTTCGGATCCAATCCCGGTGCCTTGCGTGGGCGCTTCTACGCACCTGAGAATCTCCCGCGGGGAGCGGCGTTAGTTGTCGTCCTGCATGGCTGCACGCAGACGGCGGATGGGTACGATCATGGATCTGGATGGTCGAAGCTGGCGACCGACCAGGGTTTTGCAGTGCTGTTTCCGGAGCAGCAGCGCGGCAACAACCCCAATCTTTGCTTCAACTGGTTCGTGCCCGAAGATATCACGCGCGACCGTGGAGAAGTGCTCTCCATCCGCCAGATGATCCAAGCCATGGTGACAAAGCATGGCCTCGACGACCGGCGCATTTTTATCACGGGTCTTTCCGCCGGCGGCGCCATGGCGGCGGCAATGTTGGCAACATATCCGGAAGTGTTCGCTGGCGGCGCAATCATAGCAGGGCTCGCCTACGGCAGCGCGTCGACGATCCCGGAAGCCTTCGATCGTATGCGTGGCCATGGGGGCCCTTCGAAGGCTGAACTTCAAAGGCGCCTTGCGGAAGCTTCGCCCCACAAAGGGATTTGGCCGAAGATTTCAATCTGGCAGGGCGCGGCCGACACCACCGTGGTCGCGTCGAACGCGGATTCCATTCTCGCCCAATGGCAAGCGGTTCACGGCGTGGGCGCCAGCCCCACCCGAAAAGAAACGGTCGATCGACAGATACGTCAGGTGTGGTGCGGCGCGGACGGCAAGGAGTTGATCGAGAAATACACGATTGCCGGCATGGGCCATGGCACGCCACTGCAGACGCTCGGTGATGATGGCTTGGGCGTTGCCGCCCCATTCATGCTGAACGTCGGCATTTCATCAACACGCCATATTGCGGATTTCTGGGGTCTTACAAGCCGAACTGAAGCCAGATCTGGGGAAGCGCCGGGAAGATCGGCGGGCAAAGCAGTGAGGACTTATGCACCTGCGGAAAATCCGCGAGCAGTACGCGCCGATGCCGCAAAGGCGCCTCAGCCTGATGCTCGCGGCGGTTCGGCCACAGGCATTACCAAGGTGATTGAGGACGCTCTGCGCGCAGCCGGTTTGATGCGTTAGCTCAAAAGCTCTTTGGCTGGGTAAGACCGACAAGGCTTGATGCCAAGAAGGTTTCCCGGCCGAAAGGTCGAAGTTCCGGCCGGGAAGTTTCGCGCGGTTAGATGCGATTGACGCGACGAGCGCCGTCTCGCCCAATTTCATTCGAGGCGTAGTTCTCGGCATCGGCGTCGAAACCTGTCCATCCGCCGGCCTGATATTCTCCACGACGCTCTTCCAGGTTCACGGACTTGGTCTGCCCCAGAATCCTTTCGGCGTTTGCCACCAGCGGGTCGTCTACCTTGGCGGTGACCAACGTGCCGCCACGACGCACACCCTCTGCATAGACGTGGGCATCGTCCTCTGCGACGCCGGAATCAGTGAGGGCTCCGACGATGCCGCCGGCAGCGCCGCCGACGACGGCGCCCCCAACCGCACCGACTGCAGTGGCAGCCAACCATCCGGCGGCCACCACCGGACCAACGCCCGGGATGGCCATGAGGCCAAGCCCGGTCAGCAGTCCGCCAGCGCCGCCGACAACGGCACCAAGTCCGGCGCCGCCCGCTGCATCGTCCGCAGCCTTGGATTCGTCATGGTCGCGCCGGTTGTCCGCATTGTTGGCGATGATGCTGATGTTGGAATGCGGAATGCCCGTCGCTTCCAGTTCGCCAACGGCATCGGAAGCGTCGTCATAATTGTCGAATAGTCCGGTCACGGTTTTCATTTTGGATCTCCTGATTTCTGTTTGGTTAGTTGGTGCCGGCAACGACGTTGCCCTGGTAGTCGAGCGCTACTGCCGTGGTCTTGCCGCCCTTGTTCGCCTGGCCGCGCCAGATGCCCTGATCATCCTTGGCCAGCTTGGACACATCGGAGAAGCCGGCGTCCTGAATGCGATCCTTGGCCTGATCCTCGGTGAAGCTGTTCGCACCAGGAACGGGAGCGGAGGGGTTCGCGGTGTCGGTGGTGGCTACGGCCGGGGTCGTCGAGGAGGTGGCCGCCGATTTGTCATCGATCTTGGACGCGATCTTTTCGATCATTTCCTGATGCATCTTGAGTGTCGGGATTGTCTCCTGGGCGAAGGTCTTCAGCTGAGCGTTGTCGCCATCCTTGGCGTAGCTCTCGAACAGCTTGACCGCATCGGAATGCGCATCGCGCTGCATTTGGACGTAGGGTGTGTCGATCGGATCCTTGCCATTTTGCAGAGTATCGACATCGCCCTTGTGCTTGGCGTCCAGTTCCTTCGGGACTGTTAGCTTCTGCTCGCCGGCGATTGTCTCGAGCTTGGCGTTGGCCGCACCATGATCGTCAATCATCTTGTGCGCGAAGTCCTTGACGCTCTGGTCCTGTGCTTTGGTTTCGGCAACCTTGCTGGAATCCACTTCGAACATTCCGCCTGCCGCGGCCTTGTCGACAAAGTCTTGCGCGCTGTCGGCAGCAAGGGCGGGCAGGGCGAAAGACATAGCTGTAGCTGTGGCCAGTGAGGCCAAGGGTAGGCGGGTTTTCATGGGATAGGTCCTTGTTTGTGCACACATGTGCTAAGGGCCTAACCTGCGCCAGTCGGCTTTGTTCCGGACGGTCAGCGATAAACTGGCATTGATCGGCGCACCCTGTTTATGGCTCGGAGAGTGGCGACCGCGCTCTGGACCGGTCGGTTTGGCTGTCAAAAGATTGCTAATATTCGCCGAGGAACATTCTCATTGGAGTGAAGTTTTGACTGTGCCTTGGTTTGCTCCCGTGGCCAAGGCATGGAAGTTGCCTCTACAGCTTCCACAGCCCGTCTCGGGGTGGGGCAAAACAAACCGAGGCGGGCATTTCGGGTTCGCGAGGAGAGGAGTGGAGGTAGACGAAAATGGCCCTGGCTAAGAAGGACCAGGAGCGCATCACCTACGCTTGGATGTACGGCGTGCAGGCTCGAAAGGACGGCAAGGAGCGCGTGGTGCCCGAGGTCTGGGACGAATACGCCGATGCATGGCTGCAGGGATTTGATGGTGAACCCATCATCGGCGCGGACAAGGCCAGGTTGGTCGGCGACCAGATGGAAGCGGAAGTTGACGAAACTGGCGTGAGCGAGCCGCGTCAGTCGACCAGCTGATGGATTTAGGAACATTTTTGCCGGCTAGGAATTCATGGTCTCTGGCGGTGGAGGCTTTCATGACCCAACGACGCGTCGACAAGGAACGGATTGAGCGCGCTGATCGCGAATCGAAACTGACGATCGAGGCTGAGCGCCTAGCGAGAGATGCCAAGACGGCGCGACTGCGAGAGCAGCGCCTTTCCGTGGAAGCGTCTGTCGAAAAGACGGCTCCGGCCAAACGCCGTCGAGGCGCCGTCAAGACACCAGGACGAAAGATTATCGAGGTCGACTGAGCGGTAGCCAGCAAGTCGCGAAATGATGGCTGGCACCGGTGCCGCTGCGGATACAGCGCTTCGTTCAAGCGCCATTTCGTTGATCCTTGATGTCGGAACCGGAAGCGCTTCATAGCGTTTCAGCTAGTTGACGTTTGGAGCAGCACCTTTTGCAAAAGTCCCCCATCGTACGGACGGCCTCGTCTCTGCCGGTCGAGGATCGGTTTCGTGTGCTTGTTGAATCGATTACCGACTACGCGGTGTATCTTCTCGACGTGAACGGGACAGTCATCAGCTGGAACCCAGGCGCAGAGAAGTCTAAGGGCTACACCGCTGACGAAATCATTGGCCAGCATTTTTCCACATTCTACAAGCCGGCCGACCGAGCTGCGGGTTTGCCCGAAATGGCGCTGAAGACGGCTGCAACGGAAGGTCGGTTCGAAGCCGAGGGCTGGCGCGTCCGCAAGGACGGCACCGAGTTCTGGACGCATGTTGTTATCGATCCCGTCCGCGGCACAGATGGCGAAGTCGTCGGGTTTGCAAAGATCACGCGAGACCTAACGGAAAGGAAAAGCGCTGAACAAGCGCTGAGGAGCAGCGAAGAACAGTTCCGGATTTTGGTCCAGAGCGTCGCTGACTACGCCATTTACATGTTGGATCCGAAGGGTTTTGTGAGCAGCTGGAACCTGGGCGCCGAGCGGATCAAAGGCTATAAGGCGCACGAAATTCTTGGCGAGCATTTCTCGCGCTTTTATCCCGAGGCCGATCGAAAGGCCGGCGCTCCGGAAGAGAGTCTTGCAACTGCTGCCAAGGAGGGGCGTTTCGAGCGCGAAGCTTGGCGTGTGCGCAAAGACGGCAGCACATTTTTGGCCCATGTCATCATCGATGCAATTCGAAATGAGGGCGGGGAACTGATCGGTTTTGCGAAGATCACCCGCGACGTGACGGAGCGCAGCAAGGCGCTAAGGGAGCTGGAGCAAACACGAGAACAGCTCTTTCAGGTCCAGAAATTGGAAGCCATTGGCCAGCTTACCGGAGGCGTAGCGCACGACTTCAACAATCTTCTGATGGTGATCCAGAGCAGCCTCTCCATGATACGTAGACGCGTCTCGGATGATTCCAGGCTTCTCTCGCTTTTGGATAACGCGTCGCAAGCCGCTGCTAGAGGAGCAACGCTCACCCAGCGGATGCTGGCGTTCGCTCGCCGCCAGGATCTCGATCAACAAACGGTCTCGATTCCCGATCTCGTGCGTGGGATGACGGATATGCTTGAAAGGGCAATTGGTCCGACGATCGCAATCCTAACCCAATTTCCGTTGTCACTGCCTAATGTCGTCACTGACCCCAACCAATTGGAGTCCGTGCTTCTAAATCTCGCGGTCAACGCGCGCGACGCCATGCCCTCTGGAGGATCGCTTGTTATAAGCGCTCACGCTGAAGAACTGGACGTCTTCAACGATCACAAGCTTAAAGCCGGTCGCTACGTCCGCTTTTCCGTGAAAGACGAAGGGCAAGGGATGGATGCCGCGACACTTTCCCGTGCGACCGAACCGTTCTTCACGACGAAAGGCGTAGGTAAAGGGACCGGCCTAGGCCTCGCGATGGCGCAAGGTTTTTCCGAACAGTCCGGAGGCCGGCTTATGATTGACAGTCGACCCGGTGCCGGCACCAAGGTGGAAATTTGGCTCCCGGCGGCGATGTCGTCGCGGCCTGCAGATGACACGCCTGCTCCGCAGATGCCCGGCACGAACCGGCAACCACTTACAATCCTGGCTGTCGACGACGATGCTCTGGTGCTGATGAACACCGTCGCGATGCTGGAGGATCTTGGACATTCCGTTTCCCAAGCAAGTTCAGGGGTACGTGCGCTGGAAGTACTCAGGGGGGAGCCGAAGCTGGACTTGCTCATCACGGATCATGCTATGCCAGGCATGACCGGCGTCGAACTGATTGATCTGGTTAGAGCCGAGCGCCCGCACCTGCCTGTAATTCTCGCGACGGGTTATGCCGAGCTTCCTTCCGGGACACAGACGACCGCAACCCGCCTGGCCAAACCGTTTTTCGACGACGACTTGGAGAAGGCCATGGATCTCGCGCTTCGAAGGTGACGCATTGCCTTGAGAGTAGGGCGCCAGCCATATGGAACTATGCCTGCCGCCCGGCGTTCTGATACGCGGCAAAGGTGACCCCAATCACCTCCCATTTGCTGCCTCTTGCCCACCCGCCGAATGGTGTGGCGGGCTTTTTCCGAAAGCGCGGTCACAGGCTGGCTGGCCGAGTTGTCCGCCCCGGGCGGGGCGAGGCCTATGCCAGACCCCGGCCCGCTGCCGAAAGGCGGCGGGCCTTTTTTATTGCCGAAGGTTCGAATCAAATTGAGACAGCTGCATTGATGGTTCGAAAGCCATGCTCCCGCGTAAGTTTTTATGCGATGGCGCTAATGTGCCCTTCGCAAGTTGTTCCTGCACAGTCATTCACGGCTGTTTAAGGCAACCAAGGAGGATCGCATGTACTCCCTGAACAGAAGTCTGGCCAAGACCTTGGCTGGCAGCATACTTGCAATCTCATTGTCGTTCCCGGCTTATACTGCGGGCATAGGCGTCGGAGCCGGCGCGTCAGTCGGTGGCGGCGGCGGTATCAATGCTGGCGTTGGCGCCTCAGTTGGCGGTGGAGGCGGGGTCAACGCTGGTACAGGCGCCTCAGTCGGCGGCAGCGGCGGGGTTAGCTCTGGCGGCGGCGCAAATGTTGGCGGTTCCAATGGAGCCAGCGCTGGCCTCGGTGCTTCTGTCGGTGGCAGCAATGGCGTCAATGCAGGTGCTGGCGCCAATGTCGGCGGGACTGGCGGCGTCACTGCCGGTGCCGGTGCGAATATAGGAGGGGCCA
The DNA here is from genome assembly GCF_056404355.1 of Mesorhizobium sp. P2_D5. NCBI lineage: Bacteria > Pseudomonadati > Pseudomonadota > Alphaproteobacteria > Hyphomicrobiales > Phyllobacteriaceae > Mesorhizobium > Mesorhizobium sp. P2_D5. Next base: position 24,412 of record NZ_JBFUEE010000003.1, read on the forward strand.
ATAGCGTCGGTGCAGGGGTAGGGACCGGCGTTGGTGCCGGCGTTGGCACCAATCCAACCAATCCGACGAACTCGAGCATCGCGTCCAATCCCAGCAGGGCAAGGCTGACACGTGTCGTCGCCGACATGCCTGACAGCCAACTAGCGCGGATGAAGAAGCGCTGCGCGGACGTGCTGAGCAGCTCTGGCTCCTATGATCGCGACCTCCGCGAGCTCTGCTTGCTCATATCCCGACGCTAAGAACGTCGTTCACGCCCGCTGGCTTCGGCCGGCGGGCTAGCCAAAGGCGAGTTTATTATTTTAGACGCAACTAATATTTCTGCAGAAAGTTACCTCTCTGCCAGCTAATGTCCCTCTGCTGGCGACTTTGGAGCCCGTCACCTTTTACCCAAGGTGGCGGGCCTTTTGCGTTCATGGAGAGATTGAGCGACCAGCGCTATTGGCACTGCCTGCGCGGGCCGCCGGAATAGGGCTGGTAGGTGTTGTCTTCGGGCCGAAAGGAGCGGTAACGGCTGAAGCAATAGTCAATGTGGTCGGACGAAAGCTGGGGGCTGCCCTCCGCCGTCGCCCACTCATCCGTCGGAACGTATCCATTCATCGACGCATCGTTTGCCTCAACGTAGCTGACGGCATCGGGCGGCTGCGCTGTGGCGGAATAGGGCGATATGCATGGGCGTTGCCGCCCTGTGTAAGACCTGTAGCTGTTGTCCTCGGGGTTGTAGGACCGGTAGCGGCTCGCGCACCATTCGACATGGGCGGCCGGCAATTCGGCCGTTGTTGCCTTGACCTCGCCTGTCGAAGGCTGGACGGCGGAAGTCACGATGGGGTCGGGTAGCGCTTTCGCCATGGCGGAGGCGTCGGGTATCTCAGCCTGCTCAGCCGGAATGCGCTCGAAGGACTGTGCCGCCGTCTTCACAGGGCCGCGAGAAGCCATGCGGCGAATGCAAGGCCGCTGGCGAAGACCGCGAGCGTCAGCAAGAAACCTCCGGCGATTCCCAACAAAGCCTTCACGCTGCGCTCCTTCAACCCTACCCATCCAAACAAAATGCGGGGCGATGGATCTGGTTCCAGGAAGTGCGCTGGCGCGGCATGAGCCGAGTGTCTAAATTTGAATTTCGGCTCACGACCCAAGTTGACACTCGTCACGTTCGATGAGGCACGGTGCCGTCGATGTCGTGGCTGGGAATGCCCTTCGCGGCTCCGGGCGTGGCCCTGGTGATGGACAGAAAGTCTGACTGTCCGCTTCTGGGTGAACACAATCCGCTGGCAGGACCGCGCGCTCAAGGCCGCGTTGTAGCGCGTGGTCCGGCGGCCATAGCGGGGGGCTCGGGGACTGACCGCCGGGCCTACCGGCAAAGAGGGGTGGGTTTTGCCGGCTGACGAATTATAGGCCGCTATCCGAAAATTCAAATTTTCTAAATGAGCGGCAACCGGCCATTGCGCCGATCGTTGACCCTATGCTGGTTGATCCCGGCGCACTCCAGACCCTGCCCGCCCGTATCCCATTTCGGGCGGGCATTTTTCCTGACCGTTGGAACAATCTCGCACCGACGACGTTCGGCGAGATCACTGTACCCAGTGATTCCGCCAAAGCTGGCCCGCTGCCGAAAGGTGGCGGGCTTTTTTGCGTGCCAGGCTGGAACCCGTTGCAGACGGTGGAAGTTCTGATCCTGCTCGGCTCCCCTCACCGAGCAGCCACCCAAGCTCCCGCCATCGTTCCCGATGGCGGGCTCTTTTGTTGGCAGCAGCCGAATACGACCAACGTCAAAGAGATGTGGAGTTATTTGGGTCGATGGTCGGCTGCTCGTTCAGCAGCGTGGAAAGAGCCGTGATGATCTGGGCCAGGACGAACGGCTTCGTGATCATCACGCTACTAGGCACACCCTCAGCGCCCCAGTGAATGGCGCTGTCTCCGCTGATGTAGATCACGGGAATGGTTGAGTTGGCTTGCCGCAAATGCCTGGCTACCTCCCAACCGGACTGGCCGGCCCCTAGGCGGACGTCTGTAATGAGGCCCTTAAACTTGTCCGGGGCTGCATCGAAAGCCGCGATAGCCTGTGCGGCATCTGGGGCCGACGCTACTTCGAAGCCGGCTTCCTCTAACACCGATTCGAGATCGAGCAGGATTAGCGGCTCGTCCTCAACGACCAGAACCGCCCCGACATACATTTGTTAATCTCCCCAGTTTGCGCACCGATTACGCGCGAGGCCGGTATTTGTTCCAATTGGTCAACTGTCGAAAGCATGCACGAAGGCCTCGGCGGCGTCTTTTTGGGCCCATCGCCCGCTACCTCGAGGCCTTGGGCTTTTTGTTTTTCGGGCGGAACATCGACACTCTCAGGAAGTTCTCAAAGAAGCCTGTTGCCTCACAGGCAGGCTGTTTGAAAACAGCATTTCAAGGCCCCGCTGGCTCCGGTCGGCGGGGTTCCGTTTAAAGCGCTGGATCGCTGTCTACTTGCGGCTTTCTGTGACCTGTTGGAACGATTAGTTTTTCGGCTCGTTGCGGTGGCTAGCCATGAGGACTACATCTCATTAGATCCGATTACGCCGGCCTCACCCTCAGAGAGATTGGTTAGCGACGGCTCTCCAGAGGTAAAGACAACACCGGCTGCTTCCAATGCCTGTCGGATGCGCGTGAGGTGCCCGGACCCGGCATTCTGTGGCCGTTCTCAAACTCACGGATCGTGTCTTCGCTCAGGTTGGACTTGGCGCCAAGCCTCACGCAGGACCAGTTTAATAGCGCGCGCGCTGCTCGCGATTGCTCTGCCGTCAGGTTTCGCAAAGTGACATCTCCACTCCACGGACTTTTCTGCAGAACAGTGGACCGGGCAGAAGGTTCCGACCAACATTTCACTGGCCGCTAATGGAACGGAAAGGGCAATTTTCCTGAAGCGCCGCGTCTAATCAACGAGCACGATAAACGGCTTGTGCTTCGGCCGTTCGTGCCAAATGACCTATCGCAGATCGCACATGTCGACCATCTGGCCGCAGATTGGACAGGTATAGAAATTGTCCTGTTCGTCGGAATGGTCGCCCGCGTGACGCTTACCAGGAATGGGCGGTCCAAGGTCGGATAGCTTTGTCATCACCTTCAAACATTCAATTTGCCTAAAATGTTTCCATAGATATTTTAGCGTATGCTAATTGAAGCGCGACTAGCGGGTCAGTGCATGCGTCTGAAATTCATTAAGCCGATGGAGCCGGAGTTGGTCGACTGGCCGCCCGAAGGCGACGACTGGATCCATGAAATCAAGGTTGATGGTTACCGCACCCAAATCATCAAGGATGCCGATGGCATCCGCCTGTTCACCAAGAACGGCTACGACTGGACGTCCCGATACCGACACCTTACCAAGGAAGCGGCCTCGATCGACGCTGAAAACTTCATCCTCGATGGTGAAACCATCGTGACAAATGAGGCGGGCCTGTCCGATTTCCATGCTCTGCAATCGGCCGTCACCAAGCGCCGGCCTTCACAGGATCTCTACCTGGTAGCGTTCGATCTTCTGTACATCAACGGCCACGATCTGCGCGACATGCCGGTGAGGGACCGCCGCGACATTCTGCGGGAGATGATCCCGGCCGCCAGCCGCATTCAATTCAGCGAAGCCATGCCGGGCACAGGTGACGCTGTCTATCGGCTTGTGGATCACGCTGGCCTGGAGGGCATGGTTTCGAAGCGGAGGGACAGCGTCTATCGCAGCGGGCCGACGATGAACTGGCGCAAGATCAAGTGCTACGACGAAAAGGAGATGGACATCATCGGGGTGCAGCGCGAAAGCGGCAAGCCGGCGATGGTGCTGATGGCGGACCAAGGTCGCTACGTCGGCGGGGCCGTTGTCATCTTCAAGCACGACAAGCGCCAGGGGCTTTGGGATCGCGTCGAAGGCAAGGTGGGCGCTCCAGCGCCGGTAGCCTTGGCGAAGAAAAACGCCGAATGGCTCAAGCCTGGCCTTGTGGGCCGCGTCAAGTTTCTGAAAGGCGAGGAGCAACTGCGTCACGCCTCGCTTCAGGACTTTTGGGAAAAATGAGTTAGCGGAACCTAATATCCGCACGCAAATTCATTCAACTATGGACGACCGATCGAACCCCGAAAAACTGGTGCCGAGCCCTCCGTCGGCAGAACCGCAAGGGGATATTGATCTTGGCTGCAACATTGGTGGTCGCCATTTGCGCGCTGGCTGGGTGGTGGATCTTTAAATGAGCACACGCGGCATCAACTTCCTAGATCGATGGCTGGCCAACAACGTGCCGGAGACGACGAAAGCCGATGTCATTTCGGTCGACGAACTCACCCACAAGCTGATCGCTGACGCCAAGTCGATCGGGATCAAGCGGGACGAGATCGACGAGGAAGTCGACAGCCTCTATCGAACGATCCTCGACGCGATTGTGCATTACGAATCGGGCTTGCCCGAATAGGCCTTGCCGGCCAATCCAGATGAGGAATAGAATCCTCCCGTTGCGGCGATCCCCTTTAACGGAGTTCGCCTATGGCCAGAACCAAGCTTTCCAAGCAGCTTTCAGAGGCTGAGATCGAGCGCTTCCTGACGGCGGCGGAACGACTTCATAAAAGCATCGTCCAGCCGTTGCTATCACCCAGCAGCGAGCATTACCGGGCACTCCAGCGTGCCCACGAAGCGCTATTGAAGACGGTGAAGGACATCACCGGCAAGGATGCGCCCTTCATTCAATGGTTCGGGACAGGACCGGTGCGGCCTCCCAAGGATGGGTAGCGCAATCCCATGACCATGAAATATCCGTTTGTCGAGGACACGCTCGGCAAGAAGCTGCAGATCGGGTCGGGGCTTTCGGTCGACTGCATGACATGCCGCCGCCATGTGGACATCGATATCCAGGCGCTGGTTGACCGTCTCGGCGCGGACTACGGCTGCCTGCATTGGGACTTGATCAAGGTGCTCTTTTGCCAGCCCTGCCGGCACGCGGGGCGCCCTGACCGAAACATCTCGTTCACCAGCCATCCGAGGACAGCAGGGCAGCGGCGCTTAGACTAAGCGCCTCTGACTCGAATGATCGGGTAAGCCCGCCGCCAATTTGGGCGACGGGCTTCAACAGTTAGATTCGTCAGTTGTAGACTTTGACAATCTTGCGCGTGCCGGGATCCACAAGAACCGTCCGGTTGTCGACAACGACATAACGGTATTTGACGTTGGGCACTTCATGAAGCTCGACCGTGTCGGGCAGAGCTGTGCCGATATTGAGTTCGACGCCGGGAATCTTCACGGATGCCAAGGGCTGCTTCTTCACATACTCATGGATGACCGTATCCTGCTCAGGCGTGATGACGACGTCCTGAGCAGCGACCGCGCCGACACCAGCGAAGAGCAACAACGCCGCAGCGGCGCCCGTAAGATGCATTCTCATGATTTCCTCCTTCGTGACACTAGGCGTTGACCACATCGTCAGTCGCCAAGTCACCCGAACCTTGGACAAGTGCAAACGTTCCAGGGTTGGGCTTCGGTCGGACGGGACATGGGACCGAAGTCTTGTCGCAAAACACAGACCGCCGCGGGCGCAGCTTCTCTTCCTGCGCGGCGCCGAAGCATTGGAACATTCGCAGCCTGCCGAGGTCTATCTGCATGTCGATGCATGGACTAGTATATGGCCCGCTAGGCGATCGATGTATGCACATCTGTGTGGATATGCAGCGCCTGTTTGCCGAACCGTCACCATGGGCGACACCCTGGATCAGCCGCGTCCTCCCCCAGATAGAGCGGCTTGTCGCAAGGCGCGCGCCGCAGACGGTTTTCACGCGCTTCCTTCCTGCTCGCAAATCCGGGCAAGGCACCGGAACATGGAAGCGCTATTATGAACGTTGGGCCTCGATGACGATCGAAAACATGGGCCCCGAAATGGTCGAACTGTTGCCGACACTCGCGGAGTACTGTCCGCCGGCAACGACGATCGACAAGCATATCTATTCGCCTTGGTTCGAAGGCCCCCTAAGAGCCCATCTGATAGGCCAGAACGTCGACACGCTGGTCATCACAGGCGGCGAAACCGACGTGTGTGTTCTGGCCACGGTACTCGGCGGGATCGATTTCGGCTATCGGGTGGTTGTCGTCACCGACGCTCTGTGCAGCTCTTCTGACGCGACACATGATGCGCTCCTCACAGTCTATCACCAGCGCTTCGCGCAGCAGGTCGAGACCGTCGAGATGGAGACGGTTCTCTCAGGCTGGTGATGTCAAAGTTGAATGCGGCGCTATCACGAGGGTCCACCGAACCCGGACCGGCCACGTTACGCGCCTAGAGCGCATAGACCTGGCGATGACAGGTATCCCGCAAGGGCCTACGTGGTGAGCGTGTTTGAGCCGCATTGGCGGCTGCCAGTAGCCGCTAGATCATTGGACTGTCGGCTTCGGTACGAACTTGGGCGATTGTAAATCGTGGCCCAATTTTGTTGCCTGAGCAGGCCTAAGTATGATCGGGACAACATCACCATCGGTCGGGAACAGTAGTAGAACGACGCCTCCGACTGCTTCACTCATGGCTACCTCCCACTTGTCGATGGTAATTGCTTGCTTCTCGCTCTTGATCTCGGCTGCCATTGGATTGCCCCATCTCTTTACTCCCCGAGGGCAGCATCGCGCAACCTGTGCGCGAAGGCAAGCTAGGAGGAAGAAGGCCGACGCCATAGGGGAGGTTGCCTGAAAGGCGCCGGCCAAGCGGAAAATCAGGTCCGCCAGAGGAAGCGCAATCGCGACTGGAAGCCGGCTTTCGAAAGTGAAGGCCTTAAACGCGGGAACCTTTCATCGGCGAGCCGATTTGTCTGCATGTCCCGAGCCGTCGAACCGCCTATACTGCCAAAGGATAGCCCAGACCGGAAGGCCAACTGTGAAGTCGCCTTGGAAGCCGCATTCGCAGCGCTGGTGACGGCCTCGGAAGCGCAGGGGTGGACGCCGCACGAAACTGCTTTATCCCTGCTGAAAATCGCTACGGAGCATGCGCAGCAGTTCAGGCTTGTGCCGGCTAAGCCGCCAAGGTGGCAAACGCGAAGCGGTATATTGATCACGTGTGCCGCGCTCGTGGTTTTGCTGTGTTCCGCAATCGTTTGGTGGATGCTGAGGTGAGCGCGCCGGGCGATGTCTGACAAGCCTCTCGCGACCTATCTCGTCAGCATTTTCGAGAAACCGCATTGCCGCACCGCGCTTGCCACCAAAGACAAGAAAAAGGCGCTCGCGTCGAAGATGGCCGGCGCCTGTTGGGCCTGGCTTTTTGGTGGAACCGCTGGGGATCTTCAACCGTTCTCTCGAAATGGCCGTTATCATCGTTGGAGCGTTGCTTACTGTCGCTGGCATTGTGTACATGGCCGGCGCGGTCTTATGGCGCGGACGACTAAGCGATCCCGTGCCTTCTGCTGCTAGGCCTGATCGCCCAAAGCCAAGTCTCGCAACCCCAGGTCCGACACTTGAGCCGCGTCGGCGCGGTCTCGGATTCCTTGGCCCGTCGCAAAACTGGCCTGGCCTGCTGATGATGGGGATCGGCCTCGTTCTGCTATTGTCGGCAGCGGTCCTCTAAGGTCAGCCTGCACTCTATTCAGCTTGTTCCGAGAAGTCTCTGCCTGTGGCTTTTGCCTTCGCCTGGAACTAAGTTTTTTCGTCGAGGTTTACCCCCGCGAAGGGACTGATGCTTTCGAGGAGACCTCCAATGAAGCATATTCTGATTACCAGCATGCTCGCGCTCAGCATCGGATGCGGTGTCGCAGTTGCTCAGACACAGCCGGCTGAAACTCAGTCGGGCGGCGACGCCAATTGCGCGGCCGGCGCAGCAGACTGTCAAAAGGGCTCGAAGATGAAGATGGGCGACCAGGCCCAAGGCAAGGCGAAGGTCCAGACGGATGAGCAGGCTCAAGGCAAGCCTAAGCTCAAGACCGACGAACAGGCCCAGGGCAAGGCAGGTGCGACCGATCAGCAGGCCAAGGGCAAGACCAAGATCCAGACCGACCAGCAGGCTCAGGGAAAGGCCAAGGTCCAGACGGACCAGCAGGCTCAAGGGAAGGCCAAGGCCCAGACCGACGAGCAGGCCCAGGGCAAGACCTCGACACAGACTGATCAGGGGTCAACTGCTTCCATCAGCAATGTGACGGTCGAACAGAAAACCCAGATCACCCAGGTCATCAAGGAGACCCGCGTCGAGCCGGTGTCCAATGTCGATTTCGACATCTCGGTCGGCGTCGAGGTTCCCCGGCACAAGATCCGGCTGCATCGTCTGCCCGCGCGGATCGTCAAGATCGTACCAGCCTATGAAAGCTACGAGTATTTCGTATTGGCCGACGGTCGGATCATCATAGTCGATCCAGACACGTTGAAGATCGTGCTTATCCTGACCTGACTACTTTATGGCCAACGCTCCAATGGCCCGCCACATCCAGGTGGCGGGCGTTTCCATGAAAATCTACCGATGAATCAACTATGGGCGAACGGAGAATGGCTTTCGCGTCATGAAAGCAGATTCCGGCGCGGCAAAAAGCCCCCGGCTCGAACCCGCAGCTGCCTAGATCCGTTTGAATGCGGCAAGCCCTAAGCGTAGCCGCTGGCCCTCTGCATAGGCGAGAGCGAAAGATTCCAGCTCGAATGATCGGGTAAGTTCTTCGTCGCCATCGACCACGCGGACGAACCATTCTCCGCAGGCTTCGACCACTTCAACGCAAGCGCAAACCTTGCCGTTCGTCGTCACGCTATCCATCGCAGCCTCCCTAGAAAGCAATGGGGAACGTCCATTTTTATAAAGCTCATCCGAGACGAATTTCAATATCAAATGTTGTTGCAAAGGGCCGACCGGTGCGGCCAGCCCGGCGCCCTACCTTGACACTGAATAAACCAGAGGGCGCCGAGCCTACCGGCGGCGCTTTGAGGGAAACGACGCCGAGAAGCGACCATAGCGTTCTCGCCAGAGTTGTCGGAATACAACCTTTTGGACGATCCCCCGACGGGAGGTTGCGCCGTGCGGTGAACATAAGATGCATGCACTGGGAACCGAGTTCAGCAGATGACGTTTTTCCGAAAGGTCAAGACGAATGACCTAACGACGGAGGAAACAATGAACATCAAGATGCTCACAATGGGCGCGATGGCGCTTGCAATGATGTCTGGTTCGGCTCTTGCCGACATCCGCACTTGACGACCCGGCAAAGATGTCGCCGTTCTTCACCGATGCCGGCATGAAAACCTTGAGGACGGAAGGGGATTTCAAGACCGCATGGATGGCGATGAAACCCGACGAACAGAAGGCGGTGTTGAAGGACTGCGGCGACACCACACTCAACAAGTCGCACGCAGATTTCTGCGCTATGGCAAAGAAGATGGGCGGCTGAATTTAGGTCGAAGGTCGAAGGCGAGCGCACCGAGCCCGCCTTCGACCAATTGCAGGCGAGCGCCATGGCGGGGAGGTTGCCCGCAGCCGCCCACATCCTCCAGGTCAGGCGTCGCCGAAACTGCGGATATCCAGAACGCGCCAGCCACCCATCCGCCGGCTAGTTCTTCTCTCGGCGCTTCTCAATTTCATATGTTATCCAACGGCAGAACATGCCGAGGATCGATAAGACTGCGCCGCCAACCAGGCAGGCTGTGAGCACATCGCTTTTCGAAGCGCTCGACCAGCTTACGATAGCGAGCATGATGACGCTCGTCGTCGAGATGAGATAACCCACTCCCTTCAGCATGTGCAAAGAAGCTTTTGTCATATCGGACCTCTCCTTAGTCGGCTCTTCGGAACATTCCGTGCGCTCTGAAGTTCCATCGCGTGCCCGAGCGATTGGCGACGGACAGATAGTCAACCCGAAAGAGAGGCGTCTCGATGCCCAACTACCTGAAGCTCCCGACGACCACCAAAGGCCTCATTCGCGTAGTGATCGAAACCCCACGCGGCGCCGCGGCGAAGCTTGCGTTCGATCCGGGAACGCAGGTGTTTGGCTACGTCCGGCCCCTACCGGTCGGAATGACATATCCCTATGACTGGGGTTTCATTCCCTCTACGTTGGGCGAAGACGGTGACCCTCTGGATGGGCTTGTGATCCATCAGGCATCGACCGCGCCTGGCGTTGTGATCAAATGCGATCTGCTGGGCGCCTTGCGGGTCAAGCAAAAAGACGAGGGCGGGAAGGTCCTGCGCAACGACCGCTATGTCTTGTGTCCCCACAAAGAAGATGCTCCCGCCGAGCCGGCGGCGGATCATGTCCCCGATGACTTGCGGCGCGAGATCGAGCTGTTCTTTCACTCGTCCGTGGTTGGAACCGGCAAGACCATAAAGTTCAAGGGGTGGCAGAACGGTGCGGAAGCTCGGAGGGCAATCAAAAAAGGAATGAATGCTTTCGCAGCGAGTCATTGAGGTGTCATGGCGCGACCTTGAGCGTCTCGGCAGGAGTTTCGACTCATCGCTGCGCCGGACTGAGGTTGCGGATCCATCTCGATCTCTCGCTGAAGATGAGCCGAACGAAAGGCCATCGCCTAATCGCTTTGCTTACACGCCGAGGCATGGGGCTAAAGTCCCACCAAAAGACGCAATGGTCTTACCCGTGACGTTGCGTGGAACAGGCCTGCCTTCAGGGATGTTGTTTCTCCGGAAAAGTTCGGAGAAATCAGGTGGATAGAAGTGTTGTTCAGGCGGTTGGTTGCTCGCTCCGGTATTCGCGGCCGCCGTCACCTTTCTCGCGATCGGAATATTTCTTGGCTAAATTTCCAGATCGTCGCAGCTATGTCCCTTCCTGCGCCGATTGGGTTCGCTCGCCTCTCTTTGTTGAAGCGTGCGAGCCCTCTATCTTCAGCGAAGCGGTCAGCGACAAGAAGACCCGGTTGCTTGAGGCGGGATTACTTCTAGCTGTGCCTATTTGCGTGGCGGTCACCGCGCTGTTCGCTGTCTTCGCCTCGGCCAGGTTATGATAAATAGCCCGATTAGAGTGAACCGCTTCCTTTTCGTCGCAGCCGATTTCCTTTCGCGGCCTCCAGGTTTCTATCTGATGCTCATAGCCATGGTGCTTTGCACGGCGCTTGTACCTTTTGGCATGACAAATATGGTTACATACGCCCTTTCGGTTGCGGCCATCGCAATCACTGGTGTTGTCCTTATGCAGGGCTATCGCGACACTGCCGCCATTCACGCCAAACTCAATGAGATCATCATTGCACTTGACGAAACCCGAAACGACCTTGTCGGGTTGGAACATGCCGACCCGGAGGAGATCTGGGAAAAGCTTGTGATGCTCGAAGAAGAAGCTGCCCAGATCAATGAGGCCCGCATGACGGCAGCAACAAGCAGTCCCGCCCACAGTGCAACACGCAGTGGGGCTCGTCAGACCCACATAGCGGGCCTCCACAGGATATTCCGATGAAGCAGCGGTTTGCGATCAGAACCAGAGGGGCCGTTCCACGTCATGGAAGGACGTTCCAGGCCAGTCCCGGAATTGACTCGCTGTGCAGGCTCCTTTTCGTCGTTGCCGCCGCACTCATCCTAGCATGCGGCCAAACAGAGGCGGCCAAACTGACGCCAACCGTCGTCAATCAGGCCCAATTCGGCACCGGCGAACCGAAGGGCATTGATCCGACCGTCCTCAAGGCGCAGGTTCTTTTGGATCGCGCGCGCTTCTCGCCGGGCCAGATCGACGGCAAGCTTTCAGAGAACTTCGCCAAGGCGGTTGGCGCCTTTCAGGCCGCTAACGGATTTCCCTCCGATGGCAAGCTCTCCCTGGAGACTTGGAACAAGCTGATGGCGACCTCCGCCAACCCCGTCCTGGTGACCAACGAATTGACACCCAAGGATGTACGCGGGCCCTTTACCAGGCGGATTCCGGCCCGCATGGAGAGGATGGCCGGTCTGCCGCGGCTGGGCTATCGCAACGCGGTAGAGAAGCTGGCGGAACGCTTCCATATTAGCGAACAATTGCTGAGAAGGCTCAATCCCCGCGCCGGCTTCGGAAGGGCCGGCGTGATCTTGACGGTACCCGATGTCGGCCGGGGCGGTCCTCCTGTTGCCGTTATCAGCGTTGAGGTGGACAAGGACGCTCGCCTGGTGCGCGTGCTCGATCCAGCCGGCAAATTGATAGCCGTTTACCCCGCATCAATCGGAAGCAGCGAGAAGCCGGCGCCGAGCGGCACGGCGGAGGTCAAACGTGTGGTGCACAACCCTACCTATCACTATGATCCGGACTTCGCTTTCAAGGGGGTCAAGACTAAGCGACCTTTTGCCATCGCTGCCGGCCCGAATAATCCCGTGGGGTCGATCTGGATCGACCTCTCAATCGAGAGCTACGGTATTCACGGCACGCCCGAACCAGGCAAGATCGGCAAAACTTTTTCGCATGGGTGCATTCGGCTGACCAATTGGGATGCCGAAGACCTCGCGTCTATGGTGCAGAAACGCACGAAAGTTAACTTCAAGGGCGATATGCAGGATACTGTTGAAAAGCCAGCCGATTAAGCCAGAGCACCTCCTGGCTTTGCGCATTTTAGCGGTCGCACCCAATGGCGCGACCCGTTCGGAACATCGGGAGTTCTGGCGCATTCTAATGACGCTATAACTCACCTGGCTACGGACTTAAAGTGAAGCCCTCGTTCGCAAATGTGTGGCAATTGGTGCGAGAAAGCGTAGTCGGCTTCATCAACGACAATGCTCTTAGTCATGGTGCTGCGATGGCTTTTTATGCCGCCACGTCGCTGGCGCCGATCCTGCTGATTGTGGTCGCTATCGCGGGTCTCGCTTTCGGTCATGATGCCGCACAAGTGGCCTTGTCTGCCCAAATCTCAGGACTGATGGGGCCAGAAAGCGCCGATCTCCTTCAGACCGCGCTGGAGAGTGCATCGAGCAAGCTGTACGGCACCTGGGCTACAGTAATCGGGCTAGTCACCTTGTTGGTGGCCGCGTCTGGCGTCTTTGGCGAAATGCAGCAATCGCTGAACACAATTTGGAAGGTCGAGTCGCAAGGCAGTTCCTTGTCGCGTCTGATGCGGGCCCGCGCCGCCAGTCTGGGCTTGGTGGCCGCGCTCGGCTTCCTGTTGCTGGTTTCTCTTATTGCAAGTGCCGCCATTTCGGCTTTGGGCAATTTTATCAATGCCTATCTGCCGTTTGGAACCATCGTACTCGGCGTGATTAACGCCATCGTTTCGTTTTTCCTGATCTCGGCGTTGTTCGCCGCAATTTACAAAGTGTTACCCGATCGGACCCTAGAATGGCGCGATGTAGCCATTGGTGCTGTTGTGACCGCTGCTCTGTTCACGCTCGGAAAGTCACTTATCGGCTGGTATATCGGCACCAGTGCGATCGCATCCTCATATGGTGCCGCCGGTGGACTGCTCGTCATCCTCCTCTGGGTTTACTACTCATCGGAGATCTTTCTTCTCGGAGCCGAATTCACTCGCGCCTATTCCGTTCGACACGGCAGCCGGTCCGATCTGGACGCTCTGGTTCACAGTGCTTCGCCCACAACAGAGGTTCCCTTTCGCGCGAAGCGAAAATCCAACTCCGGTGGCGTTGTAGCGCTGATAGCGGTTGCGTGCGCCAGCGCAACGATGACCGCGCTTTTGCTTGTCCTTGGCCGTCCGTGACGTGATGAAGCCGATGACTCACGTCGGGACAGCGCAGGCTGCTGACGGCTCAGCATCGAAAGCTCGAAGCCTGACAACCAACATGGAACCATATCCAGACTGGTACGTTTTCGGCGTTGCGGCGGGGTGCACCATCTCGCCGCGGGGGCATTTTCATCCAACATAGAATCCACCAAGGCTGGGAGTGGCGCTGTGACCGTGCAGGCATCCAAAAAGCAGTTGGACCGTCGAAGCATATTGAATTCTCTGAAAGCCTTTCGGCGCGGCGACTTCTCAATTCGCATGGACAACGTTTACGAAGGTCTGGATTCCGAGATCGCAGAGACTTTCAATGAAATTGTTGATCTCAACGATCAGGTGACGCGTGAGTTCGAGCGGCTCAGCAGGGTCGTCGGCAAGGATGGGCGGATAGGCGAGCGCGGTCGCGTTCGAAACGCCACTGGGAGTTGGGAGTCCAGCGTCAGGTCGGTCAACGATCTGATCGAGGACATGGTTCAGCCGACAGCCGAGGTTGCCCGCGTCATCGGCGCGGTCGCTAAGGGGGACCTTTCCCAAACAATGATGGTCGAAATCGACGGCCGACCGCTGCGCGGTGAATTCCTGCGCATCGGCAAGATCGTCAACACCATGGTCGGCCAGCTGGCCTCCTTCGCCTCGGAAGTGACACGCGTCGCACGCGAGGTCGGCACCGAAGGCAAGCTTGGCGGCCAGGCGCGCGTGAAAGGCGTTGCCGGGACGTGGAAAGATCTTACGGACAACGTCAACGCAATGGCGACCAACCTGACCGGACAGGTTCGCAACATCGCAGAGGTCACCACCGCGGTTGCCTCGGGCGATCTCTCGAAGAAGATTACCGTCGACGTTAAGGGCGAGATCCTCGAGTTGAAGAACACCATCAACACGATGGTGGACCAGCTCAATTCCTTCGCGTCGGAAGTAACGCGCGTGGCTCGCGAGGTCGGCACAGAAGGCAAGCTCGGTGGCCAGGCGCGCGTCGAGGGCGTCGGCGGGACATGGAAGGATCTGACCGACAATGTGAATTCTATGGCCGAAAACTTGACGGGCCAGGTGCGTAACATCGCCGAGGTCACGACCGCGGTGGCGCTGGGCGATCTCTCGAAGAAGATCACGGTCGATGTGAAGGGCGAAATCCTTGAGCTGAAATCGACCATCAACACCATGGTTGACCAGCTCAACTCGTTTGCTGGCGAAGTGACCCGCGTGGCGCGTGAGGTTGGGACCGAGGGTAAGCTCGGCGGTCAGGCACAAGTGCGCGGCGTCGCTGGCACGTGGAAGGACCTCACCGACAACGTCAACTCCATGGCTGAGAATCTGACCGGTCAGGTGCGCAACATTGCCGAGGTGACGACGGCGGTCGCTTCGGGCGATCTGTCGAAGAAGATCACCGTGGCGGTACAAGGCGAAATCCTTGAGCTTAAGGACACCATCAACACGATGGTCGATCAGCTGAACTCGTTTGCCTCGGAGGTCACCCGCGTGGCGCGCGAGGTCGGCACCGAAGGCAAGCTCGGCGGCCAAGCCGAGGTGAGGGGCGTCGGCGGCACTTGGAAGGATCTGACCGACAACGTCAATCTGATGGCCGCGAACCTGACCGGGCAGGTGCGCAACATCGCCGAGGTGACGACGGCGGTCGCTCGTGGAGACCTGTCAAAGAAGATCACCGTCGACGTCAAAGGCGAGATCCTGGAGCTCAAAGACACTGTCAACACGATGGTCGATCAGTTGAATTCCTTCGCCTCGGAAGTCACGCGCGTCGCCCGCGAAGTGGGGTCGGAAGGCAAGCTTGGTGGACAGGCTCATGTCGAAGGCGTTGGCGGCACCTGGAAGGACTTGACCGACAACGTCAATGCGATGGCCGGCAATCTGACCGTACAATTGCGCGACGTGTCGAAGGTGGCGACAGCCATCGCGACGGGCGACCTGACACAGAAGATCACTGTTGATGCCTTGGGCGAGATTTTGCAGATCAAGGACGTCATCAACACGATGGTCGACCAGTTGAATTCTTTCGCGTCGGAAGTGACACGCGTCGCCCGCGAGGTCGGGTCCGACGGCAAGCTGGGCGGTCAGGCACAGGTGCGCGGGGTTGCCGGCACCTGGAAGGACCTGACTGACAACGTCAATGCCATGGCCGCCAATCTGACCGGCCAGGTGCGTAACATCGCCGAGGTCACGACCGCGGTGGCGCTAGGCGATCTGTCGAAGAAGATCACGGTCGACGTGAAGGGCGAAATCCTCGAGCTGAAATCGACCATCAACACCATGGTCGACCAGCTCAACTCTTTCGCGGGCGAAGTGACGCGCGTGGCGCGTGAGGTTGGGACCGAAGGCAAGCTCGGCGGTCAGGCGCAGGTGCGCGGCGTTGCCGGGACGTGGAAGGACCTTACCGACAATGTGAACTCCATGGCCGAGAATCTGACTGGTCAGGTGCGCAACATCGCCGAAGTGACGACCGCCGTCGCACGCGGTGATCTGTCGAAGAAGATCACGGTCGACGTGAAGGGCGAAATCCTTGAGCTGAAGTCGACCATCAACACCATGGTGGACCAGCTCAACTCCTTCGCCGGCGAGGTGACCCGGGTCGCGCGTGAGGTAGGCACCGAAGGCAAGCTTGGCGGTCAGGCTCGTGTCGAAGGTGTCGCCGGCACTTGGAAAGACCTGACCGACAACGTCAATCTGATGGCGACGAACCTGACCAATCAGGTGCGTGGCATCGCCGACGTCGTGACGGCGGTGGCGCAGGGCAATCTCAAGCGCAAGCTGACAGTGGACGCCAAAGGTGAAATCGCCTCTCTGGCCGACACCATCAACGGGATGATCGAAACACTGGCCACCTTTGCCGACCAGGTGACCAACGTGGCTCGTGAGGTGGGTATTGAGGGCAAGCTCGGCGGACAGGCGCGCGTGCCGGGAGCGGCCGGCCTCTGGCGCGATCTGACCGACAACGTCAACCAGCTCGCCGCAAATCTGACCACCCAGGTGCGCGCCATCGCTGAGGTTTCAACGGCCGTCACGAAGGGCGATCTGACCCGCTCGATTAGCGTCGAAGCCTCCGGCGAAGTCGCCGCCCTCAAAGACAACATCAACGAAATGATCCGCAACCTGAAGGATCAGACGCTGAAAAATGCCGAGCAGGATTGGTTGAAGACCAATCTCGCCCGGTTTTCGCGAATGCTGCAAGGCGAGCGCGACCTTGCGACCGTTTCGCGGCTGATCATGTCCGAGCTCGCTCCTCTGGTGAACGCGCAATACGGGGTGTTCTATGTAACCAATCGAGACGAGGAGGAATCCTATCTCGAGCTGGCGGCGTCTTATGGTGCCGAAAGCAAGGCGTCCATCAAGCAGCGCCTCGATCTGCGCGAGGGTCTGGTCGGGCAAAGTGCTGCCGACAAGCGTGCCATCATGCTGGACAATGTGCCGCCTGAATTCCTGCGCGTCACCTCTGGTCTCGGCAGCGCATCGCCTGCCAACGTCATCATCCTCCCCGCCTTGTTCGAGGACGAGGTGAAAGCCGTCATCGAACTTGCCTCGTTCGGCGAATTCCGCGACACGCATCAGTCGTTCCTCAATCAGCTGATGGAGTCCGTTGGCATCGTTCTCAACACCATTGCCGCAACGATGCGCACCGAGGGCCTGCTCAAGCAGTCGCAGCTGCTGACTTCGGAATTGCAAGCGCGTCAGACGGAACTGACCAAGAAGCAGGAAGAGCTGCATGCGACGAACGAGGAGCTGCAGGAAAAGGCGCAGCTGCTCGAAAACGAAAAGAAGCAGGTGGAAAACAAGAATCTCGAAATCGAGATGGCGCGACGCGCATTGGAGGAGAAGGCCGAGCAGTTGGCGCTTACGTCCAAGTACAAATCCGAGTTCCTGGCCAACATGAGCCATGAACTGCGCACACCGCTCAACTCGCTGCTCATTCTCTCAAACCTGCTTGCGACCAACCAGCAGGGCAATCTCAACGAAAAGCAGGTCGAGTTCGCACGCACTATCAACTCTGCCGGAACCGACCTTCTCAGCCTCATCAACGACATCCTCGATCTGTCGAAGATCGAGTCTGGTACGGTTTCGATCGATATCAACGATATGCCGGTGTCGCATCTGCGCCAGCATATGGAACGCACGTTTCGTCAGCTTGCGGCCGACAAAGGCCTCGGCTTCACCATCAAGGTCGACCCGGCACTTCCCGATACCGTTCGCACGGACGAGAAGCGACTGCAGCAGATTGTCCTCAATCTGCTTTCGAACGCATTCAAGTTCACCTCGGAGGGTGAAGTCAGTCTGAATTTCCGGGTTGAGAAGACCGGGCGGCGCAACAGCGCCGCGCACCCGGCGAAGGCGCTCGCGATCGCTGTGACCGATACCGGCATCGGTATTCCGGAAGACAAGCAGAAGCTAATTTTCGAGGCCTTCCAGCAAGCCGACGGCACCACCAGCCGCAAATATGGCGGTACTGGGCTCGGGCTCTCGATCAGCAGGGAGATCGCACGCTTACTTGGCGGCGAACTGCGGGTCGAAAGCACACCGGGCAAAGGGTCGACGTTTACTCTCGTCATCCCATTCGCTGGTCCCCGGGTGGCGGCGGCGCAATCAGCCCTGCTTCCTCCGACGGACGCCGTCGCAGTGTCGGCATCGCTTGGCAGTCAGCCTTCAGCAGAGCTGATCGACGACCGCGATTCCATATCTCCGACCGACCGGGTTGTGCTGATCGTCGAAGACGATCCGACCTTTGGAGGGTTGCTGCTTGGTCTCGCACGCGCGGCCGAGTTGAAAGGCGTCTTGTCGAACGCGGGCTCCGGCACTCTTGCACTGGCCCGTAAGCTCGTTCCCGACGCAATTACGCTTGATCTCGGGCTTTCGGACATCGACGGGTGGGTGCTTTTCGATCTGTTGCGTCATGACCAGAAGACCAAGGGAATTCCCGTCCACGTCATTTCAGGTGCGGAAGACATCGAAAGTCTTGCGCGCAAGGGAGCGTCCAGCATTTCAACCAAGCCGGTGTCCTCTGATGAACTAATCAAGGTGTTCCAGGACATCCATTCCAAGAAGCTTCGTATCCAGCGCCGCGTGCTGGTCGCAGATGCCGATCCGGATCGCCGGTTATCGCTTGTCGAAGCGATCCGCGACGGCGTGACCTCCGTCACTGCGGTCGGTCGTCTCGCGGCAAATGCGGACGACGTTGGCGTGGCCTCGTATGACGCTATCGTGCTTGGCTTTGGGCGCTCTGCCAAGGACAACGCACAAACGCTGGACGAGGTTACTGGCCAATTCGGCGACGGCCTACCGCAGTTGTTGTTCTTTGCCCCTCATCCGGATGCGCTTGAACAGGTGCTGGCATTGAACCCGGCTTTTGCGAATGCGCCCCGGGCCGAAAATTTTGCCCAGCTCTCGCTTCATATGTCGGCAACACTCCCGGGAGAAGGACGCGAAGAGGGCGCAACCGAACAGAACGGCAAGTCCGATCTGGCGGGGGCGAAGGTTCTCATCGTCGACGACGATATCCGCAACATCTACTCGCTCACCAGCGTCCTGGAGACCTACGACATACAGGTTATGCACGCTGAGCGGGGCCGTGACGGCATTGCGCTTCTGGAACAGACCCCCGACGTCGACGCGGCATTGATCGATATCATGATGCCGGAGATGGACGGCTACGAGACGATGCGGCGCATACGAGGAACGCCGTCGATTGCCCACATCCCGCTCATTTCGGTTACCGCCAAGGCGATGAAGGGCGATCGGCAAAAATGCTTGGACGCCGGTGCTTCCGATTATATCGCCAAGCCGGTCGATCTTGACCTGCTGCTGGCATTGCTTCGCGTCTGGATCGGTCGTTCTCGGTCACGCACCGAGACTCCGGAAAAAATGCTCATGGCAGCGAACTGACGGCCGGTCCATGCAAAAGCTTCCCAGAAACAGGGTCAGAAAACTTGAGGCGTTGCAACTGGCCGAACGGCCCGCAAAAGCACGCATCCTTGCCGTGGACGACGATGAACGCAATCTGCTGGCGATCAGCGAAGTTCTCGCTACAACCGGGGACGTCATCTGCGCCCAATCCGGCGAAGAGGCCCTGCGCTTTCTACTGAAGGAGGACTTCGCTGTCATCCTGCTGGATGTGCTTATGCCGGGAATAGACGGCTATGAAACGGCCGCGCTTATCCGCAAGCGCGAGCAATCCAAGCGCACGCCAATCATCTTTCTCACCGCTATCAACAAAGAGGACGCCCATATGCTGCGCGGCTACGATGCCGGCGCGGTCGACTACGTGTTCAAGCCATTCGATCCGATAATGCTGCGTTCGAAAGTCGCGGTTTTCGTCGAGCTTCACGAAAAGACACTGGAGATCCAGCGAAAGGCGGCGGTCGAACAAGGGCTGCTTGCGCAGGCGCTGCAGTCGCAGAAGGAAAAGCTCCAGGCCGAGCGGGCTCTGCGCAGCGCGGAGGAACGGCAGGATACTATCTTGAGTTCGCTGCCTGTCTGCTTCCATGCGCGTGCAGCCGAGCCACCCTTCGCGACGCGCTTTGTGACCAATGGTGTCGAGCGCCTGACCGGGTTTTCGGCCGAAGATCTGACCGCCGATCCGGCCTTCGGCCTCAGCCGGGTCCACCCCGACGATCTACCAAGATTGAAACAGGCACTTCGCGAGGCAAAAATCACCGGCTCCTATACGTGCGAATTCCGCTGGCAATGCGCCAATGGTGAGTATCGCATCTTTCTTGATCAAGGTGTGATGTCGAACGGCTCTGATGGCCGCGACCCGGAGATACGGGGCACGTTGCTTGATCTTACCGAGCGGCGCGGCCTTGAAAATCAGCTGCTACAATCACAGCGTCTTGACGCAATCGGCAAGCTAACGGGCGGCTTGGCTCATGATTTCAACAATCTGCTCGCCGCAATTCTCAGCGGATTGGGACTGCTAGAACGTCAAGGGACGTTGGATGATCAGTCACAACAGGTTCTCGACCTGATGCGGCGTTCTGCAAAACAAGGTGCTGACCTTGTTACGCGAATGCTCGCCTTCTCGCGGCGTCAAACCCTGAAGCCGGAAGCCGTGCGGCTTGCAGCGCTTGGCGACACCATGAACGGGTTGGTCGCTCCGGTCCTGGGAGGGCTAATCCGCTTCGACTGGCGGATCGATGATGCGGTTTGGCCGGTTCTTGTCGATGCCGGGCAGCTTGAACTCGCCTTGATGAATTTGGTTTTCAACGCACGCGACGCCATGCCATCGGGTGGAACAATTAGCGTGCACGCGCAAAATAGGACGATTACGACGGCATCAGAAGACCTGGCGCCTGGTGACTATGTGGTTATCGCTGTCAGGGACACCGGTGCCGGCATCGCGCCGGATATTTTAGCCAAGGTGGTCGAACCATTCTTTACCACAAAGCCAGTCGGCAAAGGCACGGGCTTAGGGCTCAGCACGGTTTACGGTTTCATGAAGCAGTCCGGCGGTTCGCTGCGCATAGACAGTGTTGTTGGACGCGGAACTGCCATGGAGCTGTGGTTGCCACGTTCGGTCGAGCAGCCTGCCCGCGATGTGGTTGAATCCGCGAAAGAGCCAATTCTGGTCTATGCGGGCAACGAACGCCCTTCGATCCTTCTGATTGACGACAGCAGCGCACTTCGGCATCTGACAGCTGAATCGTTGCGGCAGCGGGGTTTCTCCGTGACCTGTGCAGCAGGGGGCGCCGAGGCGCTGGCGGCTATTGAACGGACGCCACATGATTTCGACGTAATCGTCACAGACTTCGCTATGCCACTGGTATCCGGAGTGGAGGTCATTCGGTTTGCGCGCAATCTCCGCTCGGATTGGCCAGCGGTAATCATAACCGGATACGCTGATGCGAGCGCGATTGCCGATCGTCCGTCGGACGTCCCGCTGCTAAGCAAGCCATTCCGCGAAAAGGATCTCATTGAGAGCATCTTCCACGTTATCGCCCATGCCAGCTCCAAGGCGATCAACGCTGGGTAGAGGAGCCCAGTAAGGGAGATTGGCGACAAGGTGCGGATCGAGGAGATCACGCCGAAACCCTAAGAAGCGCTAGTGCTTCAGTGTGGCTTCCGTCTGTTGCTCATGTAGTCCACGGACACGACCGCGACGAACGCCAGACGACAATGGCTGTTCCACCTACCCAAATAACAGAGATTTTGCCTCTCTGCCAGCCGCGCCTTGTCGATGGCGACTGTCACCAGCGGCCCCAGGGCGATCGTCACGGTCTTGTCATCGATGCGCATGACCTCACCAGTCAACTCTAGCTGCTGGCCGCGTTTGACCTTGGATGAATCTCGGATCGAGTGCGGAAAATCGTAGGACGGAATCGAGACGCTGACGGTGGTCGTCATTGACCCGCCTTCGCACGGTGGCTGTCACAGCCACCAAATCTCCAATGCAATTCCCCGCACCATGTCCAAGGCTTAGTCAAGCGCGTGCTAATTTATGCAAACGGCGCGGGAACAAAATTTTGCATCCCTCGTTGAAAATGCCGGTCGGATGCCCGTCTCAGAAATCCTTGTCCGGCTTGTGTCAAAGGCCCGTTGCCGTGCCCTGGCAGCGGGCCACCTCTCATGCCAGCCGACATTTAAATTTCGACGTGGAGAAGGAGCACCGCTCGAAGGGGGCAACCTCAACCCAGACCGCCACGTGATTAACATGCGCAGGTCCAAGCCGAGCGTACGATTCCGTACAGAAGTAGCGAACCCTCCAAGAAATGTTAAAATGTTCCTGGCAAATCCACGGAGGGCCAAGCCATGGACGGCCGGACGGCTGCAGCGGTTGTCATCTTGGAGGACGAAGCGCTGGTTGCGGTGGATCTCGAAGACCATTTGCGCGACGCAGGCTTCCAGGTCGCAGCCACTTTTTCATCTAACAGGGCCGCGCTCGGCTGGTTTCGTGCTCATTCACCAGATGTGGTGGTCATGGACATCGAGCTGCAGGATGGCGATTGCATAGAAATCGCCCAGTTGCTCTACAGTCGCAACGTTCCGTTCGTCGTCCATTCGGCAAGCGTTGCCAACTCTGGCTTCCATCACCCGATATTCCTCACGGGCGAGTGGGTTGCAAAGCCCTGTCTGCCATCTGCTCTGATCGAGGCCGTCCGGTCCGCGCTCACATTGGCAGGCGATGTCGACGACAGCCCAGCCTTGGTCAGTTCGAGCAAGGCTCGCGGCGGAGTTCGGAGTGGCTGAAACACATCAGGGCAGCGGGACCGGACTGGCCGGCCCAGCACTGCGGCATGTATCATCAGCTACGCTGGAACATTAGATACTTCTAATTGTTTATTCGATGCGGCAGATGATGCCCTCCATCACCTGCTGTAGGTCGGGTGGGTGGGCCCGGCGCTCGCAAGTGGGCGGCGGGCCTTGACCGAAGGAGCGCGGCCTAGGACGTCAGTCGGCGCGACCCGGCGCCCCTCTTTTGACACTGAACAAACCAGAGGGCGCCGAGCCTTTACCGGCGGCGCTTTGAGGGAAGCGGCGCCGAGAAGTGAGCATAGCGTTCTCGCTAGAGTTGTCGGAATACAACCTTTTGGGGATAATGCCCGGCGCGCCTCTGCGGGAGCTTGAGCCTGATCGGGCGGAACATAAGACGCAGGCGCTGGGAACCGGCTTCAGCAGATGATGTTTTTCCGGAAGGTCAATGACCTAACTAAACAATGAACATCAAGATGCTCACAATGGGCGCGATGGCGCTTGCGATGATGACTGGTTCGGCTCTTGCTGGCAGCACATCCGCGCTCGACGATCCGGCAAAGATGTCGCCGTTCTTCACCGATGCCGGCATGAAAACCGTTGAAGGCGGAAGGGATTTCAAGACCGCATGGATGGCGATGAAACCCGACGAACAGAAGGCGGTGTTGAAGGATGCGGCGACACCACACTCAACAGGTCGCACGCAGATTTTTGCGCTATGGCAAAGATGATGGGCGGCTAAATCTGGGTTGAACGTCGAAGGCGAGGGCGGTCCCACCTTCGAGTCGATTGAGTAGTGGCCGGCGGCACCCTAAGGTTGCCTGAAAGCGCCGGCCGGGTTGGGCTTCCGCGACACACGGCGGAAGTCCGACTAAGCGCTCCCGTCTGTCTCGCTTTCCTCATAGATCATCTGGACCGGCAGATAGGCGTTCGTTTCCAGCCACTGTCGCAGCACGATCTGAATGAGTTCTGACTGACCGATTCCCATCTCGGCAGCTATGGACTTCAGCGCATCCTCTGTTGCCGGTTCCAGTGGCACGCCAGAGACGTTGCGGAGCATTAAGGCAGTACGGCGAAGGATGATCTGGAGATCGAAGCGGCCGGTTGGGAGCGTAGACAAGCAGCCGCAGCCGTCATGTATCTGGCGGCCAAGGAACTCGACTCCCCGTGAGGAATTAGCGGTTGGAAACGCCCGCTGGTAACAGCTGCGAATCGTGGCGCGTAGCCCCTTGAAAAAATGCCAGCGCTTCACAAATTCTTTTCACGCCGCGTTGCGGCCATTCATCAAACTGGAGCCGGGTTGCCGGCCAAGAGCTAAGGAGGTCACTATGCTTGCGAAGCCTTTTGAAAAGCCCGTCCGCGTATGGGTCGGTCTTGGCTTCCCTCGTCAACTCAACACCGTGGCCGATGCATATCAGTTCGTCACGGAATGGTGCGGAAACAGTCCTGAGCAAAGGGCCGCGATACGCGCCTGTAAGGCAGCGCTGACCGGTGACGTCGACGCCGAGACAGCTCGTGGGGTGCTTATCGCCTTCGCTCGCAGGAAAGACATCCTGTTCGAAGGGGAAAATACTCTCCCGTATGAAACCAGCGACTATGATCCGACGGTCCAGCACTGAGCCGATTGTGGGGAGCGCTGGATGAGGTTCTCGGTTGTACAGGAACCGTCGGGGACGTGGGCGGTGTTCGATGGGATTTTCGGTCTGCCGGCCGATTTCGCGGGTCGAACCTTGATCGGACTGCCGCGCGATGAAGCTTATCGTCTCGCGGCAAATGCCAACCATGGGGTCTTGAGATGGAGGTCAGCGTTGACCTCACAACGGCCTTGCAGGCGACACCATGTCGATTTTCTATGCAGCTTTCTCTGCGGTTATTGAGGTCGCGGACAAGCTACACGCGCTTTTCGGGAAGCCAAGGAAGGTCCTTGTGAAAACCAAGGACCTAAACGGCGAAAGACAGCCTATTAGACGCGTGGGGGCAACTTCCCCTTCGTCGATACGTTAGACATCCAGCTAACGGAGGAATGTCATGGACGACGACCTGTGCCTGAAACTGAAGGAACTCAGCACCAGCATGCAAACCAGGGCGGCGGAACTCGCACTGCCCGGCGGCAACACCGATATTTCCGCGCTGATGTCAGGCATTGCGCTGACCCTTGAAGCGCTGTTGGTGATAGCCGAAGAGAGCAAAACGCCACGGTCTGGACCGTCGGTCGAGCCTGTGACTTCGTTGTCCTGATTGGCTGGTAGGAGGTCAGTGTGACAGATTTTATTGTGACCACAATTGACGGAAGACAGCATCTCGGCCAGAGCGAAAACGCACCATTGGAAAGCCTTGTGGATCAGCTCAGTTCAAACGGACACTTCGAGCTCGTTGTCGTTTCGGCAGAATTAGGCGCTCCTGGCAGCGAAACCAGCACTGTCTTCTTCAAGCACGGGATCATATCGATCAGTGAAAGAAAACCGGAAGCTATGATCCCACCAAGTCCGCCCCTTGCTGGTTAATAGAATATGGCCCGTCTTCTCCTGTCGCGTGGCAAAGCCGAGCGAGGCGAGGCCGCGGAGGGCGGCAATGAAACAACCTGGCTTTTAGGCAGGATCTTTGCGTCTCTTCTCGCGAAGGTTTTCGTAGGATAGCGAATGGCGGACCTTGCCGGTCCAATAGCCTAGGCCAAACGGCTTTGCACATCCTCAGAGCAGACTTGCTGGCGATCTTGCCGGAGGTTGCGATTGCGTGAATAGCAGTCGCTCACTGCTCCGCCGACGAACGGCTACTTCGCGCCCTCCATGGTTTTAGGGAAGGTCATGCGAACAGAACGTCGGCCACCTCGCTGGGGCGAAATCACGCTCACGCCGTCATGGCTCGCCTAACAGTCTCACGAACCGGCGACTTCGATCTGCCGATGCTCGTACTTGCCAGTGAACATCTTTGCGGCTTGGCGGCACTTATGCGCTTGGTCGAAACGCCACACCAGTCAGATTTTTGCTGACCAACCAGAGTCGCTCAGCCAAATCCGGCGCGATCGCCCAGGGCCGGACGCCGAGTATCTCCTGGGAGTCGGCCGGCACGGCCAACGCGACGTTGGAACTCTCGCAATAGACTCCGCCCAGCCCTTCGAGCGGCCTCGCCGCAAACGATCCCAAGCTTCGAGCCTAAAATACCTAGCTTTTTCAATGTGAGAAAGCTGGGGAGTAAAAAGGCGCAGTCCCCAGCTTTGGAGAATACCGGCCGACAGAGAGCAAACCTCTTACGATGTACGCTCCACAGCTTTCCGACCAGAAGCCCGCAGTTCTGCGGGCTTTCTGGGCTGCCAGGTTTCCGCGGAGAACATTGCGGGAGATTTGAGTGGTAGAGGGAAAGGAACCGGAATCCAACCTTCTCCACGGAGCGGCGCCATGACGGCAACTGAAATGCGCCTCGGATACGTTGATGACGACCGGCCTCGCCGGAACCGCGCTTAGGTCGACTCACCAAACTCCGCCTCGCTCCGTGCAGATGCGCGTCTCATCGTCGACGGGCGGCAATAGCATGACGCCGTCTCGGCGCGGCCCGCCCGCTATTCAAGAGCTGAGACGAACTGCGGCGCGACTGCGGCTAATGGGCGGTGTAAGCTCCGTCCACCAGATGGTAGCTTCCAGTAATAAAGCTAGCCTGATCGGACAAGAGGAAGCACACAAGAGCAGCTACCTCTTCCGGTTTCCCGCGCCTGCCCATGGGCTGGAGGTCTGCCATGCGCCGGTTAGCTGCTGCCTCCACTTGCTCCGAAAGTGGTGTCTCGATCCAGCCGGGGCCGACGACATTGATTCGAATTCCCAATCTCGCATATTCCATCGCCGCAACCTTGGTCAGTCCAACGACCCCGTGTTTCGCTGCCGTGTATGCGGACGCCGTTGGCAATCCGACGGAACCGAGAACGGAAGACATATTGACGATAGCGCCTCCGCCCCGATCCAACATGGCGGCGATCTCGTATTTCATGCAGTAGAAAATGCCATTTAGATTGACGTTTATCAGCTTGTGCCAGTTGTCGAGGGGATAGTCCGCCGTTGCTTTTCGAACGCCATCGATACCTGCATTGTTGACCGCCATATCCAGTCCACCGCATTTTTCAACAGTGAAATCGACCAGGTTTTCCACAGCTGCCGCATTAGTGACATCGACCGCAAAGTCGTGGGCCCTGCCTCCTTGCGAGCGTATTTCGGCGGCTTTGCTGTGCGCAGCCTCGGCATCAAGGTCGGCAACAACAACCTCGGCTCCTTCTTGCGCGAGTTGCCGTGAAACAGCCGCTCCTATTCCGGAGCCTGCGCCGGTCACAATCGCGATCTTATCTTGGAAGTCAGGCTTCATCTCTTTCCTTATGCCCACTGCTTCATGACCGAATGGAACCAGGTGGTTGTCGCATGAGGCTTGTTCATAGCAGATTTCTGCAGCCAAGGTCCCTGTCTGTCCTGTGAACTCTCCTGGCGCCCGACGACCTCAGCCAACCTGCGTGGCGCCTAACGCGGATGAAAGGTTTACATCAAGCAGCCGGTCTGATTGGATTTCTAGGCATCACACCAGTGAAGCGGTCTGGCGAGCGTGGCCGGTCGGCAACGCAACAACGCCTGGTTCCGGTTGTTCTAGGTCAGTTCGGGCAAGGCGTAGACTTGGCCGAGGGGCCTTGGAGTGTTAGAGACGACGGCGGTAGGCTGACCATTTTCTTAGCAGGTAGAAATGGACAATAACCACATTGCGCGCCGGGGGCTCGTGCTGGGTAGTCTGGCTCTGATGGTTTCCGGATGTACGTCAGCGTTACGACAGGCGGCGGAGCCGATTTCATCCGCGTTCGCAGCAAGGAGTGGCCTGGATCCTCGCTTCACGCGGCAACGAGTGAGGTATTCTGGAAGCGAGCCGCCCGGAATGATCGTCGTCGATACTTCGCAACGCTTCCTCTATGCCGTCGAGAGGGACGGGTGGGCGACGCGCTACGGCGTCGGCGTCGGCGAGCAGGGACTTTCGTTCAAGGGTACAGCGACCGTCGGCCGCAAGGCGGAATGGCCGTCGTGGACACCAACCGCCAGCATGATGAAGCGCAAGCCGCGCTTGGTGCAGTATGCAGGGGGGGTCCCCGGCGGACCAAACAACCCGCTTGGTGCGCGTGCCCTTTATCTCTATCAAGGCGGGCGCGACACCCACTTCCGGGTGCATGGCACAGACGAGCCATGGACGATAGGCACTGAGGTGTCGAACGGGTGCATCCGTTTGATAAATGACGACATCATTGACCTCTATGACCGTACCCCTTTGGGCACGACGGTGGTGGTTATTTGATAGTCTGAGGTGCGTCGCACGCCTGATCTCCGGCCGATGGTGAATTCTGCCAGCACGTCACGTAAACGTGCCGCCCGGCCACCGAGTGCCATCTGTGTCATTTCTGCACTAGGCCTTGATGCAGTTCGCGAGTATTTTAGTGCGGTCGCAAGTTATTTGTGGCGATTGTATCGGCTATTCCGCCCTCGGGGAAAGGATTGCTTGATGAGCAGGATATTGATTGCAATGGTTGCTGTGCTCGCCGTTGCCAGCCTGAGCGGCTGCGCGACCGACTGGATCGGCAAAGGAAAGGGGAAGGCCCCGCCGCCGGAACCCGCTCCGGTAGAGCAACCAGTGATTAAGTAAGGACCGGCTTGTATGGGGAAGGGTGCCAAGCCCTTCCCCATACATACGCTTTGGCCGGCTTCATAGCCTGCCGCGCGGTTGGCGGGCATAGGCTGTTATTAGGTCTGTGCTTTGTGAAGTTCGGGGAATGGACGCGGCGATGACGCTTGTAAATAGCCGTCTCTTGCTTGTGGCGTTGGTGGCCCTCCCGGCAGCGGCATGTCAGACGAAAGACCTGCCGCCCCAGCCGAATTTCGTATCTTCTGCCGATGGCGGAGCTGCGCCTCAAAAAAAGGACGAGCGGTACTTCATCGAGTTCCGCTCCCGCTACGCCCTAAGCTACGGCCACACCTACGCAGTTTTTGGGCGCCTAGACCGGGCCGGGAAAATGATTGATCCCCAAGTCGCGGGCCTTCACCCGGCTTCGAACAGTGCGGTTCCCTATGTTCTGGGCCATTTCGTGCCGGTGCCAGCCGAAACCGGGTGGAGCGACGGTGATCTGGAAGAACCATACAGATCCGCAAGCTGGCAAATCATATTGACCCGGGCCGAATACGACAAAGTCGTTGCCTACATCCGCAAGCTGCAGGCGAGCTCGCATGTCTGGCAGGCGACGGTCTTGAACTGCAACGGCTTCGTGGCGGACATCGCGCATTCCATGGGATATAAGACTCCCGCCATTCAGCTCCGGCCCCAACAATTCATAACCGAGCTTCGGAAGATGAATACATAGCAAAGATTCGAGGGATGAATGGGACCGAATGCGTTCGGTACTGCCCCTCCGGCTTTCGCGTCTGCGGACCAAATCGGAGAGGATCGCTGCGCCTGAAGGTCGGCCGGTTACGAAATCGAGGCGATGGGTGAAGTGGCCATACTCAGGGGCTGCTACAATCGCGATCGCAGAAAGGGCGCCGGTGACCTGACGTGAGCATTGCGGCAGCCTCACTTGGCGAGGTCATTTGGGTGATCGGCATCGTTGCTTGGTACGTGATCCGGTATCCCTTCGAGCGCCGGGCGAGGCGCGTGCGAATTGTAACTGGCTACCGCTCACGTTCCGACATCGTCGGGCTTGCATCTGCTCTGTTTGGCCTCGCAATCCTGCCTGCCTTCTATGTTGTCACCGGCATGCCCGCAGCGGCTGACCACCCGGCCAGCGCGTGGACCCTGGCTCTCGGCACAATCATCTTCTGCTCCGCGCTATGGGTTTTTCGCAGATCCCACAAGGAACTTGGCCGGAACTGGTCGATTACGCTGGAGATTCGCGAACGGCATGAACTCATCTGCGCCGGACCATACGCCTTGGTCCGCCACCCGATGTATACCTCGTTCCTGCTCATGGGCCTCGCCCAGGCCTTTCTGCTGGCGAACTGGATTGCGGGCATATCGGGGTTGATTGGGTTCGCAGTCCTTTTCCTGCTGAGAGTGGACAAGGAAGAGCGTATGATGCTGGAGAATTTCGGCCCGCAATACCGTGCCTATATGGAAAAGACCAAGCGAATAGTCCCTTATCTTTATTAGAGGTCCGTTTGATGCGAGGCCGAGCCCTCAAGCTATCGGCGCCCCGGCGCCTTGTTGGCGATCTGATGAGGTTTTCGATCGGCGTGCCACGGGTCGCGGTGCAGCGTCAGATGAACCTCGGCCCACTCGTAAGGGCTAGAATGGCGCAGCAGACCAGGCCCTCCTGGACCGCGATCTTCCTGAAGGGATACGCGCTTCTCGCCCGAGAGACGCCCGAGCTTCGACGCGCCTATGTCAAATTGCCCTGGCCGCAGCTTTACGAGTATCCGGTAAGCGTAGCCTCGATTGCCCACGAGCGCGAATATGAGGGCGAGCTGGCCGTTCTGTTGAGCTGCATCAAGGGCCCTGAGCGCTACTCTATCACAGAACTTGAGGCGTCCATCCACGCAGCTCGGTCACGGCCGATCCTGGAGGTCACGGAGTTCCGGCGTGCGTTGCGCATGGCCCGTGCGCCCGCGCCTCTCAGGTGGCTGCTTATGTGGCTGGGATTGAACATCGCCCGGCAAAGGGCAAATTACTTCGGTACCTTCCAACTGTCCGTTTATTCAGGCCTCGGTGCGGAATCGCTCAACCCGCTCACACCATTGACCACGCTTCTGAACTACGGTCCGATCGGCGAAGATGGATCGGTGAATGTCCGCATCCACTACGATCACCGGGTAATGGATGGAGCGAACGTCGCACGAGCGCTGGAGAGGTTCGAAAAGATTCTGAACGGCGCTATCGCCGATGAAGTGTTGCTGCTCGGTCTAGGTGTTGCCACTCCTTCAAGACAGAGGAACGCGAGATGATTTCGCACCGTGAATTCCGGCCAGCCGTCGTCGTAATTGGCGGCTCGGGTGGAATTGGCCGGGCGATTGCGAGCGTCGCTGCACGAGAGCGCGGTGCGATTGTGCTCGTTGCCCGCTCGCCCGAGGGTTTGGCCGCCACGGCGGCTGAGGTTCGGAAGGGGGGTGGCGAGGCATTCACGCTCGAGTTGGATCTCGTGGCAGGCGATGCGCCAACGCGCCTAGAGGACTTTCTGTCCGCACACGGCCTGGTCTGTGATGTCCTGGTCAACAGCGCAGGCTATGGCCTACGGGGCGCGGCGACGGCGCTCCCTATTGATGGCCAGCTCGGCATCATCGATCTAAACATACATTCCCTCAGCGAATTGACCCTCCATTTTCTGCCGGGAWTGGTGGCGCGCGGGCGGGGCGGGGTGCTCAATCTCAGTTCCGTGGCCGGGTTCGTTCCCGGGCCTTATATGGCTTTGTACTTCGCCAGCAAGGGTTTCGTGCGCTTCTTCTCAGAGGCGCTTCATCAGGAATTGCGCCGAACCGGTGTGACTGTCACATGTGTAGCACCAGGGCCGGTGTCGACGGAGTTTCTCGAAAGGTCCGGCGCCTATCAGACGCCACTCTTCAGTATCTTGCCCACGCTGGATCCGGAGGATGTGGCCGAACGCGCGTGGCGAGGGTTCAAATCCGGTCGTCGCCTCGTCGTACCTGGAATCTCGGCCAAGTTGGCTGCCCTTGCGGCGGCGCTCCTGCCTTCAGCAGCGATACTCCCCCTGATCGGCCGGCTGCAACGCGGCGGCAATGATCCATGTCCTTGCGGTTCAGGTGTGAAGTTCAAGAAATGCTGCGGTACCCGCCAGTTCCGGCTACGCCGGGGCCCTCGGGGAATTATCTCCTGATCGGACCAGCACGCCACTGCTCGCCCCAGTAGTCGCTGATTGTCTTGGTTGCTGCTCAACGACCAAACGCTTCAGCAGCGAGGTGAACCATGGCGCACGGTGCTGACCACTAAGGACAGGGCGAAGGCTTTGGCCATTGCGAAGGAGATCCGGGAGAACTTCCAGAGCAGAATTCTGCTACCGCCGCTGACACAGTCCTCACGCAGACGGCTCCATCATTACAGGCTGGGTGAAAGCGCGATGACAATCGGATGGTCACTGAGCGAAATTTCGACCGAACGCACGTTGCTCAGTGTTCCGACAGGCTCAACGCCAATTGTTGGATCGTAGGTTCTTACCAACGCGCGCGTCTCGCCAAAATGGACCGTCACACGATCTTGACCGCTCAACCGTTCGCCCCACACAATAAGTTGGAACGTGCCGTCGCTGTGCTGCAGGAGTAGATCGTGAACGGTCTCGGGTTGGTCTGCGATCGTGAAGTCGAGTTGGCCGGGTCTGGCGGGGATGCCTTTATCCGCCAAAATCGTCGTAAGGTTGTGAAGGTAGATCGCGGCCAAGCGGCGTGAATAATCAGCCTTGTAGAAGCCGAAAGATTGGTTGCCGTCTTCGTCGGTACGGTCCCGCAACAGATAGACCGATGTATAGGCGTAGCCGCGCTTATACTGCGCGAGGTACAAGCTCATCAAATTCAAGCCGTGCATTTGCTCCGTGACCGGACCTCCGATGGTGGTCCCGGTCTCGGTAGTGACACGCGGCAGCGTATTGAGTTGCTCCTGGGTGTAACCTCGAAACCCTCTCGCCCACGTGACGCCGAAGTTGCCGAATAGCCCGTCCACTTTGGATACAGCGGATGGATCGCCAGCGTGCCACGTCTTGTTGTCCGCTGGATACGGCGAATGTGAGTGATAGATGTAGTTGTGCACATTGGCGTAGTCGGCATACGTCGTGCCGTCCGGCATCTTGGTTTGGGCGCCGGGCGGGATCGTAAGGAACTGAAGGCCAACGTTGTCTCGCTGCGCGCCGGGTTCGGAGATCGACCAGACAGGATACGTCGCAAGCACCGGATCACTTTTGACAACCTGGTAAAGATCGCGCTGAAGCTTTGCGACCGCCATCCATGAAGGCTCCCCACCGCCGCCTTTCTCGCCCTGATAGGTGACACCCCAGTTGTTCGGCTCGTTGTCGCCCTCGAACGCGAGTAGCGCGCCAGCTTTAGCAAGCACCTTACCTGTTTCGACCAACCTCTTCACATCAGTCCCACCACTGACCAATCCCCAACTCAGGCGCACGCCGGTTTCGCGATGTAGATCCAGAAAGGTCTGGATGGTTGTTGGGCCCTTGTCGCTCAGACCTTCTATTCCCGCCCTTACCCATCGAAAGCCGCAATAGCGGACCATTTCGACAGTCCTAGCCAAAGGCTGGCCTCGATCGGGGAACGTGGTAACGACGCCGATGCTATTGAGAAAGTCGTTCGTCGCAACGGCCGTTTTGGGCGCTGCAAATGAATGGCGAGGTGATATGGACACCACAGCCAGTGCCACCCATGCGCCGACGAGGGAGCGAAGCATTTTGGAAGAAATGATCATCATCGCCGGGGACTCCAAGCCTCTCTAACCCACAACTCGCCATGGCGCATCGCCCGCCTTGGCGAGCGATCAATTCGCGCCCGCATACTCGGAAACCTAAGACTATTTCATCACACGGGGCCAACCTAGACCAGACAGTATGAGGACAGGCAAATAGCGACCGAGACGGCGTGCGATCAGTTAGCAATGGCTGTCGCCCCGACAACCGGCCTGACAACGGCGTTTGATATGTGGCCGGTGCTTGCACAGCGCGATGCCCCCCTAGATCAAGCGATGGTTGTGGAGGCCGCGACTGCCCGATATAGAGGTCACGCCTTTTGAGGGAATACTCCGCCCCGTCGGCTAAGCCACACGGCTGAGCCTCTTTAAATGCCTTACGCATGAGCGTGTCGGCTATCGCCCGCATTTCTTCCGCTTCCAATCAGAATTCCAAACTAATCCACCAGTCAGGAACATGGCAGGGCGGGTAAGGCACAGCCACGGCTCAATTTGCCCCCGGCATGATGAAGGAATGTGGCGACGAGGCCATTGCCAAGGAGCATGACAATTTCTGTAGAATGACCAAGCAACTCGGCGGCGCCGACTAGCGGCAGCCGACGCTGTATTGTGAAGCGTGAGGCGCTTGGCCCGTTGCCGATGGTGGCGGGCTTTTTTGTGCATGCTGGAACGGTCTGTTTTTCGGCTCGTTTTGCGTACGCACCTGTGTGACGCGGGTGCACGAAAGTTGTTTCGGCATCTTTCGGGGCCCGTCATGGCTTCCTCTGGCGGGCCTTTTGCGTTCATGGCCCCCGAGATCGAACGGTTTGTGTCCAGGCCTTGAATGCCACATGATTGGCCGAAGGTCGCGCATATCGACCGACTGGCCGCAGATCGGGCAAGGGTAGAAATACTCCCGCTCATGCCCCGGTTTGCCACTTTGGCGCTGGCCGGGAATGGGCGGCCCGAGTTCGTTCCGGTCTGTCATCACTATCAAACATTGAACCGCGGCTTGCGAGACAGTTGCGGTAAAGGTTCCGATCGGCCGCCGGCGCCCTGCCACAGCGTGAGCCCGGTTGATACCGCGACTTCAGGATCGGCCGTGAAGAGATTGGCGCCACGGCCGCGTAGCTTCAGCAAGATCGAGCTGTCCATGTGGCTATGAAGCCTCCTCAAGCCGAGCTCGTTGTAGACATGGCCGGTCGAGCCGGGATTGATGCCCGATATGACGACAGTCGACGCGCCGCTGTTGAATGCATAGAGCACAGCGGTGATGCCGTTCGAAAACTTCCGTGCATTGTCCAACTCGCTGTGGCGCGCGCCCATGACCGCCTCGTGCAGGGCAATGCGCTGGTACGTGCTAACCATCCGGAGCTGGTCGTAGCGATAGTTAAATGCCGCGAGGCCATCGCGTAGGCGCTGCTCTCCGAACGGCCAGCGCATCACATACAAGATGCCGGTCTCTTCGCCGTTGAGAACGCGCCGTACGGCTACGGCATTGTCGTTCGTGCCGTCGACTTGGTTGAAATGGAGAAAGGTCGCGTCAGGTTTGGCGATGCCCCATTTCCTCGCCACCGACTGGGAACCGTTGACGGTGAGAACCGAAAAATTCTCGTCGAATCCCTTGGGCAGGTTAGATCCAGGGGCGGAGCCGACGACGAGCACTGGCCCGATGAACCGGGTCGGATGACGCGGGGGCTTGGGGCGGGAAAACCTGTAGACGAGTGCTTCCTTGATCGTTCGTCTGATCTTGGAGTAGCTCATCGGAAGTCGTCACCGCTTGCCGAGTGCTTTGGCTTCCGGTTCCAGTGTCGCCCGATCGTTGCCGTGGTTAGCTCTCAGTTCCTTTGCCTGCTGGACTGTAATGCCTGCCTTCTTGGCGAAGTACTCGACCTCGTAGTCCTCACTGCCCGCCACTCGGTCACGATCACGGAAATCGCGCTTAGTCTTATCGTCGGCCATTTCGGTTCCTCTCTATTGGCGGTTGATGATGCCGGAAACGTGCAGCCGGCGAGTTTGTTGCAGCCGAAATCCATTTGCCGCTCCGGAACCATTTCAGCTCGTGCAGGCGTCCATCTCTAGCGGTTCGTGTTCAGACTGATTTTGCCAGATGACTTGCCTCAAATCGCGTCGGTCGACGCACTGGTCGCAGGTCGGGCAGGCATAAAAATGGTCACCATCATCATTTGGCTGATCGCCATGGCGTCGGCCGACGATCGGCGGCCCAAGGTCAGATAACTTCGTCATCGGCGTGAAACTTTGAATTCGCCTTCCGGAACCATTTCAGCGCATGCTAATTTAATCGCGGCTTTGCGAGACAGTTCATGCGTTTGAAGTTCATCCCCCCTTGATGCCAACTCTGGTGGAGAAGCCACCCGAAGGCGAGGGATGGATTCACGAGGTTAAGTTCGACGGCTACCGGTCGCAGTTGATCATCGACGACGACGGCACGCGGATCTACACCCGGCGCGGTCTCGACTGGACGTCGAAATATCGTGACCTCGCAGCGGCCGGCGCCGCGCTTGGTGTCGAAAGCGCTATCAACTGAACCCGAGCACGAGCTTATGGATCGGTGAGCACACGCGGAATCAACTTCCTAGATCGGTGGATTGCCAACAACGTCCCTGAGACGACGAACGCCGATGCCATTTCCATTGACGAGCTAACGCACAAGCTGTTTGCCGATGCGAAATCGGTGGGGATCAAGCGGGAGGAGATCGACGAAGAAGTAGTCAGCCTCTATCGAACGATCCTCGATGCCATCGTCCACTACGACGCTGGCTTGCCGGAATGAGCCTCATAGCGCCGCGCGTCATCCGGCGGCTATGCGAATTGACGGAGTCTTGAGCCGCGATACATGCTATAAACACAGGCGAAGGAACCGCTCGCTATTGCCCACTGATGCCCGTCCACTCATAAAATGGGATGCTAGACACCTCCGGCTTGCCATCGACGCGGCGGGTGTCGCGCTGTGGTCTTGGAACGTTGACACAGATCATTTCACTATGGACCAGCACGGCTATGGTCTTTGGGATCTGCCGTTCGGTCCGTTCGTGATTTTCGAAGATCTCTCTGCAAAAATTCATCCTGCGGATCGGGACAGGGTTCGTGCAGCGTTTGCTGCAACGCGCGCGATAGTTGGCGCATACGAGATCGACTTTCGGATTATGGTCGGAGACGATGTGCGATGGATTTCGGCTCGAGGCCAGGGAGATGATGCCGACATCGAGGGCCGAACGATGTTTGGAGTCTTTCTCGACGTCACCGGTCGCAAGCAAGCCGAAGAGGCCAACGAACTGCTTGCGGGAGAAATGAGCCATAGGGTCAAGAACCTGTTGAGTATCGCGACCGCGCTCACCACGATTACATCGCGCTCAGCCAAGTCAACGGAGGAGATGGCGCACGAACTAACCAGTAGGCTCTCGGCGTTGGGCAGAGCTCACGATCTGGTGCGCCCTGTGCCGGGACGTAATGAAAATGGCGCCCTGCTTGGGGATCTCCTGACGATCCTGCTGGCACCGTACGACGATATGGGCGCTTTTAGCGGCCGCGTGCGGGTGTCTGTGCCGCGAATGTCGGTTGGGGAAGCTGGCGCCACCACGTTGGCAATGATCATCCATGAACTTGCGACTAACTCGATGAAGTACGGTGCATTATCTGCCGCGACCGGAACGCTCGACGTTTCCAGCACTGTCGACGAAACTGACGTGACAGTTGTGTGGACTGAGAGGGGCGGGCCGCCCGTCGTATCGCCCGCAGAGCTTGGCGGTTTCGGGAGCAAGCTTCTTCGGCGCAGCATAACCTCTCAGCTCAATGGTTCGGTCCATCACAATTGGTCGGACGAAGGCGCGATCATCACTCTACGGATGGATAAGGACCGATTATCAATCTAAGGCGACGGCGGATTGGCCATCGTCACCTGCCCATGAGGAGCAGGCTGCCATGCCGTTTCGCAGCGCCAGATGGCGCCAGCAAGCATGGTGGCGGCGATGATCCCCATGCGTGACAGCGATTTCTACTAGGGCTTTCGGGTTAGAATGCGCGCTTCTCGTATGAGCGATGACCAATTGTGAGTCCCAAGGAAGGCGATAAGCGCGCGAGCTTGTTCTTCGGTGATGCCTGTCTCTTTGACCAAGCGCTGAACTGCACGGTTTCAGCGCTTATCGGTACTTCGGTCATGCTAAGGGCGCAACGTAGCGAGGGCTTCTAGTTCCGTAGATAAGTGACTCGCTGGTGCATCATCTCGTATTCGCGGCTGGCCTGCCTCTTAGGTCTGACCCTGGCAAGCGATTGTCGCCTACGAGACGGTCTTCGGAAGATAGTTTGGGCGGTATGAAAGGACCCGTAGCGCCGATCTCGCCTAGCCAATCCTCGTAGCCAGTGTTCATTTTGGACACCAGTTCATCGGGATCATGTATCCCGGACTGGAATAGGCTCTTGAGGCGCCGGCCGAAGTGTTCCCATGCCGGATGGCCTTCTGGAATTCCTGCCTCTGTGCAATAGTCGTTGAGAACCTTTGTCAGCATTGCAAGTTGCACCGAATCGAGATGATCGTCGAATGACATCGCTTTATCCCTCGTGGGGGCGAAAGCGTGATCGACTCTTCCAAGCGCCAGGCGCCCGTTCAAATTGGCCAGCGACGTTCCTTCAGTAAGCTTTAGTCACGGATTAGCGAGTCAAATCGGGCGTGGAGCGGAGTTTGGGATATATCTATCAGCCGACGGAACGTTTGTAGCTCTGGTCCCCGCATAGGGATCATAAAGGGCCTTGCCCCTCTCGGCCCTAGTTTGAGTCCGCTGTCGGCAGCGGACCCGACGCATCTAAACGCAAATGCCAACTTTAGCCGGATTCGCGCCACGGTACACGTGGACAATCTCCGAAGCCCGGTCTACGCGCTCCCGTCAGTCTCGCTGTCGTCATCGATCATCCGGACCGGCAGATAGGCGTTCGTTTCCAGCCACTCCCGCAGCACGATCTGAATGAGATCCGACTTACCGATCCCCATCTCGCCGGCTATGGAATTGAGGGCGTCTTCTGTTGCCGGCTCCAGGGGCACGCCAGCGACGTTACGCAGCATCAAGGCAGCGCGGCGAAGGATGATCTGGAGATCCGCCCGCGACATGTCCGCGATGCGATCGGCGGCGCTTTCAAGCTCTTCGGCGATCGATAGGCGGGTCACTTCGCCTTCCGCACCCTGCCGCTTATCCTGAAGGGCATCCTCGATCCTGACGATGCCGAGCAGGCGATCGGAACCGGTGCCGATGCCATCGTCGTCTCGAACCACGGTTCGCGTGGCCGAATTGAAGACGATGGATATCGTCGCGCTGAAGGCAACGTGGCGCGACCTGTTTGCCGCGGAACCGCCACCGTACAATCGCAAGTTCCTGGAGAGCCGGCTAGCATATCGCATTCAGGACGAATCCCTGGGCCGAGAGCCAATGCATACTTTGTTTTCCGCCAATCGGCATCCAACTAAGGTATCACCCACAAAAGCTGTCGAAATTGATGGGTTTGGAGAATCCGACATTCACGTGTCCATGAAGACCATCTTCTTGGACCCCTTAATGTCTGGCTCTCCTAAGCGAATTTCTGCGTGAACGCCTTGTCTCTCTTGCAACATTACCTGCGGCAATTTTCGTTGTCCGATGGAATAATCGCGCTTCCAGGATGTCCACATGGGTGGAAATCACTCCACGGACATATCGATGAAACATGCTTCCGTTTTCCTCGCACTCGCCGGCCTCGGTTCCTTTCTTGCAGCCGAGCCGGCGTTCGCGCATGCCCATCTCAAGAGCGTCACGCCCGCCGACAAGGCGATCATATCGACCTCGCCGATGGTGCTGACGCTCGACTTTACAGAGGGACTGAACCTAGCTTTTTCCGGTGCCAATCTGCAGGACGCTTCGGGTTCGCAGGTTTCGTCGGGCAAGGCGCAGCTGTCGAATGAAGACGAAACCCTTACCATTCCTCTGCAATCGGCGCTCAGGCCTGGCGACTATACAGTCAAATGGCATGTTCTTTCGGCCGACGGTCACAAGACCGACGGCAGCTACAGCTTCACGGTCAAGCCTTGATCGATCCGCAAGGGCTTTGGATTTTGGGTCGCGCCGTTATCGACATGGCCCTCATGTTGCTCTGGGGGTGTTGCGGGTTGTTTTCTGCCGCTGCGCCGGCGCCCATACGCGCCCTCCTGGTGCGGCGCTTTTCAGGGGTTTCCGCAATATGCACGATGATGGTGGCGGTAGGCGTCCTGGCGGTCCTTCCGGCGCAGATTGCTGTCG
Source organism: Mesorhizobium sp. P2_D5 (assembly GCF_056404355.1). Taxonomy (NCBI): domain Bacteria; kingdom Pseudomonadati; phylum Pseudomonadota; class Alphaproteobacteria; order Hyphomicrobiales; family Phyllobacteriaceae; genus Mesorhizobium; species Mesorhizobium sp. P2_D5. The sequence goes on from NZ_JBFUEE010000003.1 coordinate 63,850, forward strand.
TGACCGATGATTGGCGCGCGACCGTTGACCCGCAGACGCTGTGGTCGTTTCTCACGCTGACAACCAGTGGACGGGCATGGGACATACTCGCCGCAGGTTCGTTACTGCTTGGACTGGCCCGTTGGCTCATGCCACGTCGCCATATTCTTGCGGCCGCTTTGGCCGGGTGTTCCCTGGCGAGCCTTTCCCTGACAGGGCACGCAGCAATGAGGACGGGCTTTGGACGCACTCTTCATGCCGCCATCGACATCGTCCATGTTCTTTCCGCCGGAGCATGGTTTGGCGGTCTTGTTGGCTTTGTATTTGTCATGCGGGCGGCACGCGACGTTGCTGATCGTCCTCAAGCATTGGTCGCTTTGTCCCGATTCTCCAGGCTCGGCCACGTCGCAGTCGCACTGGCGATCTTGAGCGGCGTGGCCAATAGCTTGCTCATCCTCGGTCATTTGCCGACAGATTGGCGGTCGCCCTATCAGGCAAGGCTCCTCATCAAGATCGGACTTGTCGCGATCATGGCGCTCGCGGCCATCGTCAATCGCTATGTATTCGTTCCCCTCTTGCGTAGAAAGCGCAGCGAGGCAGAAACCGCGTTGTTGGCCGGCGCTACCTTCGAGCTCTTGCTTGGCGCCGTCGTTATCGCGCTTGTAGCCGCATTCGGAACCATGGACCCGTCGTGATCGCGTTTCTCAGGCTTCCGAAACGATTATCAGGGATTTGTTATCGAACAGATTGCTCACCCGGAAGGGCAATGCCCTTCGAAGTATCACAGGGCATGCGTCGCTAGCGCTGCCTGATTGCGCGAAAGGCGAGATAAGCGCCGACTAAGAGGTAAAGCTTCCCAGCGGCCTGCATGGATTCCAGATGACGGCACCCAAGGCCGCCGATGTCGCATCATCATCTCAATATCCCACGCCGCCGCGACCCGGCACGGCATCGCCAAGAAAATTTCAGTTCGCCCGGAATAATCCGCCCTCGCCGGTGTCTACGCTTCTGAACTCTTCGAGAGAGATCAGGAGATAACAATGACCGCCTTTTTTCGCAGTACCAGCATTCTGGTGACCACATCGCTGCTCACCGTCGTCTCGGTGTGGGCCTTTGCCCAGGATGTGCCTGCCCACCATGAAACGGTTTCCGGCACGACGGACGAAGCACCGTTTCTGCAGGAAAACGACGCTGCCATGGTGAAAATGATGAACGACATGGCGGCCAAGCCGACAGGCGATGTCAATCGCGATTTCGTCGAGATGATGCTCCCGCATCACCAGGGAGCGATCGACATGGCCGTCGCCTACCTGCGCTACGGCAACAACGAGCAACTCAAGCGGATCGCGCAAGAAATCATTGTCGACCAGCAACAGGAAATCGCGGCCATGCGCATGGCGCTGGGCGATCCGCTTCCCGCCTCGGACGCGGTGCCGACGCAGGTCGATCCCAACGACGCGAAGACAACACAGAGCCCTTACGAAGAGACGTCATCAAAGGCCCCGGCCATGCAGATGATGACGATGAAACCGGCCAACTGAAAAGGACCGAGACATGAGAACCAACCTGAAGATCCTTGCTCTTCTGGCAAGCACCTTAATTGCCCCCGTGGCAGCTTTTGCCGGCCAGGCGCCCGGCCTCGCCTCCGACCCGGACATTCCGATCAGCCACAAGGACCGCGTCTATGCGGCCGAGCAGTTCTCCAACACGGTTTCTGTCTCCGATCCGGTCGACAACAAACTTCTCGGCGTCATCAAGCTCGGCGATCCACAGCCCGGCAACCTGAGCCCCCTCTACAAGGGTCAGGTGCTGGTCCACGGCATGGGTTTCTCCCCGGATCACAAGACCCTCGCGATCGTGTCGATCGGCTCCAATTCTGTGACTTTCATCGATACGGCAAGCAATGCCGTGAAGCACACGACCTATGTCGGCCGGTCCCCGCATGAGGCCTTTTTTACGCCCGACGGCAAGGAAGTCTGGGTGACGGTCCGCGGCGAAGACTATATCTCCGTGATCGACGCGAGCACTTTCGAAGAAAAGACCCGCATCAAGGTCGCTCCTGGCCCCGGCATGCAGATCTTCTCGCCGGACGGCAAATACGGCTATGTCTGCTCTTCCTTCAATCCGGATGTCGCCGTCGTCACCGTCGCAGACCATCAGATCGTCGGCCATGTGAAGCAGGATAGCCCCTTCTGCCCGAACATTGCCGCCTCCGCCGACGGCAAGCAGGTGTGGTTCACGCTGAAGGATGTCGGCAAGACGCAGGTCTTCAATGCCGAGGCGCCCTTTGACCTCATCAAGACCATCGACACCGGACCGATCACCAACCACGTCAATCTCGTCGTCAACAAAAACGGCAGTTTTGCTTACGTGACCGTGGGTGGCCTGAACGAAGTGAAGGTGTACCGCACGGATAATTTCGAGCAGGTCGCGACCATCCCGGTCGGAAACCTGCCGCACGGTATCTGGCCGTCTGGCGATGGCACACGAGTGTATGTTGGCCTCGAGAATGCCGACCAGTTCGCCGTCATCGATACGCTGACCAACAAGGTTATCGCCAACATCCCGATCGGCCAGGCGCCGCAGGCGGTCGCCTACGTTCCAAACGCAGTTCCCGAAGGCGATGGGATGCAAAACCTCGTGCCGCTCGGCGGGGCGGGGGACGCCGCTCACCTGAAGCTCGCGGCCAAGGGTGACAAGGACAAGCAGCAGTCGACGAGCGTCACGCTCTTCAATCAGGGGCTGACGCAGGTTCTGCAGGCTGCCGTCGCTGGCCTCGTTCCGAAGATGCCTTACGTGCTTGCGCTTTCCGACAAGCCCGATGGCACCGGTCAGCTCCAGGGCCTGGCAGCATTCATGACCAATCCCGCCGGTTCGGCTATTGTTAACGCGGTCGGTCCGATCCGACAGATCGTCGAAGCCAAGCATAAGGATGAGAGGCGCTATCTGGTCATTGCCACCACCTCTGCCGATGGCAAGCCCGGTAAGATTGTTCAGGTTCAGGCAGAGTAAGTGAAAATGGCCCGCCTCGGTCGAGGCGGGCCAACCACGGGACGCAGTGCGATGGATGATCTTCTTTTCCAGGTCGAACCGATGATCCCGGCATTGCGACGCTATGCCCGCGGTTTCGTTCACGACGCGGTCGCCGCTGACGATCTGGTGCAGGACTGCCTTGAGCGTGTGATCTCTCACTGGCACCGGCGCCGAAATGATGACGCCCGCACCTGGGTATTCGCGATCCTGCATAATCTTGCAGTCAGCCGACTGCGGCAGGCGGCCCGGCGTGGTCGGCATGTTGCCATAGAAGAGATCGCAGATGATCTCATGGCGCATCCGCCGACACAGGAGGACGACCTTGCAAGAGCGGACATCGTCTCGGCGATCCAACAACTGCCGGAGGAACCGCGTAGCGTGCTGCTGCTGGTAGCTGTCGAAGACCTTAGCTACGCCCAGGTCGCCGAAGTACTGACGATCCCGATCGGAACCGTGATGTCGCGACTGTCGCGCGCGCGTGAGCGCCTGCGGCAGATCTTGGAAAGCCCCGCCAGGGGCGTTAGACCGGGCTCGCATCTGCGGAGAGTGAAATGACGGATAGGCCAATCACCGAAGACGATCTCCACGCCTATGTCGACGGCCGGCTTGACGCTGCCCGAAACGAGGAAGTCTCCGCGTATCTCGACAAGCACCCGGATGTCGCCAATCGTTTTGCCTCCTATTCCGTCCAGCGCACCCTTTTGCAGGGCGCCTTTGACCCCATCGCTGGCGAGCCTGTGCCATCAAGGCTCAATCTCAACCACATCATTGCCACCAGACGGCAAAGCAGGGTCTCCAGCTGGCGGCTTGCCGCCGCCGCCGCGGTGCTTCTGTTCGCCGGCGGATCCGGCGGCTGGTACATGCGAGATATGACGGTCCCTCCAAGCGAAGGTGTGGTCGCCCTCGCTCGCGAAGCCTCCGACAGTTTCGCCACCTATGCCGGAGACAGGACGAGGCCGGTGGAGCTCCGGGCCGACAATATAGTCGAACTGGCTAGCTGGGCGACTGAACGGATGGGGCGCAAGCCTGTCCTGCCAGACCTGTCGAAGTCCGGCTATCGGCTGATGGGTGGCCGCGTCGTTTCCACACCTCACGGCGCCGGCCTGATGCTGATGTATGACAATGACCAGGGCACGCGCCTTGTCATGTTGACAAGACCGATGGCCGTGGACCAGACGCGGACGATGACGCCCCACTCCCAAGGTAGGGTTGACGGCTGGGCTTGGGCGTCGAACGGTATGGGCTACAGTCTTGTAGGCTCATTGCCCTCTGAAGCGCTGCACCCACTCGCTGACGATATTCGCAGGCAGGTGCAGGGCGAGGCCTAATCGTCAACTGCCCTGAACACGCCGGGTTTGCCGGAGGCTTCAATTCCTGAGAAGGCTAGTCGATATGAGTAAGACAAGTACGCCAGCGCGCGGCGGGTTCTGGATCACGAGCATGATCAGCCGTCCCAAGAGGCAGCGATCATGTCGATCGCGACCAAGATCGGCTGCTCCCGCCTCAGTCTCTCCGAAAGGTGGCGAGGCCCTTTTGGACTGAAGCGCGCGCGCCCATGCGATCGAACCACTGGACGGGGAGGCAGCGCAACGTTGTCGCGTCACGACTGGCTTTGGATGGAGATATTGGTGATCTCCTCGCTTCTGCGCCAAAGCTCTTCGGCGGCTTTCGGGTCGACCGCATAGGCCAGGACACCGGTGCCGCGATTGGCACGATCTTCAGTCAAAGCGAAAGAACCGCCCTCCGGCAATACGGGCGTGATGTCTGAATCGGCGCAGTACACCCCGCCTTTGCCGTCGAGCTGCGGGCTGACCGCGCACCAGACGTGGGTGGCCGCTCCCTGCGGCACCGATTTTAGGTCACGGCTCAGATCGACGACCGGCCGATCATTCTCGTCGACGAACCCGGTCTTTTTCAGCATTTCTACCCCGACATGCGTACCAAGATTCGTTGCCGCTATTCCGCCGGGATGAAGCGCGAACGCGCGGACGCCTTCTTCCTTGCCTCGCCGGTCGAGGGCGACCGCGAAGAGGATGTTGGCCGTCTTGGACTGACCATAGGCCTTGAAAGGGTCATAGGCGCGACGCTCGAAATTGATGTCGTCGAAAACCACCGGCGAGAAGCGATGCCCCGCGGACGAGACCGACACGACGCGCGCGCCATGAGCGCGCTTCAGCGCCGGCCAGAGCCGCAGGGTCAGCCGGAAATGGCCGAGATGGTTGGTGGCAAACTGCAGTTCGTTGCCTTGCGCATCGCGCTTCAGTTCGGGCAGCGCCATGATGCCGGCGTTGTTGATGAGCATATGAAGCGGCAGGCCTGTCTCGACGAAGTCACGTGCGAAGTCATCGATCGAGCCGGGATCGGCGAGGTCCATCGGCTGAACCTCCATGCCGCCACCCGCTGCGGCTATGGCCTTGCGCGCACGCTCGACGTCACGTGCCGGCACAATGATTCGTGCGCCCGCCGACGAGAGCGTGCGCGCTGTCTCAAGCCCAAGGCCTGAGTAGCCGCCCGTAACGATCGCCACCTTGCCAACGAGATCGACTCCCTTGATGGCGTCGACGGTCGTGGAGGCGCGGCTAAATCCTGAACGGATCGGTGCCTGTGTTGTGTTCATTGCTGTATCTCCGTTTTCATGGAGATGGAATATTCGACCAAGGCGGAACGATGAATGCTTGCTGGTCCATAAAATATGAGCGATCGTTCGCTATCGGTGGGCTATGGCAGCGTGCAAGCATTCCTCCCTGAGAGGCCGGTTGATCGTATCGATGCTCGGCCCTTAGCATCTCCCTATCACCGATCGGCAAATGGGGGCTTTGAATGCTAGCATTCGATGGGGACGCGCACAGAGAGTGCAATGAGCGCCTTCCTCGCCACCGCTGGCCTGCCAGTTTGCCTTTGTGATCCGGCGCGACCGTTTTGCAATAAGCGTGGATCACCGGTCGATGATTGCGATCCGGAGCGCAGCCAATTGCAGCTTGTCAGACATAGAATCCATTGGGAAAGTCCGGAGGCTCGTTAAGCCAGGAACGGTCGCTGCATCTTATTCTTGGCAGAGGTCTACCGCTCAGTTGCATCCAATTGCGCCATGGCAGCGAGCGCCCGATCCGACGTTCCGTGAAGCGTACACATGACACACGGCGCAGCGCGGACGCTGCGCCGTGTGAATGGGTTGATCTCAGTGATCGAGGTGCTGACGAATTCCGTCCGCTGCGAGTTGGATGGCTGCCTGAGTAGAAGGCAGGTCCTTGAGCGCGTTGAGTAGCACGAAGTCATGGATCGTACCGTTGAACCGCACTGCCGAGACCATATTTCCGGCCGCCTTCAACTTGCGAGCATAGGCTTCGCCCTCGTCCCGAAGCGGATCATTCTCTGCGGTGATCACCAGTGCGGGCGGCAGACCGTGCAGTTCATCAAGGGTGGCGCGGAGCGGGGACACGTAACGATTGTCGCGCTGCCCAGCATCTGGAGCGTAGAGATCCCAGCCGTATTTCATGAACGCTCGGCCAAGAAATCGGTCCTGTCCAAAGGTCAGATAGGAGGCACTATCGACGCTGGCGTCGGTCGCGGGAATGAACAGCACCTGATAGCTGATCTTCGGGCCATTGCGGTCCTTGGCCATCAGTGTGAGTGCGGCCGTCATGTCGCCGCCCACCGAATTCCCCGCGACCGCGATGCGGCTGCCGTCGGCGCCGAAGTCCGCGGCATGCGCTTTCACCCATTCCAACGCAGCATAGCTCTCGTCGAGCTGGGTCGGGAACTTCGCCTCGGGAAGAGAGGTGTATTCGACGAACACGCCGACCTGGCCCGACTTAACGACGAGATCACGCAGCAGGCGCTGATGGTTGTCGAAATTGCCGACGATCCACACGCCGCCGTGAATGAACAGCAATACGCCGGGCTTCTTCGCAGCCTTATCGGGCTTCATGATGTAGAGCTTCACCCGCCGGCCCTCGACCGGGATGGTAAGCTCCGACGTTGAAACGCCCGACATGTCAACCGGCGTCTGGTTCTGAAGGCCTGTCAAAATTTCTTGGGGGCGAGGCTGCGGCAGTTCCCAAAACGGGGATGGGTCTTTGTTGATCTGCTCAAGAAATGACCGGACCTGCGGGTCGAGGTTCGGGTCGTCGGCGACGGGCGGTGCGGCCTGGGCAAGCGCGGTGCCGGAGGCGGTCAGCACCATTGCGGCAGCGGCAGCAGCCGTCTTGATCGTGTTCATGACGGATATCCTTTCGAGAACTGGAGTGGAGATTGGGCTGGGTCAGAGGAGGGGAATGCGCAGGGCGAAACCGTTGCGCGTGGCGTGGCTGTGGTGAAATGTCTCCGTTTTCATGGAGACATGAATAAGCAATAAGAGTCGAACGATGAATGCTCAATAGTCCATAAAATATGAGCGATCGTTCGCGATCGGCCGGATACGTCTGATTGCCGCCACCCCGATCCTCATCGGCAATTGGGATGGAGTTGCCTTTCCAAAGACATTGGCTCATCGCCAGATTGCGGGCACTCAGCTCAGCGCCCAGCCCGGTCGTTGACGTCAATTCTGCCGCTCCTCGAAAGCAGGCATCGGCGAGGTTAAACGAGGGCGCGGCAGGAGGCCGCCGTGGTGCGCAGGTACGCTAAGACCTGCGCCGAATATGCCGCGCGCTCCGCGGCAATGGGGGGCCAAGTCGCTCTTCCAATCGAGAACGACTTCGATACGATCCTTCCGTAGCGCGACCGCATCCCTATGAATCACACGATCAGCCTCGGCAGGTACACACAAATTTCGCGGCTTCTCGGTCAGGATTTTCTGGAAACCGACCGAGAAGCCCCGCCCTTGCCGAACATATCGCCAAGGGTCAAAGCGGCACTAGTGAGCGGAAACTTGATCGAACAGTCCAGACATCCGCTTCGTAGCAAGCGGCGGCAGCTTGATCTGTCTCGCCGCATCGAGATTTGACGTATTCTCACCAACTTCAATCAATCCGACCATGCCGAAGCCGAAATGAGGTGCACAGCGGTAGCCGTAAATTCCGGGCTCCTGAAACGTCACGGAAAGCTCCTGCGACAAAGCGCCCTTGAACGGCTGTGCACCGGAGGGACGCATGCCCGGTATCGTCTCGGCGTCATGTGTCTTGTCGGTCGGAATGAACTTGACCGTGTCACCCGGCTGGATCTTCAGCAGTGCTGGCTCAAACACCATCATCTGGCCATCGCTTCCCTTGTTCAGCATCTTCACTTCGAAGGTTGCGGCCGAGGCGAGGCCGCCGATCAACAAAGACCCGGCGATGGTGGCGAGCGCGAGCAAATATTTCATCAGTTCTCCTTCCCCCGGCGAGATGCTCCCGCGAGGTTTGATTAATTATTGAGAGTGGTGCGTAGAGAGCGTTGAATCCGCTGAGGAATGGCAGGCCCGATCACGAGCGGACAAGCGCATGTGCGTGAGGGGCAGTTGCAAACCCCTAATCTGATCCCTTAATCCGCGTGAGGTAATCGACGATCGCTTTTACATCCTCTTCAGTGACTGGAGCCCTGTAAGCCGATCGCATTTTCTCGACTTCAGCTTCCCAGACTTTGCGCGGCAGCTTGGGTTGATTCAGGACCATGCCTGCCGAATGGCATGCAAGACAGTTGTTGTTGATCGCGTCAGCATCGGGACCGTCGAACACCCGGTCCCCGAATGGCAGGTCGAGCGACAGCGAATTGAAATGCATCGAGGCAGGCGCTGCTCCCGTCGAAACACTGAACCCAACCCCGACAATGATGGTGGCGAGGATCAAAGGTGCGAGAAATCTTGACATGGCCCCTCCTCACGCTGCGCTAAAGCTCATGGATTCAACGACATTCCGCATGAAACCTGATGGGTTCCAATAGGTCTGCATCGGCTGAACTTCGCCATTCGAATTGGTGCAGCGAACTAAGATCTGATGATCACCAGGTGTTGGAAACGTCGATGTTTCCCACCTTCGAAAGCTATACTTACCTTCATCCGATTCAAGTTGAGTCGGAGACCAAGTGGCGCCACCATCACTCGACAAATCGACTTTGTTGATGCCAGTATCACCGCCGAAAGCAATTCCGCGCAGCGTGAGCGGCGCATTTGCCTTTACCCGAGCGCCGGACTTCAGATTGGTCACGAAAGCGCGGGGCAGCATCCGGTTGATCGGAACGGTTTTGTATCCGGTCTCGCCAGGCTTCACTGCCGCGAAAGGTGTATCCGGGATGACGTAGGCCTTCGCCATCCAGAAATTGTCGTCAGGCCGATCCAGTACTTCGATGTCGTTGAGCATTTTGACCCAATAGGTCGAATACCAGCCAGGGACGATGAGGCGCAGCGGAAATCCGTTGACGAGCGGCAACTGCTCACCATTCATCGCATAGGCGATCATTACCTCTCCATCCCGTGCGTGATCGACGGAAAGGGATTTCATGAAGTGCGGTGCCTCCTCGATCACCTGTTCGTCGAGACCACTGAAACGCACACTGATCGCTCCGGCCTTGACACCGGCCCGATCCAGAACGTCCTTGAGGCGGACCCCAGTCCAGCGCGCATTGCTCATCGCCCCGTTGCCCCATTGCGCGCCCGGCACGCGCGGAACATATAAGCCTCGCGAATTGCCTGAGCACTGGTTGACCGCGACAATCTCGAAAGTCGGCATCGCTACCAGATCAGCGAGCGACAAGCTGAGTGTCGCGTTCACATGGCCTCGGATATTCAGTCGAAAGCTGCCGGCGTCGACCTGCGTTGGAATATTTGCCCAATGCCAACGCACGAAGAAGCGATCGTTCGGCGTCAATACGCCTTGATCGAACACCTCGAAGGGGGTTTCAAGAAGCGGCGGCCGGGTCCGCTGGAGGATCATCTTGCCTTTTTGCGGGAAGGCCGTGGTCACTGGCCGTTCCCCGCCGCCACCCGGCAGGCCGAGATCTATCATTTCGTCTGCGGCGGCGTGCTTCGGCAGAAACAGCAACCCCGCGGCACCCATCGCCGCAACGAAATTCCGACGACTCAAGTGGAGAGCTGGCGTTTGCCAACCTGGCGCTTGGGCTGTGCTCATTGCTATATCTCCGTTTTCAAGGAGATGGAATAATCGACCAGGGCGGAACGATGAATGCTTGCTGGTTCATAAAATATGAGCGATCGTTCGCTATCGGCCGGTACTTCTGATTGCCGCCATGCCGGCGCTGTTAGCGACGACGGCGAGCCGGACAGAGTCGCCGATGGCCGCCGCGATGTCTTCTTTGACGGCTTGTTCGCTTGTAACGTTGCAAATTGCGCAAGGAGCCTTGCCGCCGACGGTCTCGATCCGTCCGTCGTTTCCTTCAATGTGGATTCAGTCCGTCCGGTGGTCGTGATGATCGCACTCTCAGCGGCGAAAGCGATCGCGCAAGCCTGCCGGAATCCGGCACCGCCGCTGGTATTGTAGAGCGTTCTTCCTAGCTTTCATGACATCACCTTTGAACTCGCTCGAAACACCTCCGATTGCGCGGATTGCCTGGGTCCACGGCAGAAACCGTGGACCATCATCTAGCGATTAGGCCGAAAGGCGCGATGCTGAGGGCACCGTTCGTCCGTCGATGGTCGTGCCAGGGAAGCCGATCATCGGGGCCAGCATTTCGTTGTTCTCGGCCGGGAAATTTAGTTTTGGCTTGGAGACGTCATCGAGGTTTTTGATCTGCTCGGCAGACAGTGTCACATTGAGGGAATCGAGATTGGCTTTGAGCTGGTCGACGCGCCTGGCGCCGATAAGGGTGGAACCGACGCCCGCGCGTGACATGACCCAGGCGAGCGCTACCGACGCGGAGCTTGCTCCCAGCTCCGATGCAACGGCTGCGACCGCTTCGATGACATCGTAATCGGCTTCGCTTGGGATGCCCACCAACCCGGTGCGCTTCGTGTCGACGTCGCCTTTACTGCCGCGCTCGAACTTGCCGCTCAGGAATCCGCTCTTCAGCGGCGACCAAGGCATGATGCCCATTCCCAAAGCCTGGGCCATGGGAAAAAGCTCACCTTCGCTGGTCCGCTCGAGCAACGAGTATTCCAGTTGGAGCGCGATGACCGGCGCCCATCCCCGAAAGTGGGCGATCGTCTGCGCTTCGGCCGTCTTCCAGGCAGGGATATCCGAGAAGCCGATGTAACGAATCTTGCCGGCCGCGACGAGATCGTCGAGACCTCGCAGCGTCTCTTCGACGGGTGTCGTCTGATCCCAGTTGTGGAGCCAGTAAATGTCGATGTAATCGGTCTGGAGTCGCTTCAGCGACGCTTCGCACTGCTGCAAGAGCGCCTTGCGCCCAGCACCGCCGCCGTTGGGGTCTCCGGGAAACAGGCTGCAGTAGAACTTCGTGCCGAGCACGATTCCGTCACGGCGAACATCCCGTTGCCACAGATAGTCGCCGATGATCCTCTCGGAGTGTCCGCCAGTGTAGATGTTCGCTGTGTCGACGAAGTTGCCGCCGTGATCGAGATACGCGGACAGCATCGCATGCGAGTCCTCCTCGCTCGCACCCCAACCGAAGTCTTCGCCGAATGTCATGGTGCCAAGACACAGCGGGCTTACACGCAAGCCTGAGCGGCCAAGCGTGATGAAATGGTCCAGAGGCATGTGGGACTCCTTTTGATCGCGAGCGCCGTGTCTTGGTATGTCACCATTTCTGAATGATGAATGCTTGATCGTGCGATGTTTATGCGAGATGGTACAACTATGCGCACAGACCCGCTCTCTGACGTCCTCGATCTCGCCGATGCTCGCTGCGTTCTCACCGGCACGCTTGTTGCTGGGGGTGACTGGGCGCGAAAGTTCATGCGCTCGGACGCGGTAAAGTTTCTCGCCGTCGTGAGAGGAACGTGCTGGCTGTCGACCGAAGCCGACTCAGCAGCCTCGGCGTTATTCGAGGCGGGTGACGTCGTAATCACGAATAGAGCGCCAGCAGTCATCCTGGCCAGTGCTGTGGAGTGGCTGCCGAACGCATCCTCCACACCGCTTGAGCGAGATACAGAAGGTAACCTGCGCGTCGGGGAAGGCTCCGAATTCACGATGATCGGAGGGTTACTGGAGGTCGACGAGCAGCGCTGCGGCTTTTTGCGAGAAAGTCTCCCTCCCGTGGTTCACGTCAATGGTCAGAGAGGAGAAGCTGCGAAGCTGCGCTGGCTCCTTACCGAGTTGGCCGAGGAGACGCAGCGCAAGCGCGCCGGTTCCACAACAGCGATCACCCATTTGGCAAAGTTGCTGTTCGTCGAAGCTCTTCGGCTTCACATCGAATCGACCAAGTCGGATCGATCTGGTTGGCTTACCGCGCTTGACGACAGACGCATCTCGATCGCGCTACGAGGAATCCACGCTAAACCATCACATGCGTGGAATCTGGAGGGACTGGCGAAGATGTCGGGAATGTCGCGCACATCGTTCGCGGTACGCTTTCGTGATGTCGTTGGTGTCCCGCCTCTGACCTATGTACTCAACTGGCGGATGCGCTTGGCCGAACGGGAATTGAGCGAGACGGACCATTCCGTCGCCGATATTGCCTGTTCTCTCGGATATGGGTCCGAAAGTGCCTTCAGCAATGCATTCAGTCGCTCAACCGGAGTCTCACCAGGCCGATACCGGAAGGAGGCGATGCAGACCTATTCCGAGCGTCGCCGCAAGGTGGACCGCAGCGTAATCGAAGCCGAATAGGAGCCGCTGCCCTCAGCAATCAATTGGTCGCCTTCGGAGCCGCCCGAACGCGATGACGATTCAGCCCAAAGATTAGGGAAATCGGACGTCCCTTGTTCACCGGTTGGAGTAGGACCAACACCGCCTTGGCGCGTCACGAGGCGTCTTTGACCGAAATAGAGAAGCGCAGCGGCGCAAGCGACAATGGTCGTGACTGATCTCAGCCACTGTGGCATTCCTTCCGCGTACTCTTTCCAAGCCACGCCCATCGCGTCCTCGAATGGTTTGGGTCTGACCGAAGATCGCCTTCGCTACACTCAGTCTCGATCGTCTTCCCGCAACGACGTCGCTGCGTTTTCTTCCCCTGGTCGCTGCGCGTCCTCGGCCTTTTCTCGTTCAGGGAGATGACCGTCGGCGAAGCAATTCGGAGATTACCGGCCGAGTCGCGGTGTTCATCGACATGTCTCCTTGGAATGCACCTAGCGCCTTGATGGACAGAAAGTTCATTGCTTTTTGCTGCCGGAAGCTCTGAACACTCAGTTGCAACAATCAGCCTTGATGGCTGGGCACAGAACTTCGGCCGCCGGCTCATATCCGCTCCTTGCCGGTCCGACGAAGGCGTGCAATCGTTCAGATTGCGTCGTTTGCAAAGCAAGACTTGCCTCGGCGCTGAGTTCACTATGAGGCCTGGACCAAACCTGCATGACGGGCTGCTTTCAAAAATGCCCTTCTTGCTTTTTGAGGAGGCCGCCAACCGTCTAAAGAATCGCGACAAGCGCGGCAGGCTGCTCGATAGCTTGGACCTCTAGCCCCTATTGGCCATTGGCCGTGAAGGCACTCGAGCGCTTCCCAGGAACTGGCGACGATGCGCTCCCTTGCGGGCTTCACGTGCAGTCTCACTGGTTCGGGAAATCGAACATCCCTCATGGTTTTCTCCGTTCCGACAGATCGATTACATCGATTTGTCGTAGTGGCCTCCTGAAGCGAATCCGAAGGTGCCAACTGCCTTGGCCGCAACGATGTCTCCTGCGGCCGGCACAAGCAAATCCATGCGACGGGCGAAGGCAACAAAAGTGCTGCGAGCGGTTTCGGCATCCACCTCGCCGGCGAGGGCTGCCCTGCAAGCATTGAGAGCGATGCCATGAGCAGCGTTCCGCTTCGATGGCGGCCATTCATCCAGCAGGACGAAGGCGTCTTTTACGCTTTGAATGTCGGTCGGAAACCCAAGACCCACGAACACCCTCACGGGATGCTGAAATTGATTGTGTTCCATGTTTTCCTCCGTTTCACATGGTTAGCTCATTCGATCGGAAGCCTTTCCCACGGCGCGTGCGCGATAGGTTGCGTGCGTCGCGCCTTAGCCTGCCGAACTCCCGTTTCCAGGAGAGCCTTTGCCGTCGGTAAGATTGCGCGCGGCCAGAAACATCACCGTGTATGCTGCTTTGCGCCGATCCCAACCCGCGGCCTCCGCTCTGTCGAGCAACTCGACCAGTATCGGGTCAAGCGCAACCTTCAGGTCCGCTTCGTAGTTCAGATCGGTGGCCGCACGCGACGGCGGGGGGATTACGTTCAAGTTCATCACGTTCATGGCTCTACCCATTTGTCGCTGTGTCCGCGCCCGCCGGGCGCGGACACAGCCGTTACCATCAGAAGTCCATGCCACCAGCCGGCATTGCCGGAACGGCGGATTCCTTCTTCGGCTTCTCGGCAACCATCGCTTCCGTCGTTACCAGCAGGCCGGCAACCGATGCCGCATCCTGGAGCGCGGTGCGCACCACCTTTACCGGATCGATGACGCCCTCGTTGTAGAGGTCGCCGAACGCGTTGGTCTGGGCGTTCCAGCCCCAGCCGAATTCCGGCTTCTCGCGTAGCTTGCCGACGATGATCGAGCCTTCCGCGCCGGCGTTCTCGGCGATCTGGCGCACAGGCGCTTCGATCGCGCGGCGCACGATCTCGATACCGTGCTTCTGGTCTTCATTTTCGGCCTGCACGCTGTCCAGTGCCTTGGCCGCACGCAGAAGCGCCACGCCGCCACCTGGCAACACGCCTTCCTCGACCGCAGCGCGCGTCGCATGCATGGCATCGTCGACACGGTCCTTGCGCTCCTTGACTTCGACCTCGGTCGAGCCGCCGACGCGGATGACGGCGACACCGCCTGCGAGCTTGGCCAGCCGCTCCTGCAGCTTTTCCCTGTCGTAGTCGGAGGTAGTCTCCTCGATCTGCGCCTTGATCTGACTGACGCGGCCCTGAATCTCGCTCTTCGAGCCGGCGCCATCGACGATGGTGGTGTTCTCCTTCTCGATCACCACTTTCTTGGCGCGGCCCAGCATGTTGAGCGTGACATTCTCTAGCTTGATGCCGAGATCTTCCGAGATCGCGGTGCCGCCGGTGAGGATGGCAATATCCTCCAGCATTGCCTTGCGGCGGTCGCCGAAGCCCGGCGCCTTGACGGCGGCGACTTTGAGGCCACCGCGCAGCTTGTTGACGACCAGCGTCGCCAACGCTTCGCCCTCGACATCCTCAGCGATGATCAGCAGCGGTTTGGACGACTGCACGACAGCTTCCAGCACCGGAAGCAGCGCCTGCAGATTGGACAGCTTCTTCTCGTGGATCAGCACATAGGGCTCTTCGAGCTCGACGCGCATCTTATCCTGGTTGGTGATGAAGTAGGGGCTGAGGTAGCCGCGGTCGAACTGCATGCCCTCGACGACTTCCAGCTCGGTCTCGGCGGTCTTGGCTTCCTCGACGGTGATGACGCCCTCATTGCCGACCTTCTGCATCGCTTCCGCAAGGAAGCGGCCGATCTCGGCGTCGCCATTGGCCGAGATGGTGCCAACCTGGGCGATCTCGTCATTTTTGGTCACCTTGCGGGCGTTGGTCTTCAACTCCTGGACAATCGCATCGACGGCCTTGTCGATGCCGCGCTTCAGGTCCATCGGGTTCATCCCCGAGGCTACTGCCTTCGCGCCTTCCTTGACGATCGCCTGTGCAAGCACGGTCGCGGTCGTGGTGCCGTCGCCGGCAAGGTCGCTGGTCTTCGAGGCGACCTCGCGCACCATCTGCGCGCCCATGTTCTCGAACTTGTCCTCGAGCTCGATTTCCTTGGCGACGGTGACGCCGTCCTTGGTGATGCGCGGCGCTCCGAACGACTTGTCGATGACCACGTTGCGGCCCTTGGGGCCGAGCGTGACCTTCACCGCGTCGGCGAGGATGTTGACACCGCGCAGCATGCGCTCGCGGGCGTCGGAATGGAATTTCACTTCCTTGGCAGCCATTGGATCATTCCTTCAGTAGGCAGCTTCATTGACTGGATTGCGATTGGACCAGAGTTCGATCAGGCGGCTTTCTTGACCGTCGCGGTCTGCTCGATCACGCCCATCACGTCGCTTTCCTTCAGGATGAGCAGATCTTCGCCGCTGAGCTTGATCTCCGTGCCGGACCACTTGCCGAACAGGATGCGGTCGCCGATCTTGACGTCGAGCGGCGTGAGTTTGCCACTCTCGTCGCGGGCGCCTGGGCCGACGGCAATCACCTCGCCCTCCTGCGGCTTCTCCTTGGCGGTGTCGGGGATGATGATGCCGCCAGCCGTCTTCTCCTCGGCTTCGATGCGGCGGACCAGGATACGGTCATGCAATGGACGGAACGTCATATCGTTCTCCTTCAGGACAAACAGATTTTTTAGGTTCCTCCACACCGAACCGGCAATATCGGGCCGGTGTGGGGCGCCGCGACCCTTTCAGGCATCGCGCGTATATCGAGCTAGTTTTGGAATTTTCGGGTTTCAAGGGGTCGCTGGAAAAATTTTGGCACTCTGTATTCAAGAGTGCTAGGGACATGAATTCATGAAGCTATTTTCGCTAGGGGCGCGCGACTTTCGGGTCTTGAAATTCGATCCGAACTCCACGAAATTTTGTGCGATTGGAGTCCCAAGAAGACAACGATGCCAAGGAGATTGTTAGGAAACGGAGACTGTCGATGGAACGAACCTCGTCGAGAAACATCCCCTCGATCGCCCCTGAAACCTCTGATCCTTCGCTTGACCGCCTGCTGTTCCCGGCGCTGCACTTTAGTCACCCCGATGAGGTGGTGGGCGACCGCACGCTCGACATTCAGGAAAAGCGCGCCATTCTTGCCTCATGGGCATCGGATGCTTGCGCCGTCGAATCTATGCCTGCGCTGCGAAAGCCACCGGGTGCTGCGAGCCCGGTGACGTTTGACGCCATCATGGAGGCACTTCGCCGACTGGACGATAGTCGCGCCGAGGTAGGCTGTGACCTCGAGGAACGGCGGACCCGAGAACCCCCGCAAAGACTTGATGCCTGAACGCGCGCGATAGGAGAGACGCATGGTCAGCAAGGAATTCCGGCTGCAGATGGAGGGCTACGGTCTCACAACTGCGGAAATTCACTACCGCCTTCCCGATCATCCGAGCCTTTTGCAGCTCTACGTTTGGCAGGAATACGACCTGGCACCGGAATTCCCGACCCTCAAGGGGTTTCTGGATTACTGGGAGCGCGAACTCGAAGGCGCGCTGCATTCCGTGCGAGTCGCCCATCACCGCCTTATCCGGCCTTCCGAATGGCAGGCCGTAGACGGCATCTTCACAATTCAATAGCCGGGTCCGCTCCCCTTGAACTGGAAACTGGCGTTTCCAATCTTTTTATGTGTCCAGCGCGGCTTGCCGGATGTCGGGTTAGCAGGAGCCGAAGGATCGTATGGAAACGATGCTCTTTGAAAATCCGGTTTCCGCCGTTTTCCGTGGCGATCGCCAAGTAGCCGACATCGTTTGCCGGGAGCCGCGCACGGGGAGGCAAGATTCAGTTGCCCCAAGGTTTGAAGGGAGGTCACTATGGAAAGCGCGACGTTCAAACAACCGGTTTTCGTAAGAGACGAGGGCCGTGTTGTCCAAAAGATCTGCTGTGTCATGGATGCGATAGAGTTTCTGGAAGAATGGCCGGTTGAAAGGCGCGGCCTCCTCCACGCTGCGGCGTCGGATGCATGCTACTCCGCGTACGATGGCCGGAAGTCTGTCGAGGCGGCGAACAGGGCCTTTACGACCTGGGCACGCAGGGTCGCCGTCATCGAGGATCTGCCCGCAGCGCCGCAGTGGATGGCAGGGCCGAAGATCAGCAAAATAGACCATCTTTTAGATAGTCAGGGCTAGTACTGCTGCGGCAATCTACCGCCGCAGCATCAAAGCGGATATGCCAGGTCGCCTTCGTCGTCGGGCTCGATCAGGTCAATTAGCGCTGCCACCCGTGTCCCCGGCAATGGTCGTCCCTGGCTCCTCAGCGCCTCATGGCGTGTCATAGTCATCCTTTTCCTCCGTTCGAAATACCTGCGAAGTAGATGGGCATTCGCTGGCCATCCGAAGGCGGTAGCGAAACTGCTTTAGCGGTTGCTCTTGACACGGCCGAAATCGATTCCCAACTCATCTTTGTTGGTCGCCGCGCAAGGGGCCGATGTGTCAGGGAGCGCCAGGCTTCTTGGCGTTCCCTCGTACTATGTTGCTCCAAGGAGGATGTAGCTATGAGAACGAACCTGGACTTTTCCCCCTTCTATCGGTCGAGCATCGGCTTTGACCGCATCTTCAACTTGCTCGAAAATGCCAGCCCCCCGCAGAACGCGGATAACTGGCCGCCTTACGATATCGCCAAGCTCGGCGAAGACACATACCGCATTGTCCTCGCGGTCGCCGGTTTCGGTGAAGACGAGCTTGCGATCACGCACGAGCCAAATATGCTCATGATCGAGGGCGCCAAGACAGAGAACGACGGGGTTCAGTACCTCCATCATGGCTTGGCGCTGAGGTCGTTCGCGCGCCGCTTCGAACTCGCCGATCATGTGACCATTGTCGGGGCAAAGCTCGAAAACGGTCTGCTGATCATCGACCTCAAGAAGGAAATTCCCGAGGAGATGAAGCCGCGCCGCATCGCGATTAATGTCGATACCGGCAAGAATGCGGCCTCCAAGGGCATTGAAAGCGCGGCGGCCTGATCTTTGGCGGTCGGCCTGCAGCAGACACCCGTCCTCGTGGATGGGGTCCGGGTGCGACCCATAAAACGGAAAGGAGAAGGACAAATGAGCGTACGTGACTTGATTCCCTGGAGCCGTGGCGGCAGCCAGGCACCGAGCATTTATCGCAGTGACGACATGGATCCGTTCCTGTCGTTGCACCGTAATGTCAACCGGCTATTCGACGAGGTGTTCCGCGGTTTTGACACGCCTTCGATTCTTGGCCGCGTGCCTCCTCTCAATGG
Organism: Mesorhizobium sp. P2_D5; assembly: GCF_056404355.1. Lineage (NCBI taxonomy): Bacteria > Pseudomonadati > Pseudomonadota > Alphaproteobacteria > Hyphomicrobiales > Phyllobacteriaceae > Mesorhizobium > Mesorhizobium sp. P2_D5. Next base: position 82,757 of record NZ_JBFUEE010000003.1, read on the forward strand.
CACTTGGCCAAGCGTGGAGTTCTCGGAAACCGATAAGGAAATCCGGGTGACGGCCGAAATCCCGGGCCTCGATGAAAACGACGTCGAGGTCATGCTGGATGATGGTGTTCTGACGCTTCGCGGCGAGAAGAAAGCAGAGAGCGAGGACAAGGACCGTCAGTTCAGCGAACGCTATTATGGGCGTTTTGAGCGGCGCTTCAGTCTCGGCCGTGAGGTTGAAGACGACAAGGTGGCGGCCACGTTCAAGAACGGTGTGCTCACGGTGACGCTGCCGAAGACCAAAAAGGCGCAGGCAAACGCCAAACGCATTGCAATCAAGGGCAGCAAATGAGGTTCGCGAAGGAAAGGCCGGGGCTCGTCGAGCCCCTGGCCTCTGCAGATAGCGAGGATGGTCAAATGGCGTCCGACAGCCTCAAACGAAAGAGCCGCGTCATGTGATGCTGAATCAACCCTTGCAATCCCAGGGAGGTAACAAATGACCAGTCTGGCTTTCCTTGCCCCCGTGCAGGTTAAGACCAGTGACGTGATACACGACATCAACTCGGTGCGGGAGGCGCTGGTATTCTTGAATCAATGGCCAAGGGCCCGTCGGGGACCGGTATACAGCTGCGCAGTGAGAAGCTGCAACGCCGCGATTGCTGGTCAGATGACAACCGATCAGGCGCGGCAGGCATTTGTCGGCTTTGCCAGGATAGCTGGGGTGCTGGCCAAATCCGATTTTGCGCCACTGGCCGGGGCTGATCAAAAGCTGTCCGTTTCTGGGCGCAGTCCCTGATTTTCAGTTCAGGGTTTCTCCCCGCGACTAAAATAATAGTTATCCGCCAATAGGTTACGGGGCGGTTAGCCAAGGTCGACAAGAAGCTGGTTCAGCCATCCGCCAATAGGGTCACCTTATACCGAATGGCTGCTCTGCGCTTCATCTCGGCCGTTGGCGCGAAACTTTGCGCCGCCTGGAAGCAGACATCGTCTGCGGGCATTCGGGCTGTCCGGAAATTTTCAGGCTACGTCCCGCCGAATTGGCTTGCGATCATCAGTCGCGAACACCGCGCTCGCCTCGCTGACGATAGAGACATGGTCCCTGGCGGCCTTGCCCGCAGCCACGCTGTCTCCGCGCATGATTGCGGTGACAATTAGGTCGTGTTCCTGCCAGGATTTGGCCAGCCGTCCGGGCAGCATGAACTGCGCGCGGCGGAAGGGTGCCAACCGGCTGCGGGTCATCACAGTGAGATCGTGGATATGCGTATTGTGGGCGCCACGATAAAGCCGGGTGTGGAACTCGGTGTTGAAATACTCGTAGTCCACCTCGGCGCCCAGCTGAACCATCCGCGCTGAAGCCTGGTGCTCGATCTCGAGCCCGCGGCGCTCGCTGCTGGTCATGCGCTCGGCCGAGAAGCGCGCGCAGATCGCCTCGAGTTCGGCCATGCTCTCGAACATCGAGGCGAGATGCTCCTGCGTCACGACGGCGACAATAGCGCCCCTGTTGGGTCGCCTCTCGACCAGGCCCATGGCGCTGAGCTGGCCAAGCGCCTCCCTGACCGGAGTGCGTGATACGTCGAAGCGGGCGGCGAGCGAGGCCTCGTCCAGCTTTTCGCCGGGGCGCAGGTAGCCGGTGACGATCCGGTCGCCGATCGCCCGCACCATCTGATCAACAGTCGTGCCCGACCTGATCAAGCTGCGCTTCCCCGACAAGTTTCCTCCGTCCCGTCTTTTCGTGGAGTCGGCCGACCCGTTGGTCCTTCGACTCGATATGCCCTCTATGCCTCTATTTTAATCTGCCTGTCAAACTGGCTATTTTCAAGGCAAAAAGTGCATGCAATTGCCTCTGCTGTGAGCACGAGCCTTCGATACCATAACTGATTTTATTGGATAAATTTCAATTCGAAAACTGGCACGGTGATTGCATGCACTTTCTGGACGGCATGTTAACCGACCCGGAAAAAGGGTCCCAAAGGGGAGCATTCACTATGACCGACAGATTCATGCTTAACCGCCGCCAACTGCTCAAGACCTCCGCCGCGGGAGCCGCGCTCGGCCTGGCCTCGGCATCCTTACCGATCAGCCGTGCCTTCGCCGCCGCCGCCACAGTCGGCTTCATCTATGTCGGCCCGAAGGATGACTACGGCTACAACCAGGCGCATGCCGAGGGGGCGGCGTCGCTGAAGGGCATCGAAGGCATCTCCGTCGTCGAGGAGGAAAACGTTCCCGAGACGGTCGACGTCCAGAAGACGATGGAATCGATGATCAATCTCGATGGCGCCTCGCTGATCTTCCCGACCTCCTTCGGCTATTTCGATCCGCACATGCTGGCCATGTGCGCGAAATTCCCCGACGTGCAGTTCCGCCATTGCGGCGGCATGTGGAACAAGGACAAGCATCCGATGAATGCCGGTTCCTATTTCGGCTATATCGGCATGGGCCAGTATCTCAACGGCGTCGTCGCCGGTCACACCTCGAAGAGCAAAAAGCTCGGCTTCGTCGCCGCCAAGCCGATCCCGCAGGTGCTACTCAACATCAACTCCTTCCTGCTCGGCGCACGCTCGGTCGACCCGACGATCACCTGCCAGGTCATCTTCACCGGCGAGTGGTCGCTGGCGGTCAAGGAGGCGGAAGCCACCAACGCCCTGGTCGACCAGGGCCCCGACGTTATCACCTGCCATGTCGACAGCCCGAAAGTGGTGGTCGAGACGGCCGCCGGCCGCGGCGCCTTCGTCTGCGGCTATCACGCCAACCAGAGCCCGCTGGCGCCGGAAAAATACCTCACCGGCGCCGAGTGGAACTGGGCCAAGGTCTACAAGATGTTCGTCGACGACCTCATCGCCGGCACGCCGCTTCCCAATTTCACCCGCGGCGGACTGGCCGACGGCTTCGTCAAGATGAGCCCGCTCGGTCCCGCCGTCGGCGAGCCGGCCCGCAAGCAATTCGACGCCACCCTGGCCGAAATGATGAAGGGCGGGTTCTCCGTCATCAAGGGCCCGCTGAAGAGCAACAAGGGCGCCGTCGTGGCGACGGAAGGCCAGGCCTTCGCCGAGACCGCCATCGAGCTCGAAAGCATGGACTATCTCGTCGAGGGCGTCGTCGGCTCGACCGCCTGAACCGGACGGAGGCGGCAACATGACAGACACGGTGGCAGGTGCCGGCACGCCGGCTACGTTCGGTGCCAGGGGTTATCCGGCGGCGCTCGAATGGATCGCCAGGCGGGCGGAAGCTTTTGTCATTCCGCTCGCGGCGCTGGTCGTCGGCATGGTCCTGTTCAGCCTGTTCATTGCGCTGGTCGGCAAGTCGCCGGTCCAGCTCTATGAAACCATGTGGCGCGGCGGCTTCGGCTCGTGGTTCTCGATCCAGAACTCGCTGTCGCGGGGGGCGCCCCTGCTGCTCGCGGCGCTCTGCGTGGCGCTGCCGGCGCGGCTCGGCCTCGTCGTCATCGGCGGCGAGGGCGCCATCGTTCTCGGCGGCGTCGCCGCGGCTGCCATCGGCGTGGCGCTGGGCGGCGCGCCATCATCAATCGTCATTCTTGCCATGGGCGTGGCGGGCATGGCCGCCGGCGGCATCTGGATAGGTGCCGTCGGCGCGCTCCGCCACTACCGGGCCGTCAACGAAACCATCTCCAGCCTGCTGATGGCCTACATCGCCATCGCCCTGATGAACCAGCTGGTGGAAGGGCCGCTGCGCGACCCGGCCTCGCTCAATAAGCCCTCGACCCAGCCTCTCGCTGACATCTACCGCATCGGCAACATTCCGGGCATGGAGGTGCATTGGGGGCTTGCCGTCGGCGTCGTCGCCTGCGTGCTCTCCTGGGTGCTGATCGAAAAGACCCGCTGGGGCTTCGCCGCCCGTATCGCCGGCGGTAATGTCAGGGCAGCGCAGGTGCAGGGGCTGGCCGTCGGACCGCTCATCGTCGGCTTTACCGCGCTTGCCGGCGGCTTTGCCGGTCTTGCCGGCATGCTGGAAGTCGCGGCCGTGCAAGGCAGCGCCAACGGCTCGCTCGCCGCTGGCTATGGCTACACCGGCATCCTCGTCGCCTTCCTTGCTCGCCACAACCCGCTGGCCATCATCCCGGTCGCCATACTGCTTGGCGGCATCGACGCGTCCGGCGGGCTGATCCAGCGCCGCATGGACCTGCCCGACGCCACCGTGCTGGTGCTGCAAGGCATGCTGTTCATCGTCATCCTGTTCAGCGAAACCTTGTACGGCCGCTTCAAGGCCTTCAATCCCGATTTGTGGCAGAGGGCTGCCTGATGGACGCAACCGAGATCGGCCTCTGGGGCGTGCCGCTCGCCATCCTCGGCGGCGCCATCCGCGTGTCGACGCCCTTTATCTTCGTTTCGCTCGGCGAGGCCATCACCGAGCGTTCCGGCCGCATCAATCTTGGCCTAGAAGGCACGCTCGTCTTCGGCGCCATGACCGCATATGCGGTCGCGGTGATGACCGGCTCGCCGTGGCTCGGCCTGCTGGCCGCCGCGGCCGCTGGCCTTTGCTTCGGCCTGTTCCATGGCTGGATCTGCAAATTCGCGAAGGTCAACGACATCGCCATCGGCATCGCGCTGATGCTGTTCGGCTCGGGGCTCGCCTTCTTCTTCGGCAAGCCGTTCATCAAGCCGAAGGCGCCCAACCTTCCGGCCATTCCGTTCGGCGCCTGGTCCGACATTCCGCAGGTGCAGGCGGCGCTCGACGTCAACGTCCTGTTCCTGATCGGGGCGGCACTTTCGCTCGTCCTGTGGTGGGCCTTCCGCAACACTCGCGCCGGCCTCATCGTGCGCGTCGTCGGCGACAGTTCCGACGCCGCGCGCGCCATGGGCCTCAACCCGAACACGGTGCGCCTCGTCGCCACCGGTGTCGGCGGTGCGCTGGCCGGTATCGGCGGCGCCTATCTGTCGCTCTACTATCCCGGCAGCTGGACCGAGCGCATCTCGTCTGGCCAGGGACTGATGGCGGTGGCACTGGTCATTTTCGCGCGCTGGAATCCGCTCGGCTGCTTTGCCGCCGCCCTTCTGTTCGGCGGCGCCGGAGCGCTCGGACCGGCGCTGCAGTCGGTCGGCGTCACGCAAGGCTACTACCTGTTCTACGCCGCCCCCTACATCCTCACCTTGATCATCATGATCGCCACCTCGTCGCCGACCCGTTCGCTTGCCGGCGCTCCGGGTGAATTGTCGATCACCAAATAACTGGAGTTTTTGCCATGAACGCCAGAGCCGAAATCACCCAGCGCTATATCGACGCCGACCCGTATCCATGGCCCTACAATGGCGAACTTCGCCCCGACAACACGGCGTTGATCATCATCGACATGCAGACCGATTTCTGCGGACCGGGCGGCTATGTCGACCATATGGGCTACGACCTCTCGCTGGTGCGCGCGCCGATCGAGCCGATTAAATCGGTGCTGTCGGCCATGCGCGCGAAAGGCTACACCATCATCCACACCCGCGAGGGCCACCGGCCCGACCTCGCCGACCTGCCCGCCAACAAGCGCTGGCGCTCGCGCCGCATCAATGCCGGCATTGGCGACCCCGGCCCCTGCGGGCGCATCCTGGTGCGCGGCGAGCCGGGCTGGGACATCATTCCCGACCTTTACCCGATCGAGGGCGAGCCGATCATCGACAAGCCGGGCAAGGGCTCGTTCTGCGCCACCGACCTGGAGTTGATCCTCAACCAGCGCGGCATCGAAAACATCGTGCTCACCGGCATCACCACCGACGTCTGCGTCCACACCACCATGCGCGAGGCCAACGACCGCGGTTTCGAATGCGTGATGCTGGAGGATTGCTGCGGGGCGACCGACTACGGCAATCATCTCGCCGCGATCAAGATGATCAAGATGCAGGGCGGCGTCTTCGGTGCGGTGTCGAACGCGGCGTCCTTCACCGCCCAACTGCCGTGAGGAAGCCAGGATGAGCGCGATCACCGGCAAAGCCGTCGGCGTACAGACCATCGGCATGACCATGCGTTTCGGCGCCTTCACGGCGCTGGGCGATGTCTCCATCAAGGTGCCGGCCGGCTCCTTCCACGCACTGCTCGGCGAGAACGGCGCCGGCAAGTCGACGCTGGTCAAATGCATAATGGGTTTCTATCACCCGACCGCCGGCGACATTCTGGTCGACGGCCGCGAGGTGGCGATCGCCAGCCCCAGGGACGCATCGGCGCTCGGCCTCGGCATGGTCTACCAGCATTTTACGCTTGTCCCGTCGCTGACCGGTGCCGAAAACCTGGTCATTTCGCGTGAGAAGGTTCCCGGCGTGATCGACTGGCGCAAGGAGCGCGGCGACCTTGCCGTGTTCATGGATCGCATGCCGTTCAAGCTGCCGCTGGACGTCAAGGTGGCCGAACTGGCGGCCGGCGAGAAGCAGAAGCTGGAGATCATCAAGCAGCTTTATCTTGGCCGCTCCTTCCTGGTGCTGGACGAGCCGACCTCCGTGCTCACCCCCGGCGAGGCGCAGGAAGTGCTGGGCCTTGTGCGCGACATGACAAAAGCCGGCGACCTGACCGTGCTGATGATCTCGCACAAATTCCACGAGGTGACGGCGTTCGCCGACGACGTCAGCGTGCTGCGCAAGGGTCGGCTGACCGGCACCGGCCGCGTCGTCGACCTCGACCGCAAAGCCATGGCGACGATGATGATCGGCGATCAGCCGATCGCCGCGCTCGACAGCCGCGCCGAGCCGAAGCCGGACGCCGAGATCGTGCTCAAGGTCAAGGCGCTGAAGGCGCCTGACCGCACCGGGCTGAAGTCGATCCGGATCGAGGATCTCGGCGTGCGCTCCGGCGAGATCGTCGGCATCGCCGGCATTTCCGGCAACGGCCAGAAGGAATTCCTCGAAGTGCTGGCCGGGCAGCGCCCGCGCGATGCCGGCGAAGTCATGGTGCGCGGCACCGCCTATGCGGCGACGCGTGCCGAGGCGCGTGCGCTCAACGTCCGCCTTATCCCGGAAGAGCCGCTGAAGAACGCCTGCGCGCCGAAAATGACGGTGGCTGAGAACATCTCCTTCCGCACCTTCGACATCGACAGCAACGGCAAGCCGGTGAGCTGGATCAGCGCCAGCACCATCAAATCCTTCAGCGCCAGGCTGGTCGAGCAGTTCAAGGTCAAGACCGCCTCGCTTGCCTCGCCAATCGCTTCGCTGTCTGGCGGCAATGTGCAGCGTGCCGTGCTCGCGAGGGAACTGACCGGCGAAGTCGACCTTCTGATCGTCTCCAACCCGTGCTTCGGCCTCGACTTCTCGGCCGTGGCCGAAATTCGCGCCCGCATCATGAAGGCGCGCAATTCGGGGGCCGCGGTGCTCCTGATGTCGGAAGACCTTGACGAGCTTTTGGAGCTCTCGGATCGCATCCTCGTCATGTCCGATGGCGCGCTCGTCTACGAGACGCCGATCGCGCAGGCGAGTGTGCAGACGATCGGCGAGCACATGGCAGGGCATCACTGATGGCAGAAATCGCAGCACAGCCCTTTGCCTTCGGCTTCAAGCCTGAGACCACGGCGCTTATCGTCATCGACATGCAGCGCGACTTCGCCGAACCGGGCGGCTTCGGCGCCAGCCTCGGCAACGACGTCAGTCGGGTCGTGGCGATCGTGCCGACGGTGAAGCGTCTGATCGAAGGCTTTCGCGCTGCCGGCCTGCCGGTGATCCACACCATGGAGTGCCATAGGCCCGACCTTTCGGACCTGCCGCCGGCCAAGCGCGACCGCGGCAATCCGTCGATCCGCATCGGCGATATGGGCCCGATGGGACGTCTACTGATCGCGGGCGAACCCGGCACCGCGATCCTCGACGAGCTTGCGCCCTTGCCCGGCGAGATCGTCATCGAGAAGCCCGGCAAGGGGGCCTTCTATGCGACCAGCCTCAGCAACGACCTCAAGTGGATCGGCGCCCGCCAACTCGTCTTTGCCGGGGTGACGACCGAAGTCTGCGTGCAGACGACGATGCGCGAGGCCAACGACCGTGGCTATGAATGCCTGCTCGCCGAAGATGCGACGGAAAGCTACTTTCCCGAATTCAAGGCAGCGGCCCTGGCCATGATCAGGGCGCAGGGCGCCATCGTTGGCTGGACGGCAACGACCGACCAGGTGCTCGAGGGAATTGCTAATGCCTAATCTTGCCTTTGCCGGCCTGCTCGACAGCGGCTGGCGCGATCTGGCGTTCGAGCATTTCCGCGACGGCATCAGCGTGCACTGGCTGCTGAAGGGCGGACCGGTCGAGCCGTCGGTCGCGATCCTCAGCTACCAGCCTGGCGCCGGCGTGCCGCGCCACCGCCATGCCGGGCTGGAAACCATCGTCGTCCTGGAAGGGACCCAGAGCGACGAGAACGGCGACTATCCTGCCGGCAGCGTGATCCTCAATCCGGTCGGGACCGAGCATTCGGTGTGGACGAAGGAGGGCTGCGTCGTGCTGATCCAATGGGATCTGCCGGTGATCATTCTGGGGGAGACGAAATGAGTGATGTCCACTTCGACATAGCGAGCCTGCACGCGGCCTATCGGAGCGGCCTCAGCGTTGGCGATGTGATTGCGACTATCCATGCCCGCATCGAGACAGCTGATGATCCGGGCATCTTCATCCACCTCGCCGCCCGGGCGGATCTGCTTGCGGCGGCCGAAGCGCTTGGCCCGTTCGATCCGGTGGGAAAACCGCTCTGGGGTATTCCCTTCGCCGTCAAGGACAACATCGACGTCGCCGGCATGCCGACGACGGCGGCCTGCGCCGAATACACCTACTGGCCCGACGGTGACGCCACCGTAGTCGCGCGGCTCAGGGCCGCCGGCGCGCTGGTCGTCGGCAAGACCAATCTCGACCAGTTCGCCACCGGCCTCGTCGGCGTGCGCACGCCCTGGCCGATCCCGCGCAACGCCATCGATGCGGAGCTCGTGCCGGGCGGCTCCTCCTCAGGGTCGGCGGTGGCGACGGCACGCGGCATCGTCTCCTTCGCGCTGGGCACCGACACCGCCGGCTCCGGCCGCATCCCGGCCGGCCTCAACAACATCGTCGGGCTGAAGCCGACGGTCGGCGCGCTGTCGGCCGCCGGCGTGGTGCCGGCCTGCCGAACGCTCGATTGCGTCTCGGTGTTCGGCCTAACCGTCGACGACGCCTATCGGGTGTTCTCGGTCGCAGCCGCGCGCGATGCGGCCGATCCCTATTCGCGCGACATCGCCATCCAGCCGCTCGCCACGCGTCAGCCGGTGCTGACTGTCGGCGTGCCGGCAAAAGCCGACCTCAAATTCTTCGGCGATGCGGCGATGCAGGCCGGATTCGAAACCTCGCTTGCCATGCTGTCGCGGGTCGGCTGCCGGCTGGTCGAAATCCCGTTCGGCGATTTCTACGCGACCGCCAACCTGCTCTATGAGGGCGCCTGGGTGGCAGAACGCTATGCGGCGATCCGCGATTTCATGGAAGCCAACGAAGCCGCCATGCATCCGGTGACGCGCAAGATCATCGGCGGCGCCAGAAGTCTGTCGGCGGCGGACGCCTTTCGCGGCCTCTATGCCTTGCAGGCTTACAAGGCGAAGCTCGCCCCGGTCATCGCCTCGGTCGACCTGTTCTGCGTGCCGACCGCGCCGACGCATTACACCACTGCCGGCGTGCTCGCCGATCCGGTCGAGACCAACAGCCGGCTCGGCACCTACACCAATTTCGTCAACCTGCTCGATATGTGCGGCATTGCCGTACCGACCGGCACGCGCGATGACGGCCTGCCGATGAGCGTGACGCTGCTTGCGGCCGCCGGACTGGACGGCCTTGTAGCGTCCGTCGCGCGCGATCTCCATGCCGCGAGCGGCCTCACCCTCGGCGCGATCGGCTGGCGGCAGCCGAGCGCGCAGCCTGTCGGCGCATCGGCCGAAGACGGCACGATCGAATTGGTGGTGGTCGGCGCTCACCTCTCGGGAATGCCGCTCAATGGCCAGCTCAGGGAGGCTGGTGCCCGGTTCTGTCGGGCGATGAGGACAGCCTCTTCATACAAGCTTTATGAGCTCGCGGGCCAAGCGACGCCCAAGCCGGGACTGGTTCGTGTCGGGAACGGCGGCACTGCGATCGAGGTGGAGGTCTGGCGGCTCCCTGCCGACGCTTTCGGCCACTTTGTGGCCGCCATCCCGCCGCCGCTGGGCATTGGCAGTATAGAGCTTGATGACGGCAGCACCGCCAAAGGCTTTCTGGTGGAATCCGTGGGCTTGCTAGGCGCTTATGACATCTCATCATTCGGCGGCTGGCGCCGCTTTCTGTCAGATCGCGTTCCCGCTTGAACACTTCGTCAACGGACTTTGCGAAGGCAAGAGCAGCTGGCGGCGCCGACCGAGGCAGGTTGAACTTCTGATATCCTTCGTTGCGAAGCCGGAAAGCTGCCATTCCGCCTGCAGCCCAAAACCAGCCAAGCTTGTCACGGGTTCATCGATCCTTTTGTCCGCGTGCATGGAAAACTAGTCCTCCTCTTGGTCCTTAGGTTCGCCTGACCATACGAGGGAATACGAAGGAAACGGGTTGGCGAACCATCCGCTAACATATTGATCTTGTGTAGAAAACGTTGTCCCTCCGGGCCCACCATAACCATTGATTTTTGAGGCGGCAAATCACGGCTGCTTCATGCCACAATCATTCTCTGACGCAGCTGCGGAATAGAGAAGCAGAGAGAATGCTAAGCCTGGACGTCAAATCGCGCCGAGCAGACTCTGTTGTGGACAAGAAAACCCGGCGGCAACCCGCCGGGTTTCGGTTTCGCCGAAGCGAGACCTGTTAGAAGTCGCGCTGGAAGCGGAGCATACCACCGACGCTGTTCTCCTTGTCGGCAGGCGTAAACGCGGGGTTGACAAAGTCAACATCGCCAAACCGGCCTGCATGGAGATAGTCGACTTCGGCCGTGACCGTGAAGCCGGGAACAACGTTGTAAGCGACGTTCGCTGCAACGCCGAGGTTCTTCCAGTCGTCAGCAGACACCTGAAGGTTGAACGAGGTCTTCTCGTTGAATTTGTAGGTGCCACCACCCCAGACTGCCCAGTTGCCGCCCCACTGCTTGTAGAAGCCGCGACCGTTGGCCGGGAAAGCCAGCGTCCCGTCGCTGAGGTTGTCGTCGGTGCCGTAGCCCGCCATGACCCACAGTTGCAGAGCGTCAGACACGTTCACGTCCAAGCGGGCCTTGAAGGCGACTTCTTCGTAGTTGCTGTCATAAGCGACGACACCGGTGATGGCGCCCCAGCCCTGCGTCCACTTCACACCGCCGACGACATGCGGAACGTAGCTGTCGATCGTGTAGGCGCCATAGCCTTCTTCGAGCGAGACGACGGCGGAGAAGCCGTTGCCAGCATCGAAGTAGTACTGGATGACGTTGGTATCGAAGACGCCGTACGGAACCAGCGTATCCTGGAGGACGTTGCCGGCGTAGCCGACGAACGTATCGAAGGCCGATTCGTCCTTGCCGACGCGCAGACCACCGAGCTGGATCCAGGCGAAGTTCAGCTCGGTGTCCTTATTGTGAGCGTCGTTGCCGAACTCGTCACCGAAGCCGTTGGTATTGCCGAATCTGAAGCGGGTCTCGGTGTAGGTCTTCAAGGTACCGAGTTCGGTTTCCTGGCCGGTCCAGGTCTTCAGCGTGAAGCGGGTGTTCTTGAAGTACGTGCTGTTGTCATCTCCATCCTGATGATCCGCGGATTTCGCACCGTCGAACGAGCCGGTGTCACCGATGCCGATGTCGTAGCGGACATAGCCGCCGATGCGCAGGCAGGTTTCGGTGCCGGGGATGTAGAAGTAGCCAACGCCGTAGACGTCGCAGATCTTGACGTATTCAGCGGGTTCCGGCTCGGCGACGACGACGGCGTCGGCGGCGCGCGCACCGGAAACAGCGATTAGAGCCGCAGCGGAGCTGAGAAGAAGGCTCTTGACGTTCATTTTAAACTCCAGCTTCAAAGTGGGTGCCGTGAATCTACCGGCCTCCGAAAGAGATGAGTCACACTCTTTTCCAAGTGCGAGATTTACGCTCGCGCTTAGTCACCACAATCGAAATCGGCCGCAACGAAATCAGTCGAGACGACATTGCCCAAACGATGTGACAAAAAAGGTACTATTTCGTTTCAACCCTAGGTCGCAGTAACGATTAAACTATCTGAGCCAGATAGCGATAGCGGCGCGTTTAACGAAGAAACCCGTGAAGTTGGCCAGCTGCTTGTCGTAGCGGGTTGCGACACTGCGGAACTGCTCGAGCTTCGGAGAATGGCCCGCCGTCTTCGGCGACGCCAAGATGACGACAGCGCTCCTCGACCGTCTCACCCATCATTGCGAGATCATCGAGACCGGCAACGAGTCCTGGCGCTTCAAGAACCGCGCCTGATCACCCAATCAGCTGCCAAGCGCAATCCGCGCTCGCCCGGGCTGCGCAACCCTGACCAGGTCCGCCCGGGCGAACGTTGACCGCTCCGCACTACATAAAGGGGGTCAAAATTGGACGCCGATCGGAGGGCAGTTTTGGAAGCCGTTTGACAAACGGGATCTGGCGGAAATGTGTGACCGAACCAACAGGCGGCGAAAAGTTCGCATTTGAAGGTGGAATTGCGCCGACAGCATTCCTCAAAAATCAGTGCTGCAAGTCATATGCTTGACCCGTCGATCGTAGTTGCTCAAGTGTTTTTCCTGCGCAACTTCCCGACCCGTCTGCGCCCACCGGATCGGCCTTGCCTCTTACAGTTATGGTGCCGGCCAGCCTGTCCGGCGAAATATAGACGGCAACCCCGTCTTGGCTAATTGTGGACAAATAGAAAGCACGATGCAGACCGCTAACCTCGCAATGCACCAAGAAGGGAAAGTCATCAAATGATCCCTCGCTGGAGTGCGCGATGGCCACAAACTGCGATAACGCAATGGCAGCAAAAGCTGCTCTTACGCGAGGATTCCGCCAAGACGCGACATATGCCATTGATTGGAACCCCACTTGCTCGCCGTTATCCTTGATCGCCCGGTCGTGACGGTGGTGGTGCGGACAACCACGCCATTCCCACATCCGCCCTATGAGCGGCTCTTCGAAAACCAAGTTCCGCACATAACAAGTTTCGCGCATATAGTGTCATTTGGCAAGTTCAGGCCCAGCGAGTGCAATCGGAAAATGGCGCTTCATGGTATGTGTCCTCCCAAAAATCCCCGCCTCAGTTGGGGCGCCGTCGGCTGCCTAGTGTCTCGCCCTTACTCTAAAAGTTTGGACCCTTGTTCCACGGGCGCCGTGCCTGGGATGTCGCCCAGAACGCTTCACCGTATCTGCCTTATCTAATAGTGCGGCGAACAACGCCTGGATCGGTTTGCTCTGCATCGCGGATTGTGCGGGCATCGTGGATGTCCGTGATGGGCGATCAAGTCAATCACACGTTGCCGCAGCCCCAAGCGCTTCGGCACGGGAAGGTTTGTGCAAATCGGCGATCCGCCGAACAGAAGCATAGAACCTTGGATAGTCGCCGGAGCACAGATCGAACAAGCGAAGAAACGCCGGAACCTGTTCGCCATAGACAGCGGTCGCGGCGAGCTTTGCGTTGTTGATCGGGGCATCGAACCACGGGTCGTACCCCCGGTATCCGCCCCAGCGCCTGTCGCGCATTTGCCTGTAGCGCGTCCGGAGCTTGTCGATCGTGGCTGCCTTGGCAGCCGCCATCTGCTCCGGGGTACGGGGACTTGCATAGACCTGCCCCAACTCGTCCCGCGTTTTCGACAGCAGTCCAAGAAAATCGGCACGGCGCTTGCGATCGGCTTCGTAGCGGCGCAATCCGGCGCGATCGCCAGCTGCGCGCAACCATTTCCTTACGCCGGTGGTTTCGACGGCAACCGCGAAAGCCTCATTGAATGCGGAGTCGTCATTCACATAGATGCGCTGATGCGCCAGCTCGTGAAAGACAAGGCTTGCGAGGTACGTGTCGTCCTGACGAAGCATGGTGCTTAGCAGCGGGTCACTGGACCAGCCCAAGGTGGAATAGGCGGTGATGCCTGTGACATAGACGTCCAGCCCCTGCCTATGAAGTTCGACAGCGCTTTCAGCCGCGGATTTCCGAGCAAAGTAGCCCCGGTACGGAACGCAGCCGAAAACCGGAAAGCACCAGGTTCGCGGCGTCAGGGAGAATTGTGGCGCCGCAAAAACGGCCCAGGTCACAGCGTCCCGACCGATGTCAACATAGCTGCGGTAGCTGCCGTTTTCGGGCAGAGCCAGTTCATCTGTGGCAAACCGACGTATGGCGCTCGCCGACGTCAACTTGGCGCGCAATGCCTCGGGCGTGGAAGGATCATGGATCAGTTTTCCAACATTTTCGCGCGCCGCCATGATCTGCACATGACCCTCCAGGGACTGCGCGTAGTAGGAAATGCTTGTGCAGCCGGTCACCCCGGACGCCATGATCATCGCGGCAAGCAATCGAAAAACGCGCTTCACCAGCTTGCCCACCGCTTGCTCTTCTCCCCATGGAGCAAATATCCCCATTGCCCCGGTCTCAAACAGGCGCACCTATTTTCGTCAAGGTCTGGAAGGGGTGGCGGGTCGAAATTTCGACTTTGGCAGGTTTGGCAAATGCGGGCCATTCGCCTACGAGTTGACGGATGTCCCACCGCGGGACGGAGTCCGCAAGATGCGGACTGTCCACTGGGATGCCACATTCCCCCAAGCTGCCGGTCTGCTGCCGGTCCTACCTCAGTCCTTCGATGTTACCAGTAGTGTGGCTTTTCTGAGCGCGGAGCAGACAGGACGTTACGATGCGGATGCTGCGACCTTGGAAGGCACACCGCGTCCGAACTCGACGTCCCAGCTACGCTCCAAAGGTGCGGCTTCGCCACTCAACCCGAGTTTGGGGAAAAGCAGTTCGGCGACGTTGAACGCCTCTTCCAGGTGCGGGTAGCCGGACGCGATGATCGTTTCGATGCCGATGTCCTGATACTCACGTATGCGCGCTGCAACATTGTCGGGATTGCCGACCAGCGCCGTTCCCGCGCCGCCACGCACCAGCCCAGGTCCAGCCCACAGATTCGGGCCGACAACCAGCCGGTCGCGCCGGCCCTGATGAAGTGCTGACATGCGCTTCTGCCCAACGGATTCCGAGATGTGGACAAATCCGTTCTGGGCTTCGGCGATCAGGTCGTCGGTGACGTGGCTGATCAGCCGGTCAGCGGCAGCCCAGGCCTCATCCTCCGTTTCGCGTACGATCAGATGAATGCGAAGGCCGAAACGGATCGTGCGGCCTTGTGCAGCCGTTGCTTTCCTCACGCGATCGATCTTCTCGGCAAGCTGGTCCACCGGTTCGCCCCAGCTCAGATAGGCGTCCACATGCTTGGCGGCGATCGCAATGCCGGCGTCGGAAGAGCCTCCGAACCAGAGTGGCGGATGGGGTTGCTGAACCGGCGGGAAGGAAATGTCGGTGCCGTGGGCAGAAAGGTACTTGCCCTCGAAATCCGCTGGCTCACCCGAAAGTATCCGCCGCCAGATGGTCAGGAACTCGTCGGTTTGCGCATAGCGCTCGTCATGGCTGAGCTTGTTGCCGTCGCCGGCGAGGTCGGCTGGATCCGCACCGGTGACGACATTGAGCAGGACGCGGCCGCCGGAGATGCGGTCCAGGGTGGCGGCATGACGGGCAAACAGGGCCGGTGTTCCGCTGCCCGGCCGAAGCGCGACGAGGAACTTCAGCCGTTCGGTGAGCGGGATCAGCCCGGCCGCCACGATCCAGGCGTCCTCACACCGCGTCCCGGTGGGCAGCAGCACGCCCTTGAAGCCAAGCCGGTCGGCGGCCTGGGCGATCTCCTTGAGATAGCCGAAGGTTGCCGGGCGGTGCCGCTCGTCGGTGCCGAGATACGGTCCATCGCCATGCGTCGGCAGGTACCAGTAGAGGTCGAGCGGCTTGCTGGGCATCGGATTGTTCCTTCAGCGATGTGGAATGTGTGGGCAGGCAAGCGTCAGAGCTTGCCCTTCCAGGGGATGAGACGGTGCTCCAGCCAGCGCATGCCGCTGGTGAACGCAAAGGCAAGGATGGCGATGACGATGAGGCCGACGAAGACGACGTCGGTGGCGAGGAAATTGGCGGCCGACATGATCATGTAGCCAAGGCCTGACTGGGCCGCGATAAGCTCGGCCGCGACCAGCGTCGACAATCCGGCACCGATGGCAATCTTCAAGCCGGTCATGATTTCCGGCAATGCGGACGGCAGGATGATGCTGGTGAACAGTTGCAGCCGGCTGGCGCCGAGCGACAGCGCGGCATTGATGCGTTCAGCCGGCACTGACCGGACACCGGCCTGTGCGGCAAAGCAGATTGGGGCAAAGGTTGACAGCGACAGGAGCACGATCTTGGAAGTCTCGCCGATGCCCAGCCAGATGATCAGCAGGGGCAGGTAGGCCAGCGGCGGCAAGCCCCAGTAGAGATCGATCGGCACGCTGAAGATGCCCTTGACCCAACGATTGAGGCCCATCAGCAGGCCGAGCGGAATGCCCAGGAAAATGCCGACGCCGAGCGCCGCGGCGATACGGCCCAGGCTTGCCAGTGTGTGGTCGAGAAGCGTGCCGTTGGCATAACCGTCGGCCCAGACGGCGCTGAACTGGGTCAGCACCTCGGCTGGCGACGGCAGGAACAGCGGCGACGCCCAGCCAAAGCGCGCGGCGATGAACCACAACGCGATCAGTGCAGCCAGCGTGACCAGGCTTATGCCGAGCGTGCCTGTCGACGCGGATCGGCGTGGCCGGAGGGAAGGCCTGCGCTGGGTCGTCGAAGGTGGGAACGAAGTCGGGGAATTGGCGGCAAGCGTCATTGCAAGGTTCCTGTGCGGGCGCCTTCCGGCTGGTGGATCAGCGAGCGGATTTCCTGACGCAGTTCAATGAAACGCGGGTGGGACCGGATCGGCCCGATGTCGCCGCTCCTGGCAAACTCGCGGACGAAATCGGCCTCGAACCGGGCAACGATACGGCCAGGCCGAGGCGACATCACAACGATGGTCGTGCCGAGCGTGAGGGCTTCCTCTATGGAATGGGTGATGAACAGGATCTGCTTGCCGGTCTTGGCCCAGACCGAGGCCAGAAGCTGCTGCATTGTCTCGCGCGTCAGGCTGTCGAGGGCGCCGAACGGCTCGTCCATCAGCAGGATCTTCGGATCGGTGGCCAGGGCTCGCGCGATGCCGACGCGCTGGCGCATGCCGCCGGACAGTTCATAGGGCGGCTTTTCGGCGAAATCGGCGAGCCCGACCAGTTCCAGCAGACGCCTCGATCGCTCATGGCGTTCACTGCGCGGCACGCCCCGGTATTTCAGGCCGAGAGCAACGTTGTCCAGCACATTGGCCCAGGGCAACAAGGTATCCTTCTGGAAGACGACACCACGATCGCCGCCGGGGGCGACAATCTCCTTTCCATCCAGAGTGATCGTGCCCTGGGTGAGCGGCAGGAAGCCGGCGATCGCGTTGAGCAATGTCGACTTGCCGCACCCGGAAGCACCGACGGCGACGACAATGGAATCAGGTGCAATGTCGAGCGAGACGTGATCGAGCGCGTGAACGTCCTGGCCGTCGGAAGCTGGAAAGGTGACGCTGGCGTCGCGAATTCGAAGCATGGTGGCCTCCAGGCAAGCCTGGCTGGCGAGATTGCCGCCAGCCAGAGCCGAATGTCGTTCAAGGACTTTTAGTTGGAAGCCTTGGCGGCCTCCGCATATTGCGGATCGGCGGCTGAGGCGTAGCTGTCCTTGATGGCGGTGATCTTCTTCTGGTCCTTCAGGAAGCCCGCAGTGTCCTTGAGGATTTTCGCGACAGCGCTCTTGTCGCCACCGCCCAGCCATTTGTCGGAAGCCTGTTCGTCGAGCGGCGGAACCACCGTCGTCTTCAACTGCTCCGAATTCTCGGCCGCCGTGCCGCCCTGCAATTTGGCGATCGCCTTGGCGCTCTCGGAGTCCGGTCCCCAGGAAGCCGGGTTGGTCAGGTATGACGTCGTGTAGCCGTCGATCAGCCGCACATACTGGCCGAGGAAGTCGGGATTGGCCTTGGCAAAATCGCCGGTCACGACAAGTGCGCTGAAGGTCGGAGCGCCGCGATCAGCGACCTGGCCGGCTGTGAGCAGGACCTTGCCGTTCTTCTTGAGTTCGGAGAGTGCCGGATCCCAGACGAAGGCGCCATCGATGTCACCGCGCTTCCAGGCCGCGACGATTTCGGGCTGAGGAATGGCGATGACCTGGGTTTCCTTCTCCGTGATGCCTTCCTGCTTGAGTACGGCGAGAAGCTGGTAATGGTCAGTCGAGACGGGTGCTGCGGCGAGCTTCTTGCCCCGCAAGTCGGCCGGCGACTTGATCTCGGGCCGCACCACCAGGGCTTCGCCGTCACGAGAGACCGAGGAGATGTAGAACGCCTTCACGTCGATGCCCCTGCTGACGGCGGCCGCGAACGGGCTCGATCCGACATCACCGATCTGGACGTCGCCGGATGCGATGGCGGCGAAGATGTCGGCGCCTGAATTGAAGCGGCGGAATTCGATGTCCCAGCCGGTCTTCTTGGCAAGATCGCCATTGGCAATGCCGAGATTGTACGGATTGGCACCCGTCTGGTAGGCGATGACGACTTTCTTGTCGGCGGCAAGCGCTGCGGCGGAGCTGGCCGCCAGGGCAAGCCCGACAAGGGCAGCGGAAATCAGTTTTCGCATGGTATCTTAATCCTTTGAAACAGAGGGCACAGCTTCGATTGCCAGCCCTGAGGGAGGGGCCGAGGATTAAAGTCCACTAATATTATAGACTTAGACAGGGATGAAATTCCGAAAGGCTGGCCCTCGGTAAAAAATTACGGCTTCGACGCGAACCGGCCCCAACGGATCATTCTCACGCAAACCCGAGGGGCCGGTCCGACGCATTATTTGTGGGGATCAGTCCGTTTATCGGCGGGTCGAATTTCTCTCGACTGCCGCGGCCGCTCTAGCTTGAACTAATGCTTGCTGTTCACCGGCTTGCGATTATGGTTGGCCAAGTTTCTGAGGCGGCAGGGGAAACAGCATTTTGCCTCGTCGATCAGCTCGATCGCACCTGCTTGGTCTGATCGCGGCCGCGGTGATACCGGTCTGGCTCTTCGCGGCCTATCTGCTGGTCCAATATGCTGTGCATGAGCGGTCCCGCTTCGAACAGGATGCTCGCCAAACCGCCCGGCAGGTTTCGCTCGTTGTCGAGGGCGAACTAGCCAATCTTCAAACGACTCTCAACGGTCTGTCGAAATCGCCTGCTCTGGCCAATGGCGATCTGGAAACCTTTCGCGGCGAGGCGCTCAGCCTGGTCGAAGGGACGGACCGGATCATCGTCCTGCGCGATTTAGGTCGCAATCAGTTGTTGAATACAGGGATCGGGCACGGTGAAGTTCTGCCGCCGGTCGAACCGATGCCGGCAGGGGATCTGGAGAAACTCAGAGCGTCCGGCATTTTCGTCAGCGACGTCTTTGCCAGCAAGGATTCCAAAAACTACCGCATAGCCGTTGCCATACGGGTGCCGGCGCCGACGGGCGAAGATCTGGTCCTTTCGATTTCCATCCCGACCGGACGCATCCGGGATGTGATGATGCCTGCTGTTCTTGAGGGGTGGACGGTTGGTGTTGGAGATCGCCACGGAAGTTACGTGGCACGTTCCAGGTCGCATCAGGAGATGAGCGGCAAGCCTGGATTGCCGGAATATCTGGAAAAAATCGTTGGTCGCTCCGGCAGCTTCACATCCCGCAACTTCGAGGGCACCACGCTGCTGGCGGGCTACTACCGATCCTCCTTTTCCGATTGGTTCTATACCGCCAACGTACCGCTTTCCGAGGTGCAGGCGCCGCTATGGCGCTCGCTCGCGGCAATTTGCGGGATCGGCCTGCTGGCGCTTCTTGTGTCGATCGCTCTCGGCTACGTCGTGGGAAAGCGCTTCACTGGAGCGACCACCGACCTAGCTGCCCGCGCTGAGGCGCTTGGTCAGGGCCGCGCAGTTGAGCCCATGTCCACCACGGTTGCCGAGTTCGGCGCCATTGCGCAGGCGCTGGTAGACGCCGAGCGCGCCATCGCCGAGCGCCGGTATGAATTGGAGACAGTACTGGAGACGGTGCCGGCAGCCGTCTGGTTCACCTATGACCCCCAAGCCCTCCAGGTCATTCGCAATCGCTTCGCGGCGGAACTCATGGGTTTGCCGACCGACGCCCGCAAATCGTTTGGCGCGCCCGACCTCGTGATCAACACCGTGGCGGTCAAGGACGGGCATACGGTGAGCCGAGAGGACCGGCCTCTGAGCCGGGCCATGCGTGGCGAGCTGACAGACAACGAAGAATTCGCCTATACGCTTCCGTCTGGCGTGGAGCGCTTTCTGCTCTCGAGCGCGCGTCCGATCCGCAGCCCGGGCGGCAGCATAATTGGTGCCGTGCAGATCAGCCTTGATATAACCGACCGCAGACGCGGCGAAGAGCATCGCAAATTGCTGGTCAACGAACTCAACCACCGCGTCAAGAACACGCTTTCGGTGGTCCAGGCAATCGCAAGCCAGACGATCCGCAACGCAACCACTTTGCCCGAGGCAGGACGGGTCCTGTCCGACCGACTCATCTCGCTGGCGAAGGCGCACGATATCCTGACGCAGAAGAACTGGAGCGGCGCCGATCTCCATGATCTGGTCACAGCCTCGATCAAGCCACACGCTCCGATCGAACGATTTCAAATCAGCGGAGGCAAGGTTTGGCTTCCGCCCAACGTCGCCCTTTCATGTGCTCTAGCACTTCATGAACTTACGACAAATGCGATCAAATATGGGGCGCTGTCGAATTCAAACGGCAGGGTTTCGCTATCCTGGAAGCTTGTTGGTCAAAAACAGCAACGCCAACTTGAACTCGAATGGCGAGAGACTGGTGGCCCGACCGTCGGCCCCGTCGAGCGCAAGGGGTTTGGCACCCAGCTCCTGGAGCGCATATTCGACTCCGATTCCGCGGGACGCGTGGTGCTGACTTTCGAAAGATCGGGACTGGTCTGCCTTTTCCAGGTGAACCTGTCTGAGCCGAATGAGGCTGAAGCACATTTTCCAGGCAGCGAAACTTAGACCTCGCTGTTCAGTCCAAACTATTTTCGGGTGCGCCAATGGCGCATGGCGGACCCTTGGAAAGTCATTCGCTTGAGTTGATTGCCGGCGTGTCGCTTCTGGCACCGTGTGATTTCAGGCTGCGTCGCAAGAACGGCGACAGATGGGATCGTCAGACCATCAATCCGCAGTCTTGCCCAATGTGTCGGCGACGACCGCACCGCGCTTGCCCATGGGCAGGGCAGGGCCCGTGGTCGAGTCAACGGCCGTCTGATGTTCCATCTCCGCGTTGATGGCGGCGCCGGCAATAAGGATGATGACTGAAATCCAAGTCCACATCATCAAGCCGACCACCGCGCCAAGCGATCCGTACGTGGCGTTGTAGTTGGCGAAATGCTGCAGATAGAACGAGAAGAGCCACGATGCCCCGATCCAGACAGTGGTCGCGATCAAGGCTCCCCAACTCAGCCATCGCCACTTGGCATACTCTCGACTCGGCCCGAAGCGATAGAGCAGGGAAATGCCGGTCAGCGTGGTGCAAACCAGGATCGGCCATCGGGACGCCGCAACAAGCGTTTCGGTCCAGGCATCAAGGTAGAAATAGCGCAACAATGCCGGAACGACGCCCACGGTCAGCAACAGCACGATGCCAATTAGCAAGGCTCCGACCGTAAACAGGATCGACATCAGGTTGAGGGTGATGAAGCTGCGTTTCTCGCGCTCTTCATAAGCAATGTTCATGGCGTCGAAGAGCGCCTTCATGCCGCTGTTGGCGCTCCATAACGCGATGCCAAGGCCGATGAAGAAGCCGGTTCCGAGAGCACCCGGTTTCTGCTTGGCCAGGGCCTGCAATTGGTCGCGAATAAGATCGAGCCCGCCCGACGGCAGCAAACCGCCCAGATAGGCGACATGATCCGCGACCGTGACAGGATCCGCGACGAAACCATAGATCGAAATGAAGGCCGCCAGCGCCGGAAACAGGGCGAGCAATAGATAGAAGGTCGCGCCTGCCGCGACCAGCAGGACCCGGTCCTTGTTGAATTCTTCCCACAGCCGCCAGAAGATATCCTTCCAGCCCAGTGCCGGGATCTGTGATGGCCAGGCAGCATCGCGTCCGCGGCCTCTAGGCTCCGACCGCAGGGTGGCTTTGCTGCCCTCTGTGGTTGATGCAGCTCGACTGGCCGCTTCCCCATCGATGAGTGAGGGTTTCGTTCCGGTCGGCTGCTGTTTCCCTTCCGCCTTCGAAGCCACTGTGCGCGCCTCAATCAATCCCGCGTTCAACAGATGTCGTTGGGCGCCGCCAGCGCGGTAACGTACCTCTCGCCTGACCCGGCTTTGCTTAGCCGTCCAGCACCGCCTTTCAGATCGGCGCAGCTACGTCTCTTTCTGCGCGCTCTATTAGGCGACAAGCTATCCCCTAAGGACGGCCCGTCGCTGCCGTGAATGGAGCGACGGGCGTTATGATCAGTCGCGCTTCCGCGGGTCGGAGAATTCGAACCTACCATCCCTGCCGGCCATACCAGTCATCGATATCGCGACGGGCTCGATCCTTCTCGATGCCGTAACGCTCCTGGATCTTGCCTTCGAGCTGATCGCGTTTACCGGCGATTCGATCAAGATCATCGTCAGTGAGTTTGCCCCATTGTTCCTTGATCTTACCCTTGACCTGCTTCCAGTTTCCTTCGACGCGGTTCCAGTCCATGACACAGGGTCTCCTTCGTTTCACACAAGGCCAAACGTCGTCCGAAGAGGGAGGTTCCACGATGTCCTCGCCGTTCGGACTTTCTCAAAACGCTGTGCAGATGGCCGGAGCCTGTTGGGCTGGGCAGGCGGCAGGAACCATCGACCTCGCGGGCCGTTGGGTCACAGGAAGGGACATCCGACAGATGGTTGACGAGCAAGGAAGGCCACCGGCTGCGACGGACGATATGGCTCGTCGTCTGGCTAGAGAGACCGGCATCACCGAAGCACAGGCCCGTGAGTTGATCGACTTCCTCGGGCTCAATTGGGCATCGCTCTTGCGGGAAGCGCGGATGCTGAAAAACAGGAAGCCTTAGACCGCAGCTTTCTGACTGGGATCATGTGGAGCCTGTCGGCAGCCAAGACAAACGGCCGAGCTTTGGGCCGTGTGATCCCGCTGACGGGATCACACGGCCCAATAGTATCAATATCCGTCGGGACACCGTGCGATGTAGACACGCCCATTGCGATCTCTGTAGCGGCACTGACCGGCTTCACTGGCATGCCCGATCACCGCGCCCGCAATGGCTCCAGCGGCACCGCCAACGATCGCGCCTTTCACGGGATCACCGGCTACGGCGGCACCAATTGCCGCACCGCCCAGACCACCGACTGCGGCGCCCTGCTCGGTGCGCGAGCATGCTGCGAGCGGAATGATAAGGCTCAATATGAGCAATGTCTTTTTCATGAGTTGTCCTCCAGCGGCCCGACATTGAGCCCGGTGATAAATGCGCGATTTGTTTTTTCGATCCATCGATTTGCTAAATTAGCTTTTGATTGCGCGAGCCATCTTCAGCGAGGGCAGAAACGGAAGACCGCGTACTGGCTCAAGCACGGGCTGCTCGGCGCATCTGTCCGGCGAGGAAAACCTTCGCATCTGGAAAAGGCGGCATGGGCATTGGAACATTAGACAGTTCCAAGTGTTCACTCGATGCGAGGGTTGCCACCAAATCCTCAAAGACCGGGCAAGAGAGCTTGGTCTGCCAAATCATTTTGAGGAGATCGAACCGTGCACAGCATTATCTATCTCGTCGGGCTCGTCGTCGTCGTCCTTGCCGTTCTGAGCTTTTTTGGCCTCAGGAGGTAGCGCAAAGCCGACATGACCCAGACTGTTGAACCGCCAATATTGCCAGAGGGCAGCCCGGATCGGGAGATCAATTGTGAAGTCGCACTGGAGACTGCATTTGCTGCTTTGGTAACTGCCTCACAGGCGCAGGGATGGACACCCCACGAAACGGCCGTGACCCTGTTGAAGATTGCCACACAACATGGCCAGCAGGTCCAGGCTCTCGTTGCTGCAATCAAGAGCGAGCCGAAATGAGTCAATGGGTTGGCAACGCGGTAGTGGATCAGTTTGAACTCTGAAGCGCTGGCTATTTCTAGCGGCTTCGACCGCCGTCAAAAGGTCGCCAATTTATGGATGTCTGCATCGCCCGAACATGGGACGACAATATCAAAACCGGCAAGAGCGGCTTGCTGCTCATCTCAGACAACTATGATGCCTTCGCCGCGCGCGTTTTGGCGGCAAGAAGCGCGGTTCGCACTCTCGATCTCATGTACTACCTCTGGCATGACGACCACACCGGCCGCTTGCTTCTGCAGGAAGTTCTCCGGGCCGCTCAGCGGGGCGTGCGCGTGCGAATGCTGCTTGATGACGTCAACCCGCGCAAAAGTGATTCTGCATATCTGGCGTTGAGCAGCCATCCAAACATCGAGCTGAAGCTGTTCAATCCGAGCGGCGTCAGAGCACGCGGCATTCTGCGCAGTCTGGAAGTTCTCCTGCGGCTTTTTGCATTGACGCGCAGGATGCACAACAAGGCGTGGATAGCCGACGACGACATCGCCATTGTCGGGGGACGCAATGTCGGCGATGCCTACTTTGATGCAGCAGAAACAAATTTCCGCGACCTCGACGTTCTCCTCCTCGGCCCCGCCGTGCAGCAAACCGCCGAAATTTTCAAGGCTTTCTGGACGTGCCAGGACGCAAAACCAATTGGCGCGCTCGGTCCAGCCGCTGCGACCACGCATGCCGACTTGTTTGGAGGAAGCGATGCCGAAACCGAGTCAAAACTTTTGAACGGGATCGGCGACCATTGGACAATCGCTGAGTTCATTGCGGCCGGCAACAATGTGCACTGGGTGGAACGTGTTCGAGTGATTTCCGATCCGCCGGAGAAAGTGCGCGGCTGGAGGCGTCGCAGTTGGCTGTTAAAGGAATTGCTTCCGACCATTCAGTCGGCGCGCAATTGTCTGGAAATTGTGTCTCCCTATTTCATTCCTGGCAAAAGGGGTTCCGCAATCTTGTCGGACCTCGTCAGCAACGGCGTTGAAGTTGCGGTTCTGACCAATTCCTTGGCAGCCACTGATGTCGCAGCGGTCCACGGCGCCTATGCAAATTATCGCAAGCGATTGCTCAGGAACGGCGTCAAGATTTTTGAGCTTCAGCCCTTCAGCCGGCGGCAGGCGATCTCGGTATTTGGGTCCAAGGGCGCCAGCCTGCACACGAAGGCTTTCAGCGTCGATGACAAGACCGGTTTCGTCGGCTCCTTCAATTTTGATCCGCGGTCGGTGTCGTTGAACTCGGAAATGGGAGTGCTTTTTGAGGATGAGGAATTGGTCGCTGAACTGCGGCGCAGGTTTCAGGCAGAGATATCACCGGAAGCGAGTTATCGGCTCGAACTGAAAAACAACGCGCTCCACTGGCATGGATGCGACGAAGGCAGGTCCCAAAATTATTCTCACGAACCTGAAGCGGGGATTTTCCGCCGCATCCTGGCGATCCTGGTCCGCCATCTCCCGATCGAGTCCCAACTTTAGGCAGCAAAGCGACCATCGAGTGTCACCCTGCTACCGGTCACTCGCCCACGGTGCTCGAGGCATGTGCAGTGTAAGGTCGAGCCCAAGCGCGTAGATCCCTGCGTTAACGCGTCTTCGTGCCGAGGGCAGCAGCCGGGTTGCCTACACGGAGTACACAATGATCGAACTAGATCAGAGCCCACAGCGCGGTCGGCGCGTCAGAGTCAAAGCTCGACTTTGGCGACGTTGTCTTTGTATTCGTCTTTGGGATCGAACCCGAGCAACATCTTGATCCCCGCCATTACGCTCGATCCATCCAGCCAAATCTCTGCCTCCCGCGGATCGAACCGTAGCAACGCTAGCCTCGGATCATCTTTCCCGCCCTCAAACCATGCGGCCACAAAGCGGTTCCAAAGCCGATCGATCGTTGCACGGTCGTTGTCGAGCCAAAGATTCCCCTGCACTGTGGCGAACAGATCGTGGCCTTTGGACGTGAAGGTCGCGGTCGCTTTGCTACCATCCGTCAGACCCTGAACGAGTTCGGTGTCTTTCGCCGTAAAGAACCAGACTGGACCATTTCCGTCAGTCTCCATTTGTGCAGTCATCGGACGAGGAATGACCTTGGAGTTATCGAGTCCGATCATCATCGTCATATCGGACTTCAAGGATGCCCAGAACTTGGATTTGAGTTCGGCGGGGGCTGGCATAGGCGTTTCCTTTCGAATTGGCGAAAGGGGACAAACGACTGTTGGGCATGTCGGTTCCGACGGGGCCGGCGATTGGTCCGGTGGTTCGTGTGCTTTGAGCACCACGTCTAAGCGGCCGTCAGTACAGACGAAGGTGGTTCGCCGCGTTCGCTAGGGCAGCCTTTCTGCAGTTTTCGCTTGCGAGAAAATGCTATGGTAGCTTATCAATTGGCTATGCCTTCTGTCCTCTTGATGAGCGTCCATCGGCGCAATTGGGATGGCGGAAATAGAAGGTCCGGGGCCGCCACGGGGTGCGTAAGTTCGAATGCGGGAGATTGCGAATTGAGCCAGTCAGCGCCGAGACGCTTGGTGATCGGAATAAGTGGCGCTTCGGGAGTCGTGTACGGTGTACGACTACTTGAGCTCGGACGAGAACTCGAGTTGGAGACGCATCTGGTCATGACGAAGTCAGCCAAGATTGCAACCGCTCATGAATCTTCAACGAAGGTCAAGGACATAGAGGCACTGGCCAGCGTCGTTCACTCGGCTGACGACATAGCGGCTTCCATTTCGAGCGGATCCTTCAAGACCCTTGGTATGATCGTTGCGCCCTGTTCCATACGAAGCCTTTCCGAAATTGCCCATGGCACGACATCGAGCCTCTTGACCCGGGCGGCTGATGTGGTCCTGAAAGAGCGTCGCAGACTGGTGCTCATGGTGCGCGAAACGCCACTCCACCTTGGGCACCTGCGCAGCATGACCCTGGCGACCGAAGCCGGCGCTATCATCATGCCGCCGGTCCCGGCCTTCTACTCAAAGCCGGAGACCATCGCAGACATCGTCGACCACACTGTTGGGCGAGCACTTGACCTGTTCGGTTTCGATGTCTCGGGACTTCGGCGCTGGTCCGGACATTGACGCGACTGGTCCCCAAGCGGATCCTAAGCTGCGCGCCGATCAATCCAAGGTGACATTGATGTTCTTGAGCTGCGTGCAGGCCAGGAGTTCCTCGATGGATTCCTCGCGGCCGAGCCCCGATTGCTTATAGCCGCCAAACGGTGCGCCCAAATAGTGCGCGCTGCTGTTGTTGATCCAGATGTAGCCGGCTTCTATGCGCGCGGCCGCTCTATGAGCGGTTGATAGATCGCGGGTCCAGATAGAGGCGGTAAGGCCGAGGTCGGAGTCGTTGACGGCCTCGAACATCTCCTCCTCGTCTCGCCATTTGATCACCGACATCACTGGTCCGAAAATCTCCTCTCGGGCGATCCTCATTCCGGGATGCACATTCACGAAGACCGTTGGTGGATAGAAGAAGCCGCCCGAGAATTTCGGATCAGCAGGCGCGAGACCGCCTGCAATCAGGGTGGCGCCGTCCTCGTGTCCGTACCGGACATATCTCTCAGTTTTCTCCAATTGCTGCTGGCTGACCAAACAGCCCATTTCAGTTGTCGGGTCAGTGGGAACACCATAGGAAAACTTGGAAACTGCCGCGGTTATTTGTTGGACGACCGCATCGTGAATGGACTCATGCAGGAATATCCTCGATGTGGATCCGCAGGACTGGCCGCACCAGGTGAAGTTCATTCCCTGGACGGCTCCCGCGGCGACCTTGGCCGGGTCAGCGTCGGGAAACGCGACAAGCGCGTTCTTGCCGCCGAGCTCCAGGCTCAACTTCTTCAACGTGCCGGCCGCAGACCGGGCAATCGCCTTGCCGGTCTCGACGGAACCTATCAGTCCGACCATCGCGACCTGTGGATTCTCGACGAGCGCCTCGCCACATTCACGCCCGCCAGGAAGTACGCTCAACACACCGTCCGGAAACAGGTGGCCGATCAACTCGGCGAAGAGCAGGGTCGACAAAGGAGCCTGGACTGGCGGCTTGATGACAACAGCATTTCCAGCCACGAGAGGCGCAGCGGCACGTTGCGCGGCGAACAGGAAGGGGTGATTGAAAGCATTGATACGCACCACCACGCCCAATGGCTCACGGACGGAATAATTGAGCGAATCGTGGCTGAACGGAATCGTGTTCCCTTTTAACTCGGTTGCCAGTCCCGCAAAAAACTCGAATGTCGCTGCACCTGCCTCGGCATCACGGATCATTCTCTTGAAAGGACCACCGGAATCGGCCGAGTCCGTCAGGGTAATCCTCTCCGAATTCGCGCGGATGATCCTCGCTGCCTCCCTGACAATAGCCGCTCTTTCAGACAATTTGACCTGCCGCCAGACCTTGAATCCCGCGGTGGCCGCGCGGACTGCCTTATCAACATCCGCTTTGCTCGCCGCTGCGGCATTTCCCAAACTTTCCCCCGTAGCCGGATTGATGATCTCGTCAACAGCGCCATCCAGCGCCTCGTGCCATTGGCCGCCATAAAAGAGGGTTCGGTGGGTTGGTAGAGCAGCCATGTACGACGTCATTCTGGTTCACTCCGCGCTGATTGGGTCGTGCCAGAACATGGTCCCGGCGAAAAATGTCGGCTTCGTCGAACCTTTTGAGTTCGCCATAGCCTACAAAATGTATATTAATTCATAAGGCTTACCCGCGTCAACTGACGGCTCGATCGCGACTGATGATGGTGGGTCCGTCGTCAGGCGACTTGATGACAAAATGGCTCGCAGTTTGAGAAGCTGACCACCCTCAAGATGGAACGGCCAGATAGGAAACGCCATGCGAGTTTTCATCATGTCTGGCTGTGCAACAAATTTCAGTGTGGAAAATGGTCTCGCCGTAGCCGTCGAAATTGCTATCCGAAAGATTACCCTATAAACATATGTTTCGAATGTATTGTCTTCTTTGTTGTTTCACGGAGAGCGCGGTGGTCAAGCCTGCCTTTCACGATAGAGCTTATGCGATGAAGAATGTCATGGAGATGATTGGATAATGGCGGCGCTGAAGAAGAATTCCGTCGAGCGCCCTGCGAAGAAAGGCCAGCCTCCCAAGAGGAAGACCAAGCGTTCGTTCGTTCCTCCTGTGACGGTTTCCCATGCCGAGTTGCTGGTCGACGGAAGCGACGACAATTTTCGGCAAGTGATCTACCTGTTTGTCGAGGTGCTCGGCAGGCTGGCGATGTGCCGGGAAGCCTTTGGCCGGGCAATCGGGCTGACTGGGTCACAATTTGCGGTACTCGTTGGGGTTGCTTACCGCCAAGGCGAAGGCGGCGTCACCATCAAGCGGCTCTCGAACTATGTCCATCTCGCTTCCACGCATGTCACGACGGAAGTAGGACGCCTCATTCGCAAAGGGTTGCTGAACAAGGTTGCGGCAGACGATGACCGTCGCAGCGTCCTTGTCAGCCTCACGCCCGAAGGCGAAGCCGCCGTCATATCGGTGACCGCGTTCGTCCGGCAGGTAAACGACGTGCTGTTCGCGGGCATCACTTCGGCGGACCTGGCGTCCGCGCAATCCATGTTCACCAGACTGTCACGCAACAGCGAATTCGCCGTCGCCGAACTCAAGGTTGCCGAGCGCGACGACAGGTTCTTCGACAAGGATTGATGTGATGGTTTGTTTGCTGTCGCAGCATTGACCTCACGGCATCAATCGGACGTAGCGCGCTGGGACGGAATCCACAAATCGGACAGCTCGGTGCACACCACGCTGTCGTAGGCCAGATTTGTGTCGATGATACCCAGGTCGCGTGCAAAGCGGCTCATACCTCCAACAGCACTTCTGGAAATGGACGCATCGTAAAAGGGCAGATCGCGACGAATGAGATCGACGATCAGGTCCGCCGCTCTGCCGGGGAAAAGCCTGCGTCCGACTTTGCCTGCGAGGTCGACGTCCTGTTTCAGCGCCGCGTGAGTTTCAACGATCGCTGACACGATCGCGGCCGCCTCCTGCGGCCGGTCGGCGGCAAAGGACGCCCGCGTTGCGATCGACGCAAATGTGAAATCAAATGCAGAAGTGGGGCCGTCTCGCCGAACATCGGCGACGACCGATCCTATCCCATCTCGAACAGCCAGTTCGGCGGCCATCCCGTTTGCCCAGAATCCATCGATCAGCCGCTCTTCGAGCGCCTTGGCCGCGTTCAATCCGAAATTCACCGTCTGACCAGGCTTCGATGGAACCGGCATGATGGTCACGGTGTCGGTCTCGATCCCGCTCTCGATCAGCAGCCGACGCAACCCCATCTCGACCCACGGTGCAGCGCCAATGCGCTTGCCTCTCACCACCGACAAGTCGTGGCGTGATGCCTTGAAATCCGTATGCATGACCAGGAACCAGTACATGCCCTGGGCTTGGGCGCAGAGCAGCTTAGCGCCTTCGAATCCTGGAAATGCCGCCAGCGCCGAATGCGCGGAACCGGCCACGATATCGACGTCGCCGTCACGCAAGGCGCGGTAGGCCCGGTCGACCGGGAAGATGAGCTCGAGCGACACGTCGAGCCCAGCTTTCTTGAAGAAGCCGAGTTCGATCGCCGCTTCTGCGGGAAAGTACGAATTCGACACCAGATCGGGAACGGCGAGCTTCAACATGCGGCATTTCCTGTCCAGGGAGGCGACAGCCAGGTGGGTGATGTCACCCAGGGCCGGATCCTAGTAATAGTGGGTCTCGAGAAGCAGGCAGCCGTGCTTCGACTTGAACGGGCCGTGGTAGATGCCGGGCGGGCGAACCGCATAGGTGTAGCCGGTGAATTCTTCTCCGCCCTCTCCATTGATGTCGTTGCCAACGATCAGGTCGCCCGCAAGGAGAAAGACCTCTTCCCAATAGGCGTGAACGAACGGGGCGGTCGTATAGACACCAGGGTCGAAGCGCAGAAGGCGGGTGCGGTTTCCCTTACCCGCCGCCTCGTCCAGACTGCCGGCGATGATCTTCTGCTTGATGCCCGACGGATAGCCTTCGGGCGTGTGCCAGCCTTCGTCCAGGTCTAGCTTGAAGAATTCCTGATGAACCTTGGTCGTCGACATGCCGATTATCCTCGTTCGGGTAAGCTTATGGTCGAATAGGAGGCGGTCAGGCTCTCTCCGGTCAGCGGATCGCGAAGCGTCATCTCGAAACGCTCGGATGCGCCGATCTCTCCGTGCACCGCGAGCGTTCCGCAAAACATCGCAGAACCATCAGCCATCGTTTCCTTGCCCGTCCCAAGTCGGATCAGTTCCGCTGGCGGCCGCATCGTGCGCAGTGTTCCCTTCTGGTAGAGGCGTCGCTCGCCTCCAACTACGACATGAGATTGAATCTCGAGGTCGTCCCATCGATCGGCGACGTCGGCGAACCGCCACAGAATGCGCCCGACGGGTTTGGCGCACATCTGCTTGGACAAGGTGACGCCGACCGTCTCGGCCTTGCGGTCCGTATGATCGGAACCGATCCCCACCCAGAGTTCACCGGAAAGCGAGAAAATCACCGGTTCGACTTCGCCGCTGGAAGCTGTCCCCATCACCTCGATGGTCTCGTTCGTCGTCAGCAGGGACGACGCGACGCGATAGAAGATCGGGGTTGTTTCTGGACGCCGTACACCGAGCGCCTCAAGTTCGAGGATATGCTTTTCGACCGCTTCCTGATTGCGCCCGGTCCAGCCCGCGATCGTCAGGTGGGTGATCTTCTTCGGATCCAGTGCCCTTGTCTGTATCATTGGAATTCTCCGCCCGTGGCCGATTGCTTCGATGGATTGCAGCCAAGGCCTGCCAAGCAGGCCTCGACCGCGCGTGCGATGGAAAGAAGCCTGTCGTCCTGGCCGGCCCGACCGACCAACATGAGGCTGGCGCTTGAGCCTATGCCCGTCAGCGGCAGCGCTATGGCCGGATAGTCGAAGAAGTTCGCGACCGCCGTGTTGCGCAGCAACGTGAGATTGCGCTCCGAGAAACCTTCAGCCGTGCTGACTTGATCGAAAGTCGGCGCGACAATCGGCACGGTCGGCATTACCAGCACGTCCAATTCCTCGAAGTGCTGATCGAAGCTTCGCGCCAAGGCCTGCCGTTCACCGATCATGTCGATATAGTCGGCAGCACTGATCGAGCTTCCTCTCTGAATGCGGCTCAGAATATTCGGATCAATGTCCGGGTTCCCGTCCAAGCGATGCCGGTGAAGGGCGAAGGCTTCAGCCGTGGCTATGCCGCCGCGCTGGTTGACAGCGCGCATGCCATCGAATTCAGGTGCCGCGACATCCCTGACCAGCACGGATGCGCACGAGAGCGCCGCAAGCGCTCCCTCGAAGCCCTCCGACACCGCACTATCAAGACCATCGAGAACAAGGCCTTGAGCGACGCCAACACGCAAGCCAGCCAGCGACATCGCGCGGGACGAATGCGGCTCCTGGCCCGACATGATTGCCACCGACACCGCGCAGTCGTCGATCGTGCGCGCGATCGAACCAACGGAATCGAGCGTCATCGAAAGAGGGTACGCACCTATGGTGGGAATACGAGCCTTGGTCGGCTTGAACCCGACAAGGCCACACAAGGCCGCTGGAATCCTGACCGATCCACCAGTGTCGGTTCCGATGCCGATGTCACAGAACCCGTCCGCCACCGCGACCGCAGCCCCCGATGACGACCCTCCGGGTACGCGGTTCCTGTCGAGTGGATTGCGCGGCGTGCCGTAATGGGGATTCGTGCCGATGCCCGAAAATGCAAACTCGCTCATGCTCGTCTTGGCGACGATGACGGCGCCGGCCGCTCGGAGCCGATGGATGGCCGGAGCGTCTGCCCCCGCCACTCGTCCCTCTTGCATCAGGGCCTTGGATCCCGCCCGCGTTACTTCGCCCCTGACGTCGAACAGATCCTTGATGCTGACAATGACACCATCGAGCGGACCCAAAGGCGTTCCGGTGCGCGAACGGGCGTCGGCAGCATCCGCGGCCTCCCTCGCGGCGTCGGCATAGACCGTCAGGCAGGCGCGGGAGCCTTCACCCGATGGATCGCCGATCCTGACGAGTGCCTCCTCCAATCGCTCTCTTGCAAGGGTTGGACCGCTATGCATGGGTCTTTTCCGTCGAACCTATTTGTATTAGATTGTTATCTACATTAGATAGCTTCATTGAACATATAAAAGCATGAGGCCGGTCTGTCCAGCCGTTTTCGCTCGGCTGGTCGCGGCGCGCCGACGCCAGGGCCGATTGCGGCGGCTCCATGCCGTCTCTAGAATCGGATCGCCTGCTGTTGGGACGCCGGCCTCCAACTGCGCCGGAGAGAGGCTATCGATCGATGACCGGGAAAGCCGACAATACCGACGAGAATGGGGTTTTCGCACCGCATCCGTTCTGGAGTTTCTCGCTCGAAACCTATGGTCGGCCCGAAATCGGCAGCGCCTGTCTGAGACTGCAGGAGAAATTGGGGGTCGACGTCAATCTGCTGCTTTTTTGCGCCTGGTGGAGCGCGCAGCCCAGGCCAGATCTCGACCGAGAGACGTTCGGCATCATCGTCGAAAGGGCCGATGCCTGGCATAGAGAGGTCGTCCTTGTCTTGCGCGCTGCTCGCCGTGCCTGCAAGGCGGGAGCCGCGTCGCTCACTGCGGATGAGGCAAAGGGGCTGCATAGGCACGTGCTTGCCAGTGAGATCGAGTGTGAGCACGGCGAGCAACTCATCATCGCGAGGACTGCTGAGGAACTGACTGCAGGGAGGGCGCCGAGAGAGGACAGCCGCCTCGCCGCACTGCACAGCAACCTACGGCACTACTTCACGCTTGCCGGCATTCGGCCGGATCGGGATGACCTCAAGGAATTGGAGCGTGTGACCGGCTGCTCCTTCACGGCGTGGTGAAATCACTCCGGTTTCGCGCGAGACCTGGCTCAACATAAGCTTCATAAAAAACATAAATTTCGTATGTTTTAATTGACTTTCGCGATGATGAAACGCAGACTTCTCCCAGTCGGTAGACGAGCCGAACGACGCAATTCGCCGCGGCCATAAGGCCCGGCGCGCGACCATCAAGATACATTCCGAGGAAGCGATGACGAACGAAGCCGGCATCTCCTATCCGTCAGTGCAGCTGTTCATCGGGAATACATGGCGCAACAGCGACGACGGAGGAACCTATTCGGTCGTCAATCCGGCGACGGGACAACCAATCGGCCATGTTGCGAGCGCAACTTCGACTGACCTCGAGCGCGCGGTGGAGGCGGCACGGTTGGGCTTCGCCGAATGGCGCGCCGTCGCACCTTACCAGCGATCGAAGATCATGCGCGCCGCGGCAGGACTGCTGAGGGAGCGTACTGCGATTATCGCGCGGCTTTTGACGCTCGAACAAGGAAAGCCTTTGGCCGAATCGTCCGCGGAAGTGCAGGTCGCGGCCGATACGATCGAATGGTTCGCCGAAGAAAGCAGGCGCACCTACGGCAGAGTCGTGCCGTCGCGGGCGCCGGCAACACAACAACTTGTCCTGAAGGAGCCAGTTGGCCCCGTGGCCGTTCTGACGCCGTGGAACTTTCCCCTGAACCAGGCTGCCCGCAAGATCGCCGCAGCCATCGGTGCCGGTTGCTCGGTGGTAGCCAAGCCTGCAGAAGAAGCGCCAGCATGCGTCGCGGAGTTGGCAAGGGCTTTTCTGGATGCCGGCCTGCCGAAGGGTGTGCTCAATCTTGTCTACGGCAATCCTGCCGCCATTTCCGAATTCCTGATCGCCCATCCGGCTATTCGCAAGATTTCCTTCACCGGATCGACGGCCGTCGGCAAGAAGCTTGCTGCCCTTGCCGGCCAACACATGAAGCGCACGACGATGGAGCTTGGTGGACATGCGCCCGTCCTCGTGTTCGATGATGCGAACATCTCGGCGGCCGCCAAGGTCCTTGCGCAGGCCAAATTCCGGAATGCCGGACAGATCTGTGTTTCGCCGACCCGCTTCCTGATTCAGCAGGCAGCCTATGACGATTTCCTGAGCCACTTCGTGGCAGAGGCATCGACGCTACGCATCGGCGACGGCATGAATGCGGGTACAACGATTGGACCTCTCGCCAATGAGCGGCGTCTGCATGCGATGGAAGCTCTCGTCCAGGACGCGCTGGAGCAAGGCGCGCGGCTCCGCAGCGGGGGCAGGCGCCACGGAAATATCGGCTACTACTTCGAACCGACGATCCTCTCGGAGGTGCCACTTTCAGCGCGAGCAATGAACGAGGAGCCGTTCGGGCCGATCGCGCTCTTCAGGCCGTTCGAGACGCTGGAAGAAGCGGTGGACGAGGCCAATAGGCTACCCTTTGGCCTCGCGGCCTTCGCCTTCACGCGATCGAATACAATCATATCGCAACTTGGGTCGCGACTTGAGACCGGGATGTTGAGCATCAATGACAATCTGCTGGCGCTGCCGGAAGTACCGTTTGGCGGGGTCAAGGATTCTGGCCACGGTTCGGAGGGCGGGAGCGAAGCGATGGAAGCCTACATGGTCACCAAGTTGGTCAAGGTGACCGAGGCCTGACCCTTTGCGGCGCGCACAGCGCGGACTGCATCCAATGACGCTGCAGCCTTTGGCGCTGCCGATGGTATTCAGGGCGACCCCGTGCTGCCTATGCGTATGGTTCCCGCATCTACGTCGCCGGATTTACGAGGTTCTTGGCGAATGCGGCTTCAACAGCCGATACGATTTGTTCGCATTCCTCGCGCTGGATAATCAAGGCCGGTGAAAAGATCACCATGTGCCCGACGATTCTGACCAGAGCGCCGGCGTCATAGGCCAGTTGACCGAGCGCAGCCATGTACTGCTTTCCAGCGGGCGTCTTGGCCGCGCGGTCACAGACGACCTCGATCGCGAACATCAGACCCTTGCCACGGACGTTTCCGATCGTCTCGTGGCGATCAGCCATCGCCCGCATGGCTGGGATCAGGAAGTCACTTTGCACACGCGTGTTCGTGACCACGTCGAGCGCGACGGTTTCCTCGAGGCACGCAAGCGCCGCAGCGCAGCCGACCGGATGGCCTGAGTAGGTGTAGCCATGGGATATGATGCCCATCGCGTCCGTGTTGTTTCTGAAAGCCCGTTCGAGACGCTCGTTGACGACCAATGCGCCCATCGGAAAATATCCCGACGTGATTGCCTTAGCCAGGCAAATCATGTCCGGCTTGACGCCCCACCCTCGGCAGCCGAACCAGCTGCCAGTGCGGCCGAAGCCGGTGACGACCTCATCGGCGATCAGCAAGATGCCGTGACGATCGAGGATTTGCCGCAGTCGAGGCCAATAGATTTCCGGCGGAACGATGACGCCGCCGGCACCCAGCACTGGCTCGGCGATAAAGGCGGCGATCGTATCGGCACCCTGGAACTGGATTTCGTCCTCCACGGCGGCCAGGCACAATTCCGCGAGCCTTGTCGGATCGGCCTCATTGAAGGCATTGCGATAGTCGAACGGGACCGGAACATGGAAACAGCCCGGTAGAAGTGGTTCATATGCCCGGCGAAACGTAGTGTTGCCGTTCACGGAGGCACCGCCGAAATGGGTCCCGTGATAGCCGCGCTTGATGGACAGAAACTTGCTGCGATCCAGTTGACCCATCATCTTCCAGTATTGTCGCGCCAGCCTGAGCGCGGTCTCGACGGAATCCGATCCGCCCGACGTGAAAAAGGCCCGTCTCATGTCCTCGGGCTGCAGCATCTCCACGAGCACATGGCTAAGTTCGATCAGGCGCTCATTGGTTGAGCCCTTGAACGCAGAGTAATACGGCAGTTGCGCCAGTTGTTCGGCGATAGCATCCTTGATGGCCTGGTTCGAATAGCCGAGATTGACGTTCCATAGGCCTGCCCCGGCGTCCACGGCTTTGCGTCCGTCGTCATCGAACACATAAACCCCTTCGCCGCGCGCGATGATGCGGGGAGGGTGGGCCTCCATATCGTTGGGATGCGCCATGGGGTGGTAGACGTGCTTCGCGTTGCTATCGCGCAGAAAGTTTTTGCTGGGCTGTGGCCGCATGGTCTGGTCCTTGAGCGAAATGTTGGATCTGTCGTTCTGCGTTGGATCCGTCGAGAGCGATGGACCCGCGCACGGCCGTCACAGGAATAGGTTTGCCCCAATCAAGAGTAGTGGCCAAAGCCCGTTAGCTCGAGTTGATTGCGGGCCCGTTCCACGGGCTTCGGGGATTTGAGCACCTCGTTTGGGGCAAGCACGGGGCGCGGCTCCTCCTTAAACGCGACGCAATCTGTCCAGTCCCAATGCGCCGTGACGTCCTGTCCCGCGCGGTGGCCCCGGCTTTGACTGCTCGTCGGCATCTTGGCGATGAGGGCCTGGCCACCCTTGAGCCGCATGATGAGCTTCGTCTGGTCGCCGAGATACACGACCTCTTCCACCACGGCCGGAAAACTGTTCGCCGACTCGCTGCCGTCTTCGGGCAAGGCCAACCTGACCTTCTCCGGCCGGATTGAGACGACGGCATTCACGTAGTTGTTGCGGATATCGCCGACCCGCGCGACGAGCCGCCCGGATCCTGATACCTCCACTTCGCACGCGTCGCCGCGAAATTGGGTCGCCAATCCCGGGAGCAGATTGTTCTCGCCAACAAAACGCGCCACGAAGGCATTCTCAGGGTGCTCGTACAGCGTTTCCGGGCCTGCCAATTGCTCAACGACGCCGTTGTTGAAGATGGCAATTCGATCGGACATTGTCAGCGCCTCCCCCTGGTCATGCGTGACGTAGACAACGGTCACGCCAAGCCGCTTGTGGATGGCCCGAATCTCAAGCTGCATCTCCTCCCTCAGCTGCCGGTCGAGCGCGCCCAAAGGCTCGTCCATAAGGACGATCTTGGGCTCGAAGACGAGAGCACGGGCCAGGGCCACGCGCTGCTGCTGGCCGCCGGACAACTCGGCAGGGCGCCGTCCCGACACCTGCGGAAGGCGGACCATGTCAAGGGCACGTGCAACGTGGGCATCGATCTCGCTGCGCGACATGCCTCGGATGACAAGGGGAAAGGCGATGTTCTGGCCGACGGTCATGTGCGGAAACAGGGCGTAGTTCTGGAACACCACGCCAATGTCGCGCCTGTAGGGGGGCTGGCTGGAAAGCGACTTGCCTTCGAGCAGGATTTCGCCGGAGGAGGGCGCTTCGAATCCCGCCAGCATCATCAGGGACGTCGTCTTGCCCGAGCCTGACGGTCCGAGCATGGTCAGGAATTCGCCTCTGGCAACCTTGAGATCGAGGTTGCGAACGACCCTCGTGCGCCCGTCGTAGGTTTTCGTGATGTTGAGGAATTCGACGATCGTGTCCAAGGAAGTCTCCGGTTCTTTCATTCCGATCCCGGCCGGGGGACCTTGGGTCAGAGATGTGGATTTGGCTTGTTTCACCGAGAGCCGTTCGCGGTCGGCGGAAGCCTCTCACGCCTCTTGAGGAATTCGAGCGCCGTCATCAGCAGCACCGCGATGACCAGCATCACTGTCGCCGCGGCAGCGATCGTGAGTTCGAACAGATCCGTCGCCCGACTGTACATCTGCACGGGAAGGGTGCGCTGGCTCGGCCCAGCGATGAACAGGGCGGCGATGACGTCGTCGAAAGAGATTGCGAAGGCAAAAATGGCCCCGGTGACGATCCCAGGGAGGATGAGTGGGAAGGTGACGCGACGAAACGCAGTCAGCGGTCCGGCACCCAGGCTTCCGGCGGCGCGAAGCAACGTGGCGTCGAAGCGGGCGAGCGTCGCTGAAACTGTAACGACGACCATGGGCGAAGCGAGCGCCGTGTGTGCGAAGATCAAGCCCGTGTAGCTGTTGTCCAGCCCGACTTGTACCAGTGCCAGATACATGCTTACGCCGGCAATGACGCTAGGCACGATCATTGGTGTCAGGAAAATGACCATCAAGACATTCTTGCCCGCGAACTTTGCCTTCCAAAGGCCGACCGCGGCACTCACGCCCAATGCAGTCGCGAGCAATGTCGAGGCTGTTGCGACCACGACGCTGTTGATCAATGCCCGGCGCCACTCGAGCGACCCGATCAATTCCCGGTACCATCGGAGACTGTACGTCTCGATGGGGTAATGGAAGAGCGCCAGGTCATTGAAGGACAGGGGGACAAACACAAAGATCGGTCCGATCAGGAACAGGCAAAACAGCACGCCAAAACCACGCAGGGCCCAGAAGGCAAATTTTTGCCCATTCGTTTCAAAGGGACGCGTCGACATAGGACTTACCCCACACTTAGTTTCGTGGTGCCGGCGAACTTCGTGAACAGCCAGTAAAAGAGGTACACCGCGACGAGCAGGATCACGGACAGCGCCGCTGCAAGGCCCCAGTTCAAACTGCGGTTGACGTAGAAGACGATCATGTAGGGGATGCCTTGGTCATTCGGGCCGCCAAGAATGGCCGGAATAACGAAGACGCCGAGGCATTGTATGAACACCAGCAGAGCGCCTGCAGCGACACCCGGTCCGATCTGGGGCAGATAAACGCGACGAAAGGCAATCCAGGGGGGCGCACCCAACGATGCTGCGGCGCGCATATGCGATTGCGGCACGGACTTCATGGCGCTGTAGAGCGGCAGCACCATGTAGGGAACGAAGATGTGCAACAACGAGACGTAGACCGCGAAGCGATTGAACAGGAGCTCAAGCGGCTGGTTGATCAATCCGAAGTCCATCAGCGCCTGGTTGATGATGCCATTTCGCTGCAACAGCACCATCCAGGACAAAGTGCGAACGAGGACGGCCGTCCAAAACGGCAGCAGGACCATGAAGATCAGCAATCGGGCCACGCGGTCTGAGACGCTCGCGGTTAGATAGGCAAACGGAAATCCAAACAGGAATGCCAGGACTGTGACGACGAGCGATATTTCGAAGGTGCGCATGATTGTGGGGACAAACACACGATCCGATACGTCCACCAGCCGGACGTGATCCTGTGGATCCCGCCTCAGGTCCAGTGATGAGAGAAGATAGAAATCAGTCAGAGGGCCACCGGCCTGCCGAATGACCGACCAAGTCGCCACCTCCTCCCATTTGGGCGAGATGCCGGCCAGAACGTGCCGGGCGTCAGCGGAGGGCGAGGTACCTTGGACAGCCGTACGCGTTCTCATCAGCAGGGCGCGCATGCCTGGCAGGCCGTAGTTGAGACGCGTCCCGGCGCGCGCGACGATTTGCGTTGCTCCGCCACTCTTCAGGTCAGCAACGAGCGCCACGAAGGCGGCATCGGGAATGGGCTCGGCGTTGCTGGGGTTCCAGTCGGCGAGCGCGGCAATGGTTGCGGGAAGGGCCTCGGAGACCCCGCTGTCCACGACACTGCGGGTCAGCAGGTTTGCGACCGGCCCGATAAAGACCAGAACCAGAAAAACAAGGAGCGGAGCAATGAGGGCAAACGCGCGGATCTTGCCCGCGCGCTGCGATCTTTTGAGATCCCGGATCAGGTGCTTTGTATCGTCGGAGACCGTGGCATCGACCTCGACAAGCACTTGATTTCCCGAACCGTACAATGTCACTGACCTGCCACCCAGGTATCGAACCTCTTGGCGAGAGCGTCATAGTTGTTGATCCAGAAATCGGCATCCGATTTGAAGGTGCTTTTCAGGTTCTCAGGATCGGTCGACACGAACGGACGGATGTCGTCTGAGGTCAGCGGCAATGCGTTGCGGTTGGGAACCGAAATGGCGAGCATATTGGTGACCGCGGCCTGCGGTTCGGGCTGCGAAGCATATTCGAGGAACTTGTAGGCATTGTCGATCTGCGGGCTCTCCGCGATGATCGCCCAATAGTCCACATGAGTGATGGCATCCTTCAGCACCGCGCCCAGATTTGTTTTCTGTGTCTTGTTGAAAAAACGAATGCCGTTGTCGAAGGTAACCGTCATGACAACCTCGCCCGATGCCAGCATCTGCCTGGATTGGCCGACATTGGTCCACCACACGATATCCTTCTTGAGTGCGTCGAGCTTCTTGAAGGCGCGGTCCACGCCCTCTGGCGTTGCAAGAACGCTGTAGACATCTGCTCCGGCGACACCATCAGCCAATAGTGCTATCTCCAGTGCATCGACCGGCGATTTGGCCATAGCCCGTTTCCCAGGCCACTTTTGCGTGTCCCAGAGATCGGCCCAGGATGTCGGCTCGGTCTTGACCACGTTCTTATCGTAGCCGAGGGCTGTGTTGTAAACCACGTACGGGATACCGCATTCGAAGCGCGGGTCTGCGATATTGTAGTCTTTGAGATTGGGAAGCTTCGATCTGTCGATTTTTGCGAAGAACCCCTCATCGCAGCCCTGCAGAACCTCGATATCCTCAGCCGCCACAACATCCCAGGTGTTGCCGCCGCCCTCCAGCTTGGTGCGAACGGCGCCGATGCCGGCGTCACGATCGTCGACGGCGACGTCGAGTTTGCTCTGCTCCTTGAAAGGGGCCAGTACGGCCTTCTTGAGCGTCTCACCCAACGGTCCGAGGCTGACCGCCACGGTCAGGTCTTCTGCGCGGCTGGCCTGAGAAGACAACAGCGCCGCACCAAACGCGAGCGCAATACCAAGCTTGAGCGCTTTCGCACTCACTGCATCATTTCGGTTCATTTCATTCTCCCATTGTTTCGCCGCAAGGCGACCGTCTTCCACATACCAGACCAAGGCTTATGTCATTGTTTTACGTTATTATTTCTTGTCGTTCCCGGGGCGTTTTCCGATACAAAAGGTCTGCTGTCAGGCTTCGATAAAGCATACAGTCTGTAGATAATCTATTAGGTTTGTAATGGTGTCAAGGCAATGTGCCAACGACGCACTGCGCCCGGATGAACCCGGCCTTGGCTTTCGATTTTCTGCGCGAGAAATCCGGTTCTCGGGCGAGCGGATTTCCTCCCGCTTAGGGCAGGCGCAGATTGACAGCACCGGATAAATGTACAACATATAGCTACTTGTTGTATTTATAGTCGGACTGGAACGGTCTCTGCAGATGGAGGAAAAGACGATGATTGCGGCTACCCGTGCCTCTTCGGAGGCTACCACCCCGGCGTCATCTGGGCTGCGCACAGGCGATGAATACCTGCGTTCCTTGAATGACGGGCGCGTTGTCTACGTCGACGGCGAAAAGGTGGCCAACGTTGTAACGCATCCGGCCTTTGCCGCAGCTGCCCATTCGGCAGCGCGCCTCTACGACATTGCGTCGGACCCTTCGATGGCCGAGCGCATGACATACATCTCTCCGAGCTCTGGCGCACGCGTCCTGCGCGCCTACCAGATTCCACGAACCCACGCCGATCTGCGCGCCAAGCGGCTCGCTTCGGAAACTTGGTCGGAAGCGTCGTACGGCATGATGGGACGGACGCCCGACCATGTCGCGGGCTTCTTCTGCGGGTATGCAGCCGTTCCGGAAGTCTTCGCGTCAGCTGGCAAGGAATTCGGCGAGCGGGTCGTCAGTTTCTACGAGAAGATGCGCGAAAACCATCTGTGGGCCACCTATGCAATCGTTCCGCCACAGATCGATCGATCCAAGCCCGCACACAAACAGAGCGACCCGACCCTCTATGCCGGCGTTGTCAAGGAGAAGGACGGAGGCATTGTTGTGGCCGGCGCCCAACAGCTGGCCACCGCGGGGATCTATTCCGACTATCTCTACCTGAGCTGTATCCACCCGTTGCAGCCAGGCGACGAGAACTACGCAATCGGCGTTGCCATCCCGATGAATGCGCCAGGCTTGAAACTTTACCCAAGGCGGCCCTTCGCCCTGCAGGCGAGCAACACTTTCGACCACCCCTTGAGCAGCCGCTTCGACGAGTCGGATTGCTTCGTGGTCCTCGACAATGTGTTCATTCCCTGGGAGCACGTCTTCATCTACCGCAACCTCGAAATCTGCAGGGATCAGTGGTGGAAGACGCCATCCCATCTCTACGGCAACCTTCAGGCCCAGGCGCGATATGCGACCAAGCTGCGCTTCATGATCGGCCTGGCAGCGCGGATGAACGAATCGACCGGGAATGCCAATT
The DNA here is from genome assembly GCF_056404355.1 of Mesorhizobium sp. P2_D5. NCBI lineage: Bacteria > Pseudomonadati > Pseudomonadota > Alphaproteobacteria > Hyphomicrobiales > Phyllobacteriaceae > Mesorhizobium > Mesorhizobium sp. P2_D5. The sequence continues at coordinate 125,738 of NZ_JBFUEE010000003.1, forward strand.
TGCCGCCAGTTATGGTGCAGATGGGCGAATTGGCGGCGCTGGTCTCGATCGTCGAGAACATGCTGGAGGCGCAAGAGACACTCGCCACGGTCGACGAGAAGGGCGTCCTCTGGCCGAGCAAGACTGCATTGTATTCCGTGATGGCACTGCAGTCGGAAATCAACCCACGGATGATCGAGATCATCCGTGAGCTGACAGGCTCCGCCATGATCACGATGCCATCGTCGGTCAAGGATCTGGAGAGCCCGGCAACCGCGGCCGACATGGACCGCTACATGGCGTCCGGCGTGAGCAGCGCGCGCGATCGGATCCAGCTTATGCGTCTGGCCTGGGATTTCGTCGGATCAGAGTTCGGCAACCGCCATCATCAGTACGAGAAATTCTACGGCGGTGCATCCTTCATTGTGAAACAGAACATGCTGAGGAGCTACGACATGAAACGTGCAACCGATCTCGTCGACGCCGCCTTGTCCGCGGTCTGACGCTGCATGACCGAAAGCGGGGATCGCACGATGGCGCACGAACATCTGAGTGTGGATTCAGCACGAATATTGCGTGACGCTTTCGGCACGTTCGCGACCGGGGTTGTCATCGTAACCGCCAATCACGCGGGAGAGAGGCTGGGGGCGACCGTCAGTTCGTTCAACTCGGTCTCGCTCGATCCGCCGCTAATCTCGTTCAGCATCGCGCGAAATGCCAAGGCCGTGCATGGCTGGAACAACGTCAACCAATTTGCTGTCAGCGTCCTGGCGCAATCGCAGGCGGATCTGTCGACGCGCTTCGCCCGAAGCCTCGGTGACAAGTGGACGGGCGTCAGCACCTTCCCGGCCGGGTCGATCGACGCTCGGTTGATTTCGGGCGCACTCCTCTGGTTCGAATGCGAGGTCTACAACCGATACGATGGTGGCGATCACATAATGATCCTGGGCAGGGTCGTCGCGGCAATGCGCAATTGCGAGGCGGCGACGCCGCTGCTGTTCTTCGGCGGTGCCTATCGGAGCGTCGCGCCGCATACGCAAGGCGACAGGGTGCCTGACGAGGCGATGTGGCTACACGGTTGGTAAGATGTGACCGGCACCGGGCGCGTCGAGGCCAGGCGTTCCACCAACCAAGCCAAGCGGTGTTGAAAAGGTCGCCGTCCAAGATCGAAAACCCCGCGTACCGCCTCAACGTGTAGCGCTTCGGCGGCTCTGAGAACAGCAACCTCACTGTCACGGTTTCGCCGTGTCCCAGCCGACTTGCGTCTGCGTTCGGATTGAGCGTTCATGAACCCGATCTGCCATGTCATCTTGCCATCGTAAACTGTAGATGGCGGATCTGTGAACAACAGTAGGTCGCGAGGAACGATCCATATAGAAGCGCCCAAGTGGTTCTCGGTCGTAGCCAATTTCCGTATCTTCGCATGTTTGGACCATGACCACGTCTTACCAACTCAGCGCGCAACGAAGGCTTCGCGTGAGCTATCGCTTAGGCTCCTTCGAAGAGGTGGTTCCATCGCTCTCTGATGTCATTGGTCTCTTTGATGCTGAGTGCGGATGTACGCGGGTAGCTGGCAAGATGTTGGAACGGAATGCAGGCGTCGATAATCATCTTGGAGTTGGAGGTCAGACCGATGTCGCGATCCGCGGCGGAGATGCGAGGGTCAAGTGACGAACTCCAGGCATTGCGCACGATGTCGACATCCTCCGACGGCTCCGCGCGCGTGGTCACCGCCCACATCACATCGGCGAGATTTGACGGATCGACATCATCGTCCACCAGCACGATCATGCGCCCCATATAGCTGTTGGCCGCAGCAATAAGACCAGCTCGTTTGGCATGCCCCGCGTAGCGCTGTTTCAGTGAGACGACGGTCATCAATTGCGACACGTGCTGCCAAGCGCCGACGACATCGGCTACGCCGGCCGCCTCGATGTTGCCCCAGATGCTGGCCGCACGGAATGGCAGCCCGAAATGGAAACGCGGTGGCTTCATTGGCGGCGAACCGAGCAGGATCGGGTCTGTGCGATGATGCGTGGCGTCGACCCGCATAACCGGCGCCGGGCGCTTCTCCGCGGCGTAGTAGCCGGTGAACTCTCCGAACGGCCCCTCAGGCAAGTTCGTCTCGCTGAACGGCAGCAGCATCCCTTCCAGGACGATTTCGGCATGCGCCGGGATCGGCAGGCCCGTGACCGGACCCGGGTATACCTCGATCGGGGCACCCTTGATCGCGCCGGCGAAGTCGAGTTCGGACGCCCCTTCTGGAAGATACTCGAAGCCGGCGATGAAAATCGCCGGATCTTCACCATTCACGATTGCGATTGGACAGGGCTGACCGCGATCCCAGTACTTCTTCGAGATCATCGCCCCATGGCGGCCGTTATGATCGAATTGGACCGTCACCCGGTTCCTGTCGTGGACCTGGACGCGGTAGATCGAACAGTTGACCCAACCCGTGTCAGGATCGCGGGTGATAACGACACTACCGGATCCGATGTAGGCCCCGCCGTCGTTTCGATGCCAAATCGGGCTGGGATATTGCGACAGATCGACATCATCGCCCGTCACGGAGTTTTCGAGATAGGGTGCATCCTTGATCTGGTTCGGTGAAACAGGTTTGAGACCGCCGCGCATGGTCTTCCAGGCCTTCAGGGCTTCCAGCGGTGGCAGGTTCGGATCGATGCCCAGGGCCAGAGCAGCACGGCGTGCGCTGACTGTCGCATTGGTGAAGATCCTATTGCCCGCTGGCTGACCTGGAATTGCATCGAACAGCAGTGCCGGGCAACGCGGGTGCCCGGCAGCAACCTCCGTGATGGCACCGATTTCATGCTCTAGCGCTGCGCCGGAGACACGTCGCAGATCGCCGATTGCCTCAACGAGCGAAACGAAGTCGCGTAGATCTCTGTATGCAACGGCCATTTCAAACCTCGGTCTTTTTCTGTTCGCCCCGGCCCAGTTTCGGTGGACCGGTCATTTGTCAAATTGCCTGCCGGTTCAGCGCGTGACCACGATCAGAGTCAACATTAATACAACAAATATATAAATCCATAGCTATGTTTTGTTGCTTTTTGTTGTCGACTTTTGATCGCGGCACGTTCGGCCGAGGCGGCGGTGTCGTTGCAGTCGCGATGCCTTTCAAGCGCCACTTTCAGGCTTGAAGCCGGTCCTTACCGCTCGACCGTCCTGTTTGCGGATATTCCGATGATAGAGCGTCCGCAATTCGATCCAGTGCAGAGAACAGAAACTTGATTTCCTGTGCTGACATGCCTTGCTTGGCCGTGACATTCACGATCGAAGCTCGATCGAGAAGACGCGGGCGCAGCCCAGCACCTGCAGACGTCAAGAAGACGTTGATGTTTCGCCGATCCGACGAATTTCGCCGGCGCTCGACGAAGCCAAGGCGCTCGAGTTCATCCAGGATGGTGGTGGAAGATGCTGTTTCGACGCCAACCCGCCGAGACAACTCCGTCTGCGTCAGGCCATCCTCTTCCCAGAGCCGTTCCAGATGGACGAACTGCCCAAATGTTACGTCCTCCTTCGCCAATTCCAAGCGAAGCGCACGACTAAACGCCATGTGCGCCAACCTGAGTCGCTTACCCAGGCCAATCTCCGATTTCGTGTCTGGCAACGGTTGTCCTCCTGCACCAATCGTGGTTGACGTCGGCATTCGACGGTCTACCAAATGCCGCGACCCGACTACACGAAAATTGGCGCCAGTCCCTTTCAATTCATGCAGCAGGCGAGGCGATCTTCTCGGCCTTGCGGGCATGTTTCCATGGGGCGTAGCTCGGCTCCAGCTTGAAGAGCGATTGCGCAGTGCCGCCAAGGATGGCACGCTTGGCGCCTTCGGAGATAAACGGCAAGTCATAGATCGTGCTCGGCAGATCCATATCCCAGTGCGGATAATCCGACGAATAAAGCAACTGGCTTTCGGCCTTGATCATCTTGAAGGTCAGTTCAAGCGCTTCTCGATTCTCGACCATTTCCATTGGCTGAGACGTGTAAAACATCTCGCGCATGTAGTCGCTGGGCTTGCGCTTAAGCAAAGGCGCGTCGGAACTGCGCATCATATACTCGTTGTCCAGCCGCTGCATCAGGAAGGGCACCCAGGCCAGTCCGCTCTCGATCCATACCGTTTTCAAGCGCGGAAAGCGTTCTGGCAGACCATTGACCAGCCAGTTCGTCATATGGACCATATTGTGCCAGACGAAGCCCAGCGCATGAACCGAGATAAACCGGTTCATCAGGGCAGTCGATTTGTCGCCCCAAGTGTAGGCGGCGTGAAAGCCGAGCGGCAGGTCGCGTTCCTGCAGGGCCGCGTAAACCTTCATGTAGGCGTTGTCGTGAACGCCCTTGTAGTGGGTTGAGGTGACCATGAAACCGATCACCCCCTTCCGGTCCCCGAATTCCTCGATCACCTTCAGGCAGGCGTCGGGATCGTTGAAGGGGAGGTAGAGCATGGAAGTCAGGCGCGGCTCTTCGGCCAGAACATTGTCGCATAGCCAGCGATTGTAGGCTCGGGCGAGGGCGGTTTCGACCTCGATGCGCGGACAGGTAGCAATGTTGAGCATCGGCGTGGGGAACATGCAGGCCATGTCCACGCCCATCGAATCCATCCACCGCCGCATCAGTGTGATGTCGCGATGGATCGTTGGCGGAACCTTTTCGCGGCTGCGCAGGGGATAGCGCGCCACGCGGCCGGTCATCTCCTGATAGGAACCGTCGACCGACGTCACTCCGCCTCGGGCCATGCCTTGGTATTTTGCCTCCATGCGCAACACCGGATCGTCGATATACTCGGCGATCTCCTGGAATGCTTCCGTTTCGTAGTGGTGGGAATCGACGTCAACGATCAGGAAATCCTCATAGCCGCGGGCAAGCGCCTGCTGCTTGGCATGATCGAGGTGAACCTCAGTATCGAAATTTTCGCGAGACGGCTCGATAAGATGGTTTCCGGGCGTGAAGGTCATGGCTCTGGATCTCCGTCTTGGATGTATTGGTTGTCACGCCGGCTGGAGCCGACCTTCGTCATCGCCTGCCAGGCCGCGAGTTCGAAGACTTCGATTCCCGCGCTTTCGAGGATAGCGGTACTGGCAATGACCGCATCGGTGGCCGAGAGGCGACTGTTGCCGACTGCCAGCCGTATCGGGAGATTGCTCTGCGCTTTGGCCGCGAGGACACGAAGCAGCGCGGTAATGGTGCCAGCGAGCTGAGATTCCGAGATGGTCTCCAGATGGTCGGCATCGACTGCCAGTTCGCAGTGCCGGATGAGGTCTCCCGCCAGATCCTCGAAATTTGGTGCGGGTGCGCTAGATGTCGACATAGATGCCGCCGTCACGGGTCACGACGTCGAATTTTCGCAGTTGCAATCGCGCGTCACAGACATGTTTTCCGGTTGCCAAGTGGAATTCATAGCCATGCCAGGGGCAGACGATGTGCATGTCGTCCGTGTTGAAGCGCTGCCCAGTGAACAGGCCGGCGCCGTCGATGACGTCCTCGACCTGGGGGAGTTTGAGACCTTCACAGGCCGGCCCGCCCTGGTGCGGACACAGGTTGCGGTACGCATAAAAGGCGTTGCCCTGATGGATGACGCCAATCTCCAGCAAGTCGTGCTTGATGACGCGCGTCGTGCCCTCAGGCAGTTCGTCGATGTTGCAAACAAAATGCTCAGCCATGTATTTTTCGACCTCAAATTGATAAGGTACCTTACTATATTCCAGTATCACCAAGCGTCAAGTGCCGGCGCCTCCCGCGAGGCGAAGTTTTTCGACCCGGGCTGCATGCGCTCTGACGAATTCCAACGATAAGACGCGCCATGAGGCTGGGTGCGACCGCGCACACGCGGCGTCGATCGCCTCATCCCCACGTCAAAGCGCAGGGTCATTCCGGAGAGCTCAGATCGACCGGCCCTTTTCGACTGATTTGCGAAAGAAGCGGACAGGATAGTCTTCGAACAGGCCGGCAAGGACGAACGGGTCGTTGCCAATGAGTTCTTCTGCCTCCTGCCTGTTGTCGGTATCGATGATCAACACCTGGCCGAAACGCTCGGACTGGTCGTCGGAAAGCATCGGCCCAGCCAGCCAGAGCTTTTCCATTCTGGTGATCCAGTATGCGTCATGCGCAGCGCGGTTGGCCGCCCGCAGGTCAATCGTGTTAGGCCGACTTTTCATGATGGCGATGAACAATGTTATCTCCCTTCCGAGCGAGGATTTTGCGATTGGTACTCAACCTTGGATGCCGGCCCGGCAGGGGCTGTGCTCAAGGCTTCGTCAGGAACGAACTGTCGATTTCGCCGACCGTGTTTGCGCCGAGCATCGCCATGTCCCGGTCGATCTCCTGGCCGATCAACTGGATGGCATGGCGCACGCCCCCGCCGCCCAGCACGGCTGCGAACAGGAATGGCCGGCCGATGAAGATGAAGTCCGCACCTGCGGCCAGTGCCTTCAGCACGTCGGTTCCGCGTCGCACACCGCCGTCGAGCATGACGCGCATGCCGTTGGCTTGCTGAACGATCTGCGGAAGCACATGCAAGGGCGATATCGCGCCGTCCAACTGACGCCCTCCGTGGTTCGAAACGATGATGCCGTCGACGCCGCATTCACGTGCCCTGGCCGCATCCTGAGCGGCAAGGATGCCCTTGAGAACGAAGGTGCCTTTCCAACGGTCGCGGATAGACTGGACATGGTTCCAGTTCAGCTGATCGCGCGCACCGATCGATCGCACCAGATTGCGTGAGAGAATCGGCGGGCCGCGGAAAGCGTCCATGTTCTCGAAACGCGGAACGCCGGTTGTCATAGTCCGTGCAAAAGTCCCAATCGACCAGCGTGGGTGAAGCAGGCCGTCGAGTGCCAATCGAATGCTCGGGCGGAGCGGAATGCTGAAGCCGGTCCGGATGTTGTTTTCCCGGTTGGCCGGCACTGGAAGATCGACGGTCAGCACCAAGGTTTCGTAGCCGGCCGCCGCGACCCGGTCGACCATCGCCTTGATCCGCTCGGGCTCGCCAGGAAGGTAAGATTGAAACCATCTGGCCGAACCCTCGGCGGCAAGCCGCTCGAGAGGCATGATCGATGTTGCGCTGACGATCATCGGAATGTTCTCGTCGGCGGCGGCCCGCGCAAGCACGAGGTCGCCTTCGAACGTCGACAAGCCGCTCAAGCCCATCGGGGCAATGCCGATCGGAAGTCGGTACGCGCGGCCAAACAGCGTGGTGGCCGGGCTGCGGGCCGAAACATCCACGAGCACTCTTGGCACCAACGCGGCATCGAGGAAGGCGCTGCGGTTGGCGGCAAAGGACTGGCCCGTTTCCGCGGCGCCGGCATAATATTCGTAGATCGGACGCGGTAGCCTGCGGCGGGCGATGGTCTGGAAATCGTCGAGGTTCAGAACGGAAGTAAGAGCCCGCGCGGATCTCGACGATTGCCGTCTTCGTTCGGTGACAATTGTAGCCATTTTCGCGGGGTTGCCGGGAAGGTCGCCTGCCGGGGTCGAGGCAGCCACCCCGGTGGTTCGCAGGTCGAGTTCCTGTTTTGGCGAGTTGCCGGCATTCACGCTACGGGTGCCAAGCAATGCGTTCTGGTCATCGGTCATGATCGCGTCGTCAACTGGTCGACATGACGAGCCCGGCTTGCTCGCGCTCGGTTGCATTCGACTGCCAGCCCGTATTCACATTGTTTCGCAGCTTTCCGCGCAAAAAGAAGTCTCGAATGACCTCGGCGGCGAGTGTGCGCATGTCGACGTAGGAAGCCTCGGAAAAGAACGCCGCGTGCGGCGTCAGTGCCAAGCGACCTGCAAGCCATGGCTCCCGCCTCAGCCACGCGGCGAGCAGCGGCGAGGCGACATCCGGCGGTTCGCTGGGGAGAACATCCAAGCCGGCAGCGCCGAGATGGCCCGACCGCAGCGCGGCCTCCACGGCATTCAAGTCGACCAGCTTGCCTCTTGCGATGTTGATGAGGATGGCGCCGGGCTTCATCTGCGCCAGCCGCTCCGCATTCATGAGCGAATGCGTCTCTGGCGTCAGTGGGGTATGAAGGCTCACCACATCGGAGGCGGCTAGCAATTCCTCAAGCGAACCCGCCCGCTTGAGGCCTATGCCCAGCTCGTGGCCCTCCGGCAAGAGCGGGTCATAGTAGACGACCTTCATATCGAATGCGCTTGCGCGCCGTGCCACGGCGGTTCCGATGCGGCCAAGGCCGACCGCGCCAAAGGTGGTTCCACGCAGACGGCGAACCACCGGAACGTTCTCGGCGAAATACTCGCCCACAGGGTTCGCCCTCAGCCGAGCTTCATAGCTTCCAAGCCCCCGAGCCAAATGCAGCAACAATGCCAGGGCGTGATCGGCCACTTCCGTTGTGCCGTAGTTCGGCACGTTGCAAACGGGGATGCCACGCCCGGTGCAAGCGGCGAGATCAATGTTGTCGAAGCCAACGCCGACCCGCACGATAAGCCGGCAGTTGTCCAGCATCGCGACAATGCCTGCGTCTATCCGCACGCGATGCCAGACAAGGAGTGCATCGCAGGATCGCCATACAGCTTCCGGAATCGCCCTGGCATCGTTCTCGTCGTGAACGTCGTATTCGAAGCTGTCTCCGGTCACCGACCGCTCGATGTCGAGGACCTTCACGTATGTATCGGGAACCAGTATCCTGAGTTTTGCCATGGCCGACGGGTTCCGCCTGTAAAACAGTCTGTTAGGCGCCAAGCGCGCTTTATGAGGCGCCGCCGGCGGCGTAACCGGCGCCGATATGCACGTCGAGAACCACGACCTTGCCGGCTTGAACCGCAGCGACGGCTTTGCGCATTTCGCTATCCAGTGTTTCCGCCTCGCGGATCGGCCCGACCCCCTCCGCGCCCTGGGCACGCGCCATCATTGCAATATCGGGAGCGGGGTCATCGATGCGCTGCCCAATCCATTTGTTTTCCACCGGCCGGTCTCTTCGACGTGCGACCCGTTCCTGGTGCAGTTCATCATTGAAGTACGAGCGGTTGTTGGCCACCACAACGAGCAGCGGGATGCCGTAGTGCACCGCCGTCCACAATGCTGTGATGCCCATCAAGGTGTCGCCATCGCCCAGGACGGCGACCGGCAAGCGGTCGGTTCCCATCAGCGCCAGGGCCGAGCCGACGGCCATGCCCGGGCCGGAGCCAACACCACCGCCGCCGGAATGGCCGAGCTGATCCAGCGGATGGTCGAAATCGGTGAGTGCGCCGTCCCAGCCGAGCGGGATGCGCAGGAGCGATATCGGCGTTTCCCGTGCTGCACTGGCCATTGCGAAGGCGATGTCGGCAAGGCCAAGTTCCTCGGCCTTGCTGGGTTTTGCCGGCTGGCGGTTGAGCGCTTGATACGTCTGCTTGGTGGTGGGAAGGAGCGGCAACAAGCTCGAAGCGAATGCTTCGGGTGTTGTCGCCAGGTGAATGTCGACGGGTGGCAGTGCCTGGTGGTCAAAGCTCCATCCGTTGTGCAACTGATGATCGACTGAAACCTGAATGATCTGCGCCCGGCAGGTCTTGCCTGGGAAATGCGTGGCGAGTACGCCCGCCAGATCGACCCAATCAAGCGACAGGATGACATCGGCCTCCTTCAGCCTTGTTGCAGCCGCCTTGGTAACCGACATGCCAGGAGCACCGGCATGAAGGGGATGCGCGGTCGGGAATGCGGCGCCGACCTTGAGGTCGGTAATCACCATGGCGCCAAGCCGCTCGGCCAGCGTGACGCGCTCCGCCCAGGCCTGCATGTCACGCGAAACGCGCCCCATAAGGATGACCGGGTGTTTGGCGCCAGCCAGGGCCGCAGCAGCAGCTTTCAGCATAGCCTCATTTGGCGCGGACGCCGCAACCGGCTGATAGCGATCGAGCGATGGCAAGGGAGAACCTGCTATAATGGCCTCCTCCTGAATCTCTGAATCCAGGTTGATATAGATCGGACCCTGAGGCGCCGTCATCCCAAGCTGCATACCACGCAGGATCGCCTCTTCGGCGGCCGCCAGGGAGGCAGGCTGGTCGTCCCATTTGACGTAGCCGCGGATCATCGATCCCTGGTCGCGTGCGCAGTGGATCCAGTCGATGAACGGCCTCCGCTTGGCCGCATCGACAGGACCGGTTCCTCCAAGAATGAGCATCGGCACGCGGTCGCACCAGGCGTTGAAGATGGCCATCGTTGCATGCATCAGTCCGACATTGGCATGGAGAGCGACCGCCAGCGGCTTTCCGGTAACCTTGGCATATCCATGCGCGATCGCCACGGCATGCTCCTCATGGAGGCAGACCAGCATCTGTGGGTTGGCATTGCCGCCGAAATTCACGACGCTGTCGTGCAGCCCGCGGAAGCTCGAGCCCGGGTTGAGACACAAATATTTCAGATCGAAGGCAGCCAGCAGACTGGCGACCCGATCGCTACCCCACATCTCATTCCCCGCCTGGAACGACGCCGGAACCTCTGGCCGGTTCGGCCGCGTACGCGATGAATGTTCGTTTCCGGCGTCATCTGTCATGGCAAACCAACTCGAATATCGTGGCCGCGGCCAACTCGATTTACGTTCAGTATGTAGATGAATAGTGAAGCTATTTCCCTGCATGTCAAGCCTCTCCGAGAACAAAGCGCGCATCGACCAATCGCGTATCCCAGGCGGACAGCGTTCATGGCCCTGGCCAGTCTCATCAGCCGAGGCCTTGAAGATCTGAAGCGCCATCAGGCGGGTTCACACGAAACTGCACGGCGAGCCGACGCCTCGAGGAATCCGGGCTGCGGGTTGGCCAAAATTATGTGCCATTCGAGGTCTTGAATACATTTTGTATCTATGTAATGTTAGTTTCTGATGTAGCTAAATTAGGCCATAGAGCCTCGACGACCATCGGTTGATCGCAAGGGCTGCATCCGCGAGGCGAGCGTGCTCACGGCGCGGTCGCTCTGTTGGGAACGGATGACTGTTATCTGCGCTGAAAGTCTTGGCCACCGATGCCTCGACGGCGCCCATCAATGGAGGTTGATATGCTCAATATGAGGGTTCTGCCGCTCTTCGCCGTCGGCGCGATGTTATTTGCGTCAAATCCGGCGGCAGCGCAGCAACTTGAGAAGGTTAAGGTCGCGACGACGTTCCTTGGGCTTTGGGATACGTCTCAGCCAACGCTTTGCAAGCAGCGCGGCGAGTTCGAGAAGGCGGGCCTCGATGTTGAGGTCATTTCCACACGAGGGGGGTCGGAGAACGTGCAGGCCGTAGTGGCCGGCGGTATGGATATCGGTTACTCGCCCGGCATCAACGCCGTTCTGGCCGCGTCGATGCAGGGTGCGAAAATCAAGATCATCAGTGCGGAGTTCATGGGCCAGAACGACACGTTCTTCTATGTTCCTGCGGCAAGTCCCATCAAAGGCATCGACGACCTGACAGGAAAGACGGTCGCCTTCTCGCGTCCGGGTGGCGCCACCGAGGCGGCTCTGCTCGCTCTCAAGACCGAGAAGGGTATCGACTTCAAGCCGACAGCGACCGGCGGCATGGATGCTACTTTCACAATGATAATGACTGGTCAGATCGACGTGGGTTATTCAGTGCCTCCGTCCGTGCTCGGTTCGGTCGAGAAGGGCGAGGTGCGCGTGCTCTTCTCCGGCGATGACATCAAATCCCAGGCCGATTTGACCGGCCGTGTAATTATCGCGAATGCGGATTTTGTCTCCGGCCACCGGGATGTTGCCGAAAAGTTCCTCAAGGTCCTGGATGGGTGCATCGATTGGGCCTACGCGAACCCTGAGCCGTCTGCGAAGTTCTACGGCGAACTCAACAAGGTAGATGCGAACATCGCTGCGAAGGGCCTCGCCTTCTACAAACGGCCTGCCCTGGCCTTCGGACCGATTGCCCATCTGGATCGGGTTATTGATCAGGCTGTCGCAGGAAAGTCGATCAGCAGGCGTCTAACAGACGATGAGCAGAAACAACTAATCGACATTGTTTATTCGACTCCGAAGTAGGCCTTCGAAAGAAGGCTTTACGAATAGGTGCCCTAAATACGGATGATAACTTTAGAAATGGATGGATCGTTGAAAGACGATCCATCCACATGTCCTTTGTTTGATGAAATCATCGCCTGAATATTTAAGTCTCAGATGTTGACAACGCTTTTATCCTCTTCAATGATAAGGTACCTTATGTTTGGTAGGCCGCTGAGATGCGTTATCGAGCCGAAGCCATAAGAGCGATCCGCAATTGGGCCGCGCTCTGAAGATCGAAGACCGGAGGGATGAGAGTGTTCCCAGCCAGGGCCAAGAGCCGCCAGCCACAAACAGGGATTTGACACCCATGAACGTGCCTCAAACGCTCGTCACTCCACCTGCCGCAGCCGACGCTCCCATTCCGGCACTCGCCCTGCGGAACGTCGGAAAATCCTACGGTGAAGGTGCTACTGAAACCTGGGCTGTACGGGATTTCTCTTTCGATGTGCAGCCTGGTGAATTCATCTCGATCATCGGGCCAAGCGGCTGCGGTAAGTCAACGCTATTCAGCATCATAGGCGGGTTCTTCTCGCGCTATTCCGGCGAGGTTCTCGTCGAAGGGCAAACTGGTGCACAGATCCGGAAATCGATCGGCAGCGTTTTTCAGGAAGAATCCACATTTCCCTGGCGAACCGCCCTCGACAATGTCGCCTTTCCGCTCGAGGCCGCTGGCGTGCCGAAGCGCGAGCGGTTGGAGCAGGCGAGAGACCTGATCGCCTTGGTGGGTCTCAACGGCTTCGAGAACCATTATCCGTCAGAAATGTCTGGCGGCATGCGCCAGCGTATCGCCATCGCGCGAACTTTGGCGGCGAAACCAAAGATTCTCCTGATGGATGAGCCCTTCGCGGCGCTGGATGAGCAGACGCGCATGCTCCTCGGCGACAAGGTCCTGCAAATTCAGCAGTCGCTGAAGCAGACCACGTTGCTCATCACGCACAACATCACCGAAGCGGTTCAGCTCAGCGATCGCGTGATTGTAATGACCTATCGGCCAGGTCGTATCAAACGCATCGTGGAAATCGACCTGCCGCGCCCGCGTACGTCGGAGATCATCGGCAGCGAAAGATTCGGCCGGATCGTCGGCGGCATTTGGGCGGATCTTCGCACCGAAGCGAGCCTGGGGATGGCCGAGGCGGAAGTGAAGCAACAGGCCGGCGCCTAGCCCGATTCTGGCCGGGGTGAGCAGCAGCGAAGTCATCGATACAGGAAAAGGTTGAGCGATGAAGTTGAGCGGAGACTATCCACTTCAGTTTCCTCCCGAAGTGGTATGGCACTACCTGAACGACGAACAGACCCTGCTGAAATCCATTCCCGGTTGTCAGTCTCTCACGCGCACGTCGGATACGTCGTTCAACGCCGTCGTGTCCGTGAAGCTCGGTCCGGTCAGCGCCAAATTCAAAGGCGATGTCGAACTGACGGATCTCGACCCGCCTTTCGGCTACACGATCTCCGGCACGGGCAGTGGCGGCATCGCGGGCTTTGCCAAGGGCAGCGCGCGGGTTCGTCTGACGCCCGTCAATGGTGGCACGTCGCTCGCCTATGAGGTCGATGCTCAGATTGGCGGCAAGCTCGCGCAACTCGGTGCGCGGCTCATTGATTCCACCAGCAGGAAATTGGCTCTGGAGTTCTTCGAGAACTTTGGCGAGCAGGTGGGACAGCATGCTTCCGGCAAGGTTGCGGCGTCGCCGCGCGGTTGAAGCGCAATGCAGATGGTGGACCGCAGTTCAGTCCTCGTAGAAATAATAATTAAATAGCTTAATTATGTAGCTTTTTGATTGACCTAAATTGGCAGACAGGGTTTAATCCCACCAACGACGGAGTGCGAGAATGAAGTCCTGGTTGTCCTATGGCTTTAACGATATGCGGTTGGAAGACGCGCCCATGCCATCGGCGGATCCTGGCTGGGTGGTTTTGCGAACGCGCGTGCTGGAATTGTCCGTGACGGAAGTGGCCGAGTTTCGCGGCCTGCCGGTTTCGGGGCACGAAACCTTGAAGGCTATGTTTGCCAAGCAGCGCCCGGTCCCGCTTTTCGGGCATGAGTTCTGTGCTGAGGTCGTCGAGGTCGGCAAGGGTGTCGAGAACGTCAAGCTTGGCGAGCGCGTGTTCTACCATCGCGGCGTTCCGTGCGGCGGTTGTAAATATTGCAATGCTGGACTGTCTACGCTCTGCCGATCGGTCATCAACGTCGGCGAAGATACGCCCGGCTGTCTCGCCGAGTATTTTGCGGCGCCGGCGCGGATGCTTGCTGCGGTTCCCGATGAGGTGTCGGACTTTGAGTGCGCGGCCCTTCAGCCTCTCGTGTCGATCGTCGGTGCAATCGAGGGCGTGGGCATATCCATGGGCGACACGGTCGCGGTCATCGGGCTCGGGCCCATGGGGCTCGATTCGCTCCAAGTTGCGCGCGCCGCGGGGGCAGGCAAGGTTATCGCCATGGCGCGTCGCGAGCCGGTGTTGGAGCTGGCAAGAAAGCTCGGCGCCGACATTACCGTCAACGTGACTACGACCGACCCGGTCGCTGCCGTAATGGAGGCGACAAATGGCCTTGGCTGCGACGTGGTCATCGAGTGTGCCGGTGGCAGCCGCGAGCAGGGGCATGCCGGCACAGACGCATTCCAGCAGGGACTCCAGATGCTGCGGCATGAAGGCCGCATCATGGAGGTCGGCCATCTGCCAGTGGGCACCGAGGTCGTCTACGGCCTGATCGAGAAGAAGGGGTTGCGCGTTTACGGACGCCGGTTGCCGTCCCCGAAGATGGTGCGATACGCGATCGACTTGGTCGCCTCGAAGCGAGTGCAGATCGAGCCGACAATCACGCACAAACTGGAGGGGATTGAGAAGGTTCCCGATGCCTTTGAGATCCTCGGCAACAAGTCAGTCTATGGCGCGATCAACCCGCCTCAAGTCGTCGTCTGGCAATAACTCGGCTGTGGCCAATCGTGTCGTTGCCAGCCGCCGCACGGTCTGGCGGTAACAAAGTGGAGCGCTTTGATGATTTCGGAAGAAAGCTTGGCAGCCCTGTCCTATCCGATCATGCCGAGGATCGTAACCAACGAATTTCCGGGACCGATCGCACGCACGCTGATCGAGCGGGCTCTCAAAGCCCAGAGTCCCACCAGGCCTTCCGTTCGCGGGCGCCTGGTTGTGGAGGGCGGCAAGGGCGCCGGAATCCAGGATCCCGATGGCAACATCTTCCTCGACATGTCCGCCGGCGTTGCGGTGTCGAGCGTGGGACGGAACCACCCAAAGGTCGTGGCTGCGATCAAAAGCCAGTCGGAAAAGTTGATGCATTCGGCCGGCCTGATCAATGAGACAACCGTTGCGCTGGCCGAGAAACTGGCTTCGACGATGCCGCGCGGTTTGCGCGACGAATGCTTCACCTGGTTCGGGATGAGCGGTTCGGGTGCGATCGAAACGGCTCTAAAATTTGCCAAGGCGATCACCGGCAAGTCACAGATTGTCGCCTTCGAGGGAGCCTACCATGGCGTATTCCATGGATCGTTGGCACTCACCACCCGCGAGAACTTCAGGGCTGGGTTCGGTCCGCTGATGCCGGGCGCAATCCACATGCCGTATGCCTATTGCTACCGTTGCTTCGCCGACCTGCGCTATCCGGAATGCGAGGTGCGCTGTGCCAAGTACCTCGATTACAAGCTCACCACTCCGAACACGGGCGCCGACGACGTCGCGGCCGTGATCATCGAATCCATGCAAGCGGACGGCGGCTACATCGATCCGCCTGTCGAATTCATGCAGATGTTGCGCGAGACCTGCACCAAGAAAGGGATTCTGCTGATCGTCGACGAAGTGCAAGCGGGCGGCGGGCGGACTGGCAAGATGTGGGCAAGCGAGCATTTCGGCATTGTTCCCGACATGGTCGTATGGGCCAAGGCTATCGGCGGCGATATGCCCCTTTCCGGCCTCACGATTCACGAGCGGTATCGAGACAAACTTCCACTCGGCTCCCAGGTTCTAACTGCTGCTGAAAATGCTGTCGCCAACGTCGTCGCGCTGGCCAACCTGGAAATCCTGACCGACCCCGCGGACGACCTCATTGGTCGCGCGGCCATCGTGGGGGCCGAAATGAAGGCGGAGTTGACCGCAATTGCCGCCAAAAGCCGGTTCATGGACGATGTGCGCGGTCGTGGCTTCTTCATCGGTATTGAACTCGTTTCCGACAAGGCGACCCGCACGCCCCTCGACGCCAAACGGGTCGGAGCGATCCTCCAGCGCTGCGAGCAGCTCGGCGTACGTGTCATGGCGTGTGGTCGCTATGGTTCGACCATTCGTCTTATGCCGCCGCTGGTCACCACGAAGGCTCACCTGTGGGAAGGGATACGCATATTCGCCGCCGCAGTGGCCGAGGTGGAAGCGACGTCCCTTCACTGAGGGGCCGCAGTGTCAAGAGAAGAGCAAGTCTGCCGGGTGTAGCGAGGGAAATGTGAGCGAATTTACGTGCAATCAGGAAATCGTGACGCTCGCACGGCGCAATCTAACCCAGGATGTCTGGGACTATCTGACCGGCGGCGCGGAATCGGAAATGACGATGCGACGCAACCGGCACGCACTCGACAGCTACGCCTTTATTCCTCGCGTCTTGCGCGACATGTCCGAGATCGATGTGTCGACGACGGTCGTTGGCAACAAGGTCCGGATTCCCGTGCTGCTGGCGCCGATCGGTTCGCTGCAGGCGATATCTGTCGGCGGCGGTGTCAGTGCGGCACGTGCGGCCGCGGCTTTCGGAACCATCCCGATTATCAGCTCGATAACCGAGCCGTCGCTCGAAGAGATCGCCGCAGCAACGGACGAGCCCAAGATCTTCCAGCTCTACGTACGCGGTGATTTCGATTGGGTGAAGGCGATCCTTAGCCGTGTGAAGAATGCCGGCTACACCTCGCTCGCGCTGACGGTCGATTCCGCCTACTACGGAATCCGCGAGCGCCAGCTTATGAACCGGTGGTTGCCGCCCAGTGTGAAGGCCCAGAAGGACCGTCATCTGCAGGCAGCGATCACTTGGGATCTGATGGCCCGGATTCGGGATTTCTGGGATGGCTCCTTCATACTGAAGGGGATCGCCTCGGCCGAGGATGCCCAGATGGCGATCGAACGCGGCGTCGACACGCTCTATGTTTCCAACCATGGCGGACGCCAGTTGGACCATTGCCTGGGTGCGCTGGACACGCTGGCCGAAATCGCGCCGCACGTGAAGGGCAGGGCGGAACTGATTGTCGACGGCGGTTTTCTGCGAGGCACCGACGTCATCAAAGCCGTTGCCCTTGGCGCCAGTGCTGTGGCGATCGGTCGTCTTCAGGGCTGGGCGCTCGCCGCTGGCGGTGAAGCGGGTCTGGTGCGCTGCCTGGAACTCATCGAGCGGGAGATCATCAACGCCCTGGGTCTCCTGGGCGTGAATGACTTTTCGCAGCTGACCGCCAGCTACGTGCGCAAGGCCGATGTCATCGGACCCACGCATGAGCTCAGCACTTTCTACCATCTCAAAGATCGTTTGGTCTGAGGAACAAGCCATGCATGATCAGCTCGCGCACCTGATTGCAGGAGAGTGGACCAAGGGCAGCGGGCGCGAGACGCTGGCAGTTGTCAATCCCGCATCAGAAGTCGAACTCGGACGCCTTCCTGTCGCAGTGATGGCCGACCTGGATCGCGCGCTGGAATCTGCGGAACTCGGATTTGTCATGTGGCGCAAGGTTTTGCCGCAGGAGCGCGCCAAGGTCGTGCGGCGCTTTGCGACGTTGATCCGTGAGAATGCAGCACTTCTCGCGCCGACGATCACAGCCGAACAGGGCAAGCCGCTTACGGAGGCAAAGGCCGAGGTTGCCGCCACCGCTGAACTTATCGAGTGGCTATCAGAGGAGGCGCGCCGGATTTATGGGCGAGTGGTTCCATCCCGCTACGAAGATAGCAGGATCCTTGTCACGCATGAGCCGGTGGGGCCAGTCGCAGCATTCTCGCCCTGGAATTTCCCTTGCATGATGGCGGCCCGTAAGATCGCGCATGCTGTCGCGGCGGGCTGCTCGGTCGTCTTGAAGCCGTCCGAGGAAACGCCTGGCGCGGCAGTCATTCTGGGCCGGCTGTGCCTTGAAGCCGGGATCCCGAAGGATGTCGTCAATATCGTCTTCGGCAATCCTGCCGAGATTTCCGACTATCTCATTTCCAGCCCTGTGATCAAAAAGGTCAGCCTGACGGGATCTGTCGCGGTCGGGAAACATGTGGCGCAGATGGCAGCGCGCGCGTTGAAGAAGGTGACGCTGGAACTTGGCGGCCACTCGCCGGCGATCGTCATGGCCGATGCGGATGTGGATCGCGCCGTGGAACAATGCGTCAAGGCCCGCTTCCGCAATGCCGGACAGGTTTGCACGGCACCGACACGTTTCTTCGTCCAGTCCGAGGTCATGGAGCACTTTTCGCAGCGTTTCGTTGCAGCGGCAGCCAAGATCACCGTCGGCGACGGCGCGGAAGACAGGTTTCAGATGGGGCCGGTGGCGAACCGTCGAAGATTGGAGGCCATGGAAGGCTTCGTGCAGGATGCCGTCGACCGCGGCGCGCAGGTGGCCGCCGGCGGCGCCCGCGTCGGCAATCGCGGTTTTTTCTATTCGCCCACCGTTCTGACCGGCGTCCCCGATGGCGCCGACGTGATGCAGCAGGAACCGTTCGGCCCTGTCGCACCGATCGTAGCGTTCGACGATTTGGGCGAAGTCTTGAAAAGGGCAAACAGCCTTCCCTACGGTTTGGCCGCCTATGCATTCACGCGTTCTCACCGCAGCGCCGCAGTTCTGTCGGATGGGCTGAAAGCGGGAGTCGTCGCTGTGAACGGTGTGACCGTGACGGCGCCCGAAGCACCTTTCGGCGGCGTTGGCGACAGTGGCCTGGGCCGAGAAGCCGGGATTGAGGGGCTACTCGAGCACACCAACATCAAAACCATCGTCGAAACGTTCGCTTGACGGACGGCAGGGACCTCAAATGACACCCGACATTCCGCTTCCCGCTCAAGACGCCCGGATGGTCTGGGGGAGCGACGTTGCCGCCGAGATGCTCCGTCGGCTTGGGATTGAGTATGTATGCGTCAATCCCGGATCGAGCTTTCGCGGCCTGCATGACAGTCTGATCAACTATCTCGCCAACGAGTCGCCGGCGATGCTGCTGGCGCTTCATGAGGAAAGCGTCGTCTCTATTGCGCATGGCTATGCAAAGGCGACGGGTCGCCCGATGGCCGTGGTGTTGCACAGCAATGTCGGGCTGATGAACGGCATGATGTCGATATTCAATGCCTGGTGCGATCGTGTGCCGATCATGATGCTCGGTGCAACAGGCGCGGTCGACACCGCGGTTCGTCGCAACTGGATCGACTGGCTACACACCAGCCGCGACCAGGGCGCATTGATCCGCAATTTCGTCAAATGGGACGACCAGCCGACGTCGCCCGCCGCCATCGTCGAGGCAATGTTGCGCGCCCACATGTCGGCCTGCACGGCGCCCTGCGGGCCGTCCTATGTCGCGCTGGATCGGCGCCTGCAGGAAGATGCGCTGACCGGCAACGTGGAATTTCCGGATTTCGACTTGTTCCGCACGCCCGCGCCATCGCGCGCTGCCGATGAGACGATCGGCGAGATTGCCGGTCTGCTCGTCGCCGCGCGGAAACCTGTATTGCTGGTCGGCCGCGCCTCGCGTTCGCCGCAAGATTGGGAACAAAGGATTCGTCTCGCCGAATTGCTCGACGCCCGCGTCATCACCGACCTCAGGATGGGTGCCAGCTTTCCGACCGACCATCCGCTTCACGGCGCGCCGCCCGACCTCTTCCTGACGCCGGTGAACCGGCAGATTCTGGCCGAAGCCGATGTCGTCCTCAGCCTGGATTGGGGCGATACCGCGGATGTCATGCGCCAGGCTGCCGTGGACGGAAAGCACCGGGCCAAATTGATCCAAGTTTCCATCGACCACCACGTCCACAATGGATGGTCTGGCGATCACCAGCGACTGGTCGGCGCGGACTTGCGCGTGGCTGTCGATCCGGACGCCCTGCTGAGGCCGCTCTCGGATGCACTCGAGCGGCTGGGCATGCAGCGAACGCCCTATCCGGTGCCGAGCCCCGCCGAACGGTCCGGTCAACGACGCAGCAAGGGCACACCGCGCCTCGAGGATATCGGCATGGCGCTGTCGGCGGCACGCGGAGAGCGCAAACTATGCCTGGCGCGCGTGCCGCTGAACTGGCCGGCCGGATCCTACGTCTTCCACGAACCGCTCGATTACCTGGGCTATGACGGTGGCGGGGGTGTCGGCTCGGGCCCGGGCATGACGATCGGGACGGCGCTGGCCCTGAAGGACACGGACCGACTGGCGGTTGGCCTGATGGGAGATGGCGAGTTCCTGGGCTCACCGACCGCGCTTTGGACTGCGTCCCACTATAAGATCCCGGTGTTGATCGTCGTCGCCAACAACCGGAGCTACTACACCGACGAGGTGCAACAGGAATCGGTCGCAAAGCAGCGCAACCGACCCGTGGAGAACAAGTGGATCGGCCAACGCATAGACGATCCGCCCATCGATATTCCGGGCATCGCCAGGGATTTCGGCTTCTCATCTGAACCAACCGTCGCGGATGTTGCCGATCTTGGCGCTGCCATTGAGCGCGGGCTGAACGCGGTCGAGGCCGGCCACTGCTACCTTCTCGACATCACCATCGACTCGTCAGAAGGGTCCAGCCTCGAATGGCTCAACCATCACTAGGAGGTCTCCTGCTTGAACCGGATGATCAGCCCGCAATGTCTTTGGTGAAGGAAAATTCCGCAGGACCGGACAACGCGACGTCGGTGACCGCAGTCACCGCGGGAAACGCTGGCGGCGGCCGCCCGGATGGACGCCGGCCGCGGTATGGTATCGGAAGGATCATTTCCCGCACACTCGATCCCGCGACCCTGTTCGGGATCGCCAGCGTGCTGGTGGCCCTGGCCATTGTCGAAGGATTGGTGCGATTGGATATCGTCTCGCCGGTGATCATTGCTCGGCCGAGCGATGCCATTGCCGGGCTCTTCGTGGGGGACCTGCGCGCCGAATTGTTCCACGGCGCAGAACTGACCTTTGCCCTGGTCGGCGCTGCACTCATCCTGGAGATCTGCACTGCGGTGCCGCTAGGCTACTTTCTCTACCGCTATCGCGATTTTGGGCTGGCTTACGAAGGCTGGCTGGCGGCGTTGTTCGCGGCACCGATCTTTCTTCTCTACCCACTTTTCATGGTCATCTTCGGAAGGAACGATTTCACCCTGATCTTCATGGGCTTCGCCTCGGGCGTGATTCCCATTATCACGCATGTGAGGGCGGCCTTCATGTCCGTTCCCGAAACGCTGATAAAGGTCGGGAAAAGCTTCAGTCTTTCGGACGCTGCCATATTCCGCCAGATCATCCTGCCTAGCGGGGCGCCCACAATCTTCGCCGGAATCCGGCTCGGGCTCCTCTACACGCTGATCAACATTGTAGCGGTGGAATATCTCGTCGATGCCGGCGGCCTAGGGCGCATCGTGTCCGATCGCTACTACCGCTTCGACGTCATAGGCACCTATACCGCAATCATCGCCATTGCGCTCGTCAGCATCCTTGCAAACGCAATCGTCAACAGGCTCGAGAAGCTTGTGAGGTGACATGAGAATCGCCATCCCCTCCTCGGGAACCACGTTCTTGTCCAAAGTCGCTGTGATAAGGATATCCACCGTCGTCCTCCTGCTCGCGTTCTGGCAGGCAATCGCCATATCGGGACTGCTCTACCAAGGCGTTGTTCCGCAGCCGCTGGCGGTCTTGAGCGCACTTGTGGCCGAATTCGGCGACGCGACTTTCTATCGCGACCTGGCGATTACCCTTTTCGAATCCTTCACAGGCTTCTTTGCGGGGTCGGCTATCGCTGTCGTGGTCGGCATATGGCTCGGTTCGAATCCGTTCATGCGCAGGGCCTTCGAGCCTTACATCCATGCCCTCGGAAGCACGCCCAAGATAATCTTCCTGCCCATCCTGTTTCTGGTCTTCGGATTGGGCATCGAATCGAAAATCGCCAAGGCCGCCATGTCGGCCTTCTTTCCGGTTGTTTTCAGCACCATCACCGGCTTCCTCCTGATCGACAAGGCGCTGCTGAATGTCGGGCGCAGCTTCAATCTGAGTCTCTGGCAAATGGGCCGTATGATCTATCTCCCTGCCATGTTGCGCCCCTTGTTCGTAGGGTTCCAACTCGGCATAGCGATGTCGATCATCGGCGTGCTTTCGGCCGAGATCGCCTACGCCAATATCGGTCTGGGTGCGCGCCTGATCCACTATTCCGATGCCTTCAACATCAGCGCGATGTACGCAGTGATCGTTGTGATCTTTGCGGTCACGTCGCTTGTGAATTCCGGTTTTTCCCTGCTTCAGCGGCCATTCCTGCATCACGAACGCTCGCGCGAGGGTGTCACGAGCGCCAAGCAGGGCCGTTCGACCGCAGCTACGCCGTAACGGCATCCCGAGCCGACCATGACGGTATAAGAGGCAAACAGCTGATGGAAAATCGCGGCATCGGAGCATCCGTCGAAAGGCAGGAGGATCTGCGCCTCATTCGCGGCCTTGGCCGATACACCGACGACGTGTCGACCGAATTTTCGCGGGTGCTTCATCTCGTCGTCGTCCGCTCGCCCCATGCGGCGGCGCGGATCGTTTCCATCGATGCCTCGCAGGCGCGAAGCGCGCCGGGCGTCAGGGCGGTGCTCACGCGCGAGGAGATGGCGACAGAAAATTTTCATCCCTTCCCAACGCGGGTGCGGCGCAATCAGCCCGATGGCCAGCCGAGTTTCGTTCCACCATACCTTCCGCTGGCTGACGGCTGCGCGCGCCACGTCGGTGACGCGGTTGCTGCCGTCGTCGCCGACACGCTCAACGAAGCGAAAGATGCGGCAGAGCTGATTGAAATCGAGTACGAAAGCCTGCCCTTCGTGGTCGACACCGCCGAAGCGGCGAACCTCGATGCCCCGCTCGTTTGGCCCTCACAGCCGAGCAACATCTGCTTCGAGCAACGATCCGGGGACACGTCGGCCTGCGACGCCGCCTTCGCCACGGCGGCTCATGTCGTGTCGGAGCGTTTCGTCATCAGCCGCGTCGCCACTAACGCGCTAGAGCCGCGATCGGCCCTGGGCGCGTTCGATGGACGAACGCAGAGATTCACACTTTACGCCGGCATGCAGTCGCCTCATGCGATGCGCCGCGAGATCGCTCAGGTGTTCGGTCTGCCACCAAGCCGTTTCAGGATTGTCGCGCCGGACGTTGGCGGTGCCTTCGGCATGAAGGCCAGTCTGCATCCCGAACTCATTCTTGTGCTGTGGGCATCCAAACTGGTCGGCAGCCCGGTCAAGCACATATGCGAGAGGTCGGAGGGTTTCTTGTCCGACCATCAATCACGCGACAACGTCTCCGACGTATCTCTTGCCCTGGATGAGAGCGGCAAGTTCCTGGGTCTTCGCGTTTCGACTTTGGCCAATCTCGGAGCCTATGTCGCATCCAATGGGCTTCACTCGCCGACCAACAATATCGGCGGACTGGCCGGCCAGTACACGACCCCTGCCTTCGACGTGGTCGTGCGCGGCGTCTTCAGCAACACGCTGCCGACCTGCCCATACCGTGGCGCGGGCCGCCCCGAGGCGTCGTTCTGCATAGAGCAGATCATCGACAAGGCGGCTCGACAGCTGAACATTGACAGGGTCGAGATCAGGCGACTGAACATGATCCCTGCAAGCGCAATGCCTTTCAGGACCCCGCTTGTGTTTACCTATGACAGCGGCGAGTTCGAGGCCGTCATGGACAAATGTGTCGCCGCCGCCGACTGGGGCCGGTTCGAGGAACGCCGGGAGGACGCAAAAGCCCGCGGTTTTCTGCGAGGAATCGGCATCGCCTGCGTCATCGAGATCGCCGGCGGACCATTCGAGCGTCCTTTCGAAGAGTCCGCGGAAATCCGCTTCGATTCGTCGGGCAATGTGACGATCCTGGCCGGCAGCCATTCGCAGGGACAGGGTCATGAGACTGCCTACCTCCAGATGGCGCAGGAGTTCCTCGGATTGTCGTGCGAGAACGTGCAAATCATCTTTGGAGATACCGACGCCGTGCCGCACGGGCGCGGAACATTCGGATCGCGAACCATGATGGCGTTTGGAGCGGCCTTCGTGCGCGCGACGCAGAAGGTCATCGAGAAAGGCCGCCTCATCGCAGCACACCTGCTGAATGCGCCGGGAAGTGCCATTGAATTCAGGGATGGCTATTTTTCAGTTGCCGGCACTAACCGGAACATTTCCCTGGCCGAGGTAGCGATCGCGTCCTTCGTGCCGTCCAGAATGCCTTTGGGACTGGAAATCGGCCTTCAGGAGACGGCAATCGTTGCGCTCGAGCAGGCCACCTATCCCAATGGATGCCACATCTGCGAAGTGGAAATCGATCCGCAGACGGGCATGACCGACATCGTCGCCTATAACGTCGTCGACGACGTCGGCGTGCTGATAAACCCGATGCTCGTCAAGGGACAGATCCAGGGCGGCGTTGCCCAGGGTGCTGGACAGATATTGAGCGAGCAGGTCGTCTACAGCGAGGACGGCCAGATCGTGACGGGGTCGTTTATGGACTACGGCATGCCTCGCGCCGACGATCTTCCCTCTATCAACGTCGAAAGCCATTCCGTCCCCACCACGACCAATCCGCTTGGTGTCAAGGGAGCGGGCGAGGCCGGGACGGTGGGCGCGCTGCCCGCGGTCATGAGCGCCATCAAGGATGCCCTGCTGCCGATGGGTGTTCAGCAACTGGAAATGCCGGCGACACCATCAAGGATCTGGGGAGCGCTTGCCGCGGCAAAGGAGGCTGCTCCAGTTTTTCAGGCCGGCGATCGGTGAACACATCGCTGCTGTAGGTCGGATTGGCGACATGCAGCTTCCGGCTCCGCCAGGAGCGTTCAGATGTCCTGGTTCTTATTGGTGAGACCGTGGACAAGCAGCATGACCAGGATGATCGCACCGAAGATCATCTCGCGCGCGGCAGCGGGCATCTGCATCACCGAAAGGATCGACGACAGAAGCGTGATGAAGATCGCACCGGCGAAGGTGCCGACATAGTTCCCTCGACCACCCTGAATGGAGGTTCCCCCGACCACCACAGCCGAGATGACCGGCATAAGATAAGGGTCGCCCATGCCCTGATAGGCCTGGTTGGTGTAGCCGAGCAGCAGGATAGCGCCGAAACTCGAAAACACTCCGGCAAGGACGAAGGTCGCCACTGTTACCAGACGCACCCGCGCCCCGGCAAGAAACACTGCACGTCGCGAATTGCCCAGTGCATAGAGGTAGTTGCCATAGACGGTACGCCGGAGCATCCAGACTGTGATCACGGCGACACCGAGCCATACGAGAAAGGCGTTGGGGATGCCGAAGGTCCGACCGATCGCCGCCTGCGTCGCCAGCCAGGGGACCTCGCCGTTGGGACGGCTGTTTCCGGTGTAGAAAACCGTGGCGCCAAGCAGCATGGCGTTGACCGCTAGCGTCCAGACCATCGCGGGTACGCGAAAAACGGCAACACCGATGGCGTTCAAGAGCCCAACACCCATCCCAAAGCATAGGCCCAGCGGAATTGCCAGGCTGGCGATCACGGGATTGGAGCTGCCAGAGGCCGAGATGACGACAATCGCCGTGCCAGTGATCGTCCACGGCACCGAAAGGTCGATCTCGCCCAGCAGGATCACCAGCATGGCACCGGTTGCGATGATACCAAGAAAGGCGGCGATCTGAAGCTGCTGTAGAATGTAGCCGGGCTTCAGGAAGCCGGGGTACAACAGCGAACCGCCCAACAGCAGAGCGACGCAGCCCAGCGCAATCAGCAGGACCGATACGTGGTCCCGGCTTAGCCAGCGACGGGATTTGTAGGACGTAGCGCTTCGTGCGGCTGCATCAGTCATCAGCGGTACAACTCAAGCCGGCTGCGCACCCGGAAAACGCCGAGCGCGCCGAGTGCAATTGCGGTTGCGAGGATCAATCCCTCGAAGAACGGTTGCGCCAACGGCGGCAGCCCGGAGAAGAACATCAGCGACGAGATCGTCTTGAGGATCAAAGCACCGATAACGGCGCCGATGGGGCTGCCGACGCCACCGCTCAACGCCACTCCGCCCAACACGATGGCGCCGATCGAGTTCAGCGTGTAGGACGGCGCGATATTGGGATCGCCAGTAAGCGTGACCATGCTGACATAGATGCCGGCAAGGGCCGCGATAAAGCCGCTGCTGCCGTAGGCGATGAGCTTGAGCCGGTTCACGCGAAGGCCGGTCATGTAAGCCGACTGTTCCGACGATCCGACAGCATAGAGGCCGAGACCGATGTCCGACCGGCGCAGAAGGACCATCAGAGCGACAAGAACGATGACAAGAATGATCGCCGAGACCGGGGCGCCCGCCACTGCATAGGTGAGCGCATCTGACATCGTCTCATTGATGCTGCCTCCGGGCGTAGGCCGCAGAAGCAGAGCGATGCCGCCGAAGATGCCACCCGTCGCAAGGGTGGTGACGATAGGCTGCACCCGGCCATAGACAACCACGATCCCATTCACCAGCCCGCAAGCCACCCCGACGGCCAGCACTGCAATCATACCAAGGGCAATCGAGGTCGGAGATCCATTGAGAAGGAACGAGGCCACCACGTTGGTCAGCGCAATAATAGACCCTACCGACAGATCGATTCCCTTGACCAGAACCACAAAGAACTGAGCGATCGCGGCAAGCCCAAGCAATGTCCCCTGGTTCGACCAGATGGTAACCACATAGGTTGAAAAGCCGCGTGGATGGATGGCTATATAGCCGGCGAAAAGTATCACCAGCGCGAGCGCAGCAATCGCTTCCTTTGCGTTTTGGCGTAGCCAGGTCATCATGCTCGGGCCTCAGCGTGAAGGTGCACGTTCATCGAGGCGGCGATGAGCGCATCGGCGGATAGCTGATCGCCCTTTAGTTCCTTGGCCACACTGCCCCGGTAGAAGACATAGACCCGGTCGCACAAGTGGATAAGTTCCTCATAGTCGGTCGATTGCAGGATCACAGCCATCCCCTCGGCCGCCAGGTCGGTGAGCAGCCTGTAGATCTGAGCCTTGGTCGGCAGGTCAATGCCGCGTGTCGGGTCCATCAGCAGCAGACATTTGGGCGACAACACCAGCCATTTGGCCAGCACCACCTTCTGCTGGTTGCCGCCCGACAGCGTCGAGACGGGGTCGTCGAGCGAACCGTAGGTCAGTGCCAGCCGTTCGATCAGTTCTTGGAGCCGGGCCTCGTTGTTGCCGTTCAGGTCGAGCAGGCCGAAGGGGGCGCGCCCGAGAAACGCCAAGCGCAGGTTTTGCGCCACCGACATGCTGGGGATCAACCCTTCGGTCTTGCGATCCTCAGGCACGAGCGCCAGACCGATATCGGATTGCTTCACCCTCGGCGGCTGCAGACCATTCAGTCGCTTGCCATTGAGCGTGATGCGGCCCGTCACGCCGCGCAGCACACCGAAGACAGCATGCATGACCTGCTGCTGTCCCTGCGCGTCCAAACCGCCGAGCCCGACGATTTCGCCGGCGCGCGCGGCAAGCGACACGTCGACAAGCTGGCTTTGCCAACTGACGTTCGACACATCCAGAACGATCGGCGCCGTGTCGGGCACAGGCGGGCGGCGCGGCGGAAACAGCTCTTCCAGCGAGCGGCCGATCATCAGGCCTACGATCTCATCGGTCGTGCGCGCGCCGACGTCGAAGGTCTCGATATGCTTGCCGTTGCGGAAGACGGATATGCGGTCGGCGATGGCGTCGACCTCGTGCATGCGATGCGAGATGAAAAGGATCGCGACGCCCTGCTCCTTCAGCATTCTGAGGACACCGAACACCGTTTCGACGAGTTCGCTGGTCAACGCCGAGGTCGCCTCGTCAAGGATAAGAAGCTTGGGCTTGCGGAACACGGCCTTGGCGATTTCCACAAGCTGGCGTTCGGACAGCGACAGGCCCGAGACTCGGGCGCCGAGCGGGATCGACTTGGCCCCTACGAGGTCCAGCGCCTCGCGCGCCTCACGATAAACGCCGCGCTCGATCAATCCCATCCGGGTGCGTGGGGCGGCAAGCACGATGTTGTCGCCGACCGAAAGGTGCGGCATCAGCGACAGTTCCTGGAACATGCAGACAGTGCCCTGTTCGGCCGCCTCGCGCGGCGAGGAAAAGCGCACCGTCTGCCCGCCGATGGAGATCGTTCCTGAGTCCGGCTGGATGACACCGGCCAACAATTTCATCAGTGTTGATTTGCCGGCGCCATTTTCGCCGAGAATGGCGTGCACGCGTCCCGGCTCGCAGCGGAAATCCACCATGGTCAACGCCGGAACGCCACCGTAGGATTTCGACACCGATTTCAGTTCAACATAGCGGTCGGCCATGCGCGCTCCCTGCCGTCGACCTAGCCGGCGCAGACGCCGGCCAGGTTCGTGTGTCATTGCCTAGTTGGCGTTATCGGCCGTCTGGCCGTTCAGCTCATCCGGCGTGAATACGGGGAAGCACTGCGGAAAGCCGGTGGCCGTGTAGAAGGTCTTAGGCAGGTTGGGGTAGAAATCCTGGCCCTCCGCCAGGTCCGCATTGTTCTTCTGCGGGATAGGCAGGAAAACCTTCTGGGGCAGCGCGTTGCCTTCCAGCAGCACGACCGAGGCCTCCAGCGCCATCGCGGCCAACGCCGGCGCCTGGGCGGCGGTGATCCCCGGGTACTTGCCTTTGTTGACCAGCATCCGCGTGCCGTTGCCGGCGTCGAAGCCGACCGGGACGACCGGGTGCTTCGCTGCGGCCAGCGCCTCGAGCGCGCCAACGGAGCCCTCCTGGACAACGATGCCGTCAAAATTGCCGTTGGTGGCGATGGCGTCGGACGTCACTTTCGACGCCGTACCCACGTCCCAGTCGCCCTCGACCTTGACCGCCTTTAGATCGGGGTACTTGGAGAAGACCTCGCTGAAGCCCGCTTGGTTGTCGCGGTCGACGCTGTTGCCGGGGACGCCATCGATTTCCAGAACCTGACCCGAAACATTGCCCTTCTTGGCCTTGATGCCATCGACCACGGCCTGCGCCTTGATCCGGCCCAGTTCGACCTGGTTTTCATTGATCTGCACGACCTGGTCGGAATCGAGGACGTTGTCATAGGTGACCAGCACCACACCGGCTTGCTTGGCACGCCTCACGACTGCGTCGAAGGCGGTGGGATTGACGGCATTGATGATCACGGCGTCGTAGCCGGCGGCGATGAAGTTGTCGATCGCAGAGATCTGCGCCGTGGAATCGTTGCCTACCGATATGATCTTCAGTTCGGACAGCTTGGACTTGTTCTCGGGACGGGCGCCCCAGGCTTTGGCGGTCTGGATGGAGTTGGCACGCCAATCGTTGCCGACATAGCCGTTGACCAAGGCAATCTTGTAGGGCCCGGACTTCTTCGGATACGAGATCACCGAAGCACTGTCTGGCGCAGAAGCGTAGCAGTCGGGCTTGTAGGTGTCCTGCGCCCAGGCGCTTGTGAACATTGCGGTGGATGCTGCAAGAGCGCCCATCATCAGAAGTGCAATACGTCTTTTCATTTCATTTTCCTCCCGTCTGTCGGCGACCATCGCCGGTTTTCAAATTGATCCCCCCGCAGTTACCGCCGCGGAGGCCGAATTCTTGGAATGAGCGCACATGGTCGGATCATGGGTTCTGCTGCCTTCAACGCCGGTTCAACGAGACGGCAATGATGATGATGGCTCCCTTGATCACCTCCTGGATGCTGGTGGAAAGACCGAGCACGAGAAGACCAAAGCCGAGAATTCCAATGAAGATTGCACCGACGACGGAACCGACAATTGATCCATAGCCGCCGAAGAGACTTGTCCCGCCTATGATCACGGCCGCGATGACGTCGAGTTCAAGACCCGCTCCCAGGCTGGGATTGCCGGCCGTCGAGCGGGCCGCGAGCATCATGCCTGCAAGGGACGCGGTCATGCCCGACAGGACAAAGGCAAAGATCTTGACGCCGTCCGTGCGCACTCCGGAAAAGCGGGCGGCTATGGCATTTCCGCCAGTCGCATAAACACGCCTGCCATAGGGCATCTGGTGCAAGAGATAGTAGCCGCCCGCGGTCAGGACGATGGTCCACCAGATTGGCGCCTGGATGCCTAGAAAACTGCCGTTCCAGAACAGGTTCGAAAAATCATCATCGACAATAGACACCGGCCGAGTGCCGGTGATCGTTAGTGCCAATCCGGAAAAGATGGAGAGCATGCCAAGCGTTACGAGAAACGAGGGAATGCGCAATTTTGTAACAAGGATGCCCGAGGTCGCTCCTATCGCCGCGCCGGCGCCCAGGACCAGAACTGCGGCGACATAGGTCGGGACATTCTGCTCGAGCAACAGCGCTCCGATCATCCCTGAAAAGCTGGCGAGGGATCCGACCGAGAGGTCGATTTCACCGCAGATGATCACGAACGTCATGCCGATCGCCATTGCGGAGACGATGGCTGTGATGCGCAAAACCGCGCCTGCAGTTGAGACAGAAGCGAAGTGGGGAGCAAACAGGACGAAATAGAGGGTGATAGCCAGGAAGATTACATAGGTGATGTGATCGCGTAAGAAATTCATTGCACTTGCGCGCAAGGGCATCGACGACTGGTTCATGCTGCAACTCCCTGGGCGCGTATGCTGGTTTGTCTGGCGGCCTCGGCCTGCAGCATCGCGCGAAGTCCTGTCTCGTCATGCGCTTGACCGATGCTGCGCGTGATCCGTCCATCCGCCATCACAAGAATGCGATCGGACAGATCCAGGAGTTCCTCGAGTTCCGAAGAAACGAGCAGCACGGCGACGCCTTCGCCGGCTGTACGACGCACAAGTTCGCGCATATCGCGCTTGGCATTGATGTCGACGCCCGAGGTGGGTTCGTCGAGGATCAACAGCTTCGGTTTCATTGCCAGCCATTTGGCGAAGACGATCTTCTGCTGATTGCCGCCCGAAAGTTCCTGGGCTTTCTGCAAGGGACCGCGACACAGGATATTGAGATCGTCTCGGCATTGTCTGAACAGAGCCGTCATCCGGGCCTTCGCCATCGGCCCGAACGGACCCGCCAGCGAGAAATCGGAAAGGCGGGGAAGCGAGAGGTTCTCCTCGATAGAGCGCCCGCCTACAAGACCTTCGAGCCGGCGGTCTTCCGGAACAAGCGCGATACCGGCAGCGATGGCCCCGGTGACACTGCCCAGCCGAACCGGTTCACCCGCGACGGCGATGTCGCCCGATACATCGGGAAGGACGCCGAACAAGGCCTTGGCCAAGGTCGACCGTCCGCTGCCGACAAGCCCGGCAAGGCCGACGATCTCACCTGGGTCGATCGAAAGCGATACGCCATCCAGCTTGCGTGACGTGGCAAGATTGCTGACTTCCAGGGCAGGGGTTCCCGCAGCCGTTGCCGGACGGCGCGTCGCGGGCGCTGCGGCGGCTGGCAAAGGCGTCTGGCCCTTTGGCCGCGACATCATCGCGGCGATATCTTCGATGGATGTCTTGCTCGGATCAAGCGGGCCAACCAGTCGTCCATCCTTGATGATCGAGATGCGATCCGAAAGCCGCAGCACATCGGCCATGCGATGGCTGATGTAGACGATGCCGATCCCGTTCTGCTTGAGCTGGCCGATGGTGCGAAAGAGCGTTTCCTCCTCGTGGATGGTCAGAGATGAAGTCGGCTCATCCATCACGAGCAGCTTGGCGCCCCGCGAAATCGCCTTGAGGATCTCGACCATCTGGCGTTGGGCGAAGGCCAGATCGCCCACCCGCGCCAAAGCGTCGAGTGAGAATGCATAGCGCTCGATCAAAGCCCGAGCGTCGCGAACCATTTTTCTGCTGTCGACACGCCGGCCAAAGGCGAGGGGCTCGCGAAGGATAAAGAGGTTCTCGGCAACCGAACGGTTCGGCAAGACGCTCAGTTCCTGGAAGATCATCGCGATCCCGCGATCGATCCTCTCTCGAAGCGACAAGGCGGTGACATCCTGTCCGTCAAACAGAATCCGGCCTTCATCCGTTCGATACGCTCCCATGAGAATCTTCATGAGCGTCGACTTGCCCGCGCCGTTTTCGCCGAGCAGTGCATGCGTTTCACCGGCCATGACATCGAACGAGATGTCCGAAAGAACGCGGTTGGCGCCAAACGACTTGCCGATGCGTTGCATCGTTACGATAGCGTTCTGGGACGTTGAAGTTGTCACTTCGGGCATGACGATTTCTCGATCGCTCGGGGAGCGCCGGCGGACTGCTGCGGCCCGCCGGCGAAAGAAGGAGCTAGAAGCACCCGCCGTTGCAGATTTTCACCACCGAAGCCGGCGCATCTTCCTTTGTGACCTGCTTGAGGGCACTGAGGAGGTCGAGCTTCTTGACGCGCAATGTCGGCACCGAAATGTATGGCGGGACCTCATGTCCAAGCAACGCAAGCGCGGCCGCCTTGGCCTCGGCGACGCCCTGGTCGTAGGGACGCTGCGCGCCTACGGCCAGAAATTCGCCACGCGCAACGTTCAGCGCGCTGTCCGCGGCGATGTCATTCGTGGTGACGACGATATCGCGTCCGAGTGTCTTGGCCGCGGCCACGACTTGCTGGGCAGGCGTGTCCCAGGCAACGAAAATGCCCTTCATGTCGGGATGCGCCGTCAACATGGCGGTGGCAACCTCGTAGGCCTTCTCCGGCGCGGTGAAGGTGCCGACATCCGCGACCTTGATGTCGGGATGTTCGCCGAAGGCCTTCAGTGCGCCGACCTTGCGGGCCGCAACGGAGTAGTAATAGTCATAAACCAGCGTGATGACGCCGACCTCGCCCTTGCCGCCAATCGCACTTACAAGTTCCTGCGCGGCGAAATAGGCGTTCTTCTCATTGTCGGAGGCGACGACGGACACATAGTCCTTGCCCGGCGCCATATCGACCGGGACATTGTCCATGAAAACCAGCTTGATGCCGGCCGCTGCCGCCTTCTTGTAAGCTTCGGATTCAGACTTCGGATCGATCGGGATCGAGAAGATCACATCCGGCTTACGGGCAATCATCTGCTCGAGATCGCTGATTTGCTGGCCGGGCTGGAACTTGGCGTCGGTGGTTCCGACAACTTCGATGCCAAAGTCCTTGAGTGTGTTGGTGATTCCGGCGACCTGCAACTGGGGCCAGCCCGCATCCATGGTATGCATCACCAGTCCTGCGGTGAACTTTCCGGCCTTGAGCTTGGCAAGGTCGTCGGCCGAAAATTTTAGCACATCTGGCGACACCGCCGGCGGGCCGTCCGGAAAGCCCGGGACGGGTTGGCCCCTCGGCGACAGGGGCAGCGGCTCGAGCAAGGCCTTTGCCTCAGGTGGAATGGTGTCATCGGCGATCGCCGAGGATGCGGCCATTCCTGACAGCGCCACGGCCAAAGCGGCCGCCATAACTCCACGATAGTGCATTTCATTCCTCCCGATCATATGAAACGGCCGTATCGGCCGGGTGGCGACCTGGCTGGTCGTGCTGGTTGGGCGGTGTCAGCGCCCGTAAGGCATCAATGCCGCCGTGGCGGCACCCGAGTAATTCACGTAGACCGTCTTCTTGCGCATGTAGCTCTCGAGCCCATGCACGCCGTCGTCACCGCCCAGTCCGCTTTCGCGGAAGCCGACATGGAAACCCTGCAGCATTTCCGGTCCAATCCGGTTGACGTAGATCTCACCGAACGAAACCTCGTTGACGGCGTTCATGACGCGGCTCAGATCATTGGTGAAAAGATAGGCCGACAGGCCATAGCGACTGGCATTGGTGATGCTGACCGCTTCCTCGAAGGTGTCGAAGGGCATGATCGGCACGACCGGGCCGAAGATTTCGCGCGTCATGATCGGCATGTCGGGCGTCACATCGGTCAATACGGTCGGATTGAGCCAGTAGCCGCCATCGATCGGCGCCTTGGTCGGGCGGCCACCGGCGAGAGCGAGCCTGGCGCCACCTGCGACGGCTTCGGCAAGAACCGCCTCGACCTTTTCCAACTCCTCACGGCTGACCTTGGGGCCGATATCGGTGTTTGCCTGCATCGGATCACCGACGACGAGCGACTTGGAGAATTCCACGAAGCGCGTGACGAACTGATCGTAAATCGAACGATGTACGAGCGTGCGTTCGTTGCAGATGCAGACTTGTCCGCAATTCATGTAGCGCGAGGTGGCTGCCGAACGCACTGCCAGGTCGAGATCGGCATCGGCCAGGACGATGAATGGCGCCTTGCCGCCGAGCTCCAGCGAAACCGGCGTCAGATTGCGCGAAGCGTTGGCCATGATGCGCTTGCCGGTCGGCACGCTTCCCGTCATGGTGATGAGGTCGATTCCGGGTTCCGTGCAGAGCACTTCGCCTATGGTTTCACCTCGTCCTGTTATGATGTTGACCACGCCGGCGGGCACGCCCGCTTCGACGAAGATGCGACCCATTTCGAGTGCCGATAGTGGCGTGTCTTCGTGCGGCTTGAGGACGATGGTGTCGCCGGCGATCATGGCGGGCGCCACCTTTCGGCTGACCAGGGCGCTCGGGTAATTCCACGGAATAATGGCGGCGACGACGCCTACAGGCACGCGCTGGATCCAGACCTGCTCTCCCGCATAGTCGGATGGCAGGATCTCACCTTGAATGCGACGGGCAAACTCGGCGTAGTAGTCGAAGAACTCGGCCGCGCCGCCGACTTCACCTATTGCTTCATTGATCGGTTTGCCTTGTTCCCTGACCACCACCTCGGCCAGGTGTCGGGCGTTCTGCCGGATCAAGACCGCGATCCGCTTCATGATCGCCGCACGGGCAAGAGGTGATTTGAGCCCCCAAGCCTTCTGCGCCTTGCGGGCGGCTTCTATCGCCTGGCGAGCCTGACCTGGGCTTGCCTCGGGCACGTCGACAAAGGCCTTGCCGTTGGCCGGATTGATCACCGGGCGCGTGCCGGCTTCGCCGGAGACAAACCTCCCGTCGATCAACATGAGATGGGACTTTTTGTCTTCTACAGCCATGGTTCAATCCGCTTCTGCGTGCGTTGCAGGCGTGCCGACGCCTAAGGGTTGGATTTTGCCGCGGCCATTTGGACCGCGAACTCGATCGCTTCGATAAGACTGTCCTCGTTGGCGATGCCCTTGCCGGCGATGTCGAAGGCCGTGCCGTGATCGACGGAGGTGCGGATGATCGGAAGGCCGAGCGTGACATTGACACCGGAGAGCGCCTTCCACTGACCGGTCGCGGGATCGACGTTGAAGCCGAGCAGTTTCACCGGGACATGGCCCTGATCGTGATACATCGCGACCACCGCGTCATACTGGCGGGCGCGCAACTTGACGAAAACCGTATCGCCCGGAACAGGCCCAAACACCGTAAAATCGGCGGGCGTGTAGGAAGCGACGACGGGGGTCGTGATGTCGATATCCTCACGACCGAAAATGCCGCCTTCGCCGGCGTGCGGATTGAGCGCGGCAATCGCAATGCGGGGATGGGCAATGCCAAGGCCGTGCAACGCCTCGACCGTCAACTGGATTACCCGCCGCAACCGAGGTTCGGTCAGTTTCGACGGAACCTGTGCGAGCGCTACGTGGGTCGAGACATGGCTGACGCGAAAGTCGCCATGGGCCAGCATCATCACGGAATCGCGGGCGCCTGTCAGATCTGCCAGCATGTCGGTGTGACCGGCATAGTGATAGCCGGCCAGATTGAGCGCTTCCTTGTTGAGGGGAGCCGTGACGATGCCTGCAATTGAACCGGCCTGTGCAAGGCGAACAGCTTTTTCGATCGCCAGATAGGCGAGGCGCCCGCCTTCGGCCGACATGACGCCCGTTTCAATGGGTGTCCGTTCGGGGCCGGCTTCGAGAAGGGCTACAGGCGGAAAAGTCCCAGCGGCGGAAGCCGACGGATCTTCCTCCTCGATGCGCCCGGAAATCGACTCCATTGCACGCATCGCGGTGACGCTGCCGATAATGAGAAGCGACAACGATCCTTCGGCAAGGCGCGGTTTCAGCCGTGCGCATGCCTTTGCGATGATCTCAGGGCCGATGCCCGCAGGATCACCCATTGTGATGCCGAGTCTTGGACCAGACATAAACGCCCCTAATCGGTCAATTGTGATCATCTTCTAATCCTTCTAACCATGAATGCGCAATAGTTTTCTTTTTCAGTCATTCGTAATCACCTGAATGGTGAAAATCCGGCTGTTTGCCTGCCTCTCCGTGGGTGCGATCCCGGTGTATTCGGCTGCTGAGACATCGTTTGACGCCATTTGACCGGCGGGGATGGACCCGCCGGTGCTTGGCCGGCGATTGTCTTGATCAGCGACGCGCGAGAGCCGCGAGCCTGCAGAGCAGGGCACTGTCGCCGAATGCGCCAGATTTCGAAATTGTGGCTAGCCCCTCGAAAACGCCGCCTTTGACTCTGGAAACCGGAAGCCCTGGCTCAATCTCGCATTCGACCGTGAGTTCGACGGCACCCAGGCTGTCGCACACCGATCGCAATGTTTCACCGCCAGTGACGAGCAAGGTGCCGGGCTTTGGCAAGCCCGCGAGAAGCGAGGCAAACACCTTGCCGATATGATCTGCCACGACGTGGCGATCGCCCGATGCAACGACGCTGACAGCCGACGGCTCCCCGCGCATCATCCGTTTCGCCAAACGCATTTTCGCTTTGTCGACGTCGTGTTCCACGACGATATGCGCATCTGCATGCCTGGCGGCAAAGAGGGCTACCTGTCCCGCCGTGACCTCATGATTTGTGCCGACAAGGGCCAGGAATGGGGCGGAAAACGCAGGAACAGGCTTGTGTGGCGCATTCATGTGCCGTGCAAGTGCCGCCGCCAAGCCGCCAGTACCGACCCACAACGTCGCGCCCTCCGGCACCGTCGCGACGATCTTGTCCAGGTCCGCATCCGTTTCGGCGTCATAGAGTGTGATGAAATCAACTGGGCGTGACCCTGGTGTTGAACGCCCAGCCGGAAAGCGCTGGCCTAGACCGGCAACAAGGTCGGGACCTACCATTTCGGGTTGATCGAGTCGCCATTGGCGCCCAAGGCGCGTAACACGTCCCTGAAATGGGAACGCAGGTGCCAGAACAACGCGCTGGTACGCCCCGTTGAGGATGCAGGCCTCGATTTCGGCGATGACGTGGCCGCGCAAGAGGCTGTCGATCTTCTTGAAACTCAGGTGTCCGGCGGCAAGCCATGGCGCAAGCGTCCGGTGTCGCTCGACGGCCGTCGCCACTGGCCCCTCCCGGGTGGCGGCATCGATAGCCATACGCCCCGCAAACGTACGGTCCAGCTGCCAGCTGACCCCAATGCCATTCCCAGGCGATGCGAAGGAAACCGCGCTGTCCAGGGCCCCGGTCAGGTCGTCCGCGACGACCCGGATATCCATAGCCTCAAGAGCGCTCAACTGAAGAACCCGAACGGCTGACGCGCACGACCCTGACGTCCACATCGAGCGTTCGAAGATTGGTGAGGTGAGCCTGATCGATGCCCTCGTCGGTAATGATCTGGTGGATGTCGGCCAGACGGCAGATGGTGCAAAAATTGGGCGCAGTGAACTTCGAATGGTCGGCAAGCACGACGACGCGGCGCGCCGCGGCGATCATCGCCTGCTTCATTGCCGCAACCTCCAGGGAGGTCTCCGTGAGCATGTCGCCGGTGATGGCATGCGTCCCCAGAATGGCTATGTCGGCGTGAATGGTTCGCAGGAAATTCTCGCCAGGCTGGCCGATAAGGGTCAGCGAACCAGGCTTGCAGGTGCCTCCAGGCATGACCAGGCGTACTTCCGGCACAGGTGCAAGGATCTGCGCGATCGCAAGGCTGTTGGTCACGGCCGTAAGCGGGATAGGCGCCGCAGCGATGGCGCGGGCGACTTCCAGAACGGTCGTGCTTGCGTCGAAAATGACGCTCTGGCCAGCTCGAAGCTCCGACATCATGGCAGCGCCTATGGCCTCTTTCTCGGCCCTGGCGAAATGCGCTGCAGTGGCGAGATCCGGCTCGAAGGTGGCCAGTTCCGTGCGTTGAAGCATCGCCCCGCCATGCGTTCGCTCCAACGCTCCTTGCCTTTCAAGCGTCTCGAGATCGCGACGGATCGTCGAAGGCGACGCGCCGATGAGATCGATGAGTTCCTGGACGCCGACGGCTCCTTCTCGTTTCAGGCATTCGAGAATGAAGGCGTGACGCTTGGCCGGAATCAGATCGACCCGTCCGCGCCCGCCGTCGTCTTCCCATGACCCGCCGGACACGACAGGCGCCATGTCCTCCGCCGCTGATTTTCGAACATTCCTTGCCACGTTCGCATCTCCGCATGGTGTCGCAACGCGCTCGCCTGAATCACAGCGCTCTGCATCGCGAATATCACGAATCCCTCAGGCGAGCCCAATGATTTGTCACCTTGGTGGGCGAATTGCTATCGTTTTTGGCTGACTTAGAATTATTTTGACTGATTTTGACCGCATATGGTAATCAAGTGTCGTCAATCGTCGTCATCTGGTGGTTGGAGAACGAGCAGTTCTGGTCAAAAAGTCTAAATGAATCAGCAATGCAAAGGGCCAGTGGGCTCCATTGCGAACCGGGTTGGAGGAACCATGTTTTTCTTGTCTAGGCTGAAATCGGCCGTCATCGGCGTCGCTGCTGCGGCCTTCTTGTCAACGGCGGCTGTCGCTGCCGACGGCCCCACGGTCGGCGTTGTCGTGCCGACCCTGGATGCGCAATTCTGGAACAGCTATGTCGCCTTCATGAAAAAGGGAGCGGATGAACTCGGCGTGAATCTCGTCGTGCTCAACGCCGACAACAAGCCCGACCAGATGGTCAAGTCGCTCGAGGATCTGGTGGCCCAGAAAGTCGATGGCATAATCTTCACGCCCTATTGGGCCACTGCCGCTCGTGGACTTACCTTGGCGAAGGAAGCCGACATACCGGTCATCCTCACTGACAGCTACCCGGATTTTTCGCCTCAAACCGAGCGTTTCCCAAACTACATCGCCTTTATCGGGCCGAGCGATGAAGACGCCGGATACCAAATGGCCAAGGCGCTGTTCGCTGCGATCAAGCCCGGGCCGGACGGTAAAAAAGTGATCGGCGTGGTCAACGGCACCGCCGGCACCTCGGTCGCCATTGATCGTCGCAAGGGTCTGGAAGACGCTCTCAAGGAAGCTCCCGATGTGCGTGTCGCTGGTGAGGTCGATGGCAATTTCGTCCGTGATACTTCGCAGACGGCATTTGAATCGCTCTTCCAGGGGAATCCGGAGATCACCGGCGTCTGGGCTGCGAACGGCGGCACTGCGACCGGCGTGATGGCCGCTCTCAAGAACCACGGGAAAACGCCGGGGAAGGAGGTCATGGTCGTCGGAATGGATCTCAACCCTGAGAATGTCGAAGCGGTAAAGTCCGGCGATCTGCTCTTCGACATCGGCGGTCATTGGCTTCAGGGCGGCTTCGCCCTTGTCGCCCTCTTCGACCAGATCAAGGGCGTTCCGGTTCCCGCGGGCGCTGACAATGTCAAGCTGAAGCTGCTGCCGTTGACCAAGGATCGCGTTGCGCAGTTTGAAAAGGACTTTCCGGGCGGAGTGCCCACCTATGATTTCCGACAGCACTCCCGCTTCTACAACAAGGACGCCAAGCCAGCCGTTTTCGAGATGCAATACAGCAACTGAACGCAAGGTTCGGCCTGCCTGCAACCGCACGGTTGCGGGCAGGCTTCTCCCAGGGCATTGGACGTATTCGATCCATGACGCTTACCGCGAGCGATCTGCGCAAGAGTTACGGCCAGACACGTGCCGTGGATGGCGTGTCGGTGGTGCTTCTGCCTGGTATGGTTCACGCCATCGTCGGCGAAAACGGAGCTGGCAAATCGACGACCCTGCGGATGCTCGCCGGTGCCGAACGGCCTGACAGCGGCGTGATGACGCTGGACGAAGCACGATATGCCCCACAGAGTGTCAGCGGTGCGGCGGCCCTTGGTGTGTCGCTTGTTTACCAGGAAATCACGATCAACCGGTCGTTGTCGGTTGCTGAAAACATCTTTATCGATCGCCTGCGAAGGTTCGCCGGTCGCCTCGGTCTCATCGATCGCAGACGTATGGAATCGGCGGCGCAAGCGATCCTCGAGCGGATCGGCGCGCAAATACCAGTCTCTGCAGACACAGGCCGCCTCAATCTCGGCGAGCTGAAATGCATCGAGATCGCCCGAGCTCTATCTACAAATCCGAAAATTCTCCTCCTCGACGAATCCACCGCCTATCTGGATCACCGCGAGGTTCAGGCGGTCCTTGGCGTCATCAACGAACTCAAGGTTCAGGGGATGACCGTAGCTTTCGTTTCTCATCATCTCGACGAGGTGCTTGCCGTCGCCGATGGACTGACGATCCTGAAGGATGGGCAATATGTCGGAACATATCGTACAGCCGAGATCGAGCCCAATGAGATTCAT
This sequence comes from Mesorhizobium sp. P2_D5, assembly GCF_056404355.1. Lineage (NCBI taxonomy): Bacteria > Pseudomonadati > Pseudomonadota > Alphaproteobacteria > Hyphomicrobiales > Phyllobacteriaceae > Mesorhizobium > Mesorhizobium sp. P2_D5. Next base: position 166,143 of record NZ_JBFUEE010000003.1, read on the forward strand.
CGCCGCATGGTGGGACGCGACCTCGCGAAAGGTATCTATCCGTCTCGTCTGACGGCAGACCCAAGCAAGCCCGCGCGGGGCCCTGTTGTCTTCCAAGCCTGCGACGTGGCCGTTGGGCGCGAACTCAACGGCGTCAGCCTGGATGTTCATGCCGGCGAAATCCTCGGCCTTGCCGGATTGAAAGGCGCTGGCGCCGAAGCGCTGTTCGCAGCCATTTGCGGCGACCTGCCTTTAGGCCACGGCACGATGAGGCTTGCGGATGTTCCATTCGCGCCATCGAGCCCGACTGATGCTTGGCGGCAGGGCGTAGCCCATCTGCCCGGCGACCGTCACAATGAAGGGCTGATCGCTGAGTTCAGTGTCCTCGACAATCTGGTGATGGTCCGCCCGCCCCGGCATGGGCCATTCTTCGACCGCCCCGCTGCCATCGCCATTGCGGCCGATCTCATCACTCGGATCGGAATCAAGACGCAGAGCATCGACGCGTCCTGCCGTTCTCTCTCGGGAGGCAATCTGCAAAAGGTGGTGATTGGCAAATGCTTGGCCGTACAGCCACGCCTGCTCCTGCTCAACAACCCAACGCGCGGCGTCGACATCGGCGCTCGCACGGAGATCTATCGAATCATACGGCAGAAGGCGGCGGAAGGCCTCGCCGTGATCCTTTCTTCGGAAGACATGCCTGAACTGATCGGTATGTCGGACCGCTTGCTGGTGCTCCGGCAAGGACATGTCACGCATCGCATCGAGACTGCAGCCGATGCCACCGAACACGACATCATTGGACATATGGCCTGACCATGGACACAAACGAGACCGCGAGCACCGCCATGACGCCGAGCGCAAGCGGCGAAAAAATCCGCAGCGCGAGCAGCTTCGAACTCCTCAAGCGCACTTTTCCGCTCGCGATGCTCGTTCTGCTCGTCGTCATATTCTCTCTGTCGTCGCCGCGCTTTCTCACCTTCAGCAACTTTCTCATCGTGCTTCAGCAGGGCACTGTGCTGCTGGTCGCGGCGCTGGGCATGACCTTCGTCATCATGGCGGGCTCGATCGATCTTTCGGTCGGTTCAATCGTCGCCCTCGCGGCATTGGCAACGGCCTTGACGGCCGATCGTCTCGGCGCTGCGGCAATCATTCCGGCCATTGCTGTTGGTGCGGTTGCCGGTTTGATCAATGGCGTGCTCCTCGCCAAGGGCAAGGTCCCGTCCTTCATAGCCACCATGGGGGCGATGGTGGTGTATCGCGGCATCGTGCTTCTGTTCACCCGCGGCGCTCCAGTGTCGATAGACGACGAGCAATTCCTCAACGCCTATGCCGAACGTACTTTGGGCATTCCCAATTCGGTGATCATTGGCCTGGTGCTGATGGTCCTTGCCTATGGCATCATCAACAGGACGGTGTTCGGACGCGAGGTCCGCGCCATCGGCGGTGGGGAACGCGTCGCCATCTTGACCGGCATTCAGGTCGCCCGCGTGAAAATCTACATGTATGTGCTTCTCGGGGCCCTGTGCGGCATCGCGGGATTGCTGCAGGGCGCGCGCGCCATGGCCGCCACAGCGCAGCTCGGGGAAGGGCTTGAACTGGATGTCATTGCTGCCGTCGTGGTCGGCGGAACGCCTTTAACCGGAGGCGTGGGCAGTGTTGTTGGTACCGCGCTTGGCGTTCTGATCATCACGCTTCTGTCGAACGGCATGAACATGACCGGTGTCGATCCATACCTCCAGAATATCGTCAAGGGTACGGTTCTCGTTTGCGCAGTATTCGTCACCATCGATCGTAAGAAGATTGGCATCATCAAGTAGCGACAGACCGGCTTCGGAGGGATCGCTAATCATAGTAACTATCGTCGTCTTTCGCTTGTCTGGATCGATCCGGCCCGTCTAGCGTGCCTATCACAGCCGCAAGGCGACCTTCCTCCCTTCGTGGAATGCGTAGGGCGCCTGGCGTGGAGCGGCGGCATCGCCGACCTCCGTGAAAGGTTGCGATGTGCCTTTCAACTCTTTCGCCAGCCAATCCGCCGCCACGTTGGTGGTTGCGAGAACAAGGCAATCGCCCGGTACGAAACTTTCTTCACGGGTGTTGTGGTCGACGACGGTCACGCCGTCCCCGTGCCACTCCAGAACGCTGACGTCCACGAACCATTTGACGCCAAGCTGGCGCAATGTCCGTCGCAGCGGGAAATCGGCAGCTGTCCGCTGCAGTTCCTTGCCGACCAGCGGATCGGGCGTGAGAATGGTCACTTGATGGCCATCCTCGGCAAGTTTCCAGGCTGTGCCACCGCCGCGCCAGCCTCCGCCCTCGTCGAGCAAAAGCACGCGCTTGCCGGGTCGCGCATGGCGGGCCATCACGGCTTCGATCGAGAAGACATTGCCCTTTTCGATGCCTGGCAGGCTCGGCATTGCCGGCAGCGCCTTCTGAAATCCGGTTTCTGGAGACACCGACCCTGTGGCCAGGATGACGGTGTCGGCTTGGAATGAGGGGATTTCCGATGCCTCGACATAGGTGTTCAGCCGTATGTCGACATTCAGCTTGCTGAGCTGGCGCTCATACCAGCCAAGAAGGTCGAGGATTTGCCCCCGGCGCGGCTGCAGCCCGGCGAGCAGAAAGTTCCCGCCCAGTCTGCTGGAGGCTTCGGCCAGCACCACGTCGTGACCCCGTTCGGCGGCAACGCGTGCCGTCTCGAGGCCAGCGGGACCGCCGCCGACGACAAGTACCCGTTTTTTGATGGCGGCGGCCGTGAACCGGTCACCGCCCCATTCAAACTCGCGTCCTGCCGAGGGATTGATAAGGCAGCTGATCCAGTAGTCGCGTGAACGGCGGCCCCAGCACATCTGGTTGCAGGAAATGCACCCGCGCACATCGTCCGGCCGGTCTGCCGCGGCCTTGCGTGCCAGATGCGGGTCGGCGATCTGGCCCCGCACGATCGAGACCAGGTCCGCAGCCTTTTCGCCGAGCACCGTTTCGGCATTTTCAGGCGTCCTGATATGGCTCTCGGCCACCACGAGGGCCGTCTTGACCACGCCCTTGAGGGTCGCCGCAAGATCGGCGCCAAGTTTCTCCGGGTAGAGAAAAGTCGGCATTATCTTGTAGAAATCGAGGTAGCTGCCGGTTCCGCAGGTCACGTAGTCGATCAGCCCCTGCTCATCATGCAACCGAATGATCTCCGCCAGTTCCTGGCGACTGAGCGCGACTGTGTAGTCGGGCTCATCGCTGACCGAGAGCCCAACGATAAAATCTCGACCGCATGTTTCCCGGATGCGGGTCAGGATCTCGCGGGAGATCCGTGTGCGGTTTTCGAGCGAGCCTCCCCATTGGTCTTCGCGTTGGTTTGTCCAGGGCGTCCAGAATTGATCGATCAGCCCGACATAGGCAGCCCAGACTTCGACACCATCGAAACCGGCTTCCCGGCAGCGGCGCGCGGCCTGAACGAAGCCGTCGATGGTCTCCCAGATCTCATCCTGCGACATAGCGTGGGAACCGTCGCTGTCATGGTAGCTCGGAAGGCCCGAGGGCGACCAATGTGCGTGAAATGAGTTGTCCGAATCGCCATGCGCACCGACGTGGTAGAGTTGCTGGATGGCGATCGCCCCGTGGTCCTTGATCGCCCGCGTGACCTGTTGGAAATGAGGAATGACGCTATCGTCGCCAGGTCGGAAATTGCCGCGTGTCAGCACGGCGGCTTGATGGACGGGCATGGGTTCGACAACAATCATGCCGGCCCCGCCAATCGCTCGTTCGGCATAGTAGGCAACGTGCCGTTCGGTCGGCACGCCATTTTCGGCCATGTTGGCGGTGTGAGCCCCGAACACGATCCGGTTTCGCAGGGTGCGACTGCCCAGCGTTACAGGTGAAAACAGATGCGGAAAGAGTTTTGACATTGTACATCACCTGCGGGTCGGAGGACGGCAAACCGCCTCGTGTGGCAATCAGGAGGCTTGTCCCATACTCACGGATTTCTGAAGCGCTGCAGCAAGTCCGTCTGCCACGGTCGCTTCAAATCCGGCTGCGCGCATGGCCTCGATTGCTGCTGCGGTGGTGCCGCGGTAGTCGAGGAAGGTCTGGACGATGTCTTTGGGATTGTCTGCGCGAGCCTCGAGGAGTTTTCCCGCTCCAACCAGCACCGCGCTGACGCTCCTTCGGGCAATGTCCGGGCTTATTCCTCGACCGACGGCATCGTCCATCATCGCTGCGGCAAGGAGGGCCGGAAAGGCCGGGCCGGATCCGGTGAGGCCCGTCAGATAGTCGATATCTGCTTCACTTTTGACTTCATCGGCGGCGCCACAGGCCTCCAGAATCCGACGGGCGACATCGCGGTCATCCGCAGTGACACCCCGAGAACCTATCCAGGGAGTATAGGAATTGCGCACCTCTGCCGCAGCATTCGGAAGCGTGCGCACGACGCGTTCGGTCTTGAGACGTCGAGCCAGTTGGTCGAGAGGCACTCCGGCCATGACCGACATGGCGAGCTTGCCATACGCAGAGATGTCGATGGCAGGCCAGTCCTGGGGGCGGACCGATACGATGATGACATCGGATCGGTCGGCCAGTTCCTGATTGTCCCTGGTCCATGTGGCGTTTGGCAGAAAGCCGGGTTGCCCGCTTCTGTAAGAAAGCGTGAGGTGCTGAGCGGCGACTATCTGTGCATCGATGATGGCCTCGGCGATGGCCCGTCCAAGCCAGCCACCTCCGCCAATTATTCCGATGCTCAAGGGTTCGCCCATCGTCGAAACTCTTCCTCAACCCGCGGAATGGCCATGTCTGGCGAAGAACCGATCCAGCTCCCGCTTCTGTGGGGCCTCGCCCGTAAAAATCTCAACGTACCCGGGAATGCGCTTCATGCGGACCGCGAGATCTTCCCTGGTCTGCATTGAGATGTAGCCGATCTGGACGAGGTAGATGGTGCGCGCTCGAACATCGGCCGAGCCTTCTTCGTAGCCATACCGGACGAACATCTGGCTCATTGCATCGAGGCGCGTCTGATCGGCTGTCTGTACCTCCGCCAGGATCTCGGGAGATTGAAGCGCCCAGCTTCTGACTGCGAACTCGAACTGGGAGTCGAACAAGGTCTTGTCGAGCCAGCAGTCGAAAACGTTCAGCATCGCTTCGGCCACTGTCTCGGCATAGGCCTCAGCCTGCTTGACGAGGTTGCCGGTATTCTTATCCCGCCATCGGATCAATAGGGCCGCCAACAGTTCTTCTCGATCCTTGAAGAACCAATAGAAGCTGGTGCGGGACAGGCCCAGCTTCTTGGCCAAGGGCGAAATTCTCACGGTGTCGACGCCGGATTCGAGAAGCAAGTCGTAGGCGGCTTCAAGCCACCCCTCCGGCGATCCGCGCCATCCGCTGTCGTTCGAAATTTGCTCCATGAGCGACCAACCTAACAAAACGCAAAAGTGAAAACCAGCAAAATGTACACCTATGTCGATTTGATCGACCTATGAGAACTCAAACTTGACATATCTGTACATTTTCAAATAGCGTTTGCACCTGCCACCCCAGTCCGGAGTCCGTCAGATGTCGAACGATCCCCTTTTGCAGCCGTACAAACTCAAGCATTTGACCCTTCGCAACCGCATCATCGTGACGTCCCACGAGCCGGCCTATCCGGAGGATGGGATGCCGAAGGAGCGCTATCTTGCTTACACGGTGGAGCGGGCGAAAGGCGGTGTGGCGATGACGATGACGGCCGGGTCGGCGGCGGTCTCGAAGGACAGCCCCCCGGTTTTCAACAACCTGCTCGCCTACAAGGACGAGATCGTACCGTGGATCAAGCAAATGACCGATGCGGTGCACGAAGAGGGCGCCGCCATCATGATCCAGCTGACCCATCTCGGACGGCGCACCCGCTGGGACAAAGGCGATTGGCTGCCCGTTGTGGCTCCGTCCCATCATCGCGAAGCCTCACACCGAGCGTTTCCCAAGAAGATTGAAGACTGGGATATCGAGCGCATCATCAAGGACTTCGCAGACGCCGCCGAACGGATGAAGGCAGGCGGGATGGATGGCGTCGAGCTCGAGGCCTACGGCCACCTGCTCGAACAGTTCACGTCTCCCCTCACGAACGAACTTGACGGTCCTTATGGCGGTTCGCTCGATAATCGCATGCGCTTCTGCATGGATGTCTTGAAGGCGATCCGGTCACGGGTGGGCGAGGACTTCATCCTGGGCGTGCGATACACTGCGGATGAATGTCTCCCCGGCGGCACTGGCAAGTCGGAAGGCCTTGAAATCTCCAAACGCCTCAAGGAAAGCGGACTTATCGATTACCTCAACGTGATCCGCGGCCACATCGACACCGACGCGGGCCTGACGGACGTCATTCCGATTCAGGGAATGGCGAACGCCCCACACCTTGATTTTGCGGGCGAGATTCGTGCCGCGACCAACTTTCCGACCTTCCATGCGGCGAAAATTCCGGATGTGGCGACTGCGCGCCACGCGATCGCGTCGGGCAAGGTCGACATGATCGGCATGACGCGCGCTCACATGACCGACCCACACATCGTGCGGAAGATCATCGAAAAGCGCGAAGACGAAATCAGGCCCTGCGTCGGCGCCAACTATTGCCTTGACCGCATCTATCAGGGCGGGGCGGCATACTGCATTCACAACCCCGCCACTGGTCGCGAGCTGACCATGCCGCACATTGTCGCCAAGGCCGAGACCCGCAAGAAGATCGTCGTCGTCGGTGCAGGTCCGGCCGGCCTCGAGGCCGCCCGCGTGGCGGGTGAGCGGGGACACCAGGTTGTGGTGTTCGAAGCCGCGAGCGGACCGGGAGGACAAATCCGCCTGACAGCACTGAGCCCACGCCGCAAGGAGATGATGAGCATCATCGATTGGCGCATGGCCCAGTGCGAAAAACACGGCGTGAGCATCCAGTTCAATAGCTGGGCGGAAGCCGAAACCATCGAGGCTGAAAACCCGGACGTCGTCATCATTGCCACGGGCGGGGTGGCGCACACCGACGTCCTTTCGAAGGGCAACGAGTTGGTGGTGTCTTCGTGGGACATCATCTCCGGAGACGTGAAGCCGGGAACCAATGTCCTCATCTACGACGACGCGGGTGACCACGCGGCACTCCAGGCCGCGGAATTTCTCGCGGGCGCCGGAGCGAAGGTTGAAATCATGACGCCGGACCGGTCCTTCTCACCCGAGGTCATGGCAATGAACCTCGTGCCGTACATGAGGTCGCTTCAAAAACTCGATGTGACCTTCACAGTCACGTATCGGCTGGAGTCTGTTGAAAAGAACGGCAACCAGCTCATTGCCCATGTCGGCAGTGACTATGGCGGCGTGTCCAAACAGCGCATCGTGGATCAGGTTGTCGTCAATCACGGCACCATTCCGCTCGACGACATCTATTTCGAACTGAAACCGAAATCGACCAACCACGGCGAGATTTCGCACGATGAACTCATCACCGGACAACCGCAGTCGGTGGTGCGCAATGCGCAGGGCCAGTTCCAACTCTTCCGCATCGGCGACGCCGTTTCAGCTCGCAACACCCACGCTGCGATTTACGACGCACTTCGCTTGGCGAAAGATATCTGATTGGCGAGGCGGACAAATGCGTCCGCTCAATCACGACAAGGGTTGGCCCGGTGTCACCAGGCCACCCCAGCGACGTTGCAACTGTCGTCAACCGGCGGTTCGTACGGAATCGTACCGTCGATTGATCTGCATCTTGGACGAGATCAAAATGAGCCGGAGGTGATCATGGGGAAGGAGCCACATGAGCATCGCCAGACGCACAACAGGACCTGTCGGCACTGCCAGGGACTTTCTGGCGGTAAAGCTGGCAAGTTCGCGATACGGCGATATCGTCTCTGTCAAAGCGGCAATCAAGACAACTCGCAGGGACGCGCCTTATCTGCAGGATACAGATGACGAGTTGACGGAGGAGATCGTCGACTTGGCTAGGGAACTGGGACTGGCCGTCCTTTTTGACGCTCGCGATTGATCGATTGCCACTGGCTCCGCCAGCCCCCCGGTGCCGGTCGGTGCGAAATCGGCAATTGGCTCATGGCCAACCCGGAAGGTGGAACACCGAGTAGACTCTCATGGTCTCGACCGGCCCGGCCTGGCGGTACCAAAGATTGATTCCTTCCCAGCGGTTTCCGGCTCTTGTCGAAGCATCCCAGCGCGATAATTCCCTTGAAGGCGTGGGCGCTTCTCCCTCTCGACAGGAGACTGCCATGAAACATCAGACACTCGATCAACTGCATGCGGTCGCCAAGATTGAAACTTCGGCCGCATATTCGGAAATGACACGCAACCAGCGCATCGAACGCTGGGCGGAACTTCTGGAGCAACATCCCGAGCGATGCCTTGCCGCGTTTACAGGTACCGAATATCTGCACCTGGAGGAACGTGCCAGCGTGCGGGGGGACGGATCAGCACTTGCCGTTGCCTTCGACGATCCGGTGTTGCGCGCATGCGGCCTGAAGGATGACACGTATGGCGAGGCCAGGCGGTTCTTCAAATTGAGCGACTGGCAACTGCACGAAATCGTCTGCGATTGTCATGTCGGCGCAACCATGAAGGCGCATTGGGCTGCGGCGCGGGTTCGCACAACGCTCGGAGGGAAGGGATTCTTTGCATGGCTGAGGCAAAGGATCATGTACTGAGTTGGCCGGTTTGAGGTGAGGATCGTCACCTGTCCAGACCTCGATACGATCCCCACCTGACCGGTTTGGGTCAAGCTGAAGACGGCGTAGGTTGCCGGGGCAACATCTTCGTAGTCATAGCTGTCGCCGCTTGGGACAAACCAGACGGAGAGCGTTCTGGTTGCCGGATCGTATTTGGTGTTTCGGGTCACAGTCGACGGCATTTTGGGCACCCGTTGCACGCGTTGCTCTGCACCACCTACCCTGTGGATAGACCCCAAATACGCCCATCATTCCAAACATCCGCTTGCAAGAAGCCCTAGACTGGGAATCTAGGGGAATCGGGTGGATGTCGAGCAAGCCGAGTAGTCGCGTCGTGTTGTGCACGCTGCTGGCGATTGCCGGCTGCACTTCCGCGCCGGGCAAGGACTTCTTCACCGAGACCATCGACAGCCTGCATGCCAAGAACTCGCCCTTGCGGTCGGGATATACCGGGACTGGCGCCGTCACGTCGGCCGCCGGCCAGGCACAGCGCTTCAACGGCGCGCAATATCAGGGCTCGGGCCAGTTCGTCTCCTCCGGAGCCCCCGTCACCAAGGTGACGACCGATGGCTCGGGCCAGTTCGAGCTCAATCTGGTCAACGCGCCGATTGCCGAGGCGGCCAAGGCCGTGCTCGGCGATGCGCTTCACCTCAACTACATCGTCGACCCGCGCGTGCAAGGCACGGTGACGCTGCAGACATCGCAGCCGGTGTCGAAGGATGCGCTGGTCGACATCCTGCAATCGGCGCTTGCGGTGAATGGTGCCGGCATCACCAACCGCGCCGGCACTTACCAGGTTGTGCCGCTTTCCGAAATCATGTCCAGCACGCCGCCGGTCAGCGTGCCGTCGACGTCACCGTCCGGCCCCGGCGTCAAGGTGCAGGTGCTGCAGCTGCAATTCATCGCCGCCGACGAGATGAAGACCATTCTCGAACCGATCACCCGTCAGGGCTCGGTGCTGCGGGTCGATTCCACCCGCAACCTGATCACCGTCGCTGGCAACGACAGCGACCTCAATGCCATTCGCGAAGCGGTTTCGGTGTTCGACGTCGACTGGATGCGCGGCATGTCGGTCGCGCTGCATCCGCTGAAGACCTCCAAACCGGAAGCGGTTGCCGCCGAACTCGATTCGATTTTCGGCACCAAGGATGGGCCCGGCGCCAAGCTCATCCAGTTCATCCCCAACGACAGGCTGAATTCGGTGCTGGTGATCACCTCGCGCCCGGCCTATCTCGCCCGTGCAGCGACCTGGATCAACAAGCTCGACAGGCTGGCCGAGACCAATGAAAGCCAGCTTTTCGTCTACCAGATCCAGAACCGTCCAGCCAAGGAACTGGCCGCTGTGCTGAGCTCCGTTCTCGGCACCACCGTCAAGACCGAAGGCGACTCGGGCGGCTCGAACGTGTCGCCCGACCAGACCCCGATCGCCATGCAATCGGATGGCGTCACGCCGGTGCCATTGACCGGGCCGTCGCCTTCGCTGCCCCCGCAGGACGGACAGCCGCCCGCCCACGCCACGGTCGTCGCCGATATCGAAAACAATGCGCTGCTGATCCAGACCACGGCGCGCGATTATGAACGCATCGAGCAGATCCTGGCCAAGGTCGACGTTTTGCCGACGCAAGTCATGCTGGAAGCCGTCATCGCCGAAGTCACGCTCAACGACGAGCTGAAATACGGCCTGCGCTGGTTCTTCGAGAATGGCGGCATGAAGATCTCGCTGTCCGACGTGGCGAAGGGAGCCGCCGCGGCGGCACTGCCCGGCTTCAACTGGAGCTACGCAACCGACAACATCCAGGTGACGCTGAACGCGCTCTCCAGCATCACCGACGTCAATGTCATCTCGGCGCCAACCATCATGGCCCTGAACAACCAGAAAGCGATCTTGCAGGTCGGCGACCAGGTACCGATCGCCACAAGACAGGTGGTGGACCAGTCGTTCGGCAGCGCGCCGGTCGTCTCGGTCGAGATGAAGGACACCGGCGTCATCCTGACGGTGACGCCTCGCATCAACAATGCCGGCAGGGTCATGCTCGACATCGAGCAGGAGGTCAGCAATGTGACGAAGACGACGAGCTCCGGCATCGATTCACCGACCATCCAGCAGCGCAAGATCCAGACCCGCGTTCTGGTCAACGACGGCGAGAGCCTGGCGCTGGGCGGCCTCATCCAGTCGCGCAACAATGTCGACCGCACGCAGGTGCCGATCCTCGGCGATATCCCGATTATCGGCAACGCATTCAAGCAAAAGACGGATAGTATCGGACGCACCGAACTGATCATCTTCATCCGGCCGCACGTTGTCCGCGACATCAACGAAGCCCGCGAAGTGACGGACGAATTCCGCGGCAAGATCAGCCTGCAGACGCCGATCCAGAAGCGGCGCGGCGGCACCAAGCTGCAACAGGATCTGAAGAGGCTGGCGTATTGACGATGGCCACGCACCCATCTCTCGTGCTGGCTGCCACGGTCGCCCTGGCGGCGGTTCTGGCCGCGATTTCGATCGCCGATCTCCGCAGGCAGATCATCCCGGACGGGCTCAACCTGGCTCTGGCCGCCCTCGGCCTTGGCTATCAGATGGCGGCGGAGGCGGACTGCCTGCCGCTGCGGCTCCTGTTTGCAGCCATGACTTTTGCCGCTGCGTGGCTGATACGGCGCGGTCATTTCCTGATGACCGGCAGGATCGGTCTCGGCCTCGGCGACGTCAAGATGCTGGCCGCCGCCGCATGCTGGATCAGCCCGCTGCTGTTGCCGGTGCTGTTGTTCATCGCCAGCGCCAGCGCTCTGCTGTTCGTCGGCGGGCACGTGCTTGCGACAGGGCCCGCAGCGGCGCGGGCTCGTGTTGCCTTCGGTCCGTTTATCGCCATCGGCCTCGGCTGCAGCTGGGCGCTGGAGCAATTTGCAGGTTTGAACATGGGACTGCTCTGATGATCACTCAGCGCTTCACTCAACTTTCCGAAAAATCCGGCCGCGCCAGAAAATCTGTCGGTGAGAGCGACCACCGTGAGGGCGGCTTCACCCTGGTCGAGCTCCTGGTCGTGCTCGCCATCATCGCGCTGATCGCGACACTGGCCGCGCCGCAGGTCCTGCGCTATCTCGGCTCAGCCAGGACCAACGCCGCCAAGGCGCAAATTCGCAACATCGAAAGCGCGCTCGAGCTCTACTATGTCGACAACGCGAAATACCCGACCGCGGAGGAGGGGCTCTCGGCCCTGGTCGCCGCGCCTGCCGGCGAAGCGCGCTGGAACGGGCCCTATCTCAAGGGAACAACCGGCCTGAAGGATCCGTGGGGGAGGCCTTATTCCTACGAAGTGAAGGCCGATGCGAGCGGCGTGGTCATCCGCAGCCTGGGCAAGGACGGCAAGCCGGACGGAACCGGCGAAGACCAGGACGTCAGCAACTGACAGGGCCCGGGAATCATTTCGTGCGCGGCAGCACCTGGGCATTTGCCAGGTCGAGGCGTGCAAAACCTCTCGCCGAATAGGCCGCGCCATCCCGCAGAACCGAGATGGTGAAGCGCACGGCGGCCGGCAGGCGCCGTGGTGCGGTCCAACTCGACGACCACGACGAGGCCGCCGCCGCACCGTCGAGATATTCGAATTTCATGGCGCTCACGCCCCCGATCAACCGCACCGGTTCGCCTGGCGTCGATGCGTTGGATCCGCTGCCGCGCCGTGTTTTCTGGACGATGGCCAGCGCGCGTTCGGCCTGGCCAAGCGAAACAGCAATTTCGCGCAGCGCGGAGGATTTGAAACCGATCGCCTGAACGGCGCTGAATTCGATCCGGGCACTGTTGCCATTGAGATAAAGCACCATGTCCGGCGACGACTTGGACAGGGGCAACGGCTCGGCATGGCTGATCGCCGTTTCCAGAAACCGCGATGCCGCGTCGACCTCCATCTGGAATTCGGTTGCCTTTTCGATGCGCATCATCGTTCGGGCCTGGCTGAGGAAGACCATCATCAGCGACGTAATCACGCCAATCAGGGCCAGCCCGACCAACACGTCGATGAGCGCAAACCCCTCGACCGATGCCGATGGTCCCGGCGGCGATTTGCGGCCAGGCCGACGGGCGCCTGGAAGACGTTCCCGCAGCCTGCCGGCTCGGATCTTGGAACGAGGGCGGAAGAACTGGCCGCTCATGGGATAGCCGGGTCCCGCACAGGCACGAAGGTCAGAAACGGCCCGCCTGGAAACGCACCGCCGCTGCTCTCGATGACGACAGCGGTTACCCTTGCCTTCGACACGTCTATCGTGCGGGTCTTCAGGGTCCAGCCGGATTGAGCCGTGTGGATTTGGGCTTCGTAGTCGGCCAGCATCACACGAACGGTCCTGGCCGCTTCGGCCTGGCGCTTGGCCACGGCGATGCTGCGGCTCGCCAGCACGATCGACTGGCTGGCGATACCAAGCACAAGCGCCAGGATGGTCATGGCGACGATCATCTCGAGGATAGAGAATCCGTCTTCGGGGGAGGCCTGCGATGATGACCCGGTCATGGCAGCGTGCGCCACGTCGGAAGCCCGGTCAGCCAGTTGACCGCGATACGCGCGGTCCGGCCTTTTTGCTGCAGCGAGATATCCATGCCGGAAGCGCTGCCGTCGGGAAGGAAGGTGAGGACCGTCTGCCGGTCGGCGACGACGGTCGCCTGGCCGGTGACCACGGTCATTTTGACATCGTCCGGCAGGGCGACGATGTCTCGTTCGCCAAAACGGATGATGCGGGTGCCGAGATCGACAACGACCTGCTTCGGCCTGGCGGTGGCGATTGCCGATGTGCGCGACAGGCGCAGCCGCATGGTGATTTCGCCGGCCATCGTCTCCACGTTCTTGGTGCGATAGTTGCTGACGAGCCCCGGCGCGGCGATCGCCGCGACGAGGGCCATGATCGCCAGCACGACCAGCATTTCGACCAGGGTAAATCCAGCCGTTGCGTCCGTCGATGCGCTGGCTTCCGGCGCGGCCGTCATTGCAGCGCCAGATCGTTGATGCTGAGGATCGTGGTCATCACCGAAATGACCAGGCTGCCGACGAGAAAACCGAGCGAAATCGTCAAGGCCGGCGTCAACAGCTTCAGCACCGTGTCGATCCGCCGCGTCAGCGTCAGCTGAAGCATTTTCGCGGCGCGATCCAGCACCACCGGAAGCGCATTCGCCTCTTCGCCGAGCGAGACCAGCGACATCGTCGCGTTGTCGAAAATCCCCGCCTTGACGATCGCGCCATGCAGGCGGGCGCCATTGGCGACGGTTTCTTCGATCGAAGCAAAGCTTGCCGCCAGTGAACTCTGCCTGGAAACGTTGGCGGCCAGCCCAAGCGCCTCGGTCATCGCCACCCCATTGCCGAGCAGCAGTGCAAGCGTTTCCAGGTAGCGCGCGACCACGGCGTCCCTGACCAGCGCACCGATCAACGGGACCTTCAACAGCCAATGTGAAAACTGTTTTCTGGCGCCTGTGGACCGGGACAGGAAAAGATAGGAAAGCAGGCCCAGCACCGCCGCCAGCGGGAAGACGAAGGGATAGTCCCTGAACACCGTGCCGAGCGCCGAAAGCACGGTCATGGTGAACGGCTTGGGGGCGGATGAGCCTTCGAAGATCGGTTCCAGCGCCGGCACCAGCACCGTCGCCAGAATGACCAGCGCCCCGCTCATGACCAGTAGCAGGAAAGCCGGATACGCAAGCGCCTCGACGATTGCCGCGCGGCGCTTGGCCGTTGCCTCGAACGTATCGGCCAGCCGCTGGCATATATAGGCCATCTTGCCGCTGCGCTCGCCGCTGGCGAGCAAGGCGGCAACGTCGGAGGTGATGCCCGGCAGGCTGGCAAATGCTTCGGCGATCGGCCGGCCGCCTGTCGTGAGATCGAGCACCGATTGCAGCTGTTGCCGCCGCTGGCGGTTGGCCTCGCCCGAGATAACCGCGTTCAAGGCACGGTCGACCGTGAAGCCGGCGTTCAGAAGCACTGAAAGCTCGGAAAACAGCCGGCTGAGATCGACTCTGCGGGTGAACGTCAGCACGCTGCGCCCCGGCAGGCGAAGCTGCTGCCTTTCGCCGTTCACCGGGGCAAGATGGTAAGAGCGGCGGCCCTGCTGCGCCAGTTTGCGGGCGGCATCCTGTTTGGTCGAAGCATCGAGAACGCCGGTCTCGGTGCTGCCGTCGACGAGATAGGCGCGATAGGCAAAGGCCGGCATCAGTCGCCTCCTGCGAGATCGATGACGCGCCGGACTTCGTCCATCGTGGTGACCTGCGACCGGGCAAGCGCGGTTGCGTGGACCGACATCGGCACGAGATCGTCCTCGGCTGCAATTTTCCCGATCTCCATTTCGCCGGCACCCTGGTCGATAAGTTCGGCGATGCGCGGCGACACCTGCAGCATTTCGTAGGTCACCGTGCGCCCGCTGTAGCCGGAGCCGTTGCAGGTGCGGCAGGCCGGACCGGTTTGGTCGGCGCCATGGCAGGTCGGGCAGACACGTCGCAACAGCCTCTGTGCGATGACGCCTCTGATCGTCGCGCCGAGCAGATAGCCGTCGATGCCCATGTCGCGAAGGCGGGTGAGTGCGCCCGCGGCACTGTTGGTGTGGAGCGTCGAAAACACCAGATGGCCGGTCAGGGCCGCCTGGACCGCGACTTGCGCCGTCTCGCGATCGCGAATTTCACCGAGCAGGATGATATCGGGATCCTGTCGCAGGATCGAACGCAGGGCAGCGGCAAAGTCGAGGTCGATCGCCGGATTGACCTGCAACTGGGTGATGCCGGCCATCCGGTATTCGACCGGGTCCTCGACGGTGAAAATCTTGACGTCCGGCCGCGAACGTTCCGCGAGGATGGAATAGAGCGTCGTCGTCTTGCCGCTTCCGGTCGGCCCGGTGATCAGCACGATGCCGTTGGCGGCTTGCGACATGGTGCGGATTTTCGCTTGCGCGGCGCCGTCGAACCCCAGCTTCTCCAACTTCAATTCGACGCCCGCGCGGTCGAGGATTCGAAGCACGATGGCTTCGCCGTGAATGGACGGAATGACCGAGACGCGCAGGTCGACGTCGCGGCCGCGCACGGCGATGCGCATGCGTCCGTCCTGCGGTAGGCGCCGTTCGGCAATGTTGAGCCGCGACAGGATCTTGATGCGGGTGGAGATGCCGGACAGCATCGCAATGGACGCAGTGTCGACGGTGGACAGCATGCCGTCATGCCTGAAGCGGATGCGGACGTGATCCTCGAGCGGCTCGATATGGATGTCGGTGGCTCTCGCATCGACCGCCTTGTGGATGGTCTCGGCGACGAAGCGAACGATCGGCGCCTCGCGGGCAAAATCCTTCAACCGTTCGAGGTCGTCGGGGCCGAAATCCAGGGTTTCGCCACCGTTGCCGCCATTTGCAACGGCCGCCATGGCCGATTGCTCGATGCGGTCGATGCTTTCTGCAATCATGCGCCTGGGCAATATGCGCAGTGCCAGCGTCCGCTCATAGTGAAAGGCGAGCGCGTCGATGGTTGCCGACGAGAACGGATCGGCCACGGCGACGACCAGCCGTTCGGCGTCCATCTGCAATGGCAGGATCGCATTTTCACGCAGATAGGCCAGCGGCACGCCTGCCAGCATTTCGGGGCTGACCTGTTCGGGAATCTCGACCGGCGTCGGTGCGTTCAGGTAGCGGCTGAGGCTGTTGGCAAGGTCCTGCTCGCCGATCAGGCCGAGTTCGGTCATCACCGTATCGAACGGGTGTCCAGATGTTCGCGATGCCCCCAATGCGCGCTGGGCGGCGTGCGCGGTCAGCACCTTCTCACCCTCGAGAAAGGCAAGGAACGCCTCGATCCCCTGGGTCTGGCCCCGGGTCTGGCCAACGGGCTGCGAAGACGCGTTCATGAGCTCCACCCGCGCAGGATCTGCGCCGCCTCGGCGCCGAAAAGCACCTCGCAGCCGGCTGTGCCGACGACTGGCGGCAGTGCGGAGGCTGCAGGGACCGGGCTTCGGGCAACGCGCTGAAATGCCGTCGGGCTGAGCGGGGACCTCTCGATGATGAACCCGGCTTCGGCCGTGATCGCGGATCCGTCCCGCCTCACGACCACGTCGACCGTGTAGGCCGATGCGTCGGCCGGCGCTTCGGTGACCGATGCGCTGCTGGCGCCGGCAAGAGCGGCGCGAAGACGGTTGGGCGCGCGATCGGCGCCGATCGTGCCGCGCTTCGAGTTGACCGTGAAAACAGCGTGGAGGGTCTGCAAGGGCATCGACGCAAGGGCCGAAAACTCCTGCAGTTCGGACACCGATTCGAACGGCGCCTGCTTGTCTTGGGGCGGCCCGACAGGGCTTCTGGGCTGGCCAGCGAACAGCGTGGCATTGTCACGAAACCGGATCGCGGCCTTGGCCAAGGCTTGCGCCATCTCCCGCTCGAAGCCGAGGGATGCGAAACCAAGTGCCAGCAATTGGTCGTCCGCGGTATTGAGATCGATCAGCCCGTCATGATCCTGGACGCGGACATCGAAGCTGAAGTCTCCCTCCCGGCACGCTGCGGGTGTGGAATCCAGCGGCAATGTTGTCGCCGCCGAGCCGCCGACCAACTCGCTTGCAACGACATTGCCCAGGCCTTCGGCAAGCAGCGACAGGCGCTCCTGCTCGACTTCGTTGTTGGCGATCATCAGCCGCGTTTTTGCCGTCACGGCGAAGGGGACGACGATGGCCGAGACGATCAGCATGAACACCAGCACGGCGACTAGCGAAAAGCCGCTGCCCGCGCTTTCGCCGCCTGGGTTCGGGCTTTCGTGGCGGTCGCTCATAGTTGCGGTTCGTTCGGCGCTGGCAGCGGGACATCCGGGGCCGCTGGCGGGGCATTTGGGGGTGGCGGCGGGGCGTTCTTCCATGGCGGATAGAGCGGGACCCGCGCCACCTTGCCATTGCGCTCCAGCACGGCCTGATCCTTGTCGATCGCCGACACCGTCCAGCCGTCGACGCTCTCGCCGCTGCCGTACCAGATCGCGGTTTCGCTGCCGGCGACGCGCATCAGGGCCTTCGCCGCCCCGCCGTGAATGCTGATGCCCAGAAGCGCAGGCGCGGCGGCGGGCGCGGCCTCGGGCGGTGGCGGCGTTTGTTCGACGGCGGCCGCGACGACCGCAACCGGCGGCGGCCCGACCGGCGGGGCGACGAATTTCCGGCGCATCGGCGTGAACAGCGGCCGCTCGAACGTCTCGCTGAAATTGCCGGCCTCGGGAAACTGCAGCGCTCCCGCCGCCGAGGCCAGGCCGCCGTCATGCCCCTTGCCGGAGGCGACCGGCGAAATGTCGACCGGCGTGTCGTAGAGGACGACATTGACCAGGACGAGGCCCGCGATCATGGCCGCAATCGCCAGGCCGGCAAATTTCCGGGTCATGGCTTGACCCCTCCAGGCGCCGGCACCACCGGCGTTTCCAGCGGGCCGTAAAACAGGATTTCGGCAAAGATCTCCGGGTCGCCGGTGCGCCCGGCGACCGGCCCGACATCGGTCGTGCGCAGGGTGGCCTCGCGAATGAACAGCACCGGAAGCGACGTTTCGATGGCGAGAACGGCGTTGTGGATGCCCTCCAGCGGTCCCGAAAGGTTGGCCCGCAGCCCGATGAAATCGACGCCCGCTTCGCTCAGCACCGGCGCATTGCCGGCCGACAGCACGTTGACCCCGTTGGCCGTGGCAATCGCGTTCAGCCGGGTCTGCAGCCCGCCGCGAATGATCGCCTCGCTTTCGCCGGTGAGAAACTCGGGATTTGCCGCGGCCACGGGGCTGGCGGCGCTGTCGAGGCGCTTGGCCAGCGCCGCCACGCTCTGCAACTGGCCGAGAAGCTCGCGCTTTTCCTCGATCCCGGCTTGCGCCGCGGCGACGCTGTCGAGCCCCGCGAACACCGCCCAGGCCAGGACACAGGCCGTCACCGCCGCAAGGGCGAGCGCAATCAGGCGGCGGACCAGCGGGCTGGTGTTGAGGATCGCGGAGAGCATGGTCAGAGCGCTCCGATCTTTGCCGAAATGGTGAAGTGTTCGCCGTCCTGGCCAGGAACCCTGACCACCGGCGAGGCGAATTCGGGCGCCGAAAACAGCGGCGAATCGTCGATCGGCTTGATCAGTTCGGCGGCGGAAGCGGAAAAGCCAGTGATGGTCAGGTCGTCGCCCTTGGCCGAAAGATCGGTCAGCCAGGCCGAGTCGGGAAGCAGGTGTGTCAGTTCGGCCCAGACGCGCACCAGCGACGCGGTCGTCTTCTTTTCCGTGCGGATCTTTTCAATTTGCTCGATGCCGGTCTGGCGCTTCTGCAGCGCAGTGCGGGCCGCCTTGGCCAGCACTTGTGCATCGGCGATCTCTGTGTCCAGTTCCGCGCCGGCCTGCCAGGTGCGCCAATGCGCATGAGCGAATGTGACCAGCACAGCCGCGGCCAGCATCGAGCAGGCCGTCACCCAGGCGGTCCTGGCGCGTCGGTCGCGCGCGGTCGGCGGCCAGATGGCGGCGAGGCTGAGCGGATCGGCCCGCAGCGTGCCCTCCGGCTGCGACAGGGACAGGCAGCGGACCGACCCGCCGGCCCGGCGGACCGTGTCAAGGACCGCCGCAAGCGTCTTCGCCTTGACGACATGGTAGACGCAGTCCTGCCCGACCTGACTGGCGAAGACGACATGCACTTGCGCCGGATCGATCGGCGTCGAGGCCAGAAGGTCGAGCTCGGCCATGTCGCGCGCCTGCCGAAGCGGCAGCCGCCGCGCCGCCAGTTGCCGGGTCAGGAACAGCCCGGGCTGGATGCGGATATCGAAGCTCGACCGCTTGCGCCGGGGCCCGCCCTGGAGAAGTGCGAGAACCTCGTCCGAGGACGCGGTGAGCGCCAACGGGATCGACTGGAACTCCGGCGCATTGGCCTCGCGAGCCCGGATGCCGTCATCCGCCAGGTTGATGATCCAGTCGCTTGTGGAAGATTGCTTTTGTCCGCGTGCGACCCGCGACCAGACCCCTCGCAGCTCATCGAGCCACCAGTCGAAAAAATCCAGAACCTGCGCGTTGAGTGTCGCCACAATCAACCACCCGCCACCCCGGCTGATTCTCAGCCAGGATTTTCAGGCTGAGACTACTACAATTGCTGGCGTGATGCGGATATTCGCGAAGGCGCGGAAGGGCGGTTGGCCACAGGTTTTGTTGGATAGCGATGCCCAAGGGCAACGCTATGGCAGGCAGGGACGACAATCGGGCCGGCGATTGGTCTGCACACAACGGCAGCAAGGCGAACATAGAGAAACGTGCACTGTCACCGTAATTCTACTGTCACTCAATTGGGAATCAGCGTGAGTGCTTCAAAAGGTCATGAATCCGCTGAAAATTTTCAACACAAGGGCCATTCTGCTGTAAAAATCAACTTCGTCTTCGTCTACCTCCACTATTTCGATACAATGCAAATAGGGTGAGCCAAGTCCAACAAAATAACCGGTTGCCTGTGCCGCCATGACGTCCGCCTCTAATTTCAGGAGGGCTTCACTGTTGTCGGGTTCCAAAAAAGAGCCGTGCTCTGCATCTGATTGCTTCGAAATCCATTCGGTCTCCAGCCAATTTCCACCAATGGGCACCAGCCCGAAGGCGCGAAAAAGGCAAGATCGGGAGTGACCGAGAGACCAAATTCTGACGGCTCCGCCAGACGAAAACAATGCCACTCCCGTTTCTAGCCCGTCGTAAAAGTCAATCGGTATAATCATCCTAAAATTGGGATTGCGATTTGATCCGCGATGTCGTGCGAACTCGCGCAAGAAATCACTTGAAGAGGTCATGCCACACCTGTGCCAATTCCTTGGTGACAGCGCTAGTAAACATCGCTGTATAGTGGTTTGGGTCTTCTGCCGTCTTTTTAAGCCAATCCCAGCGAATTAATCGCTGTCACCGTAATTCAAGGCAGGAGAGACCACGGCTCTATTCATCTGGCAGTTTTTTGGTTCCAATCGGCCACCTTTAAGAACCCATACGTTGTCCGGGGTGGAAGAGGTATCAACCCATTTTTGCCAGTGGCGAGCCAGCCATGTTGGTGAAATGGCCACCATACCTTCCAGTTTCGCTTCTATGGGAAAGACAACAAGGATATTCCCTGCGTCGTAGCCACAATCGCGAATGAAGCCCAAACCGGATTCTTCAAACGCCGTGAAAAGCATACAATCTAATATTTCTTCTCGCGGAATCATTCTTCGGAACCGAAACAGTGATCCACGAAAGAGTGGGTCTTTGTCTTGTATATTAGTTAATTTTACCCAAGTCATTTTTATATATCCAAGTCGGAATACGGCGACAGTACACTATTTTCTTGTTCAGTGCCGGGGTGAGCGTAGCGTACCGTCGCTGTAGATCATGCGGCCGGCGCGGAAGGTGGCGCGGACGCGTGCGACCGGCTGGCGGTCGGCGACGACGAGATCGGCCAGAAGTCCCGTCTCGATGGCGCCACGGTCGTCAAGCCCCAATGCCTTGGCCGGGTTGGTGCTGGTCAGCGCGGCCGCCGCCACAAGGCCATCGTCATCCAGCGCCGCCAGGCTGAGAACAGCCGGCAGGATCGAGGCCGGGTGGTAGTCGCTGGCCAGTATGTCGAGCAGTCCGGCCTCGTAGGCCTGCCGGGCGGAAAGATTGCCGGAATAGGAATTGCCGCGCAGTGCATTGGGCGCGCCCATGACGGTGTGCATTCCGAGCCTGCGGGCTTCTTGCGCCGCCTCCAGGGTCACCGGGAATTCGCTGAGCGCAGCACCCAGGCTATGGACAAATTCCACTTTCTCCAGCGTGTCGTCGTCATGCGAGGCGAGCACGATGCCGCGGGCGCGGGCAAATGCCGACAGGTCCTGCAGCGTGCTGAGGACGTCGCCATGTCCGTTTCGGCCGGCGATGCGCTGGCCGACGATCTCGGATGCCTCGGCAACGGACATGCCGCGCTCCTTGGCGATGCGGGCGATGTAGAGTTCGACGTCGCGGTACTGCCCTTGTCCGGGTGTATGATCCATCAGCGAGATCAGGTGCAGCTTGCCGGCGTCCATCAGCCTTTGCAGCACGCCGATGGCTGCGGCGAAAGTCACCTCGAACCGCGCATGGATGCGATGATCGACCAAAAGGTCGTCCTTCAGTCCAGCGATGGTCTCGATGATATCAGACGTATGCTCTTCCGAACGCAGCACGCCGCTGGTGACGCTGGCGCCGATGAAGGAGAGCGCGGCATAGGCCGTGGTCACTCCGCAGGAGGCCAGCTTCTTGTCGAGCTCGGCAATGCCGATCGTCTTCGGCACGTGGACGCCGAGGCGCGGCTCCACTTCCCTCTCCACCATGTCGCCATGCATGTCGATGAAACCGGGCAGCAGCAGGCGGCCTCCACCCACGATATCGGCGTTCTCGACAGGCGCGTCGCGGACCTCTTCGATGCGGCCGTTTTCGATCCGGATGGCGCCATTGGCAATGACGCGGTCGCGCAGGACGATTTCGAATTCACTCAGCCACATCGCGTCTCTCTTTGGCTCTATCTCTGGGTTTGAGCATGATCTTCCCGGAAACGGATTCGCTTTGCGGATCAAGCTCCAGGTCGGCGCGTTGCTGGGCACAGGGTGCTGCGGATCCTGGAAGACCTGGTCGGCCCCTGTTCCACCACAAGCCCGCTGCGCAGGCATAACCCGGTCGGCTGTCGTTCTGATGACACCGAAATCATGCAAGGCCACAACCATGGTGGTGTGGCGGTGCAGCCGTTTCAGCGTGCCATGCGCAGCGAATGTTGCGCTCGCCGGGTTATCCCGCATTGCACAATTCCTTTGCTTGGGCACAATGCAGGCATGGTCCGAACCGCACTCGCCGTCCTGGTGATCGACGAAAACCGCATCCGCGCCGCGATCATCGAGGCGGGGCTGCGCGAGGCCGGCCATGACCGGGTCACCGTCATCCATGACGTGACCGGCATTGCGCGGCGGATCGCCGAGATCGAACCCGACGTCATCGTCATCGATCTCGAAAACCCGAACCGCGACATGCTGGAAAACATGTTCCAGTTGTCGCGCGCGGTGAAGCGGCCGATCGCCATGTTCGTCGACCGCTCCGACCAGGCCTCGATCGAGGCGGCGGTCGATGCCGGCGTTTCCGCCTATGTCGTCGACGGCCTGCGGCAGGAGCGCGTAAAGCCGATCCTCGACATGGCGGTCAGCCGTTTCAATGCCTTTTCGCGTATGGCGCGCGAACTGGAAGAGGCGCGCAGCGAGCTCGAGAGCCGCAAGGTGATTGATCGCGCCAAGGGCATCCTGATGAAGTCGCGCGGCCTGAGCGAAGAGGCCGCCTACACGCTGCTGCGCAAGACGGCGATGAACCAGAACCGCAAGATCGGCGACATCGCCCAGAGCCTGGTGACTGCCGCCGGCTTGCTGGGACCGGCGGAGGACGAATGAGCATGGGCGCCGAGCATCAGATCACCGCCGGCTTCATGCCGCTGTTCGACAGCGCCGTGCTGGTCGCGGCCGGCGAGCTTGGCTTTGCCGCCCGCGAAGGCATCGACCTCGCGCTGCACCGCGAGACGTCCTGGGCCAACATCCGCGACCGTATCGCCATCGGCCACTTCCATCTCGCGCATATGCTGGGACCGATGCCGCTCGCCTGCAATCTCGGGCTGACGCCGCTCGCTTCAGAGACCATCGTGCCGTTCTCACTCGGTCTCGGCGGCAATTGCGTCACCATTTCCAATGCCGTCTGGGCCGGCATGGCGACGCATGGCGCCGCGCCCGATCTCGACCCGGCGCGCGCCGGTGCCGCACTTGGCGCGCTCATCCGCGAGCGCGCTGCCGCCGGCCGTGACCCGCTGCGCTTCGCCGTGGTGCATCCACATTCCGGGCACAACTACGAACTGCGCTACTGGCTCGCCGCCTGCGGCATCGATCCAACGCGCGAGATCGAGATCGTCATCGTGCCGCCGCCCTTCATGGCCGACGCGCTGGCCACTGGGCGGATCGACGGCTACTGCGTCGGCGAGCCCTGGAACAGCGCCGCGGTGGCCGCCGGCACCGGCCACATCGTCACCGTCAAGGCGCAGATATGGCGCAACAGCCCGGAGAAGGTGATCGGCGTGCGCAAGGTCTGGGCCGAGCAGTCGCCCGACGCCTTGGCGGCGCTGCTGCGCGCGCTGCACCACTCGGCGCGCTGGTGTCAGGATCCGGCCAACCATGGCGAACTGGCCGCGGTGATGGCGCAGTCCGGCTTCCTCGGCCTGCCTCCCGCGGTCCAGATGCCGATCCTGACCGGGCATCTACAATTGGGTGGCGGAGCGGCGCTGGATATCGAAGACTTCTTCCTGCCCTTCGACAAGGCAGCGAACTTTCCGTGGAAGAGCCATGCGCTGTGGTTCTACACGCAGATGGTGCGCTGGGGGCATGTCGAACACACGCCTGGCAATCTCGCTATTGCCCGCGACTGCTACCGCCCAGATCTCTACCGTTCGGCGCTGAAGCCGCTTGGCGTCGCACTGCCTGGCGCCAATTCGAAGGTCGAGGGTGCGCTGCGCATAGCCACCGCCGTCGGCGCGACAGGCGCCGGCCTGGTGCTCGGTCCCGATGGTTTCTTCGACGGCCAGATCTTCGATCCCGATGAGGTCGAAGGCTACATTGCCGGCCAGAAATCGGCCCGCGCGGAAGTCTGATTATTTCCGCGCCATTCTTGTGCATTGCACAAAAATTGTGCGTGCGATTGCTCTAATGAACAATCTTTGGCCTGCTCGCCATATCGTCTGTTGCGTAGGCGGACGGCGCGTTTCATTGATTTCATTGTTATTTTTCCTTTCTCTCGAAACTGGCATGGTTCATGCTTTGAAATAACCAGGCCTCCTTGGGGTCACGGAATAGGCGTCCAATGACGGGCGCCCACAGGCAAAGCTGCCGCTCAGGTCAAGACGCGATCCGGATTTCCGGACGCGAAGGCCTGGCCGGCGGCTTTTTTGTTTTTGGGCCAACAATCGACGGCGCGGACCGCGTTCAACCGGAGACGACGATGAAGAAGACGATGAAGACATGGATCGGGACTGGAACATCGCCTAGGGATGTGACGCGCCGCGATTTTCTGGTCAGCAGTGCGATGACGGCGGGGCTGTTCATGGCCGCCCGCAAGCTCTTCCCCTCCGGCGCCTATGCGGCCACGACCTCGCCGGAAGTCACCGGCGCCAAGCTCGGCTTCATCGCGCTGACCGATGCCGCACCACTGATGATCGCCAAGGAGAAGGGGTTTTTCGAGAAGTTCGGCATGCCCGATGTCGAGGTGCTCAAGCAGGCCTCTTGGGGCGCAACGCGCGACAATCTGATGCTCGGCGGCGCGGCCAACGGCATCGACGGCGCCCATATCCTGACGCCGCTGCCCTATTTGATGCACACCGGCAAGGTGACGCAGAACAACCAGCCGATGCCGATGGCGATCGTGGCGCGGCTCAACTACGACTGCCAGGGCATTTCGGTCGCCCAGGAATATGCCGGCACCGGTGTCGGCCTCGACGCCTCGAAGCTGAAGGACGCCTTCGCCGCCAAGAAGGCGGCCGGCAAGGACATCAAGGCCGCCATGACCTTCCCGGGCGGCACCCATGATTTGTGGCTGCGCTACTGGCTCGCCGCAGGCGGCATCGATCCCGACAAGGATGTCTCGACCATCGTCGTGCCACCGCCGCAGATGGTGGCCAACATGAAGGTCGGCAATATGGACGTGTTCTGCGTCGGCGAGCCGTGGAACGAGCAGCTCGTCCACCAGGGCGTCGGCTTCACCGCCGCCACGACGGGCGAATTGTGGAAGGGCCATCCGGAAAAGGCGCTCGGCCTGCGCGCCGAATTCATCGACAAATACCCGAACGCCACCAAGGCGATCCTGATGGCCGTCATGGAAGCCCAGCAATGGTGCGAGGCCAAGGAGAACAAGGACGAGATGGCCGCCATCATCGGCAAGCGGCAATGGATGAACGTGCCTGTCGCCGATATCATCGGCCGCCTCAAGGGCGACATCAACTACGGCAATGGCCGCGTCGCCACCGGCTCCGATCTCTACATGAAGTTCTGGACGGGCGGCGTGTCCTATCCGTTCAAGAGCCATGACTCGTGGTTCCTCGCCGAGAACATCCGCTGGGGCAAGTTCGCGCCGACCACCGACATCAAGGCGCTGGTCGATCAGGTCAACCGCGAGGACCTGTGGCGCGAGGCGGCCAAGGACCTTGGCGTGGCGGCAGCCGACATTCCGGCGTCCTCGTCGCGCGGCGTCGAGACCTTCTTCGACGGCAAGGTCTTCGATCCGGCCAACCCGTCCGCCTATCTCGACAGCCTGAAGATCAAGGCCTCGGCATAGCCCGCGCAAACGGCGCATTTGCGGAGTTTGTCGCAACGGCGCCTTGCGCCGTTGCGGAGATCCCGACCAAGGAGTTTTTCCCAGACATGTCGATCCAGACAATCGAGGACACAACGGTGAAAGCGTTCCCCGCCAAACCAGCGGAGGTCATCGCCTTCACCGCCAAGGCGCGGCGCCGTTTCGATCCGATGGTGATCGCCGGCAAACTGGCGAGCGCGCTGGTGCCGCCGGCCATCGTCATCGCCCTCATGCTGGTCGTCTGGCAGATCGCCTGCTCGTCGCCGACCGCCAGCCTGCCGCCGCCGAGCCAGGTGTGGAACGAGGCCTACGACCTGATCGCGCATCCGTTCTTCAACAATGGCCCGCAGGATATCGGCCTTGCCTGGCGGGTGCTGATCTCACTGCAGCGGGTCGCCATCGGCTTTGGCCTGGCGGCGATCGTCGGTGTGGCGCTCGGCGCGCTGGTTGGCCAGTCGATCTGGGCGATGCGCGGCCTCGATCCGGTCTTCCAGATCCTGCGCACCGTGCCGCCGCTGGCCTGGCTGCCGCTGTCGCTGGCCGCGTTCCGCGATTCCAGCCCGTCGGCGCTGTTCGTCATCTTCATCACCTCGATCTGGCCCATCATCATCAACACCGCCGTCGGCGTGCGCAACATCCCCGAGGACTACCGCAACGTCGCGCGCATCCTGCGGCTCAACCAGTTCGAATTCTTCGTGAAGATCATGGTGCCGGCCGCCGCCCCCTACATCTTCACCGGCTTGAGGATCGGCATCGGCCTGTCCTGGCTGGCCATCGTCGCCGCCGAAATGCTGACCGGCGGCGTCGGCATCGGCTTCTTCATCTGGGACGCGTGGAACTCGTCGCGGCTGCCCGACATCATCGTCGCGCTCGCCTATATCGGCGTCACCGGCTTCTGTCTCGACCGCCTGGTCGCGGCGGTCGGCGCCTTCGTCACCCGCGGCACAACGGCAAAGTGAGGACAGCGCCATGACGGCCTATCTGAAGCTCGACCATATCGACAAATCCTTTGCCCGCGGCAATCAGGTCAGCGAGGTGCTGAAGGACATAAGGCTGACCATCGACAAGGGCGAATTCGTCTCGATCATCGGCCATTCCGGATGCGGCAAGTCGACCTTGCTCAATCTGATCGCCGGGCTGACCACAGTGTCCGCAGGCGCCGTGCTGCTCGAGGACAAGGAGGTCGACAGCCCCGGACCCGAACGCGCCGTGGTGTTCCAGAACCACAGCCTGCTGCCGTGGCTGACCGTCTATGAGAACATCAATCTGGCGGTGTCGAAAGTCTTCGGCCGTTCGAAGAGCAAGGCCGAGCGGCATGAGTGGATCATGCGCAATCTCGACCTCGTACAGATGGCGCATGCCCGGGACAAGCGCCCGGCGGAAATCTCGGGCGGCATGAAGCAGCGCGTCGGCATCGCCCGGGCGCTGGCCATGGAGCCGAAGATCCTGCTGCTCGACGAGCCGTTCGGCGCGCTCGATGCGCTGACGCGCGCCCATCTGCAGGACGCAGTCATGGACATCCATTCGCGGCTCGGCTCGACGACGATCATGATCACCCACGATGTCGACGAGGCGGTGCTGCTCTCCGACCGCATCGTCATGATGACCAACGGCCCTGCGGCGACCATCGGCGAGGTGCTTGCGGTGCCGCTGGCGCGCCCACGCCGACGCATCGAGCTTGCCTCCGACCGGACCTTCCTGCGCTGCCGCGAGGCGGTGCTGAAGTTCCTCTACGAACGCCACCGCTTCGTCGAAGCCGCGGAGTAGCACCATGAGCGAAAAACTCGTCATCATCGGCAACGGCATGGCTCCAGGGCGCATGCTGGAGCACCTGCTGGAACACGCGCCGGGCCGCTACACGGTCACCATCTTCAACGCCGAGCCGCGGGTCAATTACGACCGCATCATGCTGTCGCCGGTGCTGTCGGGCGAGAAGGCCTACGAGGAAATCATCATCCATGGCGACGGCTGGTACATCGCCAACAACATCACCCTCTACAAGGGCCACAAGATCATCGCCATCGACCGGGCGGCGAAGACCGTCACCTCTGATCACGGCGTCACCCAGCCCTATGACAAGCTCGTCATCGCCACCGGCTCGGTGCCGTTCATCATTCCGGTGCCTGGCCATGATCTGCCGGGCGTGCTGACCTATCGCGACCTCGACGACGTCCAGGCGATGATGCTCGCCGCCCAGTCGCGGGCGAAGGCCGTGGTCATCGGCGGCGGCCTGCTCGGGCTGGAGGCGGCGGCCGGGCTGAACGCGCAAGGCATGGACGTCACCGTGCTGCATGTCATGCCGACATTGATGGAGCGCCAGCTCGATCCGGCCGCTGGCTATCTCCTGCAGCGCGCCGTCGAGCAACGCGGCATCAAGGTCATCACCAAGGCCAACACAAAGGCAATCACGGGCAACGGCAAGGTCGGACAGGTGGAGCTCGCCGACGGCACCATCATTCCGGCGACGCTGGTGGTCATGGCGGTCGGCATCAGGCCGAATTCTGCGCTTGCCAAGGAAGCCGGCATTGCCGTCAATCGCGGCATCGTCGTCGACGCCGGCATGCGCAGCAACGATCCCGACATCTACGCGCTTGGCGAATGCGCCGAGGTGAACGGCCAGGTCTACGGGCTGGTCGCACCGCTCTACGAGATGGCGCGCGTTGCCGCCCAACAACTGGCCGGCAACGAGAAGGCGGCCTTCGCCCACATGGACACGCCGACCAAGCTCAAGGTCACGGGCATCGACCTGTTCTCGCTTGGCGACTTCGCCGAGGGCGAGGACCGCCAGGAGATCGTGCTGCGCGACGCGGCCGCCGGCGTCTACAAGCGCCTGGTGCTGAAGGACGACCGGATCATCGGCACGGTGCTCTATGGCGAGACGGCCGACGGCGCCTGGTTCAACGACCTCAAGAAGAAGCAGACCGATATTTCGCCAATGCGCGACACGCTGATTTTCGGCCAGTCCTACCAGGGGGGTGCCCCGCTGGACCCTATGGCGGCCGTTGCAGCCTTGCCGGATGATGCGGAAATCTGCGGCTGCAACGGCGTTTGCAAGAGCAAGATCACGGGTGCGATCACGGCCAAGGGCCTGACCTCGCTCGACGAAGTGCGCGCTCACACCAAGGCGTCGGCCTCCTGCGGCTCCTGCACCGGGCTGGTCGAGAAGCTGATGGTGCTGACGCTCGGCGACACCTACAACCCTGCGGCCGTGCAGCCGATGTGCGGCTGCACCACGCTCGGCCATGACGAAGTGCGCCGGCTGATCAAGGCCAAGCACCTGAAGACCATTCCGGCCGTCATGCAGGAACTGGAATGGACGACCTCCTGCGGCTGCGCCAAATGCCGGCCGGCGCTCAACTACTATCTCGTCTGCGACTGGCCGGACGACTATGCCGACGACTACCAGTCGCGCTTCATCAATGAGCGCGTCCACGCCAACATTCAGAAGGACGGCACCTATTCGGTGGTGCCGCGCATGTGGGGCGGCGTCACCAATGCGGCCGAACTGCGCGCCATCGCCGATGTCGTCGACAAGTTCGAGATCCCGATGGTCAAGGTCACCGGCGGCCAGCGCATCGACATGCTCGGCATCCGCAAGGAGGACCTGCCGGCGGTGTGGGCCGATCTCGGCCAGGCCGGCTTTGTCTCCGGCCATGCCTATGCCAAGGGCCTGCGCACGGTGAAGACCTGCGTCGGCTCAGACTGGTGCCGCTTCGGCACGCAGGATTCGACGGGCCTTGGCATCCGCATCGAGAAATTCATGTGGGGCTCGTGGACCCCGGCCAAGGTAAAGATGGCGGTGTCGGGTTGCCCGAGGAACTGCGCGGAGGCGACCTGCAAGGATGTCGGCGTGATCTGCGTCGACAGTGGCTACGAGATCCATTTCGCCGGGGCGGCCGGCCTCGACATCAAAGGCACCGAAGTGCTCGGCCTGGTCAGGACCGAGGACGAGGCACTGGAGCATATCGTGGCGCTGACGCAGATGTATCGCGAGCAGGGCCGCTATCTCGAGCGCATCTACAAATGGGCCAAGCGCATCGGGATCCCCGAAATCAAGCGCCAGATCATGGACGACGATGCCAAGCGCAAGGCCTATTTCGACCGCTTCGTCTTCAGCCAGAAATTCGCCCAGGTCGACCCGTGGTCGGAACGCGTGTCCGGCAAGGACAAGCACGAATTCCGGCCGATGGCCTCTGTCGGTTTTGCGCAGGCGGCGGAGTAGGGCCGATGGAAGCGTTTCTTCCCACCCCCCTCTGGCCTGCCGGCCATCTCCCCCGCAAGGGGGGAGATCGGATGCTGTTTCGGCTTTCGCCAATCTCCAACGTTGCGGAGTGGGCGCTGTCAGTGCAACTGCCAATCTCCCTCCTTGCGGGGGAGATGGCCGGCAGGCCAGAGGGGGGTGGCTGGGCGCTTTCAGATCGAGCAAAGGCGAGGATGGCCACATGAACTGGATCGCAATAGGCTCCTTGTCGGACATCCCCCGCCGTGGCGCGCGTTGCGTCGACACGCCGGAAGGGAAGGTCGCGGTCTTCCGCACCGCCGACGACCAGGTCTACGCCATCGACGACCATTGCCCGCACAAGGGCGGACCGCTGAGCCAAGGCATCGTGCACGGCACGGCGGTGACCTGTCCCTTGCACAATTGGGTGATCTCGCTGGAGACGGGCAGGGCACTCGGCGCCGACGAGGGCGCGGTGCGCACCATCCCGGTGCGGGTCGAAGGCGAGCGTCTGTTCATTGCGCTGGAAGCGCTGGCCAGCCGAGCGGCCTGACACATGGAGATTGACGCTGCGCGCGAGGTGAGGACCACCTGCCCCTATTGCGGGGTGGGCTGCGGCGTGCTGGCGAAGGTCGCCGCGGACGGGCAAGTGTCCGTCCGCGGCGACCCCGACCATCCGGCGAATTTCGGCCGGCTCTGCTCCAAGGGCTCGGCACTGGCCGAGACCATCGACCTCGACGGCAGGCTGCTTTATCCCGAAATCCACGGCCGCCGCGCCGGCTGGGACGAGACGCTCGACCTCATCGCCTCGACCTTCTCGCAAACCATCGCCAAGCACGGTCCGGATGCCGTCGCCTTCTACGTCTCCGGCCAGTTGCTGACCGAGGATTACTACGTCGCCAACAAGCTGATGAAAGGTTTTGTCGGCTCGGCCAACATCGACACCAATTCGCGCCTGTGCATGGCCTCTTCGGTCGCTGGCCACCGCCGCGCCTTTGGCTCCGACACCGTGCCGGGAAATTATGAGGATCTGGAGCTTGCCGACCTCATCGTGCTGGTCGGCTCCAATCTCGCCTGGTGCCATCCCGTGCTCTACCAGCGCATCGCGGCGGCTCGGGAAAAACGGCCGGAGATGAAGATCGTGCTGGTCGATCCGCGCCGCACCATGAGCGCAGACATCGCCGACATGCACCTGGCGATCGCGCCCGATGGCGACGTCGCTTTGTTCACGGGGCTGCTCGCCTATCTCGGCCAGCACAACGCGCTGGACCGCGCCTACATCACGGCGCACACAACCGGGTTCGGGCAAGCGCTTTTCGCAGCATCGGAGCTCGACCTTGCCGGCATCGCCGCCGCTACGGGGCTGAGCGAGGACGAGCTTGGCCGTTTCTACAGCCTGTTCGCCGCGACCTCCAAGACCGTGACCGTCTACAGCCAGGGGGTGAACCAGTCTTCTTCGGGCACCGACAAGGTCAACGCCATCATCAACTGCCATCTCGCCACCGGCCGCATCGGCAGACCCGGCGCCGGGCCGTTTTCGGTGACTGGCCAGCCCAACGCCATGGGCGGCCGCGAAGTCGGCGGCATGGCCAATATGCTGGCCGCGCATATGGAGATCGAGAATCCCGAACATCGGGAGCGCGTACGCCGCTTCTGGACTGCTCCGGCCATTGCCGAAAGGCCGGGCTTGAAGGCGGTCGAGATGTTTCGGGCGGTGGCCGACGGGCGCATCAAGGCGCTGTGGATCATGGCCACCAATCCTGTCGATTCGATGCCGGATGCCGATGCCGTCGAAGCGGCGATCAAGGCCTGCCCGTTCGTCGTGGTGTCGGACGTGCTGGCCAGAACCGACACCGTCCGCCACGCCCATGTCCGGCTGTCCGCCGCCGCCTGGGGCGAGAAGGACGGTACCGTCACCAACTCCGAGCGCCGCATCTCGCGCCAGCGCGCGTTCCTGGACCTGCCCGGCGAGGCGCGGCCCGACTGGCAGATCGTTGCCGAAGTCGGCAAGCGGATGGGTTTTGGCGAGGCATTTTTCTATACGTCGCCTTGGGAGGTGTTTGCCGAACATGCCGCGCTGTCGGGATTCGAGAATGATGGTGCACGGGATTTCGATATTGGCGCTTATGCGGGGATTGATGCGGACGGGTATGAGGAATTGGCCCCGTTCCAGTGGCCAGCGCCGAGCCCAGCCACCCCCCTCTGGCCTGCCGGCCATCTCCCCCGCAAGGGGGGAGATCGGATGTCGCACCGGCTTTCGTCAATCGCCAACTTTGGAGAAAGAGCAGGGACGCCGAAACTGCCAATCTCCCCCCTTGCGGGGGAGATGGCCGGCAGGCCAGAGGGGGGTGCTCAAGATGAACATCAGCCAGAGGAGCGCACTCAGGCCGCAAGTGGCTCTTCCGGCATCCGCTTCTTCGCCGACGGCAATTTCTACACACCCGACCGCAAGGCGCGCCTCATTGCCATTCGTCCTGCCGTGGAGACCCGCACCAGCCCGGACTATCCGCTGATCCTAAACACCGGCCGCATCCGCGATCACTGGCACACCATGACGCGGACCGGCAAAAGCCCGCGGCTATCCCAGCACATTGCCGAGCCCTTCGTCGAAATCCATCCGGCGGATGCGCAGCGCTTCGGTATCGGCGACGCCGACATCGTGCGCGTTTCCAGCCCGCGCGGCGACGTGCTGGTGCGCGCGCTGGTGACGGCACGCCAGCGCCGGGGCAGCCTGTTTGCGCCGATGCACTGGACCGATCAATTCGCCGCAAAGGGCCGGCTCGACGCGCTGACGGCGCCGCTGACCGATCCGGTCTCCGGCCAGCCGGCGCTGAAGCATGTCGCCGCCCGCATCGAGAAATTCGCCGCAAAGGCCTTCGGCTTCGCGGTGATGCGGCAGAGGCCGGAACCTGGTACCGCAACCTACTGGGCCGCGGCCAAATGCAAGGGCGGCTGGCGGGTCGAGCTTGCCTTTGCCGACGACGGCATCGACTGGGCCGGCTTCGCCGGGTCCCTGTTCGGCACGACCCCGGGCGGCGAAATCCTCGCCTATCATGACCGCGATGCCGGCCAGCATCGCATCGCCGCTTTCGACGGCGATCACTTGTCCGGCGCCTTGTTCGTTGCGCCCGGTCCGGTCGCGGTGTCGCGCGGCTGGGCGGCGGACCAATTGACCGCCGATCACGTTGATCGGCGCGCCAGGCTGGCGATCGTGGCCGGGCGGCCGGGCGGGGTCGACGTCGATCGCGGCGCCATCGTCTGCTCCTGCTTCGGCGTCGGCGCCAACCAGATCGCGCAGGCGGTGCGAAGCGGCTGCGCCAGCGTCGAGGCGATCGGGGCGGCGCTGCATGCCGGCACGAATTGCGGCTCTTGTCGCGCCGAGATCAGGATCATCGTCGCCGCACAAATCCTTCAAGCCGCCGAGTGACCCGTGCCAGCGCGTGCCGCGAAGGCGATGCGGGGACCGCACACTGCGGGCCTGAGCTGTTCCTGGCCAAATGGGCCTGCGCGATGGCGTCAGTTGGGCTATTGTGATGCCAAGCGCGCCGCCTCATCGGCGAGCATGAGTCGTCTTCCAGTCAGGGTCACCCAATGGCAAATCCCCCGCGCCGACCGACAAATCCGATGACGGCGGCCGAAGCCGCCTTCAAGCCAGTCAAGAAGCCGGTTGCTCCGCCTCGCGAGCCCGCGGCCGCTCCAGGTGTCAGGGAGCTTGTTTCGATCAGGATCGATCGAACCGTGCTGGACCATTTTCAGGCCGATGGCCCCGGCTGGCAGGATCGGATCAACGACGCATTGCGGCAGGCAATCGAAGGCAAGCCGGTCGCCAGCGGTTCGGACGACGACTAGAGCCCTTTGTTTTGACGCAATTCCCTCAGGGAAAGCGCTACGCGCTTTTCCCGGGAAAACCGTTTCACACTTTTCCTGGAATTGCTCTAGCTCACGCCGCTTCGAAGTGCAGGATGTAAAGCTTGCGCGTCGGTTCGTGGATTGTCCATTCGCCCTTCCAGCCTTTCGGCAGCACCAGCATTTCGCCGGCACTGACCTCCTTGCTGTGGCCATCGGGACCATGCAGCGAGACCCGGCCCGACACGATGTGACAGGTTTCGGAATTGGTGTCGCGCGAGGCGGTGAAGCGGCCCGGCGTGCATTCCCAGACGCCGACTTCCAGCGTCCCGTCCGGCGAGGTCCACAATGTCCTCGACGCTTCGAGTTGATCGCCGCTGATCGAGGTCGGCTTGGGCTCGGGCTCGCCGAGATCGATTGCAGCGAGATGGGCGAAGGTCTGGAAGTCGGTCATGGCAGTCTCCGGGCAGGCACTGAATTTTCAACTCGATATGCAATGTCGCGGGGCTCAATGCCCGGTGATGCGGTCGGCGATGGCGGCCAGTTTCGACGTGTGCTGGAGACCCGCTTCCTCGCGCTCGTCGGCGACGCGGTAGAGCTGGTACATCGAGTGGACGCCGAGCCAGCGCATCGGCTCCGGCTCCCATTTGCTGACCTGGCGGTTGACCCAGGGCAGGCGGGTCAGTTCGGTGTCGCGGCGCAGGATGAGGTCGCGCAGCGTCCGGCCCGAAAGGTTGGAGCTCGACACGCCGAGGCCGACATAGCCGCCGGCCCAGCCGATGCCGGTCTCAAGGTCGAGGCCGGCTGTCGTGCACCAGTCGCGCGGCACGCCAAGCACGCCGCACCAGGCGTGGTCGATGCGAAGCTTGCTGGTCTGCGGCAGCAGGCGGGTGAGGATCGCGTGCAGGCTTTCGATGGTCGCCTGCTGTGTCTGTCCGCGCACGTCCGTCTGCGAACCGTAGCGGTAAGGCACGCCGCGCCCGCCCATGGTGATGCGGCCTTCGCGGGTGCGCTGGGCATAGCAATAGGCGTGTGCTGCGTCGCCCAGGAGTTCGTGGCCGTCCCAGCCGATTTCGTCCCACAGCGATTGGGGCAGCGGCTCGGTGATGATCTGCGCGCTGTTGAGCGGCAGCCAGAGCCGCTCATTGCCCGATATGCCGGCCGTGAAACCCTCCGTGGCGCGGATGATGATGGGCGCGCGCACCGTGCCGCGATCGGTGGTGACCTTGCCCTTCTCAATACCCGTCACGGTCGTCTGTTCGTAGATCGGCACGCCGAGGCGCTCGACGGCTTCGGACAGTCCACGCACCAGCTTGGCCGGCTGCACGCGCGCGGTGCCGTGGTGGATGTAGCCGCCAAGCACATTCCTGATGTTGATGCGGGCCTTGGCCTCTGCCTGGCCGATCAGGCTGACGCGGTCCTGAGGCACGCTCCAGCCGATTGCATCCGCATAGGCGGCCTTGATCCGCTCCAGCTGCGGCGGGTTGGTCGCAACCGTCAGATTGTCGACGCGGCGAATATCGGCATCGATGCCTTCGGCCTCGGTCACCGCGATCACTTCGTCGACCGTGCCATGCATGGCGGTTTCCATGTCGATGACGGCGCCACGGGTAGATGTCTGCAGGTATTTCTCGCGCGACCAGCTGAAGCCGCCGGACAGCCAGCCGCCATTGCGACCGGACGCGCCGAAGCCGGCGAATTCCCTTTCCACCATGGCGATGCGGATCGAAGGATCGGCCTTCTTCAGGTAGTAGGCCGTCCACAAGCCGGTGTAGCCAGCGCCGACGATGCAGACATCGGCTTCGAGGTCGCCCGGAAGCGGCGCACGATAGGCTGGCAGGCCGATGTCGGCATACCAGAACGAGATGTTGCCGTTGACTTTGGCGTCCATGTCTAAAAATCCTGCGGGGGAAATGAGCGATCAGGTCATCGTCATGTCGGCGCGGTCGTCGTCGGCAAGAAGTTTTGCATCGACGACCGACCAACGCAGATCGACCGCGTCACCAATCGAGAAAGGCGTGGCCTCGAGCGTCGCCCGCACGATGGCCACGGAACCATCGCCCAGTGTCACCTGGTATTTCGAACCCGAGCCCAGATAGATCGCTTCGCTGACCTGGCCGGTGAGGCTGTTCTGTCCGGCGGCTGCAGGCGTGTTCGGTTTGGCAAGCGAAAGCTTTTCCGGCCGCAGCAGAACCACCGGTTTCTGGCTGCCGGCGAGCTTGCCGCCGGCGACGACCGTCTGGCCGGCGATCGTCAGGCTGGTCTCGCCGCCCGACGTCTGGGCATCGCCACGCAAACTGGTCGATTCGCCGATGAACTTCGCCACGAACAATGTCGCCGGTTCGTCGTAGAGCTGACGCCCGGTTCCGACCTGTTCGATGCGTCCCTGGTTGAACACGGCGATGCGGTCGGACAGAACCAGCGCCTCTTCCTGGTCGTGCGTCACATAGACGAAGGTGGTGCCGAGCTCACGGTGGATGCGCTTGATTTCCAGCTGCAGCCATTCGCGCAGTTTCTTGTCGAGCGCGCCGAGCGGCTCGTCCATGAGTAGCAGCGGCGGATCGAAGACGATGGCGCGGGCCAGCGCCACGCGCTGCTGCTGGCCGCCGGAAAGCTCGGCTGGATAGCGATGCGCGAAGTCGGCCATCTTGACCATGTCAAGGGCGCGCGCCACGTGGCGGTCGCGCGCCTGCTTGTCCATGCCGCGCAGGGTGAGCGGATAGGCGACGTTCTTGCCGACGGTCATGTGCGGAAACAGCGCGTAGTGCTGGAAGACGACGCCGATGTTGCGCTTGTGCGCCGGCAGCGCGACGATGCTTTTGCCGCCGACGGCGAGGTCGCCTGAGGTCAGGTCGGTAAAGCCGGCCACGACGTTGAGCGTGGTGGTCTTGCCCGAGCCGCTGGGGCCGAGGAGCGTCATGAATTCACCCGGCTCGATGTGAAGGCTGACGTCGTCGAGCGCGGTGAAATTGCCGTAACGCTTGGTTGCGGCCTTGATGTCGATGGCCGCGCCACGTTCTTTGCTGTTGGACGCAGCCATCTCAAGTCCTCGTCGATTTCGAGCTGATGATCAGCCCGGCACTGATCACCAGCGTCGTGGCAATGAAGATGATCGTTCCGACAGCCGTCACCGTCGGGTCGGCGTCGCGGGTGATGCTGGTGAAGATCTGCACGGGCAAGGTCTTCAAATAGGGGCTGGTGATGAACAGCGCGACGATGATTTCATCGAAGGAGGTGACGAAGGCAAACAGCAGCCCCGAAAGGATGCCGGGCGCGATCAACGGCAAGGTCACGGTGCGGAATGCGGTGAAGCGGTCGGCGCCAAGGCTTGCCGCCGCCGTCTCCAGCCGCACGTCGAAGACTTCGAGGCTTGCCGACACGGCGATGATGACGAAGGGAATCGCCAGCATCGTGTGCGCGATGACGAAGCCGGTGGTGGTGCCGACGAGATGGTAGTCGAGATAGACGGCATAGATGCCGATCGCCAGCACCACGCCGGGCACGATCATCGGTGTGATCAGGATGGCGCGCAGCAGGCCGGCGCCGGAATGCTTCATGCGGCTGAGGCCGAGTGCCGCCAGCGTGCCGATCAGCGTGGCGGCGACGGCAACGAGGCCCGCGACCCTGAGCGAATTGAAGAAGCTGGTCAGCCAGTCGGGGTTGGTGAAGAAATTCTCGTACCACTGCCATGAGAAGCCGGATGGCGGGAAGGCAAGCGACTTCTTCTCGTTGAACGACATCGGGATGATGACCAGCGTCGGCATTACCAGCCACACGGCAACAAGCAGGCAGAACAGACCGAGCAGAATGCGGAACGGCGCCAGCCTCATGATCTGGACGCCTGCTTGTGGCGCTGGCGCATCAGCGGCGCGGCGAGCGCCAGAAGCACGAAGGTCGCCACCAGGAGCACGACACCCATGGCGCCGCCACGGCCCCAGTTGAGCAGGCTGAGCACCTGGGTCTGCACCAGCGTTGACAGCATGGTGCTGCGGGGTCCGCCGAGCAGGGCCGGGGTGATGTAGAAGCCGAGTGACAGGATGAAGACGATGATGGCGCCGGCGAATACGCCGGGCAGCGACAGCGGCAGATAGATCTGCAGGAAAGCCAGCGAAGGCCGCGCGCCGAGGCTGCGCGCCGCCTGCACGAGGCGCAGGTCGATGCCGCGCATGACCGAATAGAGCGGCAGAATCATGAACGGCAGCAGCACCTGCGCCATACCGATCACCACGCCGGTCTGGGTGCGGATCAGCTTCACGGTGTCAAGGCCGAACAGCCTGACCACGGAATTGATGATGCCGGAATCCTGCAGCAGGATGACCCAGGCCAATGTGCGCACCACGCCGCTGACCCAGAACGGCACCAGCACGCACAGGATGAGGACGAGCCGCATGCGCGGCCCAACCGCCGTCATCAGGTAGGCGTAGGGGTAGGCGGCGATAACGCAGACGATGGTGACCCAGGCGGCGATGGAAAAGGTGCGCCACAGAACGGTGACGTTCACCGGCGTGGAAAAGAACCAGACGTAGTTCTGCATTCCCCAGGCGGGGTCTGAGAAACTGCGCAGCGTGACGGTCAGCAGCGGATAGCCCATCGCCGCGATGAGCAAGAACAGCGCCGGCATCGCCAGCAGCGAAGGATAGGCGGCGAGCCGCAGGCGCCGTTGCGGCCCCTGCACGCTACCCGCCGGCCGGGGATTGTCACCCCCGGCCGCCAGAATATGTGATGTCTGGCTCACGCTTTTCGCCTTGGCGCTCGGCCGGCTCAGTTGCCGGCCATCAGCGCCGTCCACTTGTCGGATGCGGTGGCGAAATTGGCGACCCAGAACTTGATGTTCTGCTGGTAGCCCTGCTTGGCGTGTTCCGGCGTGTTGGTCAGGAAGGCGGCGACCGAAGCATCCACCTTGGGCTGCGCCTCGGTGTTGATCGGCGAGTAGGATGTCTGCTCGGTCAGGACCTCCTGCGACTTCTTGCCGAGATAGGCGTTGATCAGCGCATAGGAGGCGTCGGTGTCCTTGGCCCCGACCGGGATGGTCAGCTGATCCATGACGACCAGCCAGTCCTTCCACACCGGCGTATAGGCAGCGCCGTTCTTGACCGCCGTCATGGCGCGGCCTGTCCACATGATGATCATGTCGGCTTCGCCGGACTCTGCCAACTGCTGGGACTCGGCGCCGGTTTTCCAGAAGATCGTGTCCGGACCGATGGCCTTGATCTTGGCAATGCCCTTGTCGATGTCGGCCGGCGTCATGTTGTCGACCGAGCCGCCGTCGGCCAGAATGCCCTGTTCGATCAGGCCGCCGATCGGGCTGCCGCTGCCGTCGATGGCGCGGGTGCCCGGGAATTTCTTGGTGTCGAAGAAATCCTTCCAGTCCTTCGGCGGGTTGTCCTTGTAGGTCGCGTTCTTGTACATCAGTACGGTGCCGTAGTTCATCGCCGGCACGCTGCACTCGCCGACCTGTCCGGCCGGGATGTGCGAAACGTCGAGCTTGGTCAGGTCGAGCTTTTGAAACAGCTTGCCGCAATGCACGAATGGCGGAAAGTCGTCGGTATCGACGACATCCCAGGTCACATTGCCGGACTCGACCTGCGCCTGAAGCTTGGCGATTTCGGTCGGGCCATCGTTCAGCAGCTTGACGCCGCTCTTGTCGACGAATTCCTTGAGGGCGGCGACCTGGCCGTCCTGGTAGATGCCGCCATAGGAGACGAAGGTCAGCGTCTTTCCTTTCAGCGAACCGTCCACCACGGTGCCGGCCGGCGGCGCGCTCTGCGCATGAGCCGCGGCGGCTGCAATCAAGGCCAGTGCGGCGGCGCCGACAAGCCCGGACACTATTGATCTGCTTCCCATTTTTTAACCCTCCGATGACTCGCTGTTTGATTTTGGCAGTCCGGGTGCGAGTGATTTCCGGGCCACATATTGGTCGAGATCGACGGCGCCGCTTGTCGACGGTGCGATGATCCACAGCACTTCGGCCACCGTGTCGCCGACATTGATGGTCCTGTGCGGCGTCGAGGTCGAATATTCGATGCTGTCGCCCTCTTCGAGGATGAAGCTCTCGTCGCCCAACGTCAGCTGCAGCCGGCCGCGCAGCACGAGAAACATTTCGTGCGCGTTGCCATGTGTGTAGGGCACGTCGCCGGTCGAGCCGCCAACGGCGAATTCGCCACAATAGACCTCCATCTCTCGGATTGGCCGGCGCGACAGCAGCGTCTTGCGATAGCCTTCGCTGGTCGGCAGCGCCGGTCGATCGGCGCGTGTCAGCACCGCGTGCGGCGAGACTTCGCTCTCGTCGAAAAGATCGGCGAGGCCGATGCCGAGCGCATTGGCGATCAGCATAAGCGTGCTGGTGTTGGCTCCCGAAAGACCGCGCTCGAGTTGGCTCAGGAAACTGGCGGTGGTGCCGATCAAGTCGCCGAGCTGGCGCAGCGTCAGGCGTCGCGCGGTGCGATAGGCCTTGATGCGATCGCCCAGCACCGTGGAGCGGCGGGCTTCCGCGCCGGTTGCGGCGTTGTCGTTGAGTGCGTGATCCGCAGCGGTTTTCATGGTGATCTCAGTGTTCACTTAACATGCAATTAAGTGAGGCTTCGTGGCAAGCGGATTCGCTTGGCCACCTGAAAATCACCGATGGGCCAGCCTATCTATCTCCTTGCCGGTGGAGGAATATCGTCGAAAGGCGCTTTGGTTTGGCGATCGAAAACGACGGCCAGCCCGTTCTTGACGGCAAGCGAAGCGACCATGTTGTCCAGTTCGCGATCGGAAATGGCGGGTTTGAGGATCTGCCGGATGGCCAGATAGGCCTGCTCGGTCGACACATAGTCGTAGCGCTTTTTGCGCGCTTCCACATATTGCTCGATGAGAATGCCCAATCGGCGGGCGGCGATGTCTTCTGGTTGCTGCACGGGAGCCTCCTCAAGCTCGATCGTCTCCAGCCCCCTAAGATGTAAAATCCACGCCGCGAAAGTTAAGGCCCGAAGCCGAAAAAATCGGCTGTCGTCATTCGACGAACCCAGTCACGTCGCCTTGCCGACCGCCGCGTCCAGTTCCAGCTCGCCTTCCGAAATGTCGTCGAAGGACGCGTAGTTCATGTTGTAGAGGCGGGCGTAGAGCCCTTTTCGTGCCATCAACCGTTCGTGGTTGCCGCTTTCGACGATCTCGCCGTTCTGCAGGACGATGATGCGGTCGGCGCCGCGAATGGTGGCCAGCCGGTGGGCGATGACCAGTCCGGTGCGGCCTTCCAGTAGTTTTATCAGCGCCTTCTGGATCAGCATCTCGGTGTAGGAATCGATGCTGGCCGTGGCCTCGTCGAGGACGAGGATCTTGGCGTCGGCCACCAGCGCCCGCGCAAAGCTGATCAACTGGCGCTGGCCGAGTGAGAGATTGCCGCCGCGCTGCTCGAGCTCGGTGTCGTAGCCATCGGGCAAGTTCTCGATGAAGTCGTGCGCGCCGACGGCCTGTGCGGCGCGGACCACCTCGTCGCGGCTGGCGCCGGTCTTGTGATAGCGGATGTTCTCCAGCACCGAGCCGGAGAACAGGAACGGCTCCTGCAGCACCATGGCCACCTGATCGCCGAGCGAATCCTGGGTCAGGTCACGCACGTCGTGGCCGCCGACCAGGACCTGGCCTGACCAGACATCGTAGAAGCGGTGCACCAGCGCCATCGAGCTCGACTTGCCCGATCCGGTCGGGCCGACCAGCGCGACGGTCTCGCCGGGATTGACGCGGAAGGAGATGTTCTTCAGCACCGGAAGGTTCTGCCGGTAGCCGAAGGTGACGTTCCTGAACTCGACCGAGCCGTCCATGTCGCGCGACAGCGCCACGGCACCATCCTTGTCGCTGACATCCACCGGCACGTCGAGCACTTCGGAGATGCGCTGCCCCGAAGCCATGGCGCGCTGCATGACGCTGTACTGCATGGTGAGCGAGCGGATCGGGTCGAAGAAGCGCTGGATGTAGAACAGGAACGCCACCATGACGCCGATGTCGAGGCTGTGCGAGAGCACCATCGAACCGCCGACGACGATGACGGTCGCCATGGCGATGCCCGTCAGCGTGTCGACGATCGGCACCATCACCTGCGCATATTTCGCCGACGTCAGGTGGGCATTGAGATTGGCCAGCACCTTCTCGTCGTA
Organism: Mesorhizobium sp. P2_D5; assembly: GCF_056404355.1. Taxonomy (NCBI): domain Bacteria; kingdom Pseudomonadati; phylum Pseudomonadota; class Alphaproteobacteria; order Hyphomicrobiales; family Phyllobacteriaceae; genus Mesorhizobium; species Mesorhizobium sp. P2_D5. The sequence goes on from NZ_JBFUEE010000003.1 coordinate 208,276, forward strand.
GAGGTCGAAATTGACGTGCTGGCGTTCGAGGCTCTGCACCGTGCGCACGCCATGGATGCCTTCGGCCAGCGCGCCGTTGGCGATCGAGTTGGTCTCGTGCGCGGCCATGAAGGCGACCTTGGCGCGCGGCAGCCAGAACAGGCGCACGACGAACAGCACCGGCATGGTCGACAGCGTCAGCAGGCCGAGCCGGAAATCCAGCCACAAAAGGACGCTGACGATGCCGAACAAGAGTACGATGTCGCCCACCGACATCACCGACGTTTCGAGGAATTCCTGCATCGAATTGACGTCGCCCTGCAGGCGCGACATCAGCCGGCCGACCTCGGTCTTGTCCATGAAGCTCAGAGAGACCCGCTGCAGGTGGCTGAACATGGCGCGGCGCAGGTCCGACAGCACGTTCTCGGCAACCTTGCCGACGACGCTTTCCTGCACATGGCTGGCGGCATAGTTGATGAGGATGATCAGCGTGAAGGCGCCGATGGCAGAGATCATCACCGACTGGTCGAGCCTGCCTGTCGCCATGCCGTGGTCGATGGCGTAGCGGATGACCAGCGGGATCGCCAGTTGCGTCAGCGTGAACACCAGCACCGCGGCGACCGAGATGAAAATCCGGCCCTGATACGGTTTCACGAAGCTCCAGATACGCCGCACGATGCGCGGATCGTAGGCCTTGCCGAAAACCTCTTCCTCGTCGCGGTGCGAGCCGACGACTGCCTTTGTCGGCCGTCCGCTGGTGTCTTCCTTCTCGTCGTCGCTCTGTGCCGACATCACGCGGCTCCCAGAGCCGTGGGCCGATCGTCGTCCGGCCGCAGCTGCAGGTCGTAGAGCGCGCGATAGCGTCCGCCGAGCGCCAGCAGCTGCTCATGCGTGCCGCGCTCGACGATGCGGCCGTTCTCGACAAACAGGATCTGGTCCGCATGCATGAGCGAACTCAGCCGGTGCGAAATGATCAGCGTCACGCGATCCTTTGCGAAGCGCTTCATCGCCGCCCGGATGCGCTGCTCGGTGCCGGCGTCGATGGCCGCGGTGGAATCGTCGAAGACCAGCACCGATGGCCGCAGCATCAGGCTGCGCGCGATGGTCAGGCGCTGTCGCTGGCCGCCGGACAGCGAGGCGCCGCGTTCGCCGACGACCGTGGTGTAGCCGGCGGGAAGTCCGATGATGTAGTTGTGCAACTGGGCGAACTCGGCTGCCTGCCCGATGCGGGTCTCGCGTGCCCAGGGATTGCCATAGGCGATGTTGTTCTCGATCGAGGTGGTGAACAGGAACGCGTCCTGCTGCACGACGCCGACGGCCTTGCGCAGCGATTGCAGCGTGACCTTGCTGATGTCCTGGCCATCGATGATGATGCTGCCCGAGGTGACGTCGTAGAAGCGCGGGATCAGATGCGCGATGGTCGACTTGCCGCTGCCGGGCGGGCCGACGATGCCGATGGTCTCGCCGGACCTTGCCTCGAAGGAAATGCCGGACAGCGTCGGTCGGTCGCCCGCGCCCGCATAGCGGAAGCCGACATTGTCGAAGCGCAGCACGCCCTCGGTGACGACGAGGTCCCTGGCGCCCGGCGCGTCCTTGATGTCCAGTTCGGCATCGAGCAGTTCGAACAGCCGGGTGCCGCAGGTCGAGGCGCGCGCGAAGGAATTGACCATGAGGCCGAGCTGGCGCACCGGCATCTGCAGGATGGTCATGAAGGTGAGGAACTGGGCCAGCGTGCCGACACTGATTTGACCCGCAATCACCTTCTGCCCACCAAACCAAAGCACCAGGCCCATGGCGGCGAGGAACGAGAAGTTCATGGCGCTGGTGTTGCCGACACGGATGTCGACGCGCTTGTTGGCGAGGTCCAGCGCATCCTGCTTAGCGCGGTCGAATTTTTCGAGCTCATGCCGCTGCGCCGCAAAGGCTCGTACGACACGGATGCCGCCGAGATTCTCATCCATCACCCGGCTCAGCACCGACAGGCGCTGCTGCAGGGTCAGCCAGGTGCTGCGCAACGCCAACTGGGTGACCGAGGAGCGCCAGGCGACGAACGGCACGAAGCTCAGGCTCAACAGCCCGAGCACTAGGTCGGTGCTGATCAAGAGGTAGGCGCCGACGCCGATCAGCACGCCGAGCAGGACGACGCGCAGGATGCCGGTGGAAAAGAACATGCGCACGCCATCGAGATCGAGCAGGCCGAGCGTGATCAGATCGCCGGTGTGGACCCGGTCGTGGTAGGAGAAGCTCAGGCGCTGGATCTTCTCGTAGAAAGCCAGGCGAAGCTCATAGCCGGTTCGATGGCCGACGGCCTCGCCGTAATAGTTCTGCGCCATGGTGAAGAGACCGCGCAGGATGCTGACCACGAGCAGCGTCAAAGCGGTGTTCCACAGCGCGTGCTCCGCCGCGGCACCGGCTCCGGCAGTCATGACGCCCTGCGCCTGGTCGATGGCGCGTCCCAGAAGGCGTGGAATGAAGAGCTGCAGCGTCGCGGCGATGAAGGTCGAGACGAGGGTGATGGCGACCTGCCAGGGGTGGCGCAGCGTCATGCGCACGATCCGGAGCAAGGTGCTGAGGCCCTTGCCCCAGGAGGCTTCGGCCACATGGGCAAACGATTTGCCGCGCTCCGGCGCGCTGCCGATTGCTAGCGTATTCAAAGGAAAATATCCAACCCAATCCGGGCATTAGCCCGGACGAATAGAGCAGACTCAGTTCAGATGGCGTGATGTTACGCGGGTCCGGCTTGGCCGTTCAAGAGCCAATGACGGCATCACACTGTGCCTGAACGAAAGCAAGCAGACGGCGCAATGCATGGCCGGGCAGCACCAGCAGACGCCTGGCAAGTCGTGGAGGTCTGCCCACCTTGCCGAAGGCGTTAGCCGAGGCCAACAGCCGGCGATGCGCAAGCGCCGGCCGGACAGCATGCAACCTTCCGTCCGGCCGTATGTGGTCTCCTAGGCAGGTATCAAAACGGCGATACGATGTATGCCGACCACTTTGCTTGTATTCGTGGCCTCGTCGGTCTTGCCCTTAGTGCATGTGTATATGCCGCCTTCCTCGAGCTTGAATTCCTTGTCCTGTTTCTTGATCGTGAATGCACCAGCGGTAATCGTGCAGACCATGTCATTGTCCATCATCATCGCGGGAGCGTGTGCTCCAGGCTGAAACACGACGTCGACAATTGAAATGCTCTTGTAGGCTGGAATGTCGGAGTTTCCTGTGCCGACCTCCACGACCCTGACGCCTGGAGCAATCTCCTTGCCTTCCTTCGGGCCATATTTCTTGGTCTTTGCAGATGCTACCAGGGTGAACAGAGGTGATACTGCGGCAGCCGTCACACCGAGAGCAATTGCAGACCTGCGATTCAGGGTTTTCATCGCGTCCTCCCACATATTGGTCACGAACGAATGTGCGTGACCACAATGTATTAGCACAAACGAATGTACGTGTATGCGAGGAAGCTCCCAAGCCCAGCACGGTGGCAGGAACTCCGGGCTTCCGGTTCTGGCAGGGCAATCCGACATATCGGCAGGCATCGCGGTTGCCCTTCAGTCGGTCGCGTATACGGTGGGCGCCTTGCCGTCCTTGGTGAAGGCGTAGACGATGAAAGGGCCAGCCTTCTCGCCACCCATGCCGGGAGCGCCGGTTGGCATGCCGGCCAAGGTGATGCCGGTGATGGCAGGCCGTTCGGTCAACAGTTTCTTGACGATATCGACCGGCACCAGCCCGTCGACGACAAAGCCGTCGACCATCAGCGTGTGGCAGCCTTCGAGGTCGGCCGGCACACCCGCATCGCTGCTGATCTGGGACAGGTTGTTGACCGGCTTGATGTCGACCTTGAAGCCGTTGTGCTCCAGATACCTGGCGTAGGATTCACAGCAGCTGCATTGCGGGTTCTTGTACATCACAGCGGTGATGGTCGCCGCGACAGCGGGCAGCGGCATAGCGATCGCGACCGCGAAGGCGGCGAGGGAGTAAGTCAGTTTCATGGCAGGTCTCCTTGATTGAAAATGAGGTCGATGTCGGCCGTCACTCGGTCGCATAAACGGTTGGCGACTTGCCATCCTTGGTGAAGGCGTAAATCGTCCAGGTCTCGGTCTTCTCGCCGCCCATTCCCGGCGAACCCATCGGCATGCCCGGCATAGCGATGCCTGTGATTTCAGGATGTTCCGCCAGCATCTTCTTGATAAGGTCGACCGGCACGAAGCCATCGACCACGTAATCGCCGATCACCACGGAATGGCAGCCCTGCAATTTCTCGGGAACGCCAAGGCCGGCGCTTATCTGGTCCAGGTCGTTGGACGGCTTGAGCTCGACCTTGAAGCGGTTCTTTTCGAGATAGGCGGCATAGGTCTCGCAGCAGCTGCAGCTTGGGTTCTTGTACATCACAGCATTGATTGTCGCCGCGAATGCGGGCAGCGGCGTTGCGGTCAGGACGGCAAGGGCGGCGAGGCGGTAGGTCAGTTTCATTGCAGTCTCCTTTGGGTAGCGTTCAATTTCAGCCAACTCGAAACACCGTCATGAGGCCGGCCATCTGATGGTCGGCGACATGGCAGTGCAGCATCCAGTCGCCGGGATTGTCGGCGACGAAGGCGCATTCGATCGTGTCTTTGGGGGCGAGCAGCACCGTGTCCTGCCACTGTCGGTGCGGCACCGGCGAACCGTTGCGCGCGAGCACCAGCATGCTGAAGCCATGGATATGCATGGGATGCCACCAGGCGGTTTCATTGCGCATGGTGAGATGACAGGTTGCGCCGCGCGGCAAGGTGAATTGTGGCGCCATGCCGGCATGGCCATCGCCGGTCATCGACATGCCGTTGATCGCCCAGGCAGCGCCACCGTTCATGCCGGGTGTCGCCATGCCCATCATGCCGCCGACGCCGGCGAGCTTGCCGCCACCCATCATGCCGCCTTGCAGGACGATCTCCTGGCGCTCGGCTCTCGCGAGATCGGGTTCGGGCAAAGGATTGCGGGGCAGGCCGACAAGCGCATCGAGCGGATGGGCACGCAGCGGTGTTGCAGTGTCATAGGCTAGAGTGGTCAGCGTGTAGGCGAGACCGTCATAGAACTCGTCGACCACCGCGTAGCGCTTGCCCGGGTCGCCCTGCATGTCGACCACGACGTCGATGCGCATGGCCGGGGCAAGCACAAGACGGCCATCTTCCGGTTCATGCGGATCGCAGGGTTGGCCGTCTATTGCGACGATGACCGGGCGGTGACCCTCGAAGCGCAGCGCCATGATGCGGGCAAGCGAGGCATTGGCGAGCCGTAGCCTGACGCGTTCGCCCGCCGTTACGCTCTGGTCGGCCGGCACCGTGCCGTTGACGGTGATGACGTTGCCGACACGGCCGGACATCGCCGCATCCATCGCGCTGCCGAAGCCGGGCGCCATCTGCCCATCCGCTGTAAGCCGCCAGTCCTGAAGCAGCCACATGAGGTCGCGGTCGACGGCGACGGGCTCGGCCTCCTCGACGATGATGGCGCCGGCAAGGCCACGGCCGAGCTGCACGAGACTGTTGGCATGCGGGTGATACCAGAAGGTTCCGGCGTCCGGCGGCGTGAATTCATAGACGAAGCTTGTCCCCGGCTTGATCGGTGGCTGTGTCAGCCCGGGCACGCCGTCCATGGCGTTTTGCAGGCGGATGCCATGCCAGTGCACCGTCGTGTCCTCGCTCAGCCCGTTCTCGACGATGATGCGGGCGGGCTGGCCCTGGCGTAAGCGCAGCATCGGGCCGGGGACCATCCCGTCATAGGCCCAGACAGGCGTAAGCGGGCCGCTGGAGCCGGTGAACCTGGCCTGGCCCGGCGAGACCCTGATGCGGCGCTCATCGACGGCGAATGCCATTGACGATGCGGGTCGCACCAGGGTGGCCGCAGCCGCTGCAAGGACAAACCTGCGGCGTGAAATGGAATGATTGAAATGGATGCTCACTCTCAAGCCCTTTGTGATCTCGATCGACGCCGAGCCTCGACGTCGAATTGCAGTGTGCTCGCCGGCGCAAAGCGCCAGCGGCAATCAAACGCCAGAAATCACCCGCGAGATGGCTGAAACTGCGTCAGACGAGATCGGTGGATTTGGGAGGGAATGGGTCGGGCAGGGAACTTAGCCCGTGAAGAAACGGTGTCGGCAGCGCCGACGGCAACAGTACCCTGATCAGGGTCATCGCCGCGAACTCGGGAGGCAACACCGCAAGCACCGGTGCGATGCAGGTCGGCGGACAATGCATCGGTTTGCCGGTGTCGCCGGCGCTTCTAATGCACGCGTTGCAGTCGCCATTCATGGCGGTGTCGGCCATCTTGGCCATGCCGGTATCGGCAGGCATGGTCATGCCGCTGCCGGTCGTCATCATCTTCGCCGACATGGCGCTCGCCTGGACGGCAGACAGGCTGAACCCGGCGGTCAAGAACACCGCGAGCAGCATGACAAGGACATGTTTTGGCGACCTGCGTGCCATCATCCCTTTAGGCTGGCCTCAACAGACGGCATTTGCAAGCGGGATTCCAATCCTGCGACAATGATGGCAGCGCACTGAGCCTGAACGGAAAGATGCCGTTGCGAGCCGTTGGGCTGCAGGCGATCCGTTCACGAACCCTGCCGCCAGCAAGCGATCAGGTGGCCGGGTGCGACCTGCCTGGCGGGCGGTTCGGCCTTTCTGCAGTCGGGCACGACCAGGGGGCAGCGGTCGGCGAAGGAACATCCCTTGCTCTGCGTACCGGCCGCCTCGATCTCCCCCGGAGCGGACAGTTTCGGCGCGGCCTCATCGGAGGACGCGGCCAGGAGCAGTTGCGTGTAGGGGTGATTGGGGCCCTGGAAGATCTGGTCGGATGAACCGGTTTCGACCAGGCGGCCGCGATAGAGCACGCCGATCCTGTCGGCCATGTAGCGCACGACCCTGAGGTCGTGGCTGATGAACAGATAGGTCGTGTCCTTGTCGCGCTGCAGGTCGTTGAGCAGATTGAGAACGGTCGCCTGGACGGAGACGTCGAGCGCCGAGGTGGGTTCGTCGAGCACGACGACCTTCGGTACGCCGGCGAAGGCCCGCGCGATGGCCGCCCGTTGCCGCTGGCCGCCGGACAGCGATCGCGATTTCTGCTCGGCCGTCGCGCCGGCAAGGCGGACCGACTGCAAGAGTTCGCTGACGCGCGCTTTGACCTCGCCGCGGCGCAGGCCGGCGAGCCGCCGCAGCGGACGGCCGAGGATCCTGCCGATCCGCTGGCGTGGGTTCAGTGTGCGATCCGGCGACTGGAAGACCATCTGCACATCGCGCCGGTCGCCCAGTTTTCTCTTCTCAACGCGTGGCGCGACCGTCCTGCCGAACAGCTCGACCGATCCGGCGTCAGGCGTCTGCAGGCCGGTGACGATCCTTGCCAAGGTCGACTTGCCGGAGCCGGATTCGCCGATCAGCCCGAACGTTTCGCCCTGGCCTATGTCGAGGTCGATATCGCTGAGTACTGGCTGGCTGCCGAAGGCATGGCTGATGCCCTTGCAGGCGATCGCGATCTGGCGTTCTTTCCGCGCGCCGGCGTCTTCATCGTTGGGCGTCGGGTGCACTGCCAGACCGGGTCCGTCGGTCTCGGCCAGTCTGCCGTCCCGCTTGGTGTAGTTGAGGGCCGGGATCGAGGCGATGAGCGCCTTTGTGTAGGCGTGGCGGGGGTTGTCGAAGACATCAGTGGCGACCCCGCTCTCGACCACCGTTCCCGACTGCATCACCGCCACGCGATCGCAGGAGCGGCGGATCATGTTGATGTCGTGGCTGATCAGAAGCACGCTGGTTTTGTGATCCTTGCGCAGGTCGTGCAGGATGGCGATGATCTCCGACTGCACGCTGGCGTCGAGCGCCGTCGTCGGCTCGTCCAGCACCAGCAGCGACGGATCGAGCGCGATCGCGATGGCGATGTTGGCGCGCTGCTGCATGCCGCCGGACAATTCGTGCGGATAGAGATCCAGCACCCGGTTCGGACGGCTTACCCTGACGCGCCCGAGCAATTCGGCGGCGCGCGCGCGTGCCTCGTCGTGGCGAACCGGGCGATGCCGCATGATCGTCTCGGTGATCTGGCGGCCGATCGTCATGCTTGGATTGAGGGCGGCGCCCGGGTGTTGATAGACGGCCGCGATGTGGTTGCCCCGCAACTGGCGAAGCTGCTCGGCGGAGAGGTCGCGGATTTCTCGGCCCTGGAACTCAAGCGCCGATGCCGCGATGCGGGCATTTTTCGGCAGATAGCGCAGGATGGCGAGCGCCACCGAGCTTTTGCCCGATCCCGACTCGCCGACCAGGCCAAGCGCTTCGCCTTGGCCTATGTGCAGCGACACGCCGCTGACGGCTGGATGCGATCCGTTGCGCCCGTCATAGGCGATGCAAAGCTGATCGACGTTGAGAACCGAGGAGGACATTGGGAGCTTGAAACTACTTTCTTCCAGCGCGGCGATCGAGGGCAATCGCTTCCGCTTTGGCAATACATAATCTCTATAAAATTACTCGAATTAAGCCGGAGCGCAATCTACCTTTCATCGCTCACGAGAGATTGTTGCCGTCTGCCAAAGCAGCGCGACGGTCTCCGGAGAGCAGATTTGGAAGGAGGCCGGCATGGCTCGAGATCACATGATCCTCAGCGCATTTTTCTTCAACCCGCAGGGCGATCATCGGATGTCGTGGCGCCATCCGCGGGCGCCGGGCCGGGAGGTGCTGGACTTCGACTTCTACCGCGATCTCGTACAGACGGCCGAGCGCGCCAAGATCGATACCATCTTCGTCGCCGACCACGTGTCGATCTGGGATTCGGTCAAGAGCGGCGTCGCCCACTATGCCAATGCCCGGCTCGAGCCGCTGACGCTGCTGTCGGCGCTGGCCGGCGTGACCAGGCATATCGGCCTGATCACCACGGCGTCGAGCTCCTACAGCGAGCCCTACAATGTGGCGCGCATCTTCGCCTCGCTTGACCATATCAGCAAGGGCAGGGCGTCGTGGAATGTCGTCACCTCGGCCATGGACGAGGAGGCACGCAACTTCGGCCGCGACGGCAATATCGAACATGCATTCCGCTATGAGCGCGCAGCCGAATTCCTCGATATCGTCAAGGCGCTGTGGGACAGCTGGGAAGACGAAGCGCTGCTGATCGACAAGGCATCGGGCTATTTCGCCGATCCCGACAAGGTCCACCCGATCGATCACAAGGGAAAGCACTTCAAGGTGCGCGGACCGCTCAACGTCTCGCGGCCACCGCAGGGCCATCCGCTGATCGTCCAGGCCGGCTCGTCCGAGGACGGCAAGAACTTTGCCACCGCCCAGGCCGATGTGCATTTCGCCATCTTCAGCACCAGGGAAGACGGCATCAAGTATCGCCAGGACATCAACGAGCGTCTTGCCCGTCACGGCAGGCGGCCGGAGAGCTTCAAGATCCTGCCCGGCATCCTGCCGATCGTTGCCGCCTCCGAGGCGGAAGGCCGGGAAAAGCAGGAGTATCTGCAGACCTTGCTTCCCGACCAGGTCGGCATTGACCTTCTGTCGAGCTGGAGCGGTATCGATCTCTCCGCCTATCCGCCGGACGGGCCGCTGCCGCCGCTGCCGGACGAGAGCACCTTCAATGGCGGACGCACGTCGCTCAACCGGGTCCGGCAGTGGTCGAAGCAGAATCTCAGCCTGCGCGAGATTGCCCGCAAGCTGGCCAACAGCGGTTCGGTGCCGACCGTGGCCGGCACGCCGGCGCAGATCGCCGACCAGTTGCAGGATTGGTACGTCTCGGGTGCCGCCGATGGTTTCAACCTGATGTTCCCGCTGCTGCCGGAGGACTGGGTGAATTTCGCCGAGCAGGTGGTGCCGGAGCTGCAGCGCCGCGGCGTGTTCCCGACCGAATACGCGCCGGGAACGCTGCGCGACCGTTTCGGCCTGGCGCGGCCAGCCAACCGCTTCGCCGAGCAGCGCGACAATGCGCGCGCCGTGTCCTGACCCCAGAGACCGAAGATGACCGCCGCACCCAGACTTCAGCCGCGCGAAGCGACCGCGCCGCATCTCGTCAATGTCCTGCACAGCCCCAAGCGCGTGCGCGTCAAATTCGACGGCCGCACCATCGCCGACAGCCGCAACGTGCTGGTGCTGCGCTCCAACCACTTCCTGCCGATCTACTTCTTCCCGGTGGCGTCGGTCGATGCGTCGGTGCTGAAGCCCTCGCTGCATCGCGAGCCGCACGCGGTCGGTGGCGAGACGGCCTACTGGGATATCGACACCGGCGACAGGCGAAGCGCCAACGCGGCCTGGTCGTTCGTGTCGCCACCGGGTGAAGACCTGTCGCCGCTCGCCGGTCGCATCGCCTTCAGCTGGAAGCTCGTGGACCAGTGGTTCGAGGAGGACGAAGAGGTCTTCGTCCATGCCCGAGATCCCTATGCGCGCATCGATGTGCTGCAAAGCACGAGCCATGTGCAGGTCTGGTTCGACGGTGAGCCGATCGCCGACAGCCACCGCCCGGTACTGCTGTTCGAGACGCATCTGCCGACGCGCTTCTACCTGCATCCGGATGACATCAATCTGGAGCGGCTGACGGCGTCCGCCACAACGACGCGATGTCCTTACAAGGGCATCGCTTCCTATTGGTCCGGGCTCTTGAGCGACGGTTCGGTGCGCCCGGACATCGCTTGGAGCTACGGCGACCCGATCGCCGAGATGCCCAAGATCAAGGGCCTCGTCGCCTTCTACCCGCAGGCCGTGGATCGCATCCATCTCGACGGCGAACCCGTCGCATAGAGCATCTTTTCAATCTTCATTTCAGACAGGGGTTTAGAACATGACCAAACACAGAGATATCGACGCCGTTCGCAATCTGTCGGGGGACATATGGAATGTCGCCGTCGACGAATATCAGGGCGGCTTTCTCAAGCGCCGCGATCTGCTGAAATACGCAGCGCTGCTCGGCCTCACAGGCTTTGCCGCGTCGCAGGGACTTGGAGGCGCGCGCGCATCAGCCGCTGCCGGCGGCATTGTCCGCGTCGGCCTCGGCCAGCCGACCAAGGCGATCGATCCCGTATCGGTCACCGATCCGGCCAGCATCGGGGTGATCAGCCAGGTCGGCGAATATTTGATCCTCGACGATCCGAAGGACGGGCTGCAGCCGAAGCTCGCTTTGTCCTGGGAGGCCGACGAGACCGCCAGCCGCTGGACCTTCAAATTGCGGCCAGGGGTGAAATTCCACGATGGCCGCGCGGTCACCGCCAAGGACGTGGTGGCGAGCTTCGAGCGGCTTGTCGATCCGGCCAGCGGCTCATCGGCGCTGTCGGCCTACAAGGGCATCCTGTCCAAGGGCGGCGCCAAGCCGGTCGACGACGAAACCGTCGCCTTCGACCTCGACGGTCCCAACAGCAACTTCCCCTTCTATGTCTCCTCCGACGTCTACAATGCCGTCATCCTGCCGGCCGACTATGCCGGCGATTTCGAGAAGACCTTCAACGGCACCGGCCCGTTCAAGCTCGAATCCTTCCGTCCCAAGCAGGGCGCGAGCTTCGTGCGCAATCCAGACTATTGGGGCGACAAGGCGCTGCCCGACCGCGTCGAGATCAAGTTCTTCGACGATGAGCAGGCCCAGGTGCTGGCGCTGCAGGCCGGCCAGCTCGACGTCATCCCGAGCACGACGCGGCTGGAGCTGGCGATCGAGGGCAATCCCAACTTCAAGCTGCTGAGCGTGCAGGCAAGCTCGCATGACCAGGTGCACCTGCGGACCGACCAGGCGCCGTTCACCGACAAGCGCATCCGTCGCGCGCTGGCGCTTACGCTCGACCGCGAGGCGATCGTGAAGGGGCTGCTGAAAGGCCGCGCCATCGTCGGCAACGACACCCCGTTCGCGCCGATCTTCCCCTCCGCCGACCCGTCGGTCCCGCAGCGCAAGCAGGACATCGCCGAGGCCAAGCGGCTGCTGGGCGAGGCGGGTGTGCCGAACGGCTTCGAGGTGACGCTGACCACCGAGCGGGCCTATGACATTCCCGACTATGCGGTGATCATACAGAACTTCGCCAAGAAGGCCGGCATCGACGTCAAGCTCAATGTCCTGCCGCAGGACGCCTATTACGGCTCGGCGACCTTCGGCAGCTCGCCCTGGCTGGATTCGGTCCTCGGCATCACCGATTACGGCCATCGCGGCACGCCCGACATCTTCCTCAACGCGACCCTGAAGAGTTCGGGGGCCTGGAACGCGGCGCATTTCAAGAACCCGGCCTACGATGCTCTGCTGCTCGACTACTCCAAAGCGCGCGACCTCAACGCCCAGCGCCTCGCCGCGGGCAAGATCCAGACCCTCCTGCTTGACGAAACGCCGGCGATCATCAGCTATTTCTCGCAGTACAGCCGGATCACCAGCACCAAGGTGGAGGGTGTGCGCTTCACGGCGATCTCGCACCTGCTGCTCGACCGCGTTACCTTCGTCCAGGCATGATGCTCGAGCGCGGAGATAGCTTCCCATTCCGATTCCATCGGAATGGGACTGGTTCAAGGCGAGGCAGCAGGACGCGATGCTGAGTGGCCGCACCGTGTCGGCGCGCGCGGGCACACTTCTGCTCACGCTATGGCTGGTCAGCATTCTGGTCTTCTTTGCCGGGCAGGTTCTGCCCGGCGATGTCGGCCGCGTCATGCTCGGGCCTTTTGCCGATGCGCAAGCGGTGGCGGAACTGAACAAGCGGCTCGGCGCCGACCAGCCGGTGCTCGTCCAGTACTGGCGTTGGTTCAGCAACGCGCTCACCGGCGATTTCGGCACCTCGCTGTCGATGGGCGGACCGGTGGCGCCGTTCGTGCTGGAAAGCCTCAAGCGCTCCGCGGCGCTTGCCGGCATCATCCTGGTTTTCCTTGTTCCGCTAGGGGTCGGCGCCGGCGTCATCGCCGGTCTCAATGCGGGCCGCTTCATCGACCGGCTGATCGTGATGGCGGGCGTTTCCTTCGGCATTGTCCCGGACTTTGTGTCGGGCCTGATGCTGCTCATCGTTTTCGGCCTGTGGCTGAACTGGTTCCCGATCTCGGGTGTCGCACCCGATGGCGCGGGCTTCTGGACGAATGGCTTTTATTTGATCCTGCCGGCGCTGCCGCTGGTGCTGAACCTTGCCGGCTATATCGCCCGCATGACGCGGGCAGGCGTGATCGAGGCTGTGGCCGCCGACTATACACGCACCGCCATCCTGAAAGGGCTCGAGCGGCGCGAGATCATTTTTCGACATGTGCTGCGCAATGCGCTGACGCCGACCATCGCGGTGCTTGCGACCCAGACCGGCTACATGCTTGGCGGGCTGGTGGTGATCGAAGCGCTGTTCGGTATCCAGGGCCTTGGCAATCTGGTTCTGAATGCGGCCAAGGCACGCGATTTCCCGATGCTTGAAGCCGGTGTGCTGGTGATGGCGGCAATATTCGTGCTGTCGGCGGCGGCAGGCGACCTCGTGCTGGCCTTGCTCGATCCGCGACAACGCCGAAGGGTATCATCATGACAGACCTGGCGGAGTTTCCCGCACCGCGGCGCGCGGTGGTCGGCTTGGCGGCGACGCGCAGGATCGGCAGTGCTTTTGCCGGACTGCCTCCGTCGGTCGTGGCCGGTTCGCTGGTGCTGCTGTTCTGGATCGCGTGCGCGCTGTTCGGCAATCTCTTCGTTCCCTACGATCCCTATGCCGAGGATTTTCTGGCGATGCTGACGCCGCCCGATGCCGTGCATTGGTTCGGCACCGACCAACTCGGCCGCGACGTGCTGTCCCGCATCGTCGTCGGATCGCGCGATATCCTGCTGGTTGCGCCGCTCGCCACGCTTGCCGGTGTCACCGCCGGCAGCATCATCGGTCTGGTGCTCGGCTATTTCGATGGCCTGGTCGATGCCATCGGGGCGCGGCTGCTCGACACGCTGATGGCGTTTCCGTTCATCGTTCTCGTGACCATGACACTTGTCGCAATCGGCCCATCGAACCTGACCGTTGTTCTGGTGATCGCCATCGCCTACGCGCCGTTGGTGGCGCGCACCGTTCGGGCCGCCGTGCGCGAGCAGAAGCAGCGCGATTATGTCAGTGCCGCCCGGCTCGGCGGGGAGGGTGCTCTCGCCATCATGTTACTGGAGATACTGCCTAATGTTCGGGAAACGATCCTCATCGAGCTCGTCACCCGGCTGGGCTACGCGTTCTTCTCGATCGCCACCCTGAGCTTTCTCGGCCTCGGCATCCAGCCGCCTTCCGCCGACTGGGGACTGGCCGTTGCTGACGGCTACGGCTTCCTGACCGGCGGCAAATGGTGGGTCGTCGTCTTCAATTCCGCGGCAATCGTATCGCTGGTGATGGCGACCAACCTCATCGCACAAGGCATCGGTGCCTTCGAAAATAGCGATGTGTGAGCTTTGATGCCTCTCCGCCGGCGGCGGAGAGGGAAACCATCCCGTCACAATGATCGTCCCGCGACACCGGTGCATTGAACACCTGGAATAGGGCTCGACGCGATCCCTCCGCATCGCGATCCAGGTCCTTCCGCTGACGAAACCCTTCCCTCGTTGCCGCACGTTTCGACAAGGGCGGGAGCGTGCTTCATGGGGACGGCCGAACAGAGCCGTTGACGCTGGCCCCCTTTACCTCCTAGGATTAAATCAAATTGATTTACGTTACTCGCCCGAAGAGGCGGAAATGCCGATCAACAATGGGAGATGAAGTATGACTGACAGGCTGCCAGACCCGCATATGCGTTCCCTGCAAGACCCGTCGACGGCTGTTTCACGCCGGCGGTTGTTGATTGGCACGGCTTTCGTCGCCGCGACCATCGCCACGACTTTCTCCTTCGGCGCGCGACCGGCGTCCGCCGAATCGGTGCTCGCCATGCACATCGAGGAGCAGACGAGCTGGGTGCAGAACTTCAACCCCTTCGACCTTGGCGGGCGCCGCCAGAGCACGATGGATTTCGCCTACGAGCCGCTCGTCATCTTCAACGACTATGACAGCGGCAAGCCGATCTTCCGGCTGGCGACGGGCTACAAATTCTCCGACGATCTGAAATCGATCACCTACACGCTGCGCGACGGCGTCAAATGGTCGGATGGTCAGCCATTGACCTCGGCCGACATGAAATTCACGCTCGAGCTGATGCTGAAGAACCCGGCGGTCGACATTGTAGGCGTCGGCGGCAGCGTCGCCTCGGTCGAAGCGCCTTCGCCGACCGAAGTGAAGATCACTCTGAAGGATGTCGACACGCATTTCCCGGAATCGATGGCCGATTTCCCTGTCGTGCCCGAGCACATCTGGAAGGATGTGGCCGATCCGCTCGCCTTCAAGAACGAGAAACCGATCGGCTCGGGCCCGATGACCGAGATCCGCCGTTTCACGCCGCAGGTCTATGAGCAATGCCGCAACCCGAATTACTGGGACGCCGCCTCGCTGCATGTCGACTGCCTGAAGCTGCCGCAGATCTCCGGCAACGACCAGATGCTGGCATTATTGCCGGAGGGTTCGATGGACTGGATCGGCTCGTTCCTGCCCGAGATCGACAAGACCTATGTCGCGCTCGACAAGGACCATAATGGCTACTGGCAGCCGCCGGCGGAAACCATCGCCTTCCAGGTGAACTTCAAGACCGCCAATCCGGCGCTGGCCGAGGCCTTCAACGACATCAATTTCCGTCACGCTTTCAGCCTGGTCATGGACCGCACGGCGATGGTGGACATTGCCGGCTTTGGCTATCCGGTGGTCAACCTGCACGCCAGCGGCCTGCCGCCGCGCTTCGACGCCTGGCGCAACAAGGCGGCCGAAGGCGACAAGGATGTGTGGATGACCTACGACGTCGACAAGGCCAACAAGGTGCTTGACGACGCCCGCTACAAGAAGGGCGCCGACGGCATGCGCACCACGCCGAAGGGCCAGCCGATCGCCTTCGCGATCATCGTTCCCAATGGCTGGACCGACTGGATCGACGCTGTGCAGATCGCCACAGAAGGCCTGCGCAAGGCGGGCATCAACGCCTCGGTGGCGACACCGGAATACGAACAGTGGCAAAAGCAGATTCTCGACGGCTCGTTCGATGCGGTGATGAACTCCCGCGCCGACGGACCGACGCCGTTCCGCGGCTACTACCAGTCGCTGTCGACGGCCTTTGCCGGGCGCATCACCAGTGCGCCGTCGCGCTACTCCGATCCGGAACTGGACAAGGTGTTCGACGCCTACCGCAAGGCGACCACCGACGAAGACCGCAAGAAGCTGTTCGACCAGGTGCAGGTGATCATCGCCGACAATTTCCCGGTGGTGCCGGTGTTCAACGGACCGACCTGGTATCAGTATTCGACCAAGCGCTTCACCGGCTGGGTGACCAAGGACGAACCGGTGATGAACCCGGAGAACCACGACAACAACCGCATGCGGTTGATGCATCTGCTGCGCCTGAAGCCGGTACAATAAGTCTGAAGTAATGCCCTTCTCCCCTCATGAGGGGAGAGGGGTCCGTGTCGCAAAATCCTGGCTTCGGCGGCGGTCGACGCGAGGCCGGATGCCGGACATGGTAAGATGCCTGCAGCCGCTTCTTCGTCCGTCGCTTCCAGCGACAGCTTCTCCGCCAAACGGAGAAGGCAATCGAGCACAAGGAACAGCCGATGCGGATTCCTCTTCGACGGCTTGGGGTCTATTTCGTCGCCTTCCTGTTTGCCATCGTGATGAATTTCACCGTTCCCCGGCTGATGCCGGGAAGCCCGGTCGACGGCATGATCGCACAGCTTGGGCCGCGCGCGACACCGGCGGCGATCGAGGCGATCAAGGCCCGCTTCGGTGCCGTCGAACAGCCGATCCTGGGACAATTCGTCGACTACATCACCGGCCTCGCCCGGCTCGATCTCGGCGTGTCGGTCAAATACTACCCGCAGACCGTCACCCAGGTCCTCGCCCGTTCGGCCGGCTGGACCGCGTTCCTGGTCACCACGGCGATCATCTTTTCCCTCTGCGTCGGAGTCTCCCTCGGCGCAGTGGCAGCCTGGCGGCGAGGCGGACGCTTCGATGCGTTCGTCTCGCCGTTTTCTGTCGTGCTGATCGCAATCCCGCCGGTCATCATCGGACTGGCGACCCTGTTCACCTTTGGCGTGACGCTGCGCTGGTTCCCGGTCGGCTATGCCTACAATCCCGACCTCGATCCGGGCCTGAACTTCACTTTTTTCGGCAGCGTCTTCTGGCACGCGGTGATGCCGGTGCTGACGCTGTCGCCCTATCTGATCGGTGAATTCCAGACGACGATGCGCTCCTCGATGATATCGGTGCTCGGCGAGGACTATGTCACCATGGGCCGCGCCAAGGGGCTCGGCGAGACCGCGGTGATGTTCTCCTATGCGGCGCGAAACGCCATGCTGCCGGTGCTGACCAATCTGGCGCTGATGCTGGGCGCGGTGTTCGGCGGCTCGATCGTCACCGAGATCGTCTTCAACTATCCTGGCCTGGGGCTGACGCTGTTCACCGCCAGCGTGGCTCGTGACTATCCGGTCATCCAGGGCCAGCTGCTGCTGATGACGATGGCGACGCTCGGCGCCAATCTGCTGGTCGACATCCTCTACGGTGTCGTCGATCCGCGCATCCGGGAGGAACGGGCATGAATTTCGGTTGGCAACTTCTGTGGCGGCAGAAGAAGGCCGTCGCCGGCCTGATCATCGTCGCCGCGCTCTGCCTGATGGCGCTCTTCGCACCCATCCTGGCGCCGACCGATCCGGGCGAGCGGGTCGGCCGCTCGCACCAGCCGCCGACCGTCGAGCACTATTTCGGCACCACCAAGATGGGCCGCGACGTCTATGCGCAATTCGTCTGGGGCGCGCGCCCGTCGCTGGCGGTCGGTTTTGCCACCGGGCTGTTCATCACCGCACTTGGCACCATCATCGGGCTGGTCGCCGGCTATTTCGGCGGCCGCACCGATGCGACGCTGGACCTGATCACCAATGCGGTGCTGGTCATCCCCAATATCCCGCTCTTGATCCTGCTTGCCTCCTTCGCCGGCACGGTCGGTCCGGTCGCCATCATGATGATCATCGCTCTGACCTCGTGGCCGTGGGGCGCGCGCATGACGCGGTCGCAGACGATGGCGCTTCGCAACCGCGAGTTCGTCACCGCGGCGCGCATGGTCGGCGAGCCGTCCTGGCGCATCATCTTCGTCGAGATCCTGCCCAATCTGGTGCCGCTGATCGGCATCAACATCGTTGGCTCGATCATCTACGCCATCGTCGCGCAGACGACGCTCGAATATCTCGGCTTCGGCGATCCGCTCAACGTCACCTGGGGGACGATGCTCTACAACGCGCAGAATTCCTCCGCCATCATCGTCGGTGCCTGGTGGGACATCAGCGCGCCGGCCGCCGGCATCGCGCTGGTCGGCCTCGGCCTGGCGCTGTTGAACTTCACCTTCGACGAGATCGCCAATCCGCAGCTGCGCTCCGGTCCGGCGCTCAGCCGCTGGCTGCGCCTCAGCCGTCTGCGCAGGCGCGAACTGGAGGCGGCACGGTGAACGAGGCGCTGCTGCAAATCCGCGACCTCAGCGTCGACTATCTCTTGGACAAGGGCGCCTTCCGCGCCGTCAAGAACGTGTCCTTCGACATCGGCCGCGGCGAATTGTTCGGGCTCGCCGGCGAATCCGGCTGCGGCAAGAGCACGATCGCCTACGCCATCACACGGCTGGCCAAGGCGCCGGCCTGGGTGGCGGGCGGCGAGATCCTGCTCGACGGCCAGGATCTTTTGAAACTGCCGGAAAGCCGCCTGCAGGAGGTGCGCTGGCGACGGATCGGCATGGTGTTCCAGAGCGCGATGAATTCGCTCAATCCACTGATGCGGGTCGAGGCGCAGTTCCACGACGTGCTGCGCCGGCATACCGGCTCGTCGCGCGAAAAATCGCGGGCGCGCGCCGAAGAGATGTTCAAGCTGGTCGGCATTCCGGCCAGCCGGCTGACGGACTATCCACACCAGTTCTCAGGCGGTATGCGCCAGCGCATCGTCATCGCCATCTGCCTGGCGCTGAAGCCGGAGCTGATCATCATGGACGAGCCAACGACGGCGCTCGATGTGGTCGTGCAGCGCGAAATCCTCGAACAGGTCATCGACCTGCAGCGCGGCTATGGCTTCTCGGTGCTGTTCATCACCCATGACCTGCATTTGATGGCGCAACTCTGCCACCGCATCGGGGTGATGCTGAAGGGCGAACTGGTCGAGGTCGGCGATGTCCGGCAGGTCAGCCGCGCGCCGGCGCACGACTACACGCGAAAGCTCTGGGGCGCGATCCCGCAACTGCCCGGCCATCCCCCCGTGAAGGACGCGATCGCATGAACGCCGTGATGACTGTTCCCCCAGCAGCCATCGCGGCCGAGCCGATCGTCAGGCTGGACGGCATCGAGCGCAGCTTCGGCCTGGTGCAGGCGTTGCGCGGTGTCTCGCTGTCGCTGAAGGGCGGCCATGCGCTGGCGCTGGTTGGAGAATCCGGCTGCGGCAAGACCACCTGCGCGCGCATCATCGCGCGCATGGACACGCCGACCGGCGGCGAGATGCTCTATCGCGGCCGCAACATCACGCGGACCGGCACGGCCGCCGAGGAAAAGGCCTACCGCCGCGCCGTGCAGATGGTGTTCCAGGATCCGTTCGCCTCGCTCAACCCGGTGTTTTCGGTACAGCATCATCTGGCGCGACCGCTGGCGCTGCACGGCCACGCCAGGAGCAAAGCGGAACAAGTGCGGGGAGTCGCCGATCTCCTCAATTGGGTCGGCCTCGAGCCGGCGCTGACCGCGCACAAGTTTCCGCATGAACTGTCGGGAGGCCAGCGCCAGCGCGTCAACATCGCGCGAGCGCTCGCCGTGCAGCCCGACGTGCTGGTCGCCGACGAGCCGACCTCGATGCTCGATGTCTCGATCCGCCTCGGCATCCTCGAACTCCTGGCGCGCATAAAGCAGGAGCGGCAACTGGCGCTACTCTACATCACGCATGACATCGCCACCGCCGCCCATGTCGCCGAAGAGGTGATCGTGATGTTCGCCGGCCAGATGGTCGAGTGGGGTGATACACTCTCGGTGATCGGCGATGCCCGCCATCCCTACACGCAATTGCTGCTTTCGGCGGTGCCGGATCCCGATCGGCCGTTCGTGGCTGGAGACAGCGCCCGCTTTCTCGGTCACGCCGAGGAGGTGCGACGCTTGAGCCGGCCATCCTCGACTGAGGTCAACAAGGTCGGCCCCAACCATTTCGTGCGCGCGCTGGGCGCGATGTCCTGAAATCAACGCCATAGGGTCTCCATGGATTATCTGGTCAATCTTTCGCTGCTTTCACCCGATCCCGAACTCGATGCGCGTGTCGGCCGTGCCGCCGTCACCATTCGCCGGGCGTTGGCGCCGGAACTCGAACTGGTGACTGGCTGGGTGCGGCAAACCTTCAACGCCGGCTGGTCGAGCGAGACGACGGTGGCATTTTCGCGCCAGCCGGCCTCGTGCTTCCTGGCGACACGCGACGGCGAGCTGGTCGGCTTTGCCGTCTATGATTCGATCGCGCGTGGCTTCTTCGGCCCGACCGGCGTCGGCGAGGCCGCGCGCGGCGCCGGCATCGGCCACGCGCTGCTGCTGGCAACGCTGCTCGACATGCGCGTCATGGGCTATGGCTACGCCATCATCGGCGATGTCGGTCCGTCCGAATTCTATGAGCGCACCGTCGGCGCGACGCAGATCCCGGACTCCGAACCCGGGGTCTATGCCGGCTTGCTCAACACCCATCCCTGATCTCTTGTTCGAAAGCTTGTCATGACGCTTCAATCCAAATCCGCATTCCGTCTGGAAACGACCTGGGCACCGGCCACCGCCACCGACAAGCTCGCCTATTCGCTGACGCTCACCAATTTGTCGTCGAAGGCCATCGAAGGTTTTCGGCTGTGCGTCAGCGGCCCGGCCCGCATCGATCCGGCCGTCACCGTTGAAGGCGGCAGGCTTTCGGAACGGCTGTCCAACCATTCCGAATTCGCGCCGCCAGACGGTTTCGTGCTGCAGCCGCGTGAGACATGGACCGTCACCGCGCACGGGCTGAGCTATCCGCTGCGGCACTGGACCGACGGCGCCACCGCTGCCTACCTCGTGCTTGCCGATGGCACCGTTGCCCCAGTTGCGTTAGGTCCGACCAAGGCGATCGGCGACAATGCGGTGTTGAAGCGCGGCGCCGAAATCTATCCGGTGCCCGCGCAGGCGCCTGTGCCGGTTTCGATCATACCGTGGCCGCGCACCGTTTCCGTCTCCGGCCGACGCGCTGTTCCGCAAGGTCTGGCACTTCGGCCGAAGGGAACGGCAGCCGCCGATGCCGCCGGCGCGTTCGGTGACCTTGTCGACAGCCTGTTTGCCGTCGAAGGCATTGTGCGCAACGAGGCCGAAGGCGGCTTGCCGGTCGATCTCGGCATCACGGACGGATTTGGCCCGGAAGCCTATGCGATCCGCTTTTCAGCTGATGGGGTCGCGGTTTCGGCGGGAACGAGAACCGGATTGTTCTACGGGCTGGTCACGCTCGGCCAGATCCTGCGCGGGGCGCGATCGCACCCCGAGACGTTTCTCTTCCCGGCCGAAGGCGAAATCCGCGATGAGCCGGCGCTGGGCTGGCGCGGCACGCATCTCGACGTCGCCCGGCAGTTCTACGCAACGGCCGAGATCAAGACCTTCCTGCGCATCCTTGCCTGGAACAAGCTCAACCGGTTCCACTGGCATCTGTCCGACGACGAGGCGTGGCGGGTCGAAATATCGGCCTATCCCGAGCTGACGAAAGTCGGCGCGTGGCGCGGCCATGGGTTGCCGGTGCCACCCTTGCTGGGCTCGGGCCCCGAGCCGAGCGGGGGCTACTACACCAAGGCTGCCGTGCGCGAGGTCGTCGACCTTGCCGGCCAACTCGGCATCGCGGTCGTGCCGGAGATCGACGTACCGGGGCATTGCTATGCGATGCTGCAGGCGATACCGGAGCTGCGCGATCCCGGCGAGAGCGGCGAGTATTTCTCGGTGCAGGGGTTTCCCAACAATTGCATCAATCCGGCACGGCCGGAGACCTACATTGTGCTGGAGAAAATCCTCGACGATTTGATCGAGCTGTTTCCGTTCAAGACCATCCATGTCGGCGCCGACGAGGTGCCGCTGGGCGCCTGGTCCGGTTCGCCGCAAGCGCTGGCGCGGCTCACCGAGGTTGGCGGCGAGGGGCTGGCGGTCGCTCATGCCAAGCGTCTCAACGTGGTCACCAACACGCACGGCGCCGATGAGATCGACGGCTCGGGCGCGGCGGTGCTGCAGGCCGAGTTTCTCAAGCGCATACAATCGTTCCTTGCGTCTCGCGGCTGCGTCACCGGCGGCTGGCAAGAGGCGGCGCACGGCAATGTCATCGACAAGCAGAAAAGCTACCTCTGCGGCTGGCGAACGGTCGAAGCGTCGTCCGCACTTGCGGGCGAGGGCTATGCGATGGTGGTGTGCCCCGGCCAGGTCTATTACCTCGACATGGCCAACAGTCCGGCCTGGTCGGAACCGGGTGCGGCCTGGGCCGGCTGGTCCGATCCGGAAAAGCTGTATGGCTTCGATCCTGTCGAGGGCTGGACGGACGCGCAGAAGACGAAACTGCTCGGCGTGCAGGCCTGCATCTGGTCGGAGCCGATGACCGACCGCGCCGTCTTCGACCGGCTGGTGTTTCCCCGCATCTCGGCGCTGGCGGAAACAGGCTGGACGCAGCCGGAGAGAAAGTCCTGGGAACGGTTCAAGGCGCTCGCCGGGCTGATGCCGGTGCTCTACGGGGCGACCTAGCAACCTCCAGTTCGCCTAGCCGGCGTGCGGCTTTTGCAGGACGTCGAACTGCGGGTTGGTCTCGGAAAAGATCGGCAGCGCGGCGGCACCAAGAACCGAAGTGTCCTTGCCGGCGGCGCCGACAAGGACACGCGGCACGGTGCGGGCGCTGGTCGAGCTGACCGAGAGGTACAAGGGGTCGAGCCGGCTGGCCAGGAGCTCGATGACGCCGACCGGCATGAAACCGCCGAGGACCACGGTTTCGGGATCGAGCGCGAGTTCGAGCATGTTGATCGCCTGGCGCAGCGGATCGATTGCCTGGACGACCCATGCTTCCAGACTGTCGCCATTGGCCAGCAATGCCTGGAGCAATTCCGGCGAGGCATGATCGGGGTCGGGGATTTCCAGGCACTCATAGGCGGCGCGCAACGAGACATAGCGTTCGAGACAGCCGCGCTTGCCGCAGCCGCATTCGAGGCCGCCGGGCTTGACGATCATGTGGCCGATCTCGCCGGCATTGTGGCGGCTGCCCTTGTAGAGATGGCCGTCCAGGAACAGGCCGGCGCCAAGGCCGGTGCCGATGAACAAATAGACGAAGCTGCCGAGGTTGCGGGCAACGCCATAGAGCCGCTCGCCGATGGCGGCGGCGGTGGCATCGTTCTCGACCGTTACTGGAATGCCGGTCAGCCGCTGCAGCTCTTCGGCGACGGGGAAATCCTGCCAGCCGGGCAGGGCGGTCGGCCCGACCGAGGTCATGCCCTCGACGTCGAACGGACCCGGCATCGCCATGCCGATGCCAAGCAGGCGGCTGCGGTCGAAACGAAACTTGCGCATCAGGTCGCCGGCTATCGCGGCCAGCAAGGGCATCGCCTGCGCCGGCGCCGGCCGGTCGACCGGGCGCTCGATGCGGGCGCGAACCGTGCCTGACAGATCGGTGATGACGCCGACCGCCAGCTGGTGGTCGAGCTGCAAACCGATCGAATAGCCGCCGTCGGGATTGATGGAGTAGGGGACCGCCGGCTGGCCGCGTGCGCCTTTCAGCGTGGCTTGCGCGCGAAGCAGCTGTTCCCGCTCGAGTTCCTCGACGATGTTGGAGATTGTCTGCGTGCTCAGTGCCGTCAGGCGCGCGATTGCCGCCCGCGACAAGGCACCGTTGGTCCTGATCGCTTCGATCACGACGCGGCGATTGTGTGACTTGGCCTGTTCGAGATTGGTGCCAGCGATGGCTTTTCTAGGGGGCATGTGCGCGTTACCAACGAACCTTCCGCAGAAAACAAATCAAGTTGATTTAATTATACGCAATGGTAGCTACCACTTCTAGCGGGTTTCGCAATGGCAGCGCCACGTGCCACGCGCGGATCAGCATTATTTGATGCCATCAGCGCAGCCGGCCGACGCCGAGATCGGCGAGCAACGGCTTTGCATTCCATCCGCCACTTCCATATATCGCAAGGCATGAAAAAAATCGGTTTCCTGTCATTCGGGCACTGGACGCCCTCATCGCAATCACAGACGCGGTCGGCATCGGACGCGCTGCTGCAGTCCATCGACCTAGCCGTCGCAGCCGAGCAACTGGGCGCGGACGGCGCCTATTTCCGTGTCCATCATTTTGCTCGTCAGCTCGCTTCGCCGTTCCCGCTGCTGGCAGCCGTCGGCGCGAAGACCAGCCGCATCGAGATCGGCACCGCGGTCATCGACATGCGCTACGAAAATCCGCTCTACATGGCCGAGGACGCCGGTGCTGCCGACATCATCGCCGGCGGCCGCCTGCAGCTTGGCATCAGCCGCGGCTCGCCGGAGCAGGTGATCGACGGCTGGCGCTATTTCGGCTACGCCCCGGCGGAGGGACAGAGCGACGCCGACATGGCGCGGCATCACGCCGAGGTGTTCCTCGATACGCTGCGGGGCGAGGGGTTCGCTCAGCCCAATCCACGGCCGATGTTCCCCAATCCGCCCGGCCTGCTGCGGCTCGAGCCGCATTCTGAAGGCTTGCGCGAGCGGATCTGGTGGGGTGCGGCCACCAACGCCACTTCGGAATGGGCGGCGAAACTGGGCATGAACCTACAGAGTTCGACGCTCAAATTCGACGAGAGTGGCAAGCCGTTCCACATCCAGCAGGCCGAGCAGATCCGGGTCTACCGCGAGGCATGGAAGGCGGCCGGCCATCAGCGCGAGCCGCGCGTGTCGGTCAGCCGCAGCATCTTCGCGCTGGTCGACGATCGCGACCGCGCCTATTTCGGGCGCGGCAACCAGAGCAGCGACCAGATCGGCTTCATCGAGGAGAACACCAAGGCGATCTTCGGGCGCAGCTACGCCGCCGAACCGGATGTGCTCATCAAGGAATTGGCGAAGGACGAGGCGATCGCCGAGGCCGACACCCTGCTGCTCACCGTGCCCAACCAGCTCGGCGTCGACTACAATGCCCATGTCATCGAGGCGATCCTGACCCATGTCGCTCCGGCGCTGGGCTGGCGCTGACACCGATCGATCAAGGCGGACTGCTACAGGGAGGACAACATGCCGAAGAAAGCCTTGATCGCCTGGGGAGGTTGGCAAGGGCATACGCCGGAACAGAGTGCGAAGGTCGTGCGCGGTCTGCTCGAGCGCAACGGATTCGACGTCACGCTGGGCGAGGGCACGGCGATGTTCGCCGATCCGAAGCTCAGCGCATTCGATCTCATCGTGCCCGTGATCACGATGTCGACGATCGAAAAGGCCGAACTTCAGAATCTGGTTCTCGCGGTTCGCCAGGGCAGTGGCCTTGGCGGATTTCACGGTACGATGTGCGACAGTTTCCGCAACGAAACCGATTATCAGTTCATGACCGGCGGCCAGTGGGTCGCGCATCCCGGCGACATCATCGACTATACGGTCGCCGTCACCAGGCCGGATGATCCGATCACAAGCGGCGTCCGTGATTTCGCCTACCGATCGGAGCAGTATTACATGCATGTCGATCCGGGCAACGAGGTGCTCGCCACAACCACCTTCACCGACCAGCACTTTCCGGGAATAGGCGGCGTCGTCATGCCGGTGGTCTGGAAGCGTCGCTATGGGGCTGGAAAGGTCTTCTACAGCGCGCTGGGTCACAATGCCGACGAGTTCGCGGTGCCGGAAATGGCCTTGATTGTCGAGCGCGGCCTTGTCTGGGCCGCCCGCTAGGTTGGATGCGGAAGGGAGGACGGGACCTTGACGGTATCGGTTAAAGACCTGCCGCTGCACACGCCGATCGATGGCCGGCACCGCAAGATGCTGATCGATGGCCTCTGGTGCGACGCGCTCGGCGGCCGGACTTTCGAGACGCGCAATCCCGCCACCGGCGCCGTGATCGGGACCCTGCGGCTCTCCGATTCAGGCGATATCGACCTCGCGGTGGCGGCGGCGCGGCGCGCCTTCGACGGACCCTGGAGCCGGTTCAAGCCCTATGAGCGCCAGCTGCTGCTGCTCAGGATTGCCGACCTGATGGAGCGTCACTGGGAGGAGATCGCGCTTTCCGACACGACGGACATGGGCATGCCCATCGTGCGCACGCTGGCCAACAAGAACCGCGTGCTCGGCATGCTGCGCTTCTACGCCGGCATGGCGACGTCGATCCATGGCCACTCGATCGGCAATTCGCTGCCGGGCGAGATCGTCTCCTACACGCGCAAGGAGCCGGTCGGCGTGGTCGGCGCGATCATTCCCTGGAATGCGCCGACAGCCGCGTCGATCTGGAAGATCGGCCCAGCGCTGGCGGCCGGCTGCACCATCGTGCTGAAGCCTTCCGAGGAAGCGCCGCTGACGCCGCTGTTGATCGGCGCGCTGATGATGGAGGCCGGCGCGCCTCCCGGCGTCGTCAACATTGTCACCGGCACCGGCGCGGAAGCCGGCGCGCCGCTCGCCGCCCATATGGACGTCGACAAGATCGTCTTCACCGGCTCCACAGTGACCGGCCAGAGCATCCTGCGCGCCTCGGCCGGCAACATGAAGCGCGTCTCGCTGGAACTTGGCGGCAAGTCGCCGGTCATCGTCTGCGCCGACGCCGATCTCGAGCGCGCCGTGCCGGTAGCGGCAATGTCTGTGTTCGCCAATTCCGGCCAGATCTGCATCGCCGGGTCGCGGCTGTTCGTCGAACGGCCGATCTACGAGGAATTTGTCGAACGGGTCTCGGCCTATGCGGCAAAACTCAGGATCGGCGACGGGGCCGACCCTGAAACCGAGATCGGGCCGCTGATTTCGCCCAAGCAGCTCGAACGCGTCACCGGCTACATCGAGGACGGCACCAGGCAAGGTGCCCGGCTGGTCACCGGCGGCAACCGCATCACGCAAGGCGGGCTCGGTGCGGGCAACTTCATGGCGCCCAGTGTGTTCTCGGGCGTTACCGATGACATGCGCATTGCCCGCGAAGAGATCTTCGGCCCGGTCATCTCGGCGCTGCCCTTCGACACGCTGGACGAGGTGGTTCGGCGCGGCAACGACACGCCTTATGGGCTGGGTGCCGGCGTGTTCACCCGCGACGTCGGCAAGGCGCACCAGCTGGCAAACCGCCTGCGCGCCGGCTCGGTCTGGGTCAACACCTATCATGCAATCGACCCGGCGGTGCCCTTCGGCGGCTACAAGATGAGCGGCTACGGGCGCGAGGGCGGGGCCGAGCATCTCGACGAATATCTCAATACCAAGGGCGTCTGGATCAGGACGGACTGAGAGACCGTTTGGAAACTCTACTCCTGCGGCCATCTGGCGGCGCTTTCTGCGCTTCCGGTGCTCAGGTACTCAAATGTACGCTCCGCTCCGGTTCTCGAAAACACCACCATATGACTCGCAGGAGCGAGTTTCGAAACAGTCTCTGGACGCCGCGCGATCCGCAAGGCCGCAGTCACCCGATGCCGCCCGTGACCGCGTACGCGCCGGCGGTGCGGCGATCCTCCAGCCGCACCACCGCTGTCACGATCGAGCCATACGAGCCGCGCCAGACGCTGTGGAAGCGGTGATGCTCGGCGGCCGGGACAAGCGCACTCCCGCTGAAGCGCGCGCCGCTTCTCTGCAGCGCGACGGCCTCTCCGTTGACGTGCAGCTGGATGCTGGCCGTATCGGTCGCTTCGCCAGGCAGGTCGAGCGTGATGACAATCTCGTCCTGATCACCCGAAGCCCGCGTCTCGGCGACAAGCGTGATGGCGAGCGGGGGCGCCTCGCTGTTCAGGGCTTGGCCGGGACGGCCTGCAAAGACATCGTCGGCCAATTCGGGCGTGCGCGGAGGACGGGTGCGGCGCTGACTGGAGCGCTCGAAATCGCCGGCCATGCGCAGCAGCTTTTCGTCATCATAGGCCTTGCCGGCAAAAGTGATGCCGACCGGCATGCCGATGTCGGCCATCGTTCCCATCGGTACGGTGACGGTCGGAATGCCGAAATGGCGCCAGACCAGATTGCCGTTGGCGACCCAGGTGCCATTGCGCCAGGCAAGCGCGGCCGACGCCTCGTTGACATCGGCATCGGCCGACCCGATATCGGCGGCGGCGGGCAGCACCACGGCATCGATGCCGTGGAGGTCCAGCCAGTCCTCGAAATCGATCCGCCTTGTCGTTTCTAGTCCCTTCAGACCGTCCTCGACTGTCGGAATGTCCACTGCGGGCGTGACACCGGATCGCGCCCGCTCAACGTACTCCGCCAAGTCAAAGCCGCCCTCATAGCGGTCGGGCAGTGTGCCCGGCGGCTGTGGAAAGATCTTTGCGCCGTCGACCGAGACGAGATCGGGCAGTGCCGGGTCGGCATTGGCGCGCAGAAAATCGTCCCAGCCCCAGATGCAGAGATCCCAGATTTCGCGGTTGGCGAATTCTTCTGGCACCAGGCCGCGCTCGGCCATGGTGCGCGCGCCGGGGCGGTCGCGCTCATAGTTGGAGACGACGGGAAAATCGACCTCAATCACCTCGGCGCCTAGCCGCGTGAGATCCGCCGCCGCCTGTTCCCACAGCGCAAGCACCGAGGCGCGGGTCTCGATCGGCCGATCCGCCCCGCTGTCGCGGCCGATATACATTTTGGGCACGCCGAGGCGCATGCCTTTCAGCGACCCCGCAAGCGCCAGATCAGTATAGCGTCGCGGCCGCACATCGGAGCTCTTCGGCAACTTGACCCAAGGCTGCGCGCGCCAGAAATCCCCTCGCGTCTCGGGATCGTCGGCAACGATGATTTCGAGCAGTTCGAGCATGTCTGGCAGGCTGCGCGTATGCGGCACCACGACATCCATGGTTGGCACCAGCGGCCAGTTGCCGCGCACCGAAATGATGCCGCGCGACGGCGTGTAGGCGACCAGCGCGTTGTTGGTGGCCGGCGCCCGACCGGACGACCAGGTTTCCTCGCCCAGCCCGAAGGCGCAGAAGCTGGCCGATGTCGCCGTGCCGGAGCCGTTGGACGAGCCCGACGCGAAGGCGGCGGTCAGGAAGTCGGCATTGTAGGGACTTTCGGCGCGGCCATAGACGCCGCGCTGCATGCCGCCATTGGCCATCGGCGGCATGTTGGTGAGGCCGATCAGCACGGCGCCGCCGGCGCGCAGCCGGGCGATGGTGAAAGCATCCTCGTTGGCGATGAGATGCTCGAAGGCCGGCGAGCCGGCGGCCACGGTCAGACCGGCGACCTTGTAGCTGTCCTTGGCGGTGTAGGGGATGCCGTCGAGCGGTCCGAGCGTGGCACTGTTGCGGCGGCGCTGGTCGGAGGCGGCGGCCTCCTCGAACATCGCTGGATTGAGCACCGGGACCGCGTTGAGGGTAATGCCGTGGCGGTCGAAATGCGCGATGCGCCTGAGATATGCCCCGACCAGTTCGACGCTGGTGACAGCGCCGCCATCTAGCGCGCGGCGCAATTGCTCGATCGTCGCTTCGACTAGACAAAGGCTGGCATCGGTCATCACTGGTTCCAAGCTGTCGTTGCAATCCCATGGATGAGCGAGGCGGCGGGCTTCGGCAAGAGCCAATCGCGATGGGTCTTCGGCGGCATTTGGTCTTCCTGCGGCACGGCGTCCGGGCCTGGCTTGCGAAACCGCGCCGTTGGGAACTTTTGTCCGCCTGGCGATTTTGGATGTATGGTGTGATTCAGGATAGCCAGGAGGTGTTGCCGATGACCACGAAATGCTTTGCGATCTTGGCTCTCGCTATCGCGATAGGCTCAGGCCTTTCTGGTTCGGCGTTCGCCGGCGATCGGCATCACCACCAGCAGGCCCAATCCGAACGCTACGTCCCCGCCGATGACAACCTCATCAACTTCCTTTTCGGCGGCCCGCGTTATTATGACCAGCTGTTGGTTACCACGGCGGCCGGACCGTGCTCCTACGACCGCGTTGGGCCCGACGCGAATGCGCTGAACAAGATCAACGATCATCATTGCGGCAAATAAGCCGCTCAGCGCCTGTTTGGAAACTCTATTCCGGAGGTCATCTGAAGGCGTTTTTTGTGCTTCCCTACAGCGCATTCTGGGCTTGCGGCATACAAACCCACACCGTGCGCCACCGCCGTCGAAGCCATCCAGCCCGGCAACGAGCCGTTGCTGCCGTCCGCGTAAGCACAGCCGCGGATGTGGCGTCAAAAAATCATACCGTAAGAGAAACCACGCCCTGTCGTTGAAAGCGCGGGTGAGGCATGGGGAGCATGAGGGAGGCTGCATTGCGAGATGACACGATGTCTGATCGGGATGACCTGATCCGCACGGCCATCGGGCGGCTGCTTTCCGAGAAAACCGGTGCCGCCGTCAATATCGATGAGAGAGTGCATTGCCGAGCTCTTGGCGCGGACCGGTGCCGTGCTGGACGAAAACCTGCAGGACCTGCTCCTGGAAATGGCCGAAGTCCGCGGCATGATCGTCACTCTCGATGTTTAGAGCAACCCCAGGCGCCGAGCTTCGGTGAGATCGTCAAGGTGTGGCGTGGCAGCAGCGGACTTGGGGCACCGCCTAGGCCGTATACCCATAAGCGATCGACGTCTGAGAATGGTAAGAGGCGTCCGTCCAACGGCCTCACCACAGGAGGTCATCAAAACGCTTTGCCGCTCCCGCTGCGATGCGATGTGGTGCCATCGATCAAGCATGAGAAGTCCGGCTGCAACTCAACCATGATGTTGGATACGGCAGGGGCGGCGCTGCTGGGTTCCTTCTCCGCATAGGTGGCCATAATATAGACGCCGCGAGGATGCTCAGCGTTTAGCCTTGCGGTGAGATGCCAGTGTGGCCTGAGCGCGTAAAGCTTCCTGAGCAACGAAAGGAGCATGGCATCAGAGTAGGAGCCGGCCAGGATTTCGGTGGCCATCAATCTCAATTCTCCCGGATTGTCGTTCTCTTTCTCGATGACCCAACCTCGTCCACCGTGGGGCTGGCCAATGATCGCTTCTAGTGCAGGGATGTGAACACGGCGCAGCTTCTGCCTGTTGTTGCAGCGTATGTAGATGCTCCATAATATCTCGTAGTCACCTGTCCAAGGCTCCGTGCGCTCCGGCATGCCTGGGTAGAACAACTGGGGCATATCTTCGCTCGTCATCGACCTTTCATGTCCGCCTTCCACGGTGCGGTCAAGCCTGCGGCTTTCATGTTGCGCCAGTTTGTGATTCAGACTGCTCAAGAACCAATACGACCTAACCGACTTCGAATGGCGCGCGACCCAGCCGCATCTGCCCAACAAGCTGCGAGGCGTGCCGCGCGTGGATGATCGGCGGGTTCTCAATGGCATCTTCTGGGTATTGCGCTCCGGTGCGCGCTGGGCCGACCCGCCGGCACGCTATGGACCGCCCACCACGATCTACAATCGCTTCAACCGCTGGCGCAAAGCCGGTGTCTGGGACCGCCTGATGGGTGCGGTCACCAAAGCCCACGACGGCAAGGTGCAGATGATCGATACCTCTATTGTTCGCGTCCACCAACAGGGTGCGACGGCAAAAAGGGGGATCGCAATCATTGTCTCGGTCGATCCCGAGGCGGGCTGACAACCAAAATCCATGCTCTTGTCGATGCCAAAGGCAGGCCGATCAAGCTGATGCTCACGGCAGGTCAGATGAGTGACATCGCATCCGCAGCGGACTTGATAACGGAATTGCCGGAAGGGGCCATGCTGCTTGCCGACAAGGGCTATGATGCCAACGCCTTGCGCAATGCCGTCACCGAGCGAAGGGCTTGGGCCAACATCCCTCCCAAGGCCAACCGCAAGGACCCGATCTGCTTCAGCGCCTTCCCCTACAAGGCACGCAACCTCGTCGAGCGCTTCTTCAACAAGGCCAAGCAGTTCCGCCGGATCGCAACCCGATACGACGAACTGGCGGAAAACTACCTCGCTGCCCTCAAACTCGTCTCAGTCCGCATCTGGCTACACGATAATGAGTCTACGTCCTAACGCTGTTGGATCAGCGTCCGCGCCACATCTTTCCCCGCCGCAAGAATACGATCCGACAATTCGGTTCCTTCCACCGCGCGGGCCAGTTGCAGCGCACCGATGAGCGTTGCAAAGACACCCAGTGCGGTACCTTCCGGGTCCTTGGCCTGCGGCAGTGCTGCAGCCAACTGGCGCACCAAGGTCAGCAAGTGGTCGGTATAGACTTCGCGCGTTTCAGGTGGCTGACGCGCGAGCTCCGGCAGCAGCGCGGCGGACGCGCAGCCCTTTCCCGGATTGTCCCGGTGCTCGGCGGACAGATATGCCTCTATGCCCATCTCCGGGCCACCGGAGGCCAGTGCTTCCGCCAGTTGCTGCGACTGGATCTCCATGGCCGCCGCCACGCTTTCGCGGACAAGCTCCGCCTTGGACTGAAAGTGCGGATAGAAGGCGCCGTTGGTCAGCCCGGCGTCGCTCATGATGGTTGCCAGTCCGGACGCCGC
This sequence comes from Mesorhizobium sp. P2_D5, assembly GCF_056404355.1. Taxonomy (NCBI): domain Bacteria; kingdom Pseudomonadati; phylum Pseudomonadota; class Alphaproteobacteria; order Hyphomicrobiales; family Phyllobacteriaceae; genus Mesorhizobium; species Mesorhizobium sp. P2_D5. The sequence goes on from NZ_JBFUEE010000003.1 coordinate 240,781, forward strand.
TATGCCGTCACCGCGAAAACGGTCGGCGGCGACCTCCATGATCCGGCCCCGTGACGCGTCCTTTCGGCCCTTTTCGTAGCGCATGGCTGCGATCCCTTTCCACTATTGCATTATGACCATAATTTGATATTATGAGTGTAATTCAACTGGCGCGACAAAACTAGCCCTCATGAGTTTGGAGCACGAAATGAATATGAATTCCGGAAAAACCGCTGTCGTGACGGGAGCCTCCTCGGGCATTGGCCGCGCCACCGCCGAGGCCTTGGTGCGGGCAGGGTTCACCGTCTTCGGCACGAGCCGCCGCAAAGCCAGCAACGGCCCGGACGGCGTGACCATGCTGGTTTGCGACGTGACCGACGGTGAGGCCGTCGCTGCGCTCGTTTCGACTGTGCTCTCACAGACCGGCCGGATCGATCTCCTGGTCAACAATGCCGGTGTCGGCCTGCTTGGCGGCGCGGAGGAATCCTCGGTCGCACAGGTGCAGTCGATGTTCGACGTCAACCTGTTCGGCGTCATGCGCGCGACCAATGCGGTGTTGCCGTCGATGCGGGGACGCGGCCAAGGGCGTATCATCAACATCGGCTCGGTGCTGGGCCTCGTACCAGCACCGTATGCCGCGCACTATTCGGCGGCCAAGCACGCGCTCGAAGGCTATTCGGAATCGCTCGATCACGAGGTTCGTGCCTTCAATATTCGCGTCTCGGTCATCGAGCCGGCATTCGTGCGCACCGTCTTCGACCAGAACGGGATTGAGCCGGATTCCTTGTTGAAAGAATACGATCTGGCCCGGGCCGGGGTCGACGCTCTGCTTCGCGATGTGATGCCCAAGGCCGATCGGCCGGAAGTGGTGGCGGAGGTGGTCGTCAGGGCCGCGACCGATGCTCGCCCGCGACGCCGCTACACCGCCGGCAGGGCTGCGCGGCAGGTCAGCATCCTGCCCCGTTTTGCGCCCGCGGCGATATTCGACAAGAGCTTGCGCAAGCAGTTCCGCCTGCCGGTCTGAACATCAGCGGGGCAAGAGATTTCACGCCCATGAGAAACACCAAAATCCCTTTCAGAAAGTCACTGCCATGAAGGCATTCGTCGTCGATAAATATAACAAGAAGGGCATTCTGCGGCTGGCCGAGATGCCCGAGCCGGAGCTCGCGGACAACGATGTCCTGGTCGAAATCCATGCCGCAGGGGTGAACCTCCTGGATTCCAAGATCAAAACCGGGGAGTTCAAACCCATCCTGCCGTATCGCCCTCCGTTCATCCTGGGCCACGACGTGGCCGGGAAGGTGAACCGTGTGGGATCAAAGGTCCGCAAGTTCAAACCCGGCGACGAGGTCTACGCGCGGCCGCGCGATGGCCGGATCGGGACATTCGCCGAGATCATCGCCATCAACGAAGCCGACGTGGCCTTGAAGCCCGAGAATCTCAGCATGGAAGAGGCGGCCTCGATCCCCCTGGTCGGTCTGACCGCCTGGCAAGTGCTTGTCGAAAGGGCAGGTTTGAAGAAGGGGCAAAAGGTCTTCATTCAGGCTGGCTCCGGCGGCGTGGGGACATTCGCCATACAGCTGGCGAAGCATCTCGGCGCGACGATTGCCACAACCGCTGGTGCGGCGAGTGCCGATCTGGCCAGGGGTCTCGGCGCCGATGTCGTCGTCGATTACAGGAAAGACGATTTTGAGAAAGCCCTGTCGGGCTACGACGTCGTCTTGAACAGCCAGGACGCCAAAACGCTTGAAAAATCCCTGAATGTGCTGAAACCGGGTGGGAAGCTCATCTCCATCTCCGGCCCACCGGATCCCGAATTTGCCAGGGAAAAGGGACTGAACTTGATGCTGAGATTGATACTGCGACTGTTGAGTCGCGGTATTCGGACCAAGGCCAGGCGCCGTGGGGTGACGTTTTCGTTCCTTTTCATGTGGGCGCAGGGCGATCAGCTGGGCAAGATCACCGCTCTCATCGAATCCGGAACCATCCGCCCGGTTGTCGATCGGGTCTTTCCATTCGAAGCGACCAATGAGGCTCTGGCTTACGTCGAAAGCGGGCGTGCGAAGGGCAAGGTCGTCATCAAGGTGAGATAGCGCTACATCGTTCCTGCGGTTCCGATGCTCGGCCAACGCCTGGGACACGGCGTGCGCGACATTCGAGCGGATTAGCGCCGAAGACAAGAACGAGAGGAGAGCTGGCGTTGACGTTGATCGACGGCCGGTCTCCGGCCGCCGCATCTACCGCAGCAGCTATTTGTTTCTTACGCAATTGCGCTGTGCAGTTGTCCTGGAACTGCTATCATTGATTGATCTCGGGTTCGACGAGCCTTGCCAGGTTCCTGAGCGACTCCTGCCAGCCGAGATAGCAGGCCTCGACCGGAATGACGTCCGGAATGCCTGCCTGGGTGATGTCAACTTCGGTGCCGACCGACACTTTTTTCAAGATTACGGTCACCTGGATCTCGCCGGGCAGGTTGGGATCGTCGAACCTGTCAGTGTAGCGCAGGCGTTCGGCCGGAACGAGTTCGAGATACTCGCCGCCGAAGGAATGGCTGTTGCCGGTCGTGAAGTTGCGGAAGGACATCTTGAACGTGCCGCCGACCTTTGCCTCGAAGTGATGGACAGTGCAGGTGAAGCCGTTCGGCGGAAGCCACTTCGCCAGCGCGTCCGCTTCAACGAAGGCGCGATAGACCTTCTCCGGGCTGGTCGTCAGAACGCGATGCAAACGTACGGTGCCGGGCATATCCTATTATCCTTTCACGATGGCTGTTCGATGTTCCCAGGACGAACGAGACTTGGCCAGTCCGACACACGCTCTCGGATTTTTGAGAGCCTGGCCGCAAGCCTGTCCGGCTGCGCACGACCTGGCGTACCCCGGTTCAGGTTGATGTGGGACTCGATTTTGCGGCGCCTGGCCTAATCGACGCAAATGCGGAACCGGATAGCCATTATGAGGAGACTGTTTATAACGGTTCGCTGAGATCGCGAAGACCAAGGGGAGACGATGCGCTACATACGTCCGCTTTCAATCGAAGATGCCGTTGGCCTGCTGGCCGGGTCGACAGGTACGGCCGCCATTCTTGCCGGGGGCAGCGACCTACTGGTGAGGATGAAGGGCGGCTTTGTCGAACCCGACCTGATCGTCGACATCAAGGCGATTGAGGCTTTGAGTGAAATCAGGGAAACGGCCGACGGCTTCAGCATCGGTGCCGCTGTTCCCTGTGCCGTCCTGGGCGAGAGCTCTGCCCTGAAGAAGGCATGGCCCGGCGTCGTCGAAGCGGCCAAGCTGATCGGCTCGAAGCAAGTGCAGGGACGCTGCACGATAACAGGCAATCTCTGCAACGCCTCGCCGGCTGCAGACAGCGTGCCGGCGCTGGTCGCGGCCGGCGCCAGGGCATCGGTAGTCGGCCCGGGGGGCAGGCGAACGATTCCCGTGGGGAGCGTGCCGACCGCGCCGGGCAAGACGTCGCTGGCTAAAGGCGAGATCATCGAGGCGATCCTGCTCGACAAGCGCGCAGCGCGCTCGGGCGATGCCTATCTGCGCTTCATTCCCCGTACGGAGATGGATATTGCGGTGGTCAGCGCCGGCGTGAACCTGACGCTCGACGAACGGGGCGTCGTCACAGCGGCCCGTGTGGCGCTGGGCGCCGCGGCACCCACCGTGCTGCTTGTGGAAGAGGCGGCCGAGGCCATTATCGGCAGGACGCTGGACGAAGCCGCGCTTGAAAGGCTCGCCAAGGTCTGCTTTGGCGCCTGCCGCCCCATCGACGACAAGCGGGGCACCATCGAATTCAGAAGGAAAGTTGCGGGTGTGCTGGCCAAGCGGGCCGCCACGACCGCCTATGCTCGTGCAGGAGGCAAATGATGGCTGGTGTAGCAGTCTCAACCACAATCAACGGCGACAGCGTCGAGTACCTTTGCCAGCCGGACGAGACGCTGCTCGACGTCTTGCGCGATCGCCTGGGGCTGACGGGCGTCAAGGAAGGCTGCGGCACCGGCGACTGCGGCGCCTGCAGCATCATCCTCGATGACCGGCTGGTGTGTTCGTGCCTGGTGCTCGGTGCGGAAGCCGAGGGCCGCCGCGTCGAGACCGTCGAGGGCATGGCGCATGGCGACAGCCTGCACCCGCTGCAGCAGAAATTCCTGGAGCATGCAGCACTTCAATGCGGCATCTGCACGCCTGGCTTCCTGATCGCGGCCAAGGACCTGCTGGCCAAGAACCCCGATCCGACCGAGGAGGAAATCCGCTTCGGCCTCGCCGGGAACCTCTGCCGCTGCACCGGCTACGACAAGATCGTGCGTGCCGTTCAGGACGCGGCAAACGTGATGAAGGGAGCATGACGATGAATTTCGATCCGCGTTACTCCACTCGCAACTTCGCCTCCGTCGGCACACGTCCTATCCGCCCCGACGGCGTAGACAAGGTGACGGGCCGCGCGCGCTACGGCGCGGATTTCAACATGGCCGGCCAGTTGGTCGGGCGCGTCCTCAGAAGCCCCCACGCCCACGCCACGATCAGGAAGATCGACACGTCGAAGGCGGAGAAGCTCCCCGGCGTGAAAGCGGTGATCACCGCGGCCGACCTGCCAGACCTCACCGATGGCGATGCCGCCATGTACGACATCCTCGACAATTGCATGGCGCGCACCAAGGCGCTCTATGACGGCCATGCGGTGGCCGCGGTGGCAGCCGTCGACGCCCGCACGGCGAGGCAGGCGCTGAAGCTGATCGAGGTCGACTATGAGCTTTTGCCGCATGTTACCGATGTCGACGAGGCGATGAAGCACTCCGCGCCGCTCATCAACGACGCCATCTTCACCGAGGGCCTCGAGGAAAAGCCGGTAAAGCCGTCCAACGTCACCAAGCGCAGCCAGTTTGGCCATGGCGATGTCCATCAGGGTTTCGGGCACGCCGATTTCATCGTCGAGCGCTCGTTCAAGACCGAGCAGACGCATCAGGGCTATATCGAGCCGCATGCCTGCGTGGCGAGCGTCAGTTCCGACGGCACCGCCGACCTCTGGGTCTGCACGCAGGGGCATTTCGTCTATCGCCAACACTGCGCCCAACTGCTTGGCATGGAAGCCTCGAAGCTGCGCGTCACCTCCTCGGAGATCGGCGGCGGCTTCGGCGGCAAGACCCATGTCTGGGCCGAGCCGGTGGCGCTGGCGCTGTCGCGCAAGGCGGGGCGCCCGGTCAAGCTGGTGATGACCCGCGACGAGGTGTTCCGCGCCTCGGGCCCGACCAGCGCCACCTCGATCGACGTGAAGATCGGCGCCCGCAAGGACGGCACCATCACCGCCGCCGAAGCGACGCTGCGCTATTCCTGTGGTCCGTATCCGGGCTCCTGGGCCGAGATCGGCGCCATGACGGCGTTCGCCTGCTACAGGCTCGAGAACGTCAAGACGGTCGGCTACGAAGTGTTGGTCAACCGGCCGAAGACGGCGGCCTATCGCGCGCCCTCCGCACCCATGGCGGCGTTCGCGGTGGAAAGCGCGGTCGACGAACTGGCCAAAGAGATCGGCATGGACCCGGTCGACTTCCGCATAAAGAACGCCGCGCAGGAAGGCACCAGGTCGTCCTACGGCCCGGTCTATGGCCCGATCGGCATCGGCCCGACGCTGGAGGCGGTGAAGAACCATCCGCACATGAAGGCGCCGCTCGGAAAGAACCAGGGCAGGGGCATGGCCTGCGGCTTCTGGTTCAACTTCGGCGGCCAGACCTGCACCGACCTCAACATCGGCATGGACGGCTCGGTCTCGCTTGCCGTCGGAACGGTCGATGTGGGTGGTTCCCGCGCGTCGCTGTCGCTGGTGGCGGCGGAGGAGCTCGGCATCGACTACGCCCAAGTCAAGGCGATCGTCGCCGACACCTCCAGCCTCGGCTACAACGACATGACCGATGGCAGCCGGGGCACGTTCTCGTCTTCCATGGCGACCATCTCGGCCGCCCGCAACGCGATCAAGATCCTGCGCGAACGCGCCGCGCAGATGTGGGACATCTCCGTCGACGACGTGGTCTGGGAACAGGGCCACGCGGTTGCCAAGGGTGACAAGCACGGCAATCTCGGCAAGCTGTCGCTGAGGGAGATTGCCGCCGCGTCGGGCACGACCGGCGGACCGATCGCCGGCCACAGCGAACTCGTTGCCGACGGAGCCGGCGTCTCCTTCGCCACCCATATCTGCGATATCGAGGTCGACCCCGAGACCGGCGCCACGAGGGTGTTGCGCTACACGGTGGTGCAAGATGCCGGCAAGGCGGTGCACCCGACCTATGTGGAGGGACAGTATCAGGGCGGTGCCGCGCAAGGCATCGGCTGGGCGCTCAACGAGGAGTATATCTACGGCAAGGACGGGCGGCTGCAGAATCCCGGCTTCCTCGACTACCGCATCCCGGTCTGCTCTGACCTGCCGATGATCGACACGCAGATCCTCGAGATCCCCAACCCCAACCACCCCTACGGGGTGCGCGGCGTCGGCGAGACGTCGATCGTGCCGCCGCTGGCGGCGATCGCCAATGCGGTGTCGAATGCAGCCGGCGTGCGGATGGCACATATTCCGATGTCGCCACCGCGCATCCTGGCGGCGATCGAGGCGGAACGGGCAGGCTGATGGTCGAAGTGACGCTCTGGGGATCGCTTGGCGCGGCCGCCGGAGGCAAGAACAAGGTCGAGATCGAGGCCAAGGACATAAGGGAGCTGTTCAGGAAACTGGCTGAACAGTATCCCGGCATCGAGCCCTTGATCGACCGCGGCATCGCCGTCGCCATCGACGGGACGATCTATCGCGACACCTGGTCGAAGGAATTGCCAAAAGGGTCGGAAATTTTCCTGCTGCCGAGGCTGGCAGGGGGATAATTGACAAGCGTCTCGCTGCTGTGGCTTAGCGACGAGCCCGACACCATGCCGCAGGCGATCGACGCGACGGGCGCCGAGGGCCGAACCCGACCCTATGTTGCCTTCACGATTCTCGGTTTAGTCGGTCGGCGGGATTGAGCCGCGCTCTCGAGGGCCAAGGCCAACCGCTTCTCGTCTTCGATGGCGCGGTCGACTGCCTCAATTTCCTCTTGGAGCGCCTTCAACTCGGCTCCGTAGCTGGAGCCGTCGCTGTCCCCGATCTGAAAGCCACTTGCCCGCATTGCGTCGCGGGTATGGTGCACGTTACGGACTCCTTCGCGTCGAGTCGCGACCAGGATTTCCCTGAACTCTCCAAGACGTTCAACGTGATTGCGAGTCATTGCGTTCTCCTTACGGCGCAGAAGGTTTAAATGACTACAGGAGATACTCTCGACAAAGCATGAGTGCGAAAGCTCAAATTTGAACGTCTTGCAATAACGTGGAGCGCAGCAGGCGGAAATTGGCTTGGGACCCAGGTGTTAGACTCTTCCGCCGAGAGCGTCCGCTGCTCGGCTCGGCTGCTCGTCGGCGCGCTTGCTGGTCCACCCAGCTGCGGTTCTGGATCGCGAGAGTCCGTTTCTGAGCGCACAGCAACGCTGGTCTCAATGTCCGAAAAGAGGCGCAAGGCGGACCTGCCCGATGTTTCATGCGCGAACGCCTGAGATGCGAACGCCGCCATTAACCATCGATTAACTATCCGGTCGCCTTTAATTCAATTTTGCAGCATACTGATTTGGGTAGCGAGGCTACTCAGGGAGACTGAAACAAGAGGTAATTCTCCTTTCGCGCACACCTGCCACTCGCGACAGTCGAAATTGAAAAGGAACGACGGAACACCGTCGTCTCATAGGGAGGCGCCAGCATCTTGTTTGATGAGGAGCGCCAGAATGAAAATCGAAGATGCAGTTACGGCAGTGACGTCGGAAGCGAGCGCGCTCACGTCCTGCCTCGGCCAGCCCGTTGTCGCCTACCACGTCACGGAAATCATGAGAGAGGCAGACCTTGCACACGCCCGCGAGATGCAACTCGCGCTGCTGCGACGAAGCATAGAAGCTCTTGTCGATGACGGCCTGGAAGACATCGCCGCCGAACATTTTGCATCCCAGTTCGACGGCCGCATCGGCTTGACCTGGATACTCCTGCACGCATCCGACGGCGTGGCGCATTGATCAAGACCAGAGCGGCAGGTCGCGCCGCGGCGCGCCGGAGCGCAGGACCCAGAAAATTCCATTCAGCACGCGCCGATCATCGACGCGTGGCGGCGAGATCGCTTTCGCCCAACCCGCGGGCCGATAGCCGACATTCCACAATTCGCCAATCTCGACCATTTCCCGGTTTATGGGTTCACGGCCTAGATCAGTAGCGTGTGGTGTTCCTCACATCGGAAGCTCCGGGCTATTCTCAGCAAAGTATTCGTGATTATCAGCGTTTGATGTGGCTCTAGGCGGGTTTTCGGCCGCGAGTACCTTAGCGGCATCCTGACCATAGACATAGTCGTTTGTTGATGCGACGATGAAAAAGTGACTTATTTCATGTATAATCGTTCCAGACCTTGAATCCGTTCCTTTCAGAGCGGCTAGCCAGAACTTTGGACAAACAAAGATACTGTAAGGTTGATTACGGTACACATATGCATAGTCTCCCGATTCGCAGTCGCTGCCGTGGCATCCAAACGATATTGCTTTGTTTGCAAGAGCATCCGTAATCTTCGAGAAATTTCCAGTGGCCTTTGCGTACAGTCCTACGGTATGCGCCCCAAACCATGTCAGATATCGTTGGGAATTCGGTTGCTGGGCCGAGGGCGTGGCCTGCAAAACCTGCAGGGCAGCCGATGCTATGTTATTTGCTTCCGCCAGCGCAGCGCCAATATCATCCTGTTGAGGGCTGTCACACTGGTCGAATTTGGGAGCCGAGAGCGGTATCCGTTCCGGAGGAATCCGACCTGACAGAAGCCTGAACGTGGCGGCGTTGCTCAAAACTGCTGCCCGTCTCAGGGCACCTGGACGGCCAATCAGCAGACCCACTCCCTCTGTATCGTAGGTAACCGCATAGTTCCCTGCTTCATAGATGGCGTAGTACAATGACAGATCGACGGGCACCGAAATCGATTGTCCGGGTTCAATATTGATAAAATCAGCCTCAGTCGGTTCTCCTCGCTTCACCAAACGGCCGATATACTGAATTGGCTGCGACCCTCTCGTCACTGAAAATATTTCGCCGGAGACGCCGTTGATTGGCGTGGTCCACCTGAGCACCCTGATCGGGCTGCCTGATCGGTTCGTGAGAGTAAAGTCAATAATTAGGGGGGTATCGTTTCCATAAGAAGGCAGGCGCGATTGCAGAACTATCTCAATTTCCTGATTTTGCTGCGCAAACGCCAAAGGCACAACGCTAAAAAAACACGAAAGTGCCAATACAATATTTCGAACAATACTCGGCATTTTTATGCTCCTATATAACCACGATTAGACTCTATTGCTTCGTCTAAGTGAGTTTTTAGTTTGCGATAACATACCGGAAACGCCCACGGCCTACCTTGCAAGTTAGGAATGAAATTGCTGCAGGCCGGGCATTGCAACTTACCGCAAATTCAAAAAAACAGGAACACGAAATCATGTCCGTGGCCTCGTATGCCATCGATTTCGGCTGACACCTTCTTTGGGGTGGTATAAGATGAATGGGTACTTTTCCATCAAGCTCCATAAGAGGGGGCCATCATGAGCGAGCGTCGGAAAGGCATAATAACCAGCTGCGCGATTTTGAGGTTTTTTGCCCTGGTTTTCGGGTTCTGTTTTGCTTTCAGCGGCACTGCTTCAGCTGATTCCTGCGGAACAGAGGCTACTCCCGGTTGGAATCTCGAGAATCCTCCGGCCGAAGATCGTCAAGCAATTCAAGATCTTTTGTCCCGCTATGCCTGGACGATCGACGAAAGAAATGCAGCCGCGTTCACCGCCCTCTTTGCGAAACCGCAATCGTCTTACTACGAGATTTGCAGTACAAGCAGCAGTATCCTCAAGTTGACACTCGACCTTGGTTCGGAGTCGCCAGACGATCTTCTTGAGCAGATGAAAATAATAGTTAAGAAACTGGAAACAGATAAGCTCCAGACCCGGCATCTCGTGACCAACACCTTGTTCGATGTGGTTGATGGTAAGACAGTGAATACCAAATCGATAGTCCTGGTCACTCTGCAGGACTCCCACTCTCCGGCACCGGTTCTTGACTATTCGGCGGATGCCCGGGCCTCTTTTGTAAAGGGCGACGACGACATCTGGCGATTTCAATCGCTTACTGTCCACGCCGACTATGCTGCTGGCTCTGTCGCAGCCAAGAAGCGATGACGCCCAAAGATCGGCTATGGGTTCACTGGCACGCTCCAGTGGGCTGAAATGCGTGCCGTTGCGCTGATCGCTGCTGTCCTCGGCATTGCGCTTCTCCTGCTGTCCGGGACGATCGGGCTTCGACATGCAGCTTTTGTATCGACGCCGCGAGCCGGCGAGAGGCAAGGCTCCGATCAGGCCGACGTGGTTTGCAGCAAGGCGAGCGGCTGCGCGGTGTCACAATTGCCGCGCGGTTCCGCTGTCAAGCTGCTGCGACCTCGCGGCGTCGATTTCGCTCCGGCTGAACTCGATGGGAAGTCGTTTGCCGAAGCCGTTACGCGATGGAACCCTGACATCTTTTGGGCGCCAGCCTCAAAGAGCACCGACGTCATAACCAGGTCTGGCGATGAAGCGCGGGCGGTGTTCGGTCCTATTCCCGACGGCGATTGCGACAGCCCACAAATGAAGGTCATCCCACTGGAAGTTGATGGCAATGTCGTCGACCTCAAGCCCAATCCGACAAAACCAGGTTCTCCGCTGGAGTTCGAGCACAGGAACGAAAACGGAGAGGTGGTGAAATGGACGGCGACATTGCCCAAATGCGACAAGCCTTCGCTGACTGGCAGCACGACCTACTGTGGGCTGAACTCACGTGTCGTAAGGGTCGTGCGCGGCAACGTTGAATGGCTGTTCCTCTGCAGAAAATCCAATATCAGCCAGGAGGTCAGCACCGATCCCTACTGGACGCGATCGGATCCGAGATTTTCTGTCTTCGGCACCATCGGGTTCAATCGGAAATCCGGAGAAATTATCTTCTTCGACGGCCGCAAGGACCAGAGCGTGTTCGACTGGTCAAAGCCCTTCGTTCCGCCAGGCGGGCGAAACTATTCGGATAATGTCGGAAGGACTGCGGCGGAGAAAATCTATGATTCGACGTTCAAGATCTCGTGCCATGCATGCCATGACAACAAAAGCCCCTATGTGATCGATCCGCACATTGCACAGAGCAGGGTAGGGTTCCGTTCAGCCGACGATCCCAAATCGACCGCCTTCAGCCTGGGAGATTTTCTACCGCATCGGCCGCGGTTGCCGGGCGCGCCGTTCCGCGTGGTCGGCTCCGGCTACACCAGCACCTACCCCAATGAACTTCGCCATGCCAGGACGGTCGACGATCCAACGGGCAACTGCACAAGCTGCCACACGCTTACCACACAAATCACGGGCCGCCGTTTTGCCGCGGACGCAGTGGGGCATGAGCCGACGGTTACGTCGCCAACCTGGGTCCAATTGCTCGAGCTGCGCGAGGAAGAGATCATCTACGCAGGGATCGCCGCACACCGGACGGACTGGGCGGCCGGCAGCGGTGGCGTCCATCCCTGGATGTTGCCGGGGTCCGGCAATGACCTGTCCTCCCGCGCGCCGCGACTGAGCTCAGAGGACTGGCGGAAGCTGAGCGACTGTTTATGGGGAGCCGGTGGCTCCGAATGTGGCTACCGCCCACTCTACACTAGCTGCCCGGCGCCAGAGGCGGAGGATGAAGGCTCTTCGCTCGCCGATGCCACGCTTCAGGTGTTGCCTCGGCCGCCCGGAGAGGAGGCGAAGACGCGTGTCCTTCGCGTAAGCTGGACCTTTCGCAACAGCTACGGTGGTGTTCCGGAGCGCGACGATATCAGGATCAATGTGGCCGTCAGGACGGACGCGATTCCGGCAAATGGGGAACCGCCACAAGGCGGCGACTATCCCAGCATCGAACAGGCAAAGGGTACCAACGCCGAGGCCATCTCCGGTTCGGTCAGCGCAGCCGGTTCCAGCTTGTTGGTTGAGAACGTTTCGTTTGCCGGTCACACGAAATGGAGCGATCCGACGCCGTCGATGTCGCCGCGCACTTTCCAAGTCGATCTGCCTGGTGAGTGCAACCGACGCACCTTGATACGCTTGGTGCCCAAACGGTTCTGCTTCGACCAGAGCGAAGCGGCATTTGGCTCGGCAGATCATTTGATCTACGCCGACGTTCAGTGCGACGAGCTGCGATGATCCACTCGACGCGATCGAAAGCGGCTGATGAGCGCCGGGATTTGCGATAACATGACTGGTGCTACATGGTCGCCGCACCAAGGAGGGTCCCAGAGCCGTGACCACACCGGTTCCATTGGCTAGCCCGATTTTGCCCGGCAGCCCAGGGAAGTCTGTTGCAGAGCGGCGTTATCTCACCATTCTGTTTTGCGACATGGTGGGGTCAACCGAATATGCCGACCGCCTGGATCCCGAGGACTTCCAACGCCTGATCGAGAGCTTTCTGCAGACCTGCAGCAGCGTCATCCGCCGCCGCAAGGGTGTGACGGCCAGCTATATCGGCGACGCCGTCCAAGCCTATTTCGGTTATCCAATAGCTGGCGAGGACGACAGCGAGTTCGCCGTGCTAGCGGCACTCGAGATCGTCGATGCGGTAGGCACCATCTCGGCAAGTCAGGGATATCCGTTGCAAGTGAGGGTGGGTATCGCGAGCGGCCAGGTCGTGGTGGGGGAGTTCGTCGGCGCGCCGAGCGGCGTGTCCACCGTCGCCTTCGGCCACGTCGCGCATCTAGCGGCACGGCTGCAGGTCCTGACCAAGCCGAACACGATCCTTGTCGACGCGGCGACCTTCGAGGCCGCGAGCGGCGCGATTGATTTCACCACGTTCGGCAAACATGAGCTGAAGGGATTCGCCGAGCCAGTCCAGGTTTGGCAGGTGCAACGGGCGCGCATGGTGCCGACTCGCTTTGCAAAGCGTGCGCGCATGACCAAGCTGTGCGGCCGCAATGCCGAATTGCGACTGCTGATGGAGCGCTGGGAGACCGTCGTGCGCGACAGGCGCGGCAATGCGGTGTTGGTCTCGGGGGAGTCGGGAATCGGTAAATCCCGGTTGCTCAATGAGATCCAGCAGCGCCTGCGCAGCTTTCCGCAGCTGACCATGCAATGTTCTCCGACCTTTGAGAACAGCACCCTTTATCCATTCCTCGCGGAGCTGCAGAGGATCGCAACGATCGAGGACGGTGACTCGACGGAAGAAAAGCTGCGAAAGCTCAGCAACGGATTGTCAATAGGTTCTGTGTCCAGCGACGTCGCGCTGGCGATCTTCTCAAGCCTGCTCGGCTTACCGACGACTATGCCGGACAGGCTTGAAGGGATAAGCGCCGAACGACAGCGCAACATTGCCGAGCAAGCGTTCATCGATTTGGTCAGTTATCTGGCGCGTGCTACCCCGATCCTGATCTTGTTCGAAGATGAACAATGGGCCGACGCGACCTCGCGCGACCTTCTCCACAAGATCGTCGCCAGCCTGGCTTCGACTCCTGCGCTGTTGCTTGTGTCGAGCAGGAACCACTCAAGCGTTCCGTGGGTCGACGGGCCGGACGTGCATCACATCAGGCTTGAAGCGCTCGGCCGCGAGGATGCCGAAGCGATTGTCCATGACATCAGTCCGAATGCGCTCGCTGCTGATGTTTCGGTGGTGCTCGACCGCAGTGAAGGCGTCCCTCTCTATATCGAAGAGCTTACGCGGAGCGTGGTCGAAACAGGATTGCGGCTGGACGTATCGCAGCCGAAACGTCTGTCACCTACGACCAACATTCCGAACTCCCTGCAGTTCTCGCTGCTTGCCCGCCTCGACAGGCTGGGGCGCGCCAAGGAAATTGCGCAGATCGCAGCGGCGATCGGCCGCGAATTCGATTTCGACATATTGCGCGAGATCTGCGATTGGCCCGAAGCGGAGTTGCGCGCCGCGGTTGGCGACCTGGTGCGCACGGGGCTGATCGTCGCCGAGCGGGGGACAGCCGGCGCGGGCTTTTCGTTCACCCACGTGCTCCTGCAGCAGGCCGCCAGAGGCACGATGCTGCACGAGCGCGCGCAGCAGATTCACCGATTGATTGCCGAATGTATCGAACTGCGCGACCACAACGCGGCTTTTGCCTATCCCGAAGTGCTCGCTGAGCATTTCGCAGACGCAGGTCTGTTCGACCGCGCCGCTGACTACTGGTTGCTGGCAGGGCTGAAGGCGGCCAAGACTTGGGCAAAAGTCGACGCGGTGCGTACCTTCAGGAAGGGGCTTGAAGCCGCGAAACTCTTGCCCGAATCCGACGATCGTAGCCGCAGGCTGCTTCGCTTCGAACTGGAGCTGGGCGACGTGCTCTACGCTGCGCTAGGCTACGTGACGGGCGAGGGCAGTGCGGCATATCAGCGGGCCATAGAACTGAGCGGGAAGCTTGGCGAGCCGGAATCGACGATCAGGGCGCTCGACGGGCTTTTCGGTACCCATTTCAACTCAGGTCAGTTCGGTAAGGCCCTCGCGGCCAGTGATGAGTTAATTCGGGTCGGCGAGGAGGGCGGTTACCTAAACGCGCTCGTCATAGGTCTGCAGTTCAAGGGGATGAGTCTGTTCTCTCAGGGCGAGTTGGTGGCGGCCCGGCAATATCTTGAGCGCGCTCTCAGCCACAAGGACAGCGCAGACAAGGTCGGCAGCGACTTTCCGAGCATGGCCATGATCTACCTTTCCTGGACCTTGCATATTCTGGGATATCGCAGCCAAGCGCTGAAACTCTACCTCGAGGCGGAGGCGACCGTTCGGCAGCAGTCCGCCTATCGTCTGGCCGCCTGCCTGGGAAACGGGTGCGTGTTGTTCGCCTTCCGCGAGGAGAGCAGTTCGATCGCTCGACTGGCGGATGAACTCCTGCCGCTGGCGCAGGAAAACGGTTTCAATCTCTGGGCAAGGGTGGCGCGCTTTTTTGGCGGCCTGGCTGCATCGAGCCTCGATGACAGTCTGGTGGGTAGCCATATGATGGCATTGACCGAGAGTGATCTTGAAGATGAGGAGGTCGACAAATCGTGTTATTTAGGCTTGCTGGCCAAGGCTTTCATGAATTCCGGGCAATTCAGTATAGCGGCAGTGACCGTTGAGAAAGGTCTGCGCGAAGCCGAAAAGATTGGCGAGCACTACTTTACAGCCGCCTTGCTGCGCATTCGCGGTGAGATCGAACTTGCAAATGGAGCAGGAGACAGAGCGGCGGAGGCTTCTTTCCGCGAGGCGATCGCCTTTGCCAGGCAGCAGGACGCCAGGAGTTGGGAGTTGCAGGCGACCAACAGTCTGGCGAAGCTTTTGCGGTCACAGGGTCGGTTCGAAGAGGCTCGTGCGGAATTGCGGGAGGTCAACGATTGGTTCACCGCAGAAGATGTGGAGTAATCAGCAGTGCATCACGTCTGTGCCGGCAATCTCGACGAGAGGCTTCTTTTCGTCGCGAAAATTGTAATCATGGGTCGAGAGCGGAACAGCTGCCCTCGACCGCATACGACGGCTCGCGATTGAGAAATGCGCGCTTGAACCAAATCCGCAGGCTAATGTCACGGGTGACGCCACCGCCGTGCCGGCGGCGCCGTTGTGCGGCGGCAGGAATGGTCGGCTATTTGATCTAATTTCTTTGCAGGCCGTTAATGCGGCCATGATGTTAATCAGCATTTGCTAATGAATCGTTCAAACCTAAGGCAAGCAATGACCAAGAATCTCGGCAATGCACGCCACACGCCGGCGAAGGCCCAGCAGGTCTCCCTTCTTGGCAAGGTCGCGCCGACGCTGTTTCCGCTGGTCGCGGCGGCGCTGGGCTACATGATCGGCAGGCAATTCTTCGGCATCTAGCGGGCTTGCCGCTGCCCGGCTTGGCGCACTCAAACGCCTCAGCGAACTGACCAGAACAACGCGCCGGCCGGCATTCGCGCTGCAGCCGCCGGTCGCCAGAGTTCGGCGTCAGACGTGGACGTCGCCGAAGGAAAGTTCGCCGTCGTCGCGGGCTGCGAAAAAGACGATGGCGAGCAGCCAGGCATAGAATGCCGCCACGACGACCACGATAACGACACCGGGAATGGGGCCAAGGGCGGCGCTTTCGACGGCCTCACGAAGCGAACCGACAAACCCGGTCTTGAGGCCCACGGTCTGAAGGCTGGGGGTCGATATCTTGACCACCCAGGCCAACAGCAGGATCAGGAACAGGTAGATGTAGTTTCGCCGCAGGCGTCGCGCCAGCGCAGCGCGCTGCGACAGCAGGAACTTCGGCGCGCGCAGGCCTTCGCCGACGATGAGCAGCCAGTCAGACGCAAAATCGGGCTGCGGGGAAAAGATCTGCGCGAAATAATGACGTTCGAACTGCCGCACGCGAGCCCGGTAGAAGTCGAAGAACCGATAGCGGCGCGCCTCGATCCACAGCAAAAGCAGGATCAGCAGCATGGCGAACAGCAGCACGCCGTGATGCGCACTGGCCGTGGACAGCGATACCGAAAGCAGCGCCGCCACCACAGTGATCGCCCAGTTCGTCGTCCGGTCGAGCCGGTCGCGCCATCCCGCCATGCGGGCGATCTCGGCGCGGTGAAAATGCGACAGCGTGTTCACGCGCTCCGTCGATGAAAGGACGAGGCCCGTGGGTTTTGCCGACGCATCGTTCATGACATCCTCCGGCAAGGACTAGAACACTTTGCCGGCAACATTGTTCCCTGTCGGTCACTCGGTTACTCGGTCCCGCCGATCCAGTCGACCAGGAGGGCGGCGAGACCGAAGGCGGCGGCGATGGCGCAGACCGCTGGCCATCCGCCCCAGGTCCAGGCGATGCCGGCCAGCATCGAACCGATGGCGCCACCAATGAAGAAGATGCCGACGAACAGACCGTTGAGGCGGCCGCGCGCCCTGGGCTGCAGCAGGTTGATGGCGCGGCGGCCAAGCGTCTGGTCGCCGGTGACGCCGATGTCGAGCAACACGGCGCCGATACCCATCGGCATCAAAGGTCCCCATGGGGCTTCCACCTGGACGGAGCCGGACCACGCCGCGAGCGCCATCGAGCCGACCAGCAAGAGGTGGCAGGCGATGGTGGCGGAACGCGTCCAGCCGCGATCGCCGGCGCGGCCGAACAACGGCGTCACCAGCGCGCCGCCGGCGCCGACCAGCGCGAACAGCGCAATGCCGCGCTGGCCGAGATCGAAGGGCGGCAAAGCCAGGCGCAACGCCACCGCCGTCCAGAACAGGCTGAACGCTGCCATCACCAGGGCCGCCGTCAGCGCCCGTCGCCGCAGCACCGGCTCGTCGCGCAGCAGGTGGAGCAGCGAGGCGATCAGCATGCCATAGGACGATCTCGCCGTCGGCCGCCGCCGCGGCAGGGTGAAGGCGAGCACGCAGGCGAGCATGACGAGGGCCGCGGCGCTGAGGCCGTAGAAGGCGCGCCAACCCCAGGCATCGGCGATCAGGCTGGCCAACGGGCGTGCCAGCAGGATGCCAACCATCAACCCGCTCATGACATCGCCTATGACGCGGCCATCCTGTCCGGGCGGAGCCATCGAGGCGGCGATCGGCACCAGGATCTGGATGGCCGAGCAGGCAGCACCGAGGATGAACAGGACGATCAGCAGCGCGGCGGCGGTGGGCACCAGTGCGGCGACGCCGGCCGCCAGGGCCGCCGCGATCAGCATGCGCAGGATCAGGATGCTGTTTTCCGAGAGGTCGGCAAGCGGCACCAGAAAGAACAGGCCGGCGGCGTAGCCGAGCAGGGTGGCCATCGCGACGAGGCCGGCGCTTGCCACACTGGTGCCGAGCGATGGCCCGATCAGGCCGACCAGCGTCTGCGGGGCGAACAGATTGGTGACGATGATGCCGACCGCGGTGGCAAAGAGCAGTGTCTGCGGGCCGGTTATGGTCGCGGCCGGCCCGGCCACCTCATCAACCGTCTTAGGCATTGGCGTATCAGGCATTGGGTCCTCAGCAAACTGCATATCGTGGGAAGACTTTATGCCGAAGCATTATCATGCTACAATTGAATCAATTCGATAATGATTATGCGAGGAGCGCATGAACATCCATGATCTCGAAGCTTTCATTGCCGTGGTCGAAACCGGCTCGATCGTCGGTGCCTCGGCCAGGCTCAACCTCACCCAGCCGGGCGTGACGCGCCGCATCCAGAATCTGGAAGACGGGCTGGCGACGGCGCTGCTCGACCGCCAGTCGAAGCCGCTGAAGCCGACCGCCACCGGCCGCGAGGCCTATGAGCATGGCCGCCGTGTGCTGCGCTCGCTCGAAGATCTCAAGGCTGGGGTGTCGCCGCAAGGCGAGGTCAGGGGCGAGTTCCGGCTGGGCATCATGCCCTATCTCTCGGATGCCGCGCTGGCGCTGCCGCTCGACAGCCTGCGCGCGGCCTTTCCGCAGTTGACGCTGCGCATCACCTCCGGCTGGTCGCCGAGACTGGTGGAGCAGGTGGCGCGCAGCGAGCTTGACGCGGTCGCGGTGTGCCTCGCCGAGGGCGTGGCGCCGCCGGACGAACTGGTCCAGGACGATCTCGGCCTGCAGTCGGTGCTGCTGGTAGCGTCGCGCGGCCTTGGCGTGCCGCGGCCCGCCGACCTTGCGTCGCTGTCTCGCTTCCCCTGGGTGATGAACGAAAACGGCTGCGGGTTTCGCGCCTTCATCCGCCAGAGTTTCGAGGGCGCAAGGCTGCCGTTCCAGGTCGGGGTGGAGGCGCTCAGCGTCGACCTCAGAATGTCGCTGGTGGCGCGCGGCCACGGCATCGGTATCGTCACGCCGGGTGCCTTCGCCGACAGCCGGTGGCGTGACGCGGTCGAGGTCATCGACTGTCTGGACTTCAAGCCGCAGGTGCGCGCCTGGCTGCTGCATCGCCCGCCGGCCGGTCGGCTCGGCCGACCCATCGCGCTGTTTCGCGACGCGCTGATCGAAGGGCTTGAGGTGCCGATGCCCCTGGTGTCGTAGTGCGGGTGGACCACAATTTGCAAAAACGACCCTGAAATGATTGAGATACAAAGATTTTCTTCAGACGTACATCAATAAGCCGGCACAATTTTTAGGCAATCTTTAGACAACATGTCGATTGCCGCAGGTCATGCTGGCAAATGGTTCTTTGTCGGATTCGTCCGAGACGGCAATGATTCATTGCTTGACACTGGGCCAAGATGAAGAGCTATGCTGGATCACGCTCAAAAGTTCGCACGGGGGAATCTGTACATGGATTTCATCGAGAGGTGGTTAGGTATTTCACCTGACGGCGGCGACGGATCGACCGAAGCTCTCTACATACTTGCCGTTGTCGCAATATTGGCGCTCGTCTTTCACAAGCGCATCGTACAGTTCGCGCGCGGTTTCTTCGCGCGGAAATAGCCAGCGTACCGTTCAAGTTCCGCTTTATTCGTCTGACCAGAGTTACAAGCGGCACCAGTCGTCCAACCAGTCCAAAGCGCTGTTGCCGCGCGAATCCCGTCGTTAATCAGGCGTTGCCCTGCGTTAGCTTCAGAAAGGGAGTCGATGCGTGGAATAGCGGCAATCCTGCGAGCACTGTTCTCCGCCTGGATTCCAGCGCTGATCGAGATGGCTCACCGCTTCTGTCGCCGGTGGCGGCTGGGGGGTGACCGTCGGGTCGACCAGAAGGGGTCCCGGGCACATTGCGTGCCGATCGACCATCCCGCATTCTGCCGGCCCGATCCGCTGATCTACGATCAATACTATCTGATCGGCCTTGGCCTCGCGGTGACCTGGGACAATCCCGACATCGAGGTGCGCAAGGGTGGGGTGCCCGTTCCCGCCGGCAAGTTGCAGGCTGACACCGACTACGAGGTGCGCGTCCGCGTCTGGAACGCCTCCAAGGATGCCGTCGTCGTCAAGATGCCGGTTCATCTGTCCTATCTGTCGTTCGGCATCGGAACCGTGTCGAACCCGATAGACACCCGGCCGGTCTCGGTGGGGGTGATCGGATCCGCCAGCCAGCCCGGGTTCGTCTCCTTCGACTGGCATACGCCCCGGGAAGCAGGTCACTATTGCCTGCAGGCCTTGCTCGACCCGGCCGACGATGCCAACTTCGCCAACAATCTCGGACAGAAAAACACCGACATTGGGCTGGCGCAGTCGCCGGCGACATTTCAATTCGAGCTGCGCAACGCCACCCGCCGGCCGCACCGGTATCGCTTCACCGTCGACGCCTACACCATTCCGCCGCTCAACCCCTGTCGTGACGACCGGCAACCGACCGAGGAGTCCGTCAAGGCCGAGCAAAAGCGCCGGCTGGCAGCACATTTGCCGGCGGTTCATCCGCTGCCGCCCGGATGGAAGGTCGAGATTTCGCCTGACCAGCCGTCGCTGGCGCCGGGCGAACAGGTGACGATCACCGCGGTCGCCACCCCGCCGAACGGCTGGACCGGCCGGCAAGCCCTCAATTTGAATGCGTTCGACGAGGGTGAGCACGCCAGCGGCGGCGTCACCTTGACTGTCCTCAGCAGAGTGGAGCCGTGATGGCCACCGACGACAAATCCTGGACCACGTGCACGACCGCGGACAAGGTGATCTCGGTCAACCAGTACATCAGCGCGGCGATCACCAGCGGCATATTCGCGGCCGTCATGGCTGTGGTGCTGATCGCGATGGGCGAGCCGTGGTGCTTGCCGATTGCGCTTGTGGTGACCGGGATTGTCTGGATTCTCGCCTATTGCGACTGGTGGCTCAACAACCGGCTGGTTTGTCTCGGCGACAAGAGCCCGGTCAGCGTCGTCGGCATGGTCATCAGCATCGAGCCGCCGTCGGAGAAGACATGGCCCGGAAGCCTGGACTCCGACTACAGCCTTAACCTGCTGCTGCCGAACAACCCCGTCGGCGTCAGCCAAGCCGTTGCCGGCGCCAGCGTTCCGTTCGGCTATCTGATGGCTGAAACCGCCACCACCTCCTCGCACGGCTTGCTGTTCACCGGGAATCCGGCGGAGGACAAGGCGACCGGGGTAAAATCAGAGGCACTGCACGTGGAGTTCGAGGGCGCGTCGATCCACGACCTGCAGACCGTCAACATCCTCGCGCTGATCGCAGCCCTGACGGCGCTAGCACTCTGCATGTCGGGCGTCGGCGTGGTCGTTGCCTACATCCTGGCGCTTCTCGCCTTGCTTGCCGCGCTGCTTGGCGCGGCCTTCAGCAGTTCGGACACGGCCAGCCCGAGCGATGCCGGCCTGCCCAGCATCGAGGTCAACAAGGGCGATGGAACCGGAGCGACAATCCTGGGTGTGACCGGCCGATGGGTCTATGACGCCGGACATATCCACGACAGCTTTCATGAAGGCCACAACGAACTGCATCCGGTCCAACAGGCGCAGATCCTGGGAGGGCCGTGGGACGGTGACTGGCCCCCCGATATCGACGGGATCATTCGCGGCTACCAGGATGGCTACGCGCAATCCCAGGATCCGCTCACCAAAAGTGAGCAGGCGCGACCCGGCTCCAAATGGTCGGTCCATCCCTATGTCGACGGCTGCAACGACCGGCCGGATCATCCGCCGCACTAGGTCGTTGCAGGCGACGACGCCGAGGAGCTTCTGGGTGCGGTCGGGACTTGTGCAAGCACGCATACAGGCAGGGCCGTCGCGTCCGGCGCGTTAGGGCAGTCGAGACTTACGAATCCTTTCAAGCGGTTGCGCGCGCCGGTTCAGATTTTGAGTCCGCGCCTTGAGAATCTCCTCGCCCTTGGGCAACATGGCGGTCATGCCTGAGAGGCGAGAATGAACAAGCCGATTTCTGCCGCATCGCCGCGCAAGGCGGCGACGATGGCGCTGACCGAGGCGCTCGTTGCCCGCACGATGCGCGCGGTCGAAGATGCCGGGCCGACGCCGGGCATGGTCTACATGACCGACGCCGACTATGCGCGCATCCGCGATGAGGTGCTGGCCGGCGCGCCGCCTGGACCGGTAAAACTGTTCGCCTATGGCTCGCTGCTGTGGAAGCCGGTCGGCGAGGTGAGCGGCGGCGAGCGTGCGGTTGCGACAGGTTGGCACCGTTCGTTCTGTTTTACGGTCAAGCGCTTCCGGGGCACTGTCGAGCAGCCAGGCCTGATGATGGCGCTCGACCGCGGCGGCCAGTGCCAGGGCATGGTTTTTGAGATCGCCGAGCCGGTGGCGGCCAACCTGGAAGCGCTGCTGCGCCGCGAGATGACCGTCCTGCCGGCTGTCAACGTGCCGCGCTGGCTGCAGGTCAGGACAGAAGGCGGCATGAGCCGCGCGCTCGGTTTCGTCGTCGATCCCGCCAATCCGCGCTACGCCGGCAAACTCGACAAGCAGGCGATCGCGGCGACGCTGGCCAGGGCCGTCGGCCACTGGGGTTCGGGTGCCGAGTACCTGTTCGAGACGATCCGCCATCTCGAAGCCTGCGGCATCCGTGACCGCAATCTGTGGCAGTTGCAGGAACTGGTGGCCGAGGAGATCGGTCGCACCGACGCCGGCTGAGGCGCAAAGGCCAGCCATTTTCAGCGCCGCCAAATAATATTCAACCAAACGGTTGACAATCAAAAGCCGCATGCGCATATTCAACCACATGGTTGAATTACTTACATACGAGATGGATCAGGTCTTTCACGCCCTTGGCGACGCGACGCGCCGGCAGATGCTGCGCGAACTCGCGGGTGGCGGGCGCACGGTGAGCCAGCTGGCCGAACCGTTCGCGATGTCGCTGGCGGCTGCTTCCAAGCACATCAAGGTGCTGGAAAATGCCGGGTTGATCCGTCGCGAAGTGCTCGGCCGCACGCATATCTGCCACCTCGAGGCTGGTCCGCTGGCCAGCGCGCATGAGTGGCTTGGAGCCTACTCGCGCTTCTGGACGGGGCGGCTCGACATTTTGGAACGATTGCTGCGCGAAGACGACGCGCGCAAATCCTCGACACAGAAGAAGGGAGACGAGATATGACCGATCGACATGCCGAGAATGGCTATGGCGTGCTGACCGAGCCGGCCACGTTGACGATCGAACGGCTGCTGCCCGGCCCGGCCGAGCGCATCTGGGGCTACATCACCGACCCAGAACTGCGCCGCCAATGGCTGGCCGCCGGCCCCATGGGAAGCGAGGCCGGCTCGCCCTTCGAACTCACCTGGCGCAACGACGAACTGACCGAGCCGGCCGGCGAGCGCCCGCCAGGATTTCCGGCTGTGCACACCATGCCGGGTGAGATCACCGAGATCGATCCGCCGCACCGGCTCGGCATCACCTGGGGCAGCACCGGCGGCGTCACCTTCGCACTGACCCCGCAAGGGAAGGATGTGCTGCTTACCATCGTCCATCGCCGCTTGGGTGACCGCTCGCTGATGCTCAACATCGCCCCCGGCTGGCACATGCATCTCGACATTCTCGCCGCGAGGCTGCGCGGAGAACAGCCGGAGCCGTTCTGGGACGGCTGGGCGAGATTGAGGCTCGACTACGACCGACGCCTGCCGGCCTGAACAGGAAAAACACGAAACCCGTGGAAAGGAGACGATAGCGCCGGACACTTCGAGACTTGCCTGACCGATGCTTGACGAGCGGGCGATTGCCCGCATGACGACCGCTGCCCCGCAGCGGCATTTCCCAACATTTCCCGAAATTTTTGAACCGCCGGCCCGCGGGCCGCACAACCGCGCCTTTGTGCGCCAAGGAGAATGCCATGCGTAAATTGATCGCCGCCATGAAGATTTCCGTCGACGGCAAGGCGGAGGGACCGACCGGCATCGCCGACTGGGTGCATGCCTGGTCGGAGGATTATGGGCTGACGGATCAGGTCGATGCCTGCCTGCTTGGTGGCCGTATGTATCCTGGCTACGAGCAGTACTGGACCGCGATCCAGAACGCGCCCAACGAGCCGCTGCCGATGACTGGCAAGCCAGCGGCGCGGGAAGAGCTGCCCTGGGCACGCTTTGCCGCCAAAACGCCGCACTATGTGCTGTCGAACACGCTGAATTCAGCCAACTGGCCGATGACGCGTTTTCTCAGGTCGAACGACGATGTCGCGGCACTGAAGCGCCAGCCCGGCAAGAACATTTACTTGATGGGCGGCTCGACCATCGTCGACAGCCTTACCGAGGCCGGGCTGGTCGATGAGCTGCGCCTCGTCCTCTATCCGCTGATTGCCGGCGAGGGCAAGGTGCTGTTTTCGACGACGGCTCAGCGGCGCGACCTGGAACTGACCAAGGTCGAGCAATTGCCAGGCGGGCGGCTGAGCCTGGTCTACAAGATCGGCTGAGCGCTCAGAGCCTGTTTGGAAACTCCACAGGCTGTCTCACCCGTCCCTGAGCCAGACCAGCATTTCGCCGGGCTCGCGGTTGTCCCAGGCGAAATAGGGAATTGCGGTCAGGCGCGTCTTGGTGGTGGCCGGCGGCGCGGGCCGGTAGAGCCCGCTTTGCCAGCCGTCGCCGGCATCGGCTTGCGCGGTGGCCGAAAGCGTCACCACGCCGCCGAGAAGCTCCGGCCGCTGCCGCGCTTCGACGCTTGCCGTCCTCGGCAGCGTCAGGCGATGCAGCTGGCTTTCATTGTCGGTCGCCTCGACGCAGTAAATCAGCGGACCGCGCGACAACGCGACACGGCCGGCATCCTGCCGCACCTGCGGGTTGGCGTAGAGCCGCTCGATCGGCATTTCGAGACCGAGAAGGACGCGGTCGCCCTTTTTCCATGTGCGCCGGATCGCGGCATAGCCGTCGCTGGTGACATCCTCCAGGCCGACCGGGTCGCCGTTCACCGTCATTTCGGCGCCGGTGCTCCATGCCGGGATGCGCAGGTGCAGTGTGAACTCCACCGGCGCCTGCGGCTCGAGCGTGATCTCGACGGCGCCGTCCCAGGGATAACGGCTCGCCTGTGTCAGTTTCACCGGGATGCCTGATATGTCGAAGCGAGCGGTCGAGTCGCCATAGAGATGCACGGCAACAGCATCGTCGGCCAGGCTGTAGAAATAGCTGCCGATCGAGGCGACCATGCGCCCGATATTGGGCGGGCAGCAGGGGCAACGGTGCCATTTCCAGCGGTTATGCTTGCCCCGGCTTTCGAGTGGATTCTCGTAGAAGAACAGCGAGCCGTCGAGCGATAGGCCCGAGATCGAGCCATTGTAGAGGGCGCGCTCCATGATGTCGGCGTAGCGGGCGTTCGGCCCCATGCCGAGCATGCGGCTGGCCCAGAACACCAGCCCGACCGCGGCGCAGGTCTCGGCATAGGCGCTCTCGTTGGGCAGGTCGTAATCGCTGGTGAAACCCTCATTGTCCGCCGACGGCCCCAGTCCGCCGGTGATGTAGAGGCTCTTGGTGGTGACATCGTCCCACAGCCGGTCGAGAGCCGTCCGCAGCGTGTCGTCGCCATATTCGGTGGCGATGTCGGCCATGCCGGAATAGAGGTACATTGCCCTGACCGCATGGCCGACGACCTTGTCCTGCTCGCGTGCAGGAATGTGCGACTGGTTGTACTCATAGGTCTTGAAGTGGAAATCCTTCGGATCGGCACCGCGGGCGCGGGCCTCCTCGTCGAAATAATGTGGCTGCTGGCCGCGCTGGTCGATGAAGTATTTCGCCAGCTCCATGTATTTCTGCTCGCCGGTCACCCGCGCCAGCTTGACCAGCGCCAGCTCGATCTCCTCGTGGCCGCAATAGCCATGTTTCTGGCCGGGCCGCGGCCCCAGCACCGTGGCGATATGGTCGGCGAAGCGGCACATCACATCGAGCAGTTTGCGTTTTCCGGTGGCCTGGTAATAGGCGACTGCGCCTTCGATCAGGTGGCCGGCACAATAGAGTTCATGGCAGTCGCGCAGATTGGTCCAGCGCAGGCCGGGCTGGATGCGCTGATACCAGCTCGAGAGGTAGCCGTCCGGCTGCTGCAGCTTCTCATACATGTCGATGACGGCATCGATCTTCTTCTCCAGCTCGGGGTTCTTGCGCCGGTAGAGCGAATACGCCGCGGTCTCGATGGTCTTGCCCCAGTCGGAATCCCAGAACATCTGCGTCGTCACCGTGCTGGCGGTGAAGCCGTCGCTGACATGGAAGGGGATGACGACACCGGGCGAGGGCCGGTCCGGGTCGATCTGCTCGAGCATTCGGGCCTCGACACAGCGGTCGTAAAGGATGCCGGCGGTGGCGCTGGCGACGGCGTCGGCGCGGTCGCCCCAGAAACCCTGCACGTCGACCTGCGGCACAGGCAGCGGGCGGAAGGCGAGCTTGGGTTTGCCCGTCTTGCCCGCTCCGACGGTTTGGGTGGATGGCGATGCGGTCATGAACTTACTCCATTCGGTCGAATTACTTGACGGCTCCGGCCATCAGGCCGCGGATGTAGAAGCGCTGCAGAACCAGGAACAGGATGAGGCACGGCACCATCATCACGGTGACGCCCGCCTGCACCGCGCCCCAGTCGATGGCGCCGAAACGGCCCGACTGAAGTGCTGTCATCATCACCGGCAGCGTGAATTTGGACTGGTCGGTCATCAGCACCAGCGCGGCGAGGAACTCGTTCCAGGCGCCGAGAAAGGCAAAGAGCGCGATGGTGACGACACCCGGCCAGACCAGCGGCAGCATCACCTTCACAAGCATGGTGAGATTGCCGGCGCCGTCCATGCGGGCGGCTTCCTCGATCTCGCGCGGCACCGCGTCGAAGGCGTTGCGCATCATGAAGATCGAGAACGGCAGTTGCAGCGTCACATAGACGCCGACCAGGCCGGTCAGCGTGTTGTGCAGGCCAAGCTTGGTCAGCACCAGGAAGATCGGCGTCAGGATCGACTGGAACGGGATCATGATCGTCGACAGGATGAGGACGAAGAACAGGTCCTTGAACGGGAACCGGAACCGCGAAAAGCCATAGCCGGCCAGCACGCTGACGGCGACCGACAGCACGACGGTCATCACCGAGACATAGATGCTGTTCTGCGCCGAGATCCAGAGCCCGTCACCGAAGCTGTTGAGCGTGACATAGTTCTCCAGCGAGACGCCCGACGTTGGCCACGGCGGCAGGGGCGGCAGGCGCGCTTCCTGCGCCGGCTTGAAGGCCGACAGCACCGCCCACACGATCGGCGCCGCAAACAGCACCGAGGCGATGATGCCGGTCGAATGCTCGGCGATGCGGGCGGCGAGCCTGCGGTTGCGGGAGGTGGCCTGCGCCATCAGTCGAGACCCTCCGGCTTGCGCAGCAGCCACAGCTGGACGAGGCTGAGCGCCACCAGGATGACCAGCAGGACCATGGACAGCGCGGCGCCATAGCCGAGCTTGAACGACACGAAGGACTGGTTGAAGATCCAGTAGACTGCCGTCAGCGTCTGGTTGCGCGGGCCGCCGCGCAGGATGATGTAGAACTGGTCGAAGGCGAGGATCGAGCCGGCGACCGACAGGATCAGCGCCAGCGCCAGCGTGCGGCGCATCAGCGGCAGCGTGATCGCCCTGAACCGGGCGAACGGCCCGGCGCCGTCGATGACCGCCGCCTCCTGCAGATCCTGCGGGATCGATTGCAGGCCGGCCATCAGGATGATCATGGTGAAGCCGGCGACCTTCCAGACGACCATGGCGATGATCGACCAGAAGGCAGGCTGGAAAGTGGCCAGCAGGTTGAACTTCTTGTCGATCAGGCCGAGATCGTAGGCGGCCGGGCTGAACAGGCCGGAATCGACGTTCAAGAGCCATGACCAGAGCAGGCTGGCCGAAGCAAAGCCGACGACCGCCGGCATGAAGAACATTGTGCGATAGAGATTGGTCAGCGGACGCGGCCGTTCGACGAACAGCGCCAGCGGAAACGCCACCGCGAAGATCGCGATGGTGACGACCAGTGTGTACCAGCCAGTGAAGCGCAGTGCATTCCAGAACCTGGTGTCGTGCAGGATCGCGACATAGTTGCCGAGGCCGATATAGCTCCGCTCGCCCATCAGCGGCCAGTTGTGCAGCGACATCCACGCCGTCATGCCGAGCGGGATGAGGAAGAAGACGACGACCAGCGCGACGGCCGGCGCGACATAGAGCAGGCCGATCCACTGCCGGCGGCCGGCGCCGGTGAGCTTTCGGGCGCGTGGTGGGGCAGGGGTTTCTGCTGTGATGGAGGTCATGCTTGCTCTTCCGTTGCATCCGGCGCGCCGCCCTACCTTCCCCTTGTGGGGAGGTTGGACCGCAGGTCCGGGTTGTGGGCCGGCGCCGCCCCCCACCCCGCTGCTTCGCAGAGACCCTTCCCACAAAAGGGGGAGGGTAAGGAGCGGCGCGCCGGCCACCCGCCCAGGGAGACAGGCGGGCGGCCGGCAGGCGTCCGCTACTTCTGCGGCGCCTGGTCGATGATCGACTGCATCGTCTCCTGGGCATTGGCGATGGCGCCGTCGACATCGTCGCCGAAGAAGACCTCGTTGATCATCTGCGTCCACGGACCGTTGGCGGAGTTGATCAAATCGTTGAACACCACGGAATAGGGTGTGCGGCCCTTGGCCATGGCCTCGGCGGCGATCTGGTAACGCGGATCGAGATCCTTCAGCGCTTCCTTGGCGATGTCGCCGCGCACCGGCAGGCTGCCGTACTTGGCCAGGATGGTCTGGCCCTCGAGCGAATAGGCGAAATCGAGGAACTCCTTCACCACGGCGAGTTTCGGGGTGCCCTTGGTGACGACGAAATTGTCACCGCCGGCAAAGGACGACCAGCCGCTGTCCTTGCCCGGCAGGAAGGTGACGCCATAGTCGACATCGGGATACTGGGTGTTGAGCGCGCCGATGGCGAAGGCGCCGGACGGCGAGATGCCGATATTGCCGGCGGCGAAGGCGGCAAAAAAGTTGGCACCGGTATCGGTCTGCGCGCCTGCCGGTACCAGGTCCTTCTTGACCATCGAGCGGTAGAGATCGATGGCGCCGCGCAGCTGCGGGCTGTCCAGCGTCGCCTTCGAGCCGTCCTCGCTGAGGATATCACCGCCCGACGCCCAGATCAGCGGCGTGAAGGTGAAGATGTTGCAGCCGCCGCAATTGCCGGAGAAGTAGAAGCCCTTGATGTTGCCGCCGAGCCCGTTGACCTTCTCGGCGTCGGCGGCGATCTCGGCCCAGTTGGTCGGGCCTTTTTCGGGATCGAGGCCGGCCTGCTTGAACAGCTTCTTGTTCCAGATCAGCACCGAAGCGTCGGCGGAGAAGGGCAGGCCGTAGATGTGGTCCTTGTAGGTGCCGGTCTTCACATGCGCCGGCGACAGGCTGGAGAAATAGGGCAGCGATTTCGCCCAGTCGGTGATGTCCTCGAGCTGGCCGGCGGCGGCGAAGGACGGCGTGTAGATCAGGTCGAGCGACAGCGCGTCGGGCGCCGTGCCGCCGGCGGCCGCTGCACCATATTTCGGGATGATCTCGGCATTGGGGATGATGTCCAGCTTGATCTGGTTGGTGTGCGCCTTGTTGTAGGCGTCGACGATCCTCGGCATGAAATTCGAGCCGTCGGCACGCACCCAGATGTTCGCCGTCTCGGCGGCCGCGGCACTGATGCCGCCGCCCAGTACGGCAGCGGCCAGGGCCAGTTTGGCAATCAGGTTCCTCATGTTCTCCTCCTCCAGGGTTCGCCGCGGTCCGCGGCTTGGCACCGATCTCGCGGCGCGTGGTTTTCAGCCATCCAGCGGATGGCCGCATGACTGCCGCACCACCAGCCGGCACGGCAGTTTTCGAATGCCCGGCGCGGCGGGCTGGCCGCCGACCAGCGACAGCAGGGTCAGCCCTGCCTCGCGCCCGAGGGCGGCCAGGTTCATGTCGACCGAGGTCAGCGGCGGGCGCGTCGCCTCGGCCACGATCTCCCAATTGTCGAAACCGATGACGCCGACATCGCCGGGAACGTTGAGGCCGCGTTCGCGCAAGGCATCGATGACACCGCGTGCGATCTGGTCGTTGCCGCAAAAGACGGCGTCCGGCCTTTCATTCTTGCTGTTGAACAGTTGCGCCACCGCCTCGTGACCCCAGCCTTCCGACCAGGCGCCGAGCAGCGGCTCGGTGACCGGCAAGCCGTTCTCGGCCAGCACGTCGCGATAGGCCTGCGCCCGCGCATGCACCACGGCGAAGCTCGCCGGCCCCGTCACGTGGGCGATGCGCTGGCGGCCGAGCCGGCACAGATGCTCGACGGCCAGCCGGGCGCCGCCGGCATCGTCCGAGACGAAGGCGATGGCGTCGGGATCGGGCTGGGTGAAGGCATAGATCACCGGGACGCGCAGATTGCTGAGGTCGACCGGCAGATGGCGGTCGATGCGCTTGCCGGTGGCGATGATGCCGTCGACGCGCTTGTCGAGCATGGCGTCGACATGCATCTGACCGAGGCGCGGATCCTCCTCGACATTGCACAGGAACACCGAGACGCCATTGTCGACCAGCGCGTCCGAAATGCCCGACATCAGCGGCAGCGAGAAGCGGCCATAGGTATCGTTGGTGAGCAGGCCGACGGTGAAGCTGCGCCGCCTGAGCAGGCTCTGCGCCAGGCTGTTGGGCCGGAAGCCGAGACGCCGGGCGGTCTCGCGAATGCGCTCGCGCGTCTCGGCGGTCATGCGCCCCTGGTCGTTGAGCGCCTTGGAAGCGGTGGCGACGCTGACGCCGGCCTGCGCCGCCACGTCACGCAATGTGACTGGCTTGGAAAAGACCGGGACAGGCTCCGATGCCATCGCGCCAAAAATCCTTAGTGGGAAAAGGTTTTCCCTTACAGTCCAGAGAAAGAGCCAGCCTTGCGGCCAACCCGGTCAAAACTGTTGGAAAAACCTTTTCTCAAGTAAGGCTAGGCTACATCCAGAGCTTGTTCAAGGGAAAAATTGCCGGCGCCCGTGGGTGGGATTTTCGCGGCAAAATTCCGGCGAAGCCCGGCCACCCGTCAGTGAAGTGTTAATCGCTTGCGCGCCATGGTGGTCGCTCGCCAGGACAGCAGAGCTCCGCCATGCCCGATACGCCCTACACCCCGAAAGGCCCGGCGCGAACCGATGTCTCGCAGCCCGGCAGGGGGGCAAGGCACGACAGCCGCTCCGACGAACGTCGTCAAGCCGCCACGATCGCCCGGCTCAAGGCGGAAATCGCGGCGCAGGCCAAACTRATTGCCAGGCAGGAGCTTTCGCTGGCCCACAGCCGCAAAATCTTTGACCGCGCCTCGGCAGCCGCGCGCCTTGGCGTGTGGGAATGCAGCCTGCCCGACGAGCGGCTTACCTGGACCGACGTGGTCTATGACCTGTTCGACCTGCCGCGCGGCTCAGCGCTCGATCGCTCGGAGATCATCAAGTGTTATCCGGCGGAGTCGCGCAAGGCGTTGGACAGCCTGCGCGGCAGGGCGATCGCCGAGCGCAACGGCTTCACCCTCGATGCCGAGATCACCACCCTTGCCCGCCGCAGCCGCTGGATCCGCATCACCGCGACGGTCGAGTGCGAGGACGGCGTTCCGGTGCGGATCTTCGGCATGAAGCAGGACATCACCGAGGAAAAGATCCTGTCTGACCGGATGCGCTATCTGGCCGAATATGACGTCATGACGGGGCTGGCCAATCGCGGCCGGTTCCAGGCGCGGCTTGCGCATACGGACGAGGGCCGTCCGCTCGGCGCGCTGCTGCTGATCGATCTCGACGGCTTCAAGGCCGTCAACGACACGTTCGGCCATGTCGTCGGCGACGAATGCCTGAAGGCGGCCGCCGAGCGGCTTGCCGGGAGCTGCGGCGAGGCGGATCTGGTGGCGCGCGTCGGCGGCGACGAGTTCGCGGTCCTGCTCGGCCCGCATCTCGACCGCGGAGCGGTCTCCGGCCTGGCGCGCGGCATCATCGAGGCGATGGGCAAGCCGGTCAGCGCTTGCGGCCAGTCGCTCAGGCTCGGCGCCTCGGTCGGCATCGCCTTCGCCCAGGCTGGTGCACCGTGCGACCTGTTCATGCAGGCCGATACTGCGCTCTATGCCGCCAAGGCGGCAGGGCGCAACACGTTCCGCATCTTCAAGTCCGACGCCGCCGCGAAGGGTCGCAGCGCCGCGGCCTGAGGGCCAAGCTCCGGCGTGTTGTACGGCCTTGGTCGACGGGCGCCGCGCATCTTTCACCAACGCCGTCCCTATCTGCATTTGGCATGCAGGGCGCTCGAGAAAAGAGTGCTATGCAAGGCAAGCGAGCATTCTTGCTCCAACTCCTTCCCCGTCATTCGAGGTCGTTTTCGTGCGTGAACCATCGCCGTTGCCTGTGTTTGGAAAACTTGGCGTCAAGCCGCCTGCTGCCACTGTCAAGGCGCCGGTTTCGTCGGCAGGTGTGGCGTTGCGGTTGCGGGAGCTTCTGGCCGCGCATGGCGGCATGCTACTGAAGCTGTCGGTCATCGCCTGGACGGTGCTGATCCTGGCCACGGTGTTTTTCATGATGCAGGGCTGACCAGCATGGCCAATCGCTACACGCTGCGCATGGAACTGCCCCAGAGCTGGACCATCATCGATGTCTTCACCGGCCAGCCTGCCGTGATCCGGCAAAAGGTGATGGTCGGGATGGGCCCGCGCGAGGCCGAGGACATGGTCGTGCAGATGAACGTCCGTGACGTCAAGCGCCGGGAAAGGGCAGAGCGCAAGTCCTGACCTGCGCAGTCGCCGCCGAGGTCAGCACTTTGCCGCCGGCAAGAGCTCGCCACACCGCAAACCGAGGATTCCCGTGAGAGCCAGCCTGAAGCAGAAGATACTGGAGGTCTGTGATCGCAAGATTTCCGAGAAAGGGCCTGGCGTCGGCGTATCGTTCTACGCGTTCTTCGCCAACAGGAACGACGACCCCGACCTTTTGATGGAAGCCGCCGAATGGTGGATCAGAACTCACCGCCTCGACCATTTTGAAAAGGCTGAAAAGATACGCACCATGGTCGAGAAGATGGATATTTAATCTTGGTTTCCATGGATGTCGTTGTCTCACGACCGGGGCCGTTTTTGAGTGGCATGCACCAAGCTGATCAGCCGAAATCGGCGGCCGTCAGCACGTACATGCTCTTGCGGGTGCGGTCGTAGGCCTTCGACGCCACGTCACGGATGGCGCTGCTCTCAGTATCGAATGTGGCGAGATAGCCGGCTTCATTGGTCGCGGTCGCCGGCTGCATCCTGGTCATCGCATCGGCGGCGACGGAGAAGGAGATCTGGAACATGCCGTCATGGCCAACGAAACGGATGCGCTTGCCGGCTTCGTCATAGCTTCGGCTGCGGTTGGGGAAGGTCAGGCTCATGTCTTGGCCTCCGTGGCTTTCTTGACCACCCGCTTCTTCTTCGGCGTCGGGTTCAGCGCTTCGGCAACGCGGTCTGCCTCTTCCTTGGCCAACCGCAGCTCCCGCAGCCTTGCGGTCTTGATCTCCCTGGCCCGTGCCTCGGACATGTACTCAGCGGTTGCCTTGTTGCGCTCCGCCGTTTTCTTCTGCTTGTCGACAAAGCGGGCTTCAGCTTTTTCCATGATCGTCTGATTGCCTTCGGCCATCGAAGAAATCTCCCTTGTGCCTGAAATTGAGAAAACGAACTTGTCCGATAAATAGGCACTCAATCGGCAAAATTCAATTTTTTGAATTATTTGACCAATCGGCGATATCACGAAACGGCAATCCGAAATAATACTTTTGAATATTTATTCCGGCCGCGAATAATTTTTGGCACTCCTATCTATCGAGTGCCAAAGCGCCTATAGGAGGGGCGCGGCCGCCTGTGCCGGCCCCCAGAAGGAAGTTCTCATGAAGTTTCGGCCACTCCACGATCGCGTCGTCATCCGGCGCGCCGAAGGCGACACCAAATCCAAGGGCGGCATCATCATCCCCGACAATGCCAAGGAAAAGCCGCAGGAAGGCGAAGTCATCGCCGTTGGTCCCGGTGCACGCGACGAAAACGGCGCGCTTGTTCCACTCGACGTCAAGGCCGGCGACTTCATCCTGTTCGGCAAATGGTCGGGCACCGAGGTCAAGATCGACGGCGAGGACCTGCTGATCATGAAGGAAGCCGACATCATGGGCGTCATCGAGAAGGCCGTCGAGGCCAAGAAGGCCGCCTGACCAATGAGGAGCCGGCTTTTGCCAGGCTCCGGCGAGCGGTTCACTCCACCACACGAACGGGATTAAAAAAATGTCTGCCAAGGAAATCAAATTCTCCACCGATGCACGCGACCGCATGCTGCGCGGCGTCGAGATCCTCACCAATGCGGTGAAGGTCACGCTCGGCCCCAAGGGCCGCAACGTCATCATCGACAAGGCCTATGGCGCGCCGCGCATCACCAAGGATGGCGTCACTGTCGCCAAGGAAATCGAGCTTGCCGACAAGTTCGAGAACATGGGCGCGCAAATGGTGCGTGAAGTGGCTTCGAAGACCAACGACCTCGCCGGTGACGGCACCACCACCGCCACGGTGCTGGCTGCCTCGATCCTGCGCGAAGGCGCCAAGCTGGTCGCTGCCGGCATGAACCCGATGGACCTCAAGCGCGGCATCGACCAGGCGGTCACCGCCGTGGTTGGGGAAATCAAGGCGCGGGCCAAGAAGGTCAAGTCGTCGGCCGAGATCGCCCAGGTCGGCACCATCGCCGCCAATGGCGATGCCAGCGTCGGCGAGATGATCGCCAAGGCGATGGACAAGGTCGGCAATGACGGCGTCATCACCGTCGAGGAAGCCAAGACCGCCGACACCGAACTCGACGTCGTCGAGGGCATGCAGTTCGATCGCGGCTATCTCTCGCCCTATTTCGTCACCAATGCCGACAAGATGCGCGTCGAGCTGGAAGAGCCCTATGTCCTCATCCACGAAAAGAAGCTCGGCAATCTGCAAGCGATGCTGCCGATCCTCGAAGCCGTGGTGCAAAGTGGCAGGCCGCTGCTGATCATCTCCGAGGACGTCGAAGGCGAGGCGCTCGCCACGCTGGTCGTCAACAAGCTGCGCGGCGGCCTCAAGGTCGCGGCCGTCAAGGCGCCGGGCTTCGGTGACCGCCGCAAGGCGATGCTGGAAGACATCGCCGTGCTCACATCAGGCCAGATGATTTCCGAGGATCTCGGCATCAAGCTCGAAAACGTCACCATCGAGATGCTCGGCCGCGCCAAGCGCGTGCTGATCGACAAAGACACCACCACGATCATCGACGGCGCCGGCACCAAGGCGACCATCCAGGCGCGCGTCGCCCAGATCAAGGGTCAGATCGAGGAGACGACGTCCGACTACGACAAGGAAAAGCTGCAGGAGCGGCTAGCCAAGCTCTCCGGCGGCGTTGCCGTCATCCGCGTCGGTGGCGTCACCGAGTCGGAAGTCAAGGAAAAGAAGGACCGCATCGACGACGCGCTGAATGCGACGCGCGCGGCGGTTGAAGAAGGCATCGTGCCCGGCGGCGGCGTGGCTCTGCTGCGCGCAAGGTCGGCGCTTGCGGGTCTCGCTGGCGCCAATGACGACGTCACGGCGGGCATCTCGATCGTGCTGCGGGCTCTTGAAGCGCCAATCCGGCAGATCGCCGAGAATTCCGGCGTCGAAGGCTCGATCGTGGTCGGCAAACTCACCGACAGCAAGGACCACAATCAGGGCTTCGACGCCCAGAACGAGGTCTATGTCGACATGATCAAGGCAGGTATCGTCGATCCGGCGAAAGTGGTGCGCACCGCACTGCAGGATGCCGGCTCGATCGCGGCACTGCTGATCACCGCTGAAGCCATGATCACCGACATCCCGGCCAAGGATGCCGCACCTGCAGGCAATGGCGGCGGCATGGGCGGCTACTAAAGTTTCAGGTGATGCCGGCCTGCTCGGAAACCACCGTTTTCGACCCGGCCTGACATGAATCTACGCCGGTTCTAGGAGCCGGATATTACCGCCGGGGGCAGTCTCCCCCGGCGCGCAGGCCTCTAGCCCAGGAGACGGATCCATGATCACGTTCGTGCAGAAGCCAGAGACGGTCGTTACGACCGAAATCACCGAGGAAAGCCGCTTCGACCGCATCCGCAGGATTGCCGCCGACAAGCACAAGAAGTCCGATTCCGACACGGCAGCGCCTTCAAAGAGCGAGCCCAAACGACCGATGTGAGCGCTGCGGAGCCGTCGCTGCTTCCGCGCAACGCCAGTATCACCTAGCGCGTCAGCGGCGCGGGCCCATCGCGCCGGCCGAACGCGTCCAGCCAGTTCCTGTCGGCGGTGTCGGGGTGTCCGGTATTGTCATTATATTAGCTTCAGCGCATATTTGGCGGGCAGTAGGCCCTTGGCCGTCAAGGCGTCCAAGGGCGCCTGCAGTTGCTACCGAAAAAATCACTTCGTGCCGGCTCGAATTTGTTGAGCAGTCACGAGACAATGACATTGGGAGGAATAGTCATGAAAGTGACCATATTGGCAAGCTATGCGCCTCACGCCGCCAAAGGATTGATGCAGGGGTCAGACAGGCAAGCTGCGGTCAAGGCGCTTTTTGAAAGCGTTGGCGGCAAGATGACCAGCGTGATGTTCACGCGCGGCATTTATGACGTCGTCGTCAATGGCGAGGTGCCGGACCAGGTCGCAGGGATGGGCATATCCCTTGCGGTGCGAGCGAGCGGCTCGCTGACAGATATGGTTGTACTGGAAGAACTCGATATGAAGGCAGTGCTCGCGGCTGCCAACAAGGCTGCTGGCGCGTACAAGCCCGCCGGCTGAAGGACTTGCCTTCTTGATCAAGGCAGCACGGTTCGATGGACGTGCCGTGCTGCCGAGTATCGGACCGGGCATCCTTCTCGCGACTTTCGCAGCGACCGGAATTCTAACTCTTTGTTTTGACGCAATTCCCTTAGGGAGCGCGCACGCGCTTTTCCCGGGAAAACCGCTTCACACTTTTCCTGGAATTCCTCTAGTATCGCCCAGTGGTCGTTTGGTGCAGAGAGCTTGCCGAAACGAACCGCGATCCTCGATACGGAGACAAGCGATGTTTGCGGCCAAGGCCATCGACACCTCGGACAAGGCTGCGTTCTACCGCGACCTCGCCGCGCAACTGAAGGCGCTGCTCGAGGGCGAACGCGATTCGATTGCCAACGCCGCCAACACCGCGGCGCTGATTTTCCAGATGGTGCCCGACCTCAACTGGGCCGGCTTCTATTTCCTGCAATCCGACGAGGAGATGGTGCTTGGGCCGTTCCAGGGCAAGCCGGCCTGCGTGCGCATCGCGGTCGGCAAGGGTGTCTGCGGAACAGCGGTGGAACTGAGCACCTCGATGCTGATCGAGGACGTGCATGATTTTCCCGGCCATATCGCCTGCGATGCCGACTCGCGTTCGGAGCTGGTCGTGCTGCTCGAGGACGATGACGGCGTCTTCGGCGTGCTCGATCTCGACAGCCCGTTGCCCGGCCGCTTCGACAAGGTCGACCAGGCCGGCATCGAGACGCTGGCGGCGATTTATGCCGCCGCGAGCTCGTTCGAGGACTGAAGGTTCGAACGCCCTAGAGCGCCTCAGACGAGCTTCACCAGCATCAGGCTGAAGCAGCCGATGAACAGGAAGGCCGAGAAGGCCAGCGCCAGCGGGCGCAGGCCGCGCGAGCGCAGCTGCGAAATGTCGGCCTGCAGGCCCATGGCGGCCAGCCCCATGGTCAGCATGATGGTGGTGGCGAGCGCCATCGCCGACTTCACGTCGGCCGGCACGCTGACGAGGCTGTTTAACGCCACGACGGCGACGAAGGCGGCGACAAACCAGGGCATCGGCGGTCGTGCCGCCGACTGATTGCTGCTCTTGCGGCGCGCCATCAGGCCGAGCGCGATGACCATCGGCGCCAGCATGGCAACGCGGGTCAGCTTGGCGACGGTGGCGATCTCGCCGGACTGGGTGCCGTTCTGGAAGCCGGCGCCGATGACTTGCGCCACCTCATGGATCGAGGCGCCGGCCCACAGGCCGAAAGCGTGCTGGTCGAGGCCGAGCAATGGCGCCAGCAGCGGGAAACCGAGCATGGCGACGGTGCCGAACAGCGTGATCGAGGCGACGGCGTAGGTGACGTCCTCGTCGCGCGCGTCGGTGACGATGTTGGTGGCGACGATGGCCGAGGCGCCGCAGATCGAGGTGCCGGCGGCGATCAGCTGCGCCAGCTTGGCGTCGACGCCGATCAGCCGGCCAAGCGTGATGGTGAAGAGGAAGGTGGAGCCAAGCGTCAGCGCCACGATGCCCACGCCGCCGGCGCCGATCGACACCACTTGGCCAAGCGTCAGCTGGAAGCCGAGCAGCACGATGGCGAAGCGCAGCAGCCGGCGCTGCGAAAACGCGATGCCGGCCTTGGCGTGGGCGGGGGTGCCGAGCACGTTGGAATAGATCATGCCGGCGACGACGGCGAGGATCATCGGGCTGAACAGAGCGAAGCCGGACACATTGCGGGCCGAGAAGGCGACGCCTGTGATCATCGCGACCAGCACGATGCCGGGCACAACGCCGTTCCACACCGAATTGAGGGACTTTCGTCCTTGGGCGAGTTCGGCGGAAATCAGGCCATTCGGAATATCGTTCGCGATGTGGGTAAGGGTGGACAATGCAATGCTCCAGGCGGGTATGCCGGAGGAATGCCATTCCTGAACCGATCTTTCCAACGAATTATTTTCGTTAGAATGATCGATTCTAGCGAACGATTGCTGGTCTCATCGCGCAAGCCGCCGCCGTCCTCTTCCGCTAGAGCTGCGCTTCGATGGCCGCCTTGTCGATGACCGACCAGACGTGCCTGATCCTGCGGTCGAGAAATTCATAGAAGACGTTCTCGCTGAAGGAGACCTTCCTGCCGTTGACAGGCAGGCCAAGGAAATTCCCCTTTGGCGTGCAGTTGAATTGAAGCCGGCTGGCTATGAAAGGCGCGTCGGAAATCAGCAGCTGGATGTCGAAATAGAGGTCAGGGATCTCGGAAAAATCCCGCTCCAGCATCTTGCGATAGCCGGACAGCCCGACCCGGTCGCCATTGTAGTGCACCTCGTCATGGACGAACCGGTGCAAGCTGCTCCAGTCCTGATTGTTGAGGCAAGCGATATAGCCGCGATAGGTGTCGGCAAGCTTGGTGTCGGTCACGGCGATTGCTCCGATGGATTATGCCATGCCGACTTCTATCAACTCCGGTGCCTTGGCTAAAGCGCGTCGCGACTGAACGGAATCATGCGCCTTAGGTTTCTGTCGATGCACCAACACCGCAGCATGCTTTGGACGGCATGCACTAGTGCCTGTTTCTCGCGACCTTTTGCCGACGAGATCTGACGGCTTCCAGCAGTTCGTGCTCGCTGGTGTCCGCTTTTCGAACAAGGGCCACAACCATTACCGCCAAGATTTCGGCTTTCGGATCCAAAGGATCGAGATCCTCATCCGCGCATACCTGGTTGAACACACGTTCGCAAATCGCCAGATCATGATGGCTCAGGCAGGTGCGATTGGAGCGCCGGCGCAGCATCTGCGCGAACCTTTCAGAGCCCTCCGCCCGTGCTTGCGGAGGGTCTTTTGCTGATGAACCACCGAGGCGATGGACTGTTCGAGTGACACTATCGTCGATAGTGTATTGGAATAAGTTTACTCGCGGCCGGATGATTGCTGTGTTAAAAGTCCCAAAATCAGCGCGCACTCGCGAGCTTTATACTGCCCAACAGTCATGAGTTGATGGTAGTCCCGCCGTTTGTCCTCCGGGATATGAAACCCACGTCGAAAGTCAGCCGCCTCTTTCGGAGTTCGAGTGCAACCGATCTTGCTGGCGGTGACTTTCAAGCTGGCCAGTGAACACCCTATTTTTGCCGCAATATCCTTCAACGGTTCGTTGTTACCGTATCCATCAAGAATGATCTTGCGACGAGCTTCGCTGTCGAGCTTTGTGTTCATTTTGACGGCCTCCTCAACTACGATTTCATGATGCCCGATTCTATAAGCACCAGGTTGAAGAGTGTCGTTAGCTTCGCATCCAGAAACTTATCTCGGCATTTATTTCTTACTGTAATCCAGCGTGATCGCCGTTTCAGTGGACTAGAGTTCCGCCAGTCTTGCTAGAAGCCTGAGATACACCACATGATTGAGAGGGGCATGGGCATACCGGAATCGGATATGGCACCATACGATGGACACTAAGAGGCAAGACGAGCCCCCTGGGCAGACGCCGGAGCGTGATCGACGTCGTTGGCCGCGCGAGGCTCAACCCCACAATGAGGCTGCCCCGTCACTCGCGCCGGTGCTCGAACCGCTGTTCTTTTCAACGCTCGAACTGGCGCCGCAGGATCAATTCGCCGCTTGGCAAACGCATATGGCACCGCTTGTCGAGGTCAGGTTGCCGGATGACAAATCGCTGGACGATGGCTTTCCCGCCAACCACACGGCTTGGAATCTCGGTGGCATGCTGATCGTTCAACAGCACGCGACGTCGCATAGTTACATGCGTTCTGCCGCGAAACTTCGGTCCAGCGCGATCGATCACTGGTATATCGCCTTGCCACGTACCGGCCGGTCGTGGACGGAGGTCGATCGCCGCATTGCAGAAGGCCAACCGGGGAAATTGGAGATCAGATCGCTTGGCTACCCGTTTCGCGGGAGGACAACAGACTCCGAAAGTCTCCTTCTCTATCTTCCGCGTGATTTGTTCTCTGACGCCGCGGCAAACCTCGACGCAAGGAACAATTCAATTCTGTCAGGCAACTTTGCCAACCTTCTGGTCGACTACGTCAACAGCATCGAAGCAAGCCTGCGCAGTCTCACGGTTGATGACCTGCCCCGCATCGTACACGCAACACGCAGCATGATCATTGCCTGCCTCGCGCCTCCGGCCGAACATGCTGCGGCCGCCGAACAATTGGCGAGTGTCGCGCTGATGGAGCGAGCCCGCCGATACGTCCAAAACAATCTGGATGCGGCTCATCTGACACCGGATTCAATGTGCCGGGCGCTCGGCGTCTCGCGCTCTCGTCTCTATCAGTTGTTCGAACCGAGCGGTGGGGTTCTCCATTACATACAAAGCCGCCGCCTTCTGGCGGCCCATGTTGCGCTTAGCGATGCGACGGACAGGCGGCGCATTGTCGAAATTGCCGAAGCCTTCGGGTTTAGTTCAGCGGCTAATTTCAGCCGGGCATTCAGCAAGGAATTCGGCTACAGTCCCCGCGAAGGCCGGGGCACCGTGGTGTTGTCGCGCCCCGCGCACTCTGTTTCGCCTGCTGGACACGAGAAGGCCTCTTCCTTTGAAGGTTGGCTCAAAGCGCTCGGAAACTGAATGCGAGGATCGGCGATCCTGACGGGGCGGGCTCAAAAGAGGCTTGCCGGGGCCGGAAGGCTACGCTGCCTCATCGACCACCACAATATCTTCATGTCGCGTCCACAGCGCTATCAAATCGCATAGCTGATTCCCGCCAGTTCACGATCTGTTAACGAACTGTGACTGTTGATCGTTATCGACAATTTGCCGCCAATCAGTGCGGAGCATTTATTGCAACTATGCTGCATGCGGCGCTTGTTAAGACAGCGAGTTGAAAGTTTGCCAAGCTTGACGTTTATGCTATTTTTAAACTGGGCGGCGCGAATCTGCGCCGCTTATGGAGGTGGCTCTTGCGCCCAGAGGCATCAGGCGTCGGCAGGGAGAGTGAGGAGCCTTCCTTGAGCGATGCTCCACGTGCCGGCGAAGGGATTCTCTTCGACCTTTTGGCGAACACGGCCGAACTTTTGTCGTTCTATGACCGCGACTTCCGCCTGACGCACTACGCAACCAGGCTCAAAGGCGTGTACGGAGGCGCGGTGGTGCTGGGCGCCGCCGTCTGGGAGATCTACCCGAGCTTTCTCGATGCGAACTATCGCGACGAATTTCTTCGTGTGTTCCAGGGTGGCTCTCCGGCAAGCCTCGACCTGCCGCGATCATCGGGCGGAGCGCCCCGGTCCGTTTTTGTCTTCAGCACCGCAGATGGTGCCGGAATCATCGAATCAAGGGACCATGGCGGGCGGAGCGTTGCGGAGGAGCAAGAGCATGTAATTCTGCTCCATCAGGCAACGCACGACGCGCTGACCGGACTGCAAAATCGGCGGCGATTCGGCGAGCGGCTGCAGCAAGCAATGGTGGCCCTCGGCGGACCAAAGCCGAAAACCGCCCTGCTGCAAATAGACCTTGACGATTTTAAAGCGGTCAACGACACGCTCGGCCATGGAGCAGGCGATACACTTCTTCAGCTCGCGGCGGGTCGTATCCGCGACGCGCTGCAGGATGGTGAGTCCGCGTACCGGTATGCCGGCGATGAGTTCGCTGTCATCCAATTGGGAAAAGAGCAGCCAGCAGAGGCAGAGCGCCTCGCCGGGTCGCTGGTCGACGCATTCAAGCAACCGTTCGTTATCAACGGCATTCCCGTCTTCGTCGGCTCGAGTATCGGAATTGCTTTCGGGCCCGAGCACGGGACCGATGGCGAGCAGTTGATGAAAGCCGCTGACATTGCTCTTTACGCTGCCAAGACCGATGGACGCGGCTGCGCTCGAACATTCAACCGTTCGATGCTGCTCTTGCTCGAGCAACGCGAGAACCTGAGGCGCAGCCTTCGAACCGCGCTGGAGCGAGGCGAGCTTTATCTGGAGTATCAGCCGCTCATTCGGCCTCCCTCGTCGACGATCGGTTTCGAAGCGCTGCTGCGGTGGCGGCATCCCGACGTCGGAATCATTCCGCCCAGCGTGTTCATACCGATCGCCGAAGCCGACGGTCTGATGGATGAGATTGGACGATGGGTGCTCGAGCAAGCCTGTCGCCAGGCATTGAAGTGGCCTTCTTCGCTGACAGTCGCGGTGAACCTCTCGCCGGCTCAGTTCCTTAGCGGTACGCTGACGGACACGGTCGCTCAGGTTATCGACGAAGTTGGAATCCGGGCCGACAGACTAGAACTTGAGATAACCGAGACGGTCCTTCTTGAGAAGACGATCGACAATATCGATACGTTGAATACTCTGAACGTCTTGGGAATACGAATTTCGCTCGACGACTTCGGAACATACTATTCGTCGTTGAGCTACCTTAAGAACTTTCCCTTCGACACCTTGAAGATCGATCAGTACTTCATTGCGGACCTGGAGGCCGATCTCAAAAGCCAAACGATCGTGCGATCCATCATAAATCTGGCGCACGGCCTGGGAATAAGTGTCACTGCCGAGGGGGTGGAGACGTCGGCTCAGGCGCGGTGGCTGATCAAGGAAAATTGTGATTGCCTGCAAGGTAATCTCTTGGGGCGGCCGCTCGGAGCCGAGGCAACCAGCGATTTCATCAGGCGGTCCCCGCCGAAGGTGGTACGGGAGATGGAGAAATCAAATCGGGCGCTCTAGCGCCTTGCACCCTTTTGTAAGTGGACAGTTGTGGAAACGATCGACGCAGATGCCACGCAATTCTTCGAGTCAGTGCCGGACTGACTGATTACGAGACGGTCAAATTTCCGCCTCGGAGGCCATCGCCCCACCAGGGCTCAGATGCTGATGGAATAAGTGAGGATGCCGATGGTACCTGTTCAACATGACCTGGCTGGCGAGCCGACTTTTGAGCCCATGATCCAGATCGACATGGAAATCAAAGCCTTTGTCTCCGCTTGGAGACACTGCGATTATGTCTCGACATACATGGCCCGGATGATCAGTCAAAATAGATCAGACTCGGTCCGGCATTCAAATCTCTTTTCCTCTGCTTTCAACGAACTGCTGGAAATTGCCTTTCGTACGCGCCATGCCGACGGCGAGTTGGCATGCAGGGTGTCTCGCCATGGCGCCACGGACAGGATCGAGCTGACATTCCCATGCGTGCCAGGGGAGCGCCAATTCTACGAAGAAGCGATGTCGCAAGTCGCAGGATTCGAGGCCAGGGAGCGATACCTCAATTCGGTGTCTGGCGATATCGCGCCAAGCCGGGAGGTCGTACTCCTGGAACTGGCTGTCGACTACAACGCAACGCTCAGGGTCGAGGAAGCCGATGGGGATGCAATCAAGCTTGTCGTGGATCTTCCTCTCGAAGGCCTGCAACATTGAGCCCTTACGACCTTCACCCACGCTTCAAGGCGCAATACGACGCGAACAATCAGGAGTTCTCCATATCGGGGGTGGTCCGGCCTCAGGCGATCGATGAGCTTGGGCCCAGCATAGCGTTGCTTCGCGATGCGATCAGTCGTGTGCGCGGCGTTCTCTACGTCAATGTCAGACGCCTGACGCAGATGAACAACGCCGCGTTTCACGCCTTTTCGCAGATCATCCTTGACGCCTGTCGCGCTCGACCAGATCTCAAATTCGTCGTCATCACGTCAAGCGTCGTCGGATGGACCTCACGAAAATTCGGTCGCTTGAGCGGAATCGAACCGAACATCACGGTCGAGGAGTATGACAGTAAATTCTATCCTGGGCAGGGCTTCCTCGAGGAAGGCGGGTTCGTTCCGATCCTGCGCACACAAACAAAGATGACCTGGCGCCACGAGCGTGCAATCTTGCCGCGACACGGCATGAGGCCCGGGATCGTCATGGCCGACATCTGTTGCGGGATCGGTGATTTCGCCTTGCTGGTGCAGAAGGAGTTCGAGCCATCGCGGATCGTCGCCCTCGACCACTCCATGTCAAGCCTCAACTATGCGCGACGCGTGATGCGGGAGTTCGATATCCGGGGCGTGGAATATACCTATGGCGATGCGTCGGAGATGCTGCT
Source organism: Mesorhizobium sp. P2_D5 (assembly GCF_056404355.1). NCBI lineage: Bacteria > Pseudomonadati > Pseudomonadota > Alphaproteobacteria > Hyphomicrobiales > Phyllobacteriaceae > Mesorhizobium > Mesorhizobium sp. P2_D5. The sequence goes on from NZ_JBFUEE010000003.1 coordinate 285,266, forward strand.
TGACGAAGCGCAGTTTGACTTGGTCACCTGCCGGCATTCCCTTCAGATCTTCAATCGACCTGAACTCATCCTCAAGGAGCTCTACCGCATATGCAAGCCGGGCGGGCGGGTCTATATCACCAACGAGAAGAATTCGCATTGCCTCGGCGAGCCGCGCTCCGAGAGCATTCGCTGGACCTACAACGAGGTGGCGAAGCTGTTCGGGCATTTCGAGATGGACGTCGAGCTTGGGCCCAAGAGTCGGCGATACCTGATCGAAGCTGGATTCGAAGATATACGTGTCGAGACCTTCATGGTCACTAACCTGGACGGTGATCCGCAGGACTTCGCCGATGTCATTGTAGCCTGGGCGGATGTCTATGCGGGCGAGATGGCGACCAGACGCGGCGACGGACCGGAGTTCGTTGCACGGTTCCGGCAGGGCTTCCAGGACCACATTTTCGCTGCGCTCCATCCCAAGGGTTATGCCGGTTGGCCGATTTGGGTCGCATCGGGGCGACGGCCGCAATGAACGCCCACGATGAGCCTACACCGCGCTTCGGCTTGCGCTCCTTTCGAGCGAAATTCGTATTGGTCGTTGGCGGCGCCGTCTTGTTCGACCTCCTGCTGAGCGGTGGTCTGGCGCTTTGGAACGTCCAAAAGCTGTCGCGCGATGCCACCTCGGAAGTTGGCGAGGGCCTGACGACCGCAAACCAGGAATACATTCGTTCGTACGCCCAATCGACGGCGTTGAGCGTCGACCTGCTGCTCGACCGCGTTCATGGCGACGTCAAGGCGTTGGCCGGCGTGCTGCAGGCCCAGATCGACGATCCGAGCAGGCAGCAACAGGTCGGAGCGACGCTTTCGCATGAGGCGCCGGGCTCCGTGAAGGTCGTCTACGACGCGCGGGGCGATTGGTCGCAGAATCTGCCGGGCGCGCCTTCGGTGGTAAGCGTCTGGGGCTACCTACTGGGTGCCGACCACACCCCGCTGCCGAGCGTTCAGAAGGAAATAGAAGACAGTACCGTGATCGATCTCGTCGCGCCGACTCTCATGGCCAGCGGGTCGTCCAAATTGCAGATGTACTATATTGGCCCTAAAGAAAGGCCGATCTTCAGGACGGTTCCGTATACAGACCAGGCACAGACCTTCGACAAGCTTTATCCGGGCCACAACAAGGCGGAGTTCTGGGAGTTCTTCTTTCCGGGTATCTATGGTTCATGGCAGCAATGGGCCGGGAATCCGGCCTCTCGTCCCGTCCCTGACGACATTACCCAGACAGCGCCTTACACCGATGCAATCACGGGAAAGCTGATCGTCAGCTTTTTCCACCCGCTGTGGACGCGCGATCGCACCGGTATCGCCGGTACGGCGGGGGCAGACATCACTCTCGACCAGCTCGCGCAAGTCGTCGAACGTGTGAAGATCGCTGAAACCGGGTTCGGCTTCCTCACGATGTCGACCGGCAACGTGGTGGCGATCAATCCGTCGGGCCAGGCTATCATCGGCCTGACTTCATCGAGCGATGCGGGCACGCAAGGCGTCACTGGCCTGGAGAGGTCCTTGCGGGGAAGTGTGCAGCCGGCAATCGCGTCGCTGCCTCTCGACCAGAACAATGACGGCGTCATTCAACATATCATGCTCGACAATAAAGGCGAGCGCGTACCCTACATCGTTGTCCTCAAGAGATTGAAGCCAACCAATCTGTGGAGTTCGGGACCGATCAAGTCCGAAACGATGTCGGTCGGGATCGTCGTTCCTGAACGGGAGATCTATGCGTCCCTGTTCGCCGCGCAACAGAGTATTTCGCGGGCAACCAATCGTATCCTGCTCTTTCAGATCGGCGCGATCATCGTTTCGCTTCTGATTGTTTTCGCGGCCGTGCTCGGAATTTCGAAGCGCATCACCGCAGGCCTCAGAGCGCTTGCCAGCGCGGCCCAGCGGCTCCAATCCAAAGACTATTCAGTCCGCGTGAGCATTCCGACGCGCGACGAGGTCGGAGCGGCAGGGATCGCTTTCAACCGGATGGCCGAGCAGATCAGCTTTCACACGGAAAACCTCGAGCAGCTCGTCGACGACCGAACCAGGGAGCTCGGGGACGCAAATCAGGAAATATCCGCACTCAACGAAAAGTTGCGGGACGAGAACGTCCGCCTCGGTGCCGAGCTCGCAGTCGCCAGGCATATCCAGATGATGGTGCTGCCGAAACCATTCGAACTCCGAGCGATTCCAGGGCTGGAGATCGCGGCCTACATGCGACCGGCCGACGAGGTCGGGGGTGACTATTACGACGTCCTGCAAAATGGATCACGGGTCAAGATCGGCATCGGCGACGTGACCGGTCATGGTCTCGAGAGCGGCGTGCTGATGCTGATGGTCCAATCCGTTGCACGCGCGCTGCAGGAGACCAACGAAGCGGATCCACACCAGTTTCTGGATCGGCTGAACAGAGCGATCTATAAGAATATCGAGCGGACGAACACCGACAAGCATCTGTCGCTGGCCTTTCTTGATTTCGAGGATGAGCGGGTAACGCTATCGGGCCAGCATGAGGATGTTCTCGTTGTCCGTGCGGGTGGCGAAGTCGAACGCATCGATACGATAGATCTGGGTCTGCCGGTTGGTCTGGAGAAAGACATCTCGAAGTTCATTGCCACGCGGAACATCCTGTTTGGGATTGGCGATGTGATCGTGCTGCACACCGACGGTGTGACCGAGGCGGAAGACCATGACCGAAAACTGTTCGGGTTCGAGCGCCTCTGCCAGAGCGCCCGAAAACGTCATGGCAGCAGCGCCGAGGAAATCAAAACCGGGATCATCGAGGATCTGATGGCCCATATCGGAATCCAGAAGATCCACGACGACATCACCCTCGTGATCATAAGGCACACATAGGATGACCACGCTGTTCGGTACCCCTGACCTTGCAATCGGAATGATGGAAAGCGTCAGCCGGGTGCGGCTGTTCGACGGACCTCTCGACTTGAGTTGGCGTCATTGCGCTACGACTTCGGACTTCATCGCCGATCTTTTCGCATTGCGCTTTCAGTCGTCCCGCAATGACTACAGGGAAGTGCGGCACAGCATCGGATACCTGGCCAACGAGCTCATCGAAAATGCTGTCAAGTTTCGCGCACCGGGTGAAATCGTGATCGAGGCGTCGATGGATTCGGAGTGCTTCAAGCTCAAGGTGTCGAATGACCTCGATGGTGAAGACGCGTCCGAGTTCCAAAGCCTCCTGGCGGACATCACGGTTGGGGACCCCAGAGACCTGCTGATACAGCGAATTGAAGCGAATGCTGCCAACCCCGACGTGACAGGCTCCGGACTCGGATTGCTGACGTTGATGAGCGACTATGGCGCACGCCTGGCCTGGATATTCAGCTCCGTCGACGAAACCGATCGGATTTGCCTGGAAACATATGCCTCCATTCCGATCTCGCAAACTCACAACTAGGTCACGAAGCAAGGCCATGGAAATCAAGACAGACGACTACCGCGTGTGGATCGAAGGAAGCGAAATTTTCTTCGACGGCGCCATGCGGCTTGCAAGTTCCGAAGCCGGTGCGCCTGTCACGGCTTTGGCGACCAGTGTTCTTGCCGCAAATCCCCCTTCCATTACGCTCAACTTGAAGGACCTTCACTTTCTCAACTCTTCCGGCATCAACCTGCTGGCGAAATTTACTATCGAGGTGCGCAAGCATCCCGATGTTCGGCTCGTCGTGCGTGGAACGCCCGACATACCCTGGCAATCGAAATCATTGCCGAACCTGAAGAAGCTGCATCCCGCCCTGGTGCTTCTGATGGACTAACCAGGGTCACCCTAAATTTGCCAGAGGACTGCGTGGGCCGGCGGCAATCCTGGATAGGACAGGCCGGTCGGTGATGATGCAAGAGCGCCGCACCGAGTGCGATATGTACGCCAGGATAAATTTTTGGATGCGAAGCTAACGACAATCCGGCCCCGTGCGCAGATGCTGGCAATGCTCGGCGGGGGCTCGGCACAGGCGGCAGGCGTCCAGGTTGGGAGGATGTCGGGCTGCCTGTGCCGATCAGCCGCCGCTGCTCGGTCAAAGGTGGCGTCATTGAGTAAGCGTGCCAAGGTCATCGGCGGCCGGCTGGAATTTATTCCGCCGCAGATCCCGACTCTGGTCGAGCGGCCGCCCGAAGGTGAGGGATGGGTTCACGAGATCAAGCTTGACGGGTACCGAACGCAGATCATCATCGATAAAGGCGGCGTGCGTCTTTACAGCAAGAACGGCCGAGACTGGACCACGAAATACTGGCCCATCGCGCTGGCCGCCGAGCTGCCATGCCGGTCTGCCATTATCGACGGCGAGGTCATTGTGCCAGGCGAGCAGGGGGCTCCCGATTGCCCTGCGCTGGAAGCGGCTATCTGGAACGAACCGAGCCGGCTGGTGTTCGTCGCGTTCGACATCCTCCATCTCAACGGTCGCAATCTAACGTCCTTGCCCCTGCTGCAGCGCAAGCAGGCGCTGTGGCAACTGGTCGAGCACGGTCTCGGCAAGATCCAGTACAGCGAGCATTTCGAGGGCAATGCGCTCGCGATCTTCCGCGCCATCGACAAGATCGACAAGCTTGAGATCATCATCTCGAAGCGCACCGACAGCCGCTACAGAAGCGGACCGTCGAACACATGGCTGAAGGCCAAATATTTCGAGGAGGCCGGTTCCTGAATTGGGCGCTTCACCCAAAACCACTGCGCACCTTTGGGTGACATAAGTTAGAACATGCCGAGGTCGTTGCTCGGCCGCTCGTCTTCCACCAGATACTTTCGTCAACTCCATCTAGCCGCGATAGCGCAAGGCATCGACCAGCAGCGAGAAGGCCGGCGTCGCCTGTCGCCGGCTGGGGTAATAGAGGTGGTAGCCGGGGAAGGGCGGGCACCAGTCGGCCAGCACCCGCACCAGCCGGCCGTCGGCCAGATCGGTCGTCACCTGGTCCTCGGGCAAATAGGCAAGACCCAAGCCGGCAAGCACGGCATTCAACCGCAGCGCGGCAGTGTTGAACACCAGCTGGCCCTCGACCCGCACCTTCAGTTCGCGATCCGCCTTCTCGAATTCCCAGGCATAGAGCCCGCCATAGGTCGGTAGCCGCAGATTGATGCAATTGTGCGTGGTCAGGTCCTGCGGCGCGCGCGGCTTTGGCCGGGCGGCGAAGTAGGCCGGCGCGCCGACCACCGCCATGCGCATGTCGGGGCCGATGCGCACCGCGATCATGTCGCGCGCCACCTGTTCGCCCAGCCGCACGCCGGCGTCGTAGCGCTCGGCGACGATGTCGGTCAGGCCGTAATCGACGATGATCTCGATCCTGATATCGGGATAGTCGGGCAGCAGCCTGGCGATCGCCGGCCACAGGACCGCATCGGCGGCGTGCTCGCCGGCGGTGATGCGGATGGTGCCGGCGGGCTTTTCGCGCAATGCGCTCAAGGCGGCGAGTTCCATCTCGATCTCGTCGAGCCTCGGCCCGATGCTGCGAGCCAGGCGCTCGCCCGCCTCGGTCGGCGAGACGCTGCGCGTTGTGCGGGTCAGGAGCCGCACGCCCAGCCGCTCCTCCAGCGCCCGCAATGTGTGGCTGAGCGCCGATTGCGAGACGCCCAGCCTGGCTGCCGCTCGGGTGAAGCTCCGCTCACGCGCGACGGCGAGGAAGGCGGTCAGCTCGTTCAGATTGTCGCGCGGCATTCATGAGCCCTTCTCATAAGTACATGCCGGATATAGCAGATAATCGCGATCAATCGCAGGCCCTAAATTGGCATCATCGCAATCGGGCGGCCCAAAGGTGCCGGCTCTGAGGCCGGCGGCCGCGTCTGGCCCGCATCGAGAAGGGACAAAACCATGGATATCAAGCGAAGCGGCTCTCAAGCCTCCGGCAAGGGTCCGGGCGACTGGTTCACCGGCACGGTGCGCATCGATCCGCTGTTTCAAGCCATCGCGCCGGCGCGTGCGGCCGGCAACGCCGTTACCTTCGAGCCCGGGGCGCGCACCGCCTGGCACACCCATCCGCTCGGCCAGACGCTGATCGTCACCGCCGGCTGCGGCCGCGTGCAGCGCGAGGGCGGCCCGGTCGAAGAAATCCGGCCGGGCGACGTTATTCGCTTCGAGCCGGGCGAGAAGCACTGGCATGGCGCAGCACCGACCACCGCGATGACCCACATCGCCGTCCAGGAAGCGCTGGCCGGCAAGGCCGTCGACTGGATGGAGCATGTCAGCGACGCGCAATATGGTAGATGACAAATGACGTGGTCGAAGGACGAACTCGGCAGGATCGCCGCGACCGACGATCTGCACATCGCGCCGCTGCGCAATGATCGTGTGACCTTTGGCACGCCGACCTGGATCTGGTCGGTGGTGACCGATGGCGAACTCTATGTGCGCGGCTGCAACGGCCAGAAGTCGCGTTGGTACCAGGCTGCGATCAAGCAGAAGGCCGGTCGGATCACCGCCGCCGGCATGACCAGGGATGTCACCTTCGAAGCAGTCGAAGGGCCGGTCAACGACCGCATCGACGATGCCTACCGGGCGAAATATGCGGCGAGCCCATACCTCGCCCCGATGATCAGCGCGCGCGCCCGCGCCGCGACCGTCAGAATCCTAGCGAAGACATGAAGGAGAACTGAGATGCAAAAGCGCAAACTGGGCCAGGGTGGCCTCGAAGTCTCGGCCATCGGGCTGGGCTGCATGGGGATGAGCCATTCATACGGGCAACCGATGGAGACGCCGGATGCTGTCCGCCTGATCCGCTCCGCGTTCGAGCGCGGCGTCACTTTCTTCGACACCGCGGAGGTCTATGGCCCGTTCAAGAACGAGGAGGTCGTCGGCGAGGCGCTGCAGCCGATCCGCGACCAGGTGGTGATTGCCACAAAGTTCGGCATCGACATTGCCGGTACAGCCGGACACGACGGCATGGACAGCCGGCCGGGGCATATTCGCGAGGTCGTCGAGGCGTCGCTAAAGCGGCTTAGGACCGACCATATCGACCTCCTCTACCAGCACCGGGTCGATCCGGTCGTGCCTATCGAAGAGGTGGCCGGCGCGGTGAAGGACTTGATCAGCCAAGGCAAGGTGAAGCATTTCGGCCTCTCCGAAGCGGGCGTGCGCACCATCCGTCGTGCGCATGCGGTGCAGCCGGTCACGGCATTGCAGAGCGAATACTCGCTGTGGTGGCGTGAACCCGAGGAGGCGATCCTGCCGGTCCTGGAAGAACTGGGGATCGGCTTCGTGCCCTTCAGCCCGCTGGGCAAGGGCTTCCTCACCGGCGCCATCGACGCCAGCACGACGTTCGACAGCAGCGACTTCCGAAACACGGTTCCGCGTTTTGCAGAGGAGGCCCGCAAGGCGAACCAGGCGCTGGTCGATGCGATCGTCAAGATCGCAGCCGGGAAGAAGGTGACCCCCGCACAGGTCGCGCTCGCCTGGTTGCTGGCTCGCAAGCCATGGATCGTCCCGATCCCCGGCACCACGAAGCTCAATCGCCTCGAGGAGAACATCGGATCGGCCGCCGTTGTGCTGAGCGTGGACGATCTTCGCGGCATCGAGAACGCGGTCTCGGCGATTGCCGTGCAGGGAGAGCGCTATTCGCCACAACAAGCGGCGAGGATCGATCGCTGAAGCGGAAGGAAAATCCCATGACAGAGAACATCAAGGGCAAGGTCGTCGTCATCACCGGCGCCAGCAGCGGGTTGGGCGAGGCGGCCGCGCGGCTTCTGGCCAAGGAGGGCGCAAAGCTGGTGCTGGGCGCGCGCCGTCTCGACCGGCTCGAGGCGCTGGCGGCAGGACTGTCGCTGGGCAAGGACGCCATCCTCGCGACCGATGTGACCGATGTCGCCCAGGTCCGGCGTCTGGTCGACCATGCGGTCGAGATGCATGGCCGCGTCGACGTCATCATCAACAATGCCGGACTGATGCCGCACTCGCCGCTGGAACGCGGCAAGGTCGAGGACTGGGACCGGATGATCGACGTCAACATCAAGGGCGTGCTCTACGGCATTGCAGCGGTGCTGCCGCACATGAAGACGCAGAAGAGCGGCCATATCATCAACGTCTCGTCGGTCGCCGGCCACAAGGTGGGGCCGGGCGGCGCCGTCTATGCCGCGACCAAGCACGCGGTGCGCGTCATCTCGGAGGGCCTGCGCCAGGAGGTAAAGCCCTACAACATCCGCACCACCATCATCTCGCCGGGCGCCGTGGCGACGGAATTGCCGGACAGCGTCACCGAGCCCGATGTCGCCGAAGGCGTGCGCGCGCTCTACGACCGGGTGGCCATCCCCGCCGATTCCTTCGCCAGGACAGTGGTGTTCGCCATGAGCCAGCCGGACGAGGTCGACATCAACGAGATCCTGTTTCGACCGACGGCGCAGGAGTATTGAAGGCGCAGTGCGTCAGCTTGAAATATGGCTTTGCGCGAACTCGCGTCTTGCAGCCGTGAAGACCTCGCGGGCGGCATCCGCATTCATGACGGCGATTGCAAGGCCAACGATGATATCTGGCCAGGCTGAGTTCCACACGAAGGCCGTGACCAGGCCGGCGGCAATGATCGAGACATTCGCCAGGACATCGTTGCGGGCCGACAGGAATGCCGCATGGGTAAGACTGCCGCTGTGATGGCGATAGCGAGCGAGCAAGAGCGCGCATGTCAGGTTGACGAGGATCGCGCCGGCCGCGGTAAGCGTCAGCGGAACGGGCGCTGGCGGGATTGGAACGTTGAATTTCTCCCAAGCGGTCCAAAGGGTCGCCAAAGCCGGGATCAGAAGTACGCCCGCCAGCGCCATCCCGAGCCGCGCTCGATTGCGGATGGTCCAGCCCAGCGCGACCATGATCAGCAGGTTGACGGATGCGTCCTCCAGAAAATCGATGCTGTCCGCGAACAACGATACCGATCTGATCCAAACGGCCACGGCAAACTCGATGCCGAAATAGCCAAGGTTCAGGATGGCGACCATCCGCACCGCATTTCTCAGCGTCCCGGTCATATCGTGTCCATCGGCCAAATTGTTGTTGCCGCAAGGCATATAGGGATTCCATGACGTGAGACATTGCCGATTGAGCGGCCGTCTTGACAACGGCGCGCTTCCTGCTCCAGCTTGACCCCCATGTTCGTCTTTGCGCCCGCCAACACCAAGCGACGCCGCCCCTGCACAGTGCGGAGCGGCAAGCTGATTGCGCGACGACAAAGACCGGCACGATAGATCCGGTTCGTTCGTTTCCAGCCCCGCCCGCGACATCCGCCGGCGGGGTTTTTCATGTCTGGAGCATTTTCATGACCATCAATTCTTCCATCCGGCTTCGCCCGGCCGAGCCGGCGGACGCTGCCGCGACCAGGGATATCGTGCGCGCCGCCTATGCCAAATGGGTGCCGGTGATCGGCCGCGAGCCGCTGCCGATGCGCGCCGATTACGACAAGGCTGTCGCCGTGCATCAGTTCGATCTCGCCGTCGAGGCGGACGGCATTGTCGGGATGATCGAAACGATCCTGGCCGACGACCATCTCTGGATCGAGAATGTCTGCGTCGCACCGCGGGCGCAGGGCAGGGGCATCGGCCGGCTTTTGCTGGAGCATGCCGAGCGGAGGGCGACCGAAGCCGGCCGCCCCGCGCTTCGCCTGCTGACCAACGGCGCCTTCGAGGCCAACGTGTCGCTCTACAAAAAGTATGGCTACACAATCGACCGGGAGGAGCCGTTCATGAACGGGGTGACGGTCTATATGAGCAAGAAACTGGCAGGCTGATGTGGGTGGCCAGTACACGGCTCAAAGGTAGCGCCCTGTGGCGCCCCCCTCTGTCCTGCCGGACATCTCCCCCTCAAGGGGGGAGATCGGCCGCCACCACACGGCCTTTGCTAATTGCGGATGTCGCAGGAAGAGCGCCGGCGCCCAAGCTGCCAATCTCCCTCCTTGTGGGGGAGATGTCCGGCAGGACGGAGGGGGGCGCGAAGGAACTCGACGGCGGGTTCTTCACCGCTTCCGCTAAAGCGTAACGGGCATATTGCACACGGCTGGCTCAATCACTTGGCTCTTGCGTTTGACAGCGGCGTTTGTGCATCGTTATCTCCAGCCACATATGACGGCCGGCGAAGCCATGCGGCGCAGCCCAAGGAGAAAACCATGTCACACAATCTGCAGTTCTATATCGATGGCGCGTGGGTCCATCCTGTTGTGCCCAACACATTCGACGTCATCGACCCCTCGAACGAGGATGCCTTCGCGCAGATCTCGCTCGGCTCCAAGGCCGATGTCGACAAGGCGGTGGCCGCCGCCAAGCGCGCCTTCAACACTTTTGGCTTCACCGAAGTCGGCGAGCGGCTCGAGCTCTTGAACCGCATCATCGAGGTCTACAAGAAACGCAGTGCCGATCTGGCGCTCGCCGTGTCGCGCGAGATGGGCGCGCCGCGCCAGTTCGCGCTCGACAGCCAGGTCGGCGTCGGCCTCGCGCATCTGCAGAAGATGGCCGACGTGCTGAAGTCGTTCGAGTTCCGCCATGTCAAGGGCAGCTCGCTGGTGGTCAAGGAGCCGATCGGCGTCGTCGGCCTGATCACGCCGTGGAACTGGCCGCTCAACCAGATCACCTGCAAGGTCGGTCCCGCCCTTGCCGCCGGCTGCACCATGGTGCTGAAGCCGTCCGAGATCGCGCCGCTCGACGGCATCATCTTCGCCGAAATCCTGGACGAGGCCGGCGTGCCGAAGGGCGTCTTCAACCTCGTCAATGGCGACGGACCGGGCGTCGGCCAGGCGCTGTCCAGCCACCCCGACATCGACATGATGTCGTTCACCGGTTCGACCCGCGCCGGCATCCTGGTGGCCAAGGCCGCCGCCGACACGGTCAAGCGCGTGCATCAGGAGCTCGGCGGCAAGTCGGCCAACATCCTGTTTGGCGATGTCGACCTCGCAAAGGCCGTCACCAAGGGCGTCGCCGGCTGCTTCGGCAACAGCGGCCAGTCCTGCAATGCGCCGACGCGCATGTTCGTGCCGCGCGACCGCCATGACGAGGCTGCCGGCTATGCCAAGGCCGCGGCGGAAAAGTTCACGGTCGGCCCCGCCGATGCGGCCGGCACCAAGCTCGGGCCGGTCGTCAGCCAGGTCCAGTTCGACAAGATCCAGGAGCTGATCCAGAGCGGCATCGAAGAAGGTGCCACGCTGGTCGCCGGCGGCCCGGGCCGTCCCGCCGAACTCAACCGCGGCTACTATGTCCGGCCGACCGTGTTCGCCGACGTCACCCACGACATGCGGATCGCGCGCGAGGAGGTCTTCGGACCGGTGCTGGCGATCATGCCCTATGACAGCGTCGAGGAGGTGATCGAAACCGCCAACGACACGGTCTACGGCCTTGCCTCCTACATCCAGGCCAAGGACATGAAGAAAGCGCGCGAAGTGGCGGCGCGCATGCGCACCGGCAATGTCTATATCAACTATCCGACCTGGGACGCCGGCCTGCCGTTCGGCGGCTACAAGCAGTCGGGCAACGGCCGCGAATATGCCGAATACGGTCTTGAGGATTTCCTCGAGATCAAGGGCATCGCCGGCTACGAGGCGGCGGAATAGGCACGACGCAGTTCCGGGCCGGCGGCAATGTCGGCCCGTCCTGCAATTCGGGGCGCGGTCCGCACGGTTGGCCGCGCCCTTGCTGTTTGGAGGTCTCGGGCTGCCTGCCTGGATGCAGCGCAAGCAAGCCGCCGGGGCGACATGGCTTCGTTGCTCGCCGAAAGCGACTGGTGATAGGCTGGATTGCAGGCAGCGGGAGGATTCGAGCCTTGAGTGTGGGGAGCTCCCAGCCGAAGCTGGAAGGACAAGAGACCGACGAGAGCCACTACCAGGTTTTTGTCGACGATCATTTTCATTATCGCGATGAGAGCCACCGTTACCTCGACGGAAAATTTCCAACCTACGATGGGGCGGTGGAGCGGTGCCGCGCCATAGTCGACAGCGAACTGGAAGATGCTTTCAAACCCGGAGCGACTGCCGAAGAGCTGTTTGAGAAATACAGTTTGTTTGGCTCGGATCCGTTCATAAAGACACCGCCGGGGCTGCGGGTTGATCCGCCTTTCTCCGCCTGGAATTATGCATTGGAGCGGTGTGAAATCCTGGCTCGCGTCTCGACTGTTCCAAAAACCTGATTGCGCGCGGCCCAGAGCTTTTGGCTAAGCGCTGATGGGGATTCAAGGAATGCGTCTGATCCACCATTGGATCAGTTTCTTGCCAATTGGCGAATTCATGCTATATATCTGCCAATAGCGAGGACGCAAAATGCAGCTTCAGCCCATAGTCACCACGCCGGCCACGGTTGGGAACGCCATTTCGGATGAAGAGGCGGGCGCGCTGGCGCGCACCACCGTCAACCTGTTCAAGGCCTGGAACCTCACCGACCTGGAGGCCTGCATCCTGCTCGGCGGCATGTCCGCGCGCACATGGGCACGTTGGAAGACTGGGGCACGCTGGAAGGAGGGCGGCATCGGCAGGATCGACCGCGACCTGCGCACCCGCATGGCGCATCTGATGGGCATTCACAAAGGCCTGCGCTATCTCTTTACGGAGCCGGCGCGCGGCTATGCCTGGATCCGCAAGCCCAATGCCGCTTTCGGCGGCCAGTCGGCGCTCGACCTGATGCTGCGCGGCGAAATCTCCGACCTTGCCGCGATGCGCGAATGGCTCGATGCGGAGCGTGGTGCATGGTGAGTGGGCTCGCGGTTCGGCGCCGCGTCCACTGGCACCAGACCTTCCGCATCATCCGCTCCATCCATCCGCCCATCGACCTCTTCGAGGACATTGCCGACCCGCGTGACTGGGAGGCGCTGGCCGCGGTCGAGGCGAAGACCAACCCGCGCATCAGGCTCGAGATCGGCGACCTTGGCAAGGTGGCGGCCACAAGGCGGGTTTCCGGCCCTGGCGCCAGCTTCGTGATGGCGCCCTTCGTGCATTGCTCGACCCTGCGGCCCGGTCGGTTCTCGGATGGCAGCTACGGGATCTATTATGCCGGCGACAGCGAAGAGGTGGCGCTCGCCGAGACCATTCACCACCATCAGAAATTCATGCGCGCGACCAACGAGGATTCGGGCTGGACGGCGGATTTCCGCGTGCTGGTCGGCAGCGTCGACCGCGACCTCGACGACGTGAACGCGGTGCCCGGCGTGCTCGATCCCGACGACTACACCGCCTCGCAAGCGGAGGGGCGGGCGCTGCGGGCGACCGGCAGCGACGGGCTGGTGTGGAACAGCGTGCGCATGCCGGGCGGCGGCTGCATCGGCATCTTCTGGCCGGACGCCATCACCATTCCGGTGCAGGGCCGGCATTACAGCTATCACTGGGACGGCGCCCGCGTGGATTTCGTGCGCGAGCACGATACGGGCAAGGTGCTGGCCGTCACCTGATGGCTGGCGAAGGGCGGATTGCATCCGTGGTGAAGACCCGCTTGGTTGCAGCCGTCCGGGATCCCGCTTTACAGGTCGCGGGAGAGTCGATATCCATAAATCCAAGGATTCGGATATATGGATAAAAAAGGCACGTTGAACGCGCTGGCGGCCCTTGGCCAGGAGACGCGGCTGGATGTTTTCCGGCTGCTCGTCCGCGCCGGTCCGGAAGGCATTCCGGCGGGCGAGATCGCCACAAGGCTGGATACGGTCCAGAACACCATGTCGGCGCATCTGAAGGTGCTCGCCCATGCCGGGCTGATCCACCCCCAACGCGATGGCCGGATCGTGCGCTACGTCGCCGACATGACCGGGTTTCGGGACCTCCTGGCCTATCTGATGGAAGATTGCTGCAACGGCGCGCCGGAACTCTGCCGTCCCGTCATCAATGCCGTGACCTGTGACTGCTAGGAGCACGCCGATGAGCGAAGTGGCTGTACGAGATCGCCCGCACCCTGCCGAAGGCCAGCTGAGCGCCGTGGCGAACGACTTGCCACGCCGCTGCGTTGCCGAAGCGCTGGGAACCGCGCTGCTGGTCGCCACCGTGGTCGGTTCCGGCATCATGGCATCCCGGCTGACGCACGACATTGCCATTTCGCTGCTCGGCAACACGTTGCCTACGGGAGCGATCCTTGTCGTGCTGATCACGATACTCGGGCCGGTTTCAGGCGCGAATTTCAATCCGGCCGTCACGCTGGTGTTCGCGCTCCGCCGCGAAATCGACGCGAGGGCAGCGATCGCCTATGTCGTCGTCCAAATCGTCGGCGGCATCGCGGGGACATTCCTGGCGCACGCCATGTTCGAACTGCCGATCCTGCAGGCCTCGGTGACGGTGCGGACCGGAGCCGGGCAATGGCTCGCCGAGGCAGTCGCCGCCTTCGGGCTCGTCTTCACCATCCTGGCAGGCCTGCGCTTTCGTTCCGACGCGATCCCCTGGCTGGTCGGGCTTTACATAACGGCCGCCTACTGGTTCACGGCCTCGACCTCATTCGCCAATCCGGCCGTCGCCATCGCCCGTGCCTTGTCGGACACGTTTTCCGGCATCCGCCCGGTCGACCTGCCGGGTTTCGTAGCAGCCGAATTGCTGGGCGCGCTGCTGGCCATGGCCCTGGCGGGCTGGCTGCTTGCCGAACCGAAACCAACCAGACAGATGCAGGCCGCGAAATGACCATCACCATCTATCACAATCCCGATTGCGGCACCTCGCGCAACACGCTGGCCATCATCCGGCAGTCGGGCGAGGAACCAGAGGTGATCGAGTATCTGAAGACGCCGCCGTCACGGCAAAAGCTGGTCGAGTTGATCGCTTCCATGGGCATGACACCGCGCGAGTTGCTGCGCGACAAGGGCACGCCCTACGCCGAACTCGGCCTTGCCGACCCGAGATGGTCCGACGACGAGATCCTCGATTTCATGCTGGCGCACCCGATCCTGATCAACCGGCCGATCGTGGTCAGCCCGCTCGGCGTGGTTCTGGCCCGGCCGTCGGAAAAGGTGCTGGACATCCTGCCCAACCCGGACATCGGCGCGTTCACCAAGGAGGATGGCGAGGTGGTCATCGACGCTTCGGGCAAGCGGGTCGGCTGACGGTATTTCCATATTTTTCGAAATTAGGTTGACGGCTCGACAGGCGCAGCGTAGCTTATTTCCATGAAACTCGAAAAAGCAGCCGCCCAGCTCGAAGCGCTCGGCAATCCGACGCGGCTTCAGCTCTATCGGATCCTTGTCCGTGCCGGCGACGACGGGCTTGCCGTCGGCAGCGTCCAGGGCAAGCTCGATATTCCGTCCTCGACGCTGTCGCATCATCTCAAGCGGCTGGTCGACACCGGCCTTGTGACGCAGGAGCGGCAAGCGACGACGCTGATCTGCCGCGCCAACTATCCGGGCATGAATGCGCTGATCGGCTATCTCGCCGACGAGTGCTGCGCGGATGCCGCCTGCGCGCCTGCCGTCGGCAAAGCGCTGGCCTGATTTTTTTCGCTTTGTAATTCGAAGATACCGGAAGGATCGAATATATGGACATGATGGCAAACCTTCCCGTCGCGGTGATCGGCGCAGGCCCTGTCGGCCTCGCCGCCGCCGCGCATCTGGTCGAACGCGGCATCCGCCCGCTGATCCTCGAACGTGGCGAAAGCGTTGGCGCTGCACTGCTCGAATGGGGCCATGTGCGGGTGTTCTCGCCATGGCAATACAATATCGACGCGGCGGCGCGGGCGCTGCTCGACCGCTCCGGCTGGACGGCGCCGGACATGCGAGGCCTGCCGACCGGGGGCGAGATCGTGCGCGATTATCTGGCGCCGCTTGCCGCACTTGCCGGCATCGCCGCCAATTTGAAGCTAGGAGCCGAGGTCACCGCGATCACCCGCCAGGGACATGACAAGGTTGCCAATGACGGTCGCAAGGACGCTCCCTTCGTCATCCGTTATCGCGATGCGGACGGCGAGCACCGCGTTCTCGCGCGCGCCGTCATCGACGCGTCCGGAACATGGTCGCGGCCAAACCCCATCGGCGTCGACGGGCTGCCGGTTGCCGGCGAAGGCGCGGCTTGCGAGCGCATTGCCTATGGCATTCCCGACGTGGTCGGCAAGGCCAGGGACAGCTATGCGGGCAAGCGTGTCCTCGTCATTGGCGGCGGGCATTCGGCGATCAACGTCGCCCTGGCGCTCATGGAGTTGCAGGACGCAGCGCCTGGCACCGAGATTTTCTGGGCGCTGCGTCACGCCAGCGTCGACCGGCTGCTTGGCGGCGGGCTGAACGACCAATTGCCCGAACGTGGCGCGCTTGGCCTCGCCGCCAAGCAGGCGATGGCGGTTGGAAGGCTGAACATGCTGGCGGCTTTCGCCGTCAACCGCATCGAGATGCAAGGCGAGGGGCTTGCCGTCGACGCCAGCCTGGCCGGCAAGCCATTCAGCCTTTCCGTCGATCGCATCGTCGTCACCACGGGCTTCAGGCCCGACCTGTCGTTCCTCGGCGAAATCCGCCTCGCGCTCGATCCCGCCGTCGAAGCGCCGCCGGCGCTGGCGCCGCTGATCGATCCGAATTTCCACTCGTGCGGCACGGTTCCCGCGCATGGCATCCAGGAACTTGCCCATCCCGAACCCGGCTTCACCATCGTCGGCTCGAAGTCCTACGGACGCGCCCCGACCTTCCTGATGGCGACCGGCTACGAGCAGGTCCGCTCGGTGGTCGCCGACATTGCCGGAGACCATGTCGCGGCGCGCGAGGTGCGGCTGGTGCTGCCGGAGACCGGCGTGTGCAGCGCCGATGTCGTGACGGGATCGGACAGTGCTGGTTGTTGCGGCGGGCCCGCGCCCGCCAATGTCGATGCCTGCTGCGTCGAGGATGCGGACGCCAAGGCAAAGGGTGCGTCGGGCTGCGGCTGCGCAACGGGCCCATCGGTTGGCGCCAGGGCGACGGAAGCCGTGGGCGTCGATGCCTGACCGGTCTGTCCTGCGCAAGGCGATATGGGCGCTCGGGCTGACGCAGATCATCGGCTACGGCACGCTCTATTACAGCTTTTCGATCCTGGCGCCGGCGATGGCCAGGGAGTTCGAGCTCACGGAAGGGTGGGTGTTCGGCGCGCTGTCCGCCTCGCTGTTTGCCGGCAGCCTGTTCGCGCCCACGGCCGGGCGCTGGGCCGACCGCTTCGGCGCCGGGCGCATCATGACCATCGGCTCGGTCGCGGCAGCCGTCGCGCTGGCGCTGTGCGCCGTCTCGCCCGGACGCGTGACCTTTGTTCTGGCCTTGCTGGCGATGGAACTGGCCTCCAGTTTCGTCCTCTACAGCGCCGCCTTCGTGGCGATCGTGCAGATCGGGGTTCCCCGGCCGCAACGCAGCATCACCCACCTGACGCTCATCGCAGGGTTCGCCTCGACGCTGTTCTGGCCGCTGACCTCGGCGCTGCATGCGCAATTGACATGGCGCGAGGTCTATCTGCTGTTCGCGGCGCTCAATCTCGGGCTCTGCCTGCCGATCCACGCCTGGCTGATGCGCCTGTCGCGCCGTCACGCAACGGCCGCGCCGCAAGAGCGCGGGCCGGCCCATGAAGCGGGCGCGGCACTCGATCCGCGACGCGGGCAGGCCGTGTTCCTGCTGATGCTGGCCGGCTTCGCCTCCGAGGGCTTCGTGCTGTCGGCGATCCTCATCCACATGGTGCCGCTGACGGCGGCACTTGGGCTCGGCACGGCCGGTCTCTTCGTTTCGACCTTGTTCGGGCCGGCGCAAGTCGCCAGCCGGTTGATCAACATGCTGTTTGGCGGGCGGCTTCAACAAACGCATCTCGCCGTCATTGCCGCGTCGCTGCTCACGGCCGGGCTGTGCACGCTGCTGTTGACCACGCCATGGCTGCCCGGCGCTTTCCTGTTCGTGCTGCTGTTCGGCCTCGGTTCCGGCCTCACCAGCATCGTCGGCGGCACCTTGCCGCTCGAGCTCTTCGGCCGCCAAGGCTATGGCGCGCGGCTGGGATGGGCCAGTGCCGCCCGCCAGTTCACTTCGGCCTTCGCGCCGTTCGCGCTCGCCTTCATGATGGCGCGGACATCCGTCGCCAATTCGCTGTGGGTGCTGGTGGTCGTCGCCGCGAGCGGCGTCATCGCCTTCCTCGCCATTGCGCTGCTGAGACGGCGCGCCGGCCGGGTTGCGTTTGCGATTGGCGGCAGTCCGGAAGAGGCGAGTTAGAGCCTGTTCCATCCCGATGGTATCGGGATAGAACTCTATCTCTGTGTTTGAGCATGATCTTTTCCGAAAACCGGATCCCACTTTTCGGGATCATGCTCTTGCCTCAATGTCGCAAAATCTTGCTGAGGAAAGCCCGGCTGCGGTCGGTCTTGGGGTGCGAGAAGAATTCGTCTGGTGTGCCGCTTTCGACGATGGCGCCGGCATCCATGAACACCACGCGCTGGGCGACCTTGCGGGCAAAGCCCATCTCATGCGTCACCACCATCATGGTCATGCCTTCCTCGGCGACCGCCACCATGACGTCGAGCACTTCCGAAATCATCTCGGGGTCGAGCGCCGAGGTCGGCTCGTCGAACAGCATGATCTTTGGCCGCATGCCGAGGCAGCGCGCGATCGCGACGCGCTGCTGCTGGCCGCCGGAGAGCTGCGCCGGATAGGCGTTGACCTTGTCGGCCAGCCCGACCTTGGCCAGCAATTCGCGCCCGGCCTTTTCGGCTTCGGCGCGCGGGATCTTGCGGACATGGATGGGGGCGAGCGTGACGTTTTCGAGCGCCGTCTTGTGCGGATAGAGGTTGAACGACTGGAAGACGAAGCCGATCTCGGTGCGCAGCTGCGTCATGTTGGTGGCGGGGTCGCCGAGGCGCTGGCCGTCGACGACGAGATCGCCGTCCTTGATCGCCTCCAGGCCGTTGACGCAGCGGATCAGCGTGCTCTTGCCCGAGCCGCTCGGGCCGCAGACGACGACCACCTCGCGCGGCTCGACGCTGAGCGTGATGTCCTTGAGCACGTTGAGCGCGCCGAACCATTTGTTGACGCCGCGAAAGTCGATCATACCGGTTTTGGTCATATTTGCCGGACCTTTGGGGTTCGCTGTCATAGCTGCACCTCGCCATGCGCCGCGCCCATGCGGTGTTCGAGCCGGCGGGCGAGCATGATCAGGGGATAGCAGACGATGAAATAGCCGACGCCGACGAGGAAGAAGACCAGCAGGCCGTTGGGCACACGCTGCACCACCAGCCAGCCGACACGGGTGAGGTCGGTGAGCCCGATCGCCGAGACGACCGAAGAGTCCTTGATCAGCAGCACATATTGCCCGACCAGCGGCGGCAGCACGATGCGCATCGCCTGCGGCAGCACCACCTGGCGCATGCGCTGCCAGCGCGACAGGCCGGATGCCAGAGCTGCCTCGACCTGGCCGGTCGGCACCGAGCGAATGCCGGCGGCGACGATCTCGCAGATGAAGCAGGCGGCAAGGTTGGTCAGCGCGATGATGCCGGCGGTGAAGGCGTCGAGCTCGATGCCGAGCTCCGGCAGGATGAAGAAGATCAGGAAGATCTGCACGAGGAACGGCGTGCCGCGGATCAGGTCGACCCAGGCGCCGATGACGCTGCTCACCAGCCGGTTGCCGCCGGTGCGCAGGATGCCGAGACCGAAGCCGAGCAAGGTGCCGAGCACCAGGCTGATCAGCGACAGCACCACAGTCATGCCGAGACCGCGCAGCGCCAGCGGATAGCTGCCGGCGAGGCTTTGCAGCTGTTGCCAGATCATGTCCGCGCCCCCGCTGTGCCGAGCCAGCGACCGGAGAGAGCAGCCAGCCCTTTCAGGCAGTAGTAGAGCAGCAGGTAGAAGGCAGCGATGGTGAGGAAACCTTCCGCCGGCATGAAGCGGTCGGAGGCGAGCAACTGGCCGGCGCGCGTCAGCTCGGCGACCGAGATCAGCGACAGCAATGCGGAATCCTTGACCAGCACGATCGCCTGGCCGAGCAGCGGCGGGATCGTCACCTTGAAGGCTTGCGGCAGGATGACCAGGCGCATGCGCTGGACATAGGTCATGCCCGAGGCGACGCTGGCTTCGACCTGGCCACGCGGGATCGACAATATGCCGGCGCGAATGATTTCAGCGACATAGGCGCCGCTGTTGAGTGATAGCGCGAGGATGCCGACGACCAATTCGGGCAGGACGAAGCCGAGCCGGGGCAGGCCGAAATAGAGGAAATAGAGCTGCGCCAGCAAGGGCGTGGCGCGCACGGCGTCGATATAGGCCTTGGCCGGGGCACGAAACAGCCAGCCGCGCTGCAGGTTCATGGCGCACAGCACGATGCCGACGGCGAGCGCGCCGAGAAAGGACAGCGCCGACAGCCACACGGTCGTGACAAGGCCCTGCCCGAACAGGGGCAGGTACTCGACGATGGTGCGGAAACTGAAATTCTCGAGCATCGCTGGGCGGTCCCCCAAAGCGGGCGAAACGAAAGGCCAGGCGGCTTCGCGGCGCTCAAGACGCGCGCAAAACCGCCTGGATTCCAAGGCTGGTTAGTGGTCCTTCTTCCAGGCGTCGGAATTGACCCAGTAGTCGAGGTTCTTCTGCAGGCGGCCGTCGATGCTGACCTGGTCGAGGAACAGGTTCATCCAGACCAGCAGGTCCGGCTCGTCATAGCGGGTGGCGAAGGCAAGCGGTTCCTTCGACAAAAGCTCCGGCATGATGGTGAAGGTGCCGGCCGGATAGGCGGTCGACTGGCCTTTCACCGCCGAGACGTCGTTGACGCCGCAATCGGCCTGGCCGTTGTTGACGGCGTCGAGCAGCAGCGGACCGCCGCCCTTGTAGCTCTTGATGTCGGCATCGGTGAAGACGGCCTTGGCCTCCTTCTCGCCGGTGGCGCCGAGCAGCACGGCGATCTTGGTGCCCTTGGCCTTGCAGTCCTCGGTGGTCTTGAACTTGCTGTCTGCCTTGGTGAACACGGTGCTACCCGTATACATGTAAGGTTTGGTGAAGGCGACCTTCATGCCGCGCGCCAGCGTCGGCGTCATGTCGGCGACCAGGAGGTCGGCCTTGCCCGACAGCAGCGCCGGGATCAGGCCGTCCCAGTCGAAGTCGAGGAAGGTGATCTTGACGCCCATTTCCTTGGCCATCAGCTCGGCCAGTTCAACGGAACTGCCGGTGCGTTCGCCATTGGCGCCGACCAGCGAGAAGGGCGGTCCCTGTGTCTGCACGGCGACGCGCAACTCGCCGCGCTTGGTGATGTCGTCGAGCGTTCCGGCGCTGGCCGCCGCGGTGAGCCCGGCGAGCGCAAGGCCGGCGACGAAAAGTCTGGCAATCTTCATTTGGCATTCCTCCTTGTTTTATTGTTCCACGTTGTTGGTTCACCCTTCGGGGTGCTTTTTTGAGCGGCAGCGCCGTTGCCGGCGGCAGCCACCGTTCGAAAACCCTCAGTCCCAGGCCACCGTCTCGGTCACAGTGATGCCGCGCCTGGCCAACTCGTCGAAGAAGCGGCCATCCGGCACATCGAGCAGCGGGTTGAGCAGGCCTGGTTTGGTGATCTCGCGCCGCGCCAGCATCTGCGCCACGATGCTGGCGGGATAGCCGACACCGAGGCTCATGCCGAACAGGCCGGAGGCCAGGTCGCGCTCGATGATCAGGTCCGAGGTCACCGTCTTGCGGCGGCCGCCTTCGAGGCCGGAAAAGACATTGCGCATCACGCAAAGGTCCTTTTCATCGGGGCCGTACTGCAATTGCGGCCCGAGCAGCCGGCCGAGGAATTCGCGCGGGCTGGAGCCGGTGCCGGGCACCTTGTCTTCGGAGAGGAAGCCCAGCTCCTTCAGCGGCGCCCAGAAGGCCGACCATCCCGGCCAGCGCAGCGTATAACGGCCCGAGCGGCGCAGCCCTTTTGCCGCGTCCAGCATCTCGACATAGTGCAGCGCATCGCCATTGGGGAAGGCTTCCAATGCGCCCAGGCCCGCCACTTCGATCTCGTGGATGAAGGAGTTGTCGTGCTGCCGGCCGGCCGGCACCGCGACGCGTTCGCCGTCCTCGATCATCACGCTGTCGCGGTTTTGGCTGACCAGAACCATGTCGAAGTTCCAGCTCACCTTGTAGCAAAGGGGCTTGGCCATCGCCTTCGGTTCGGGGATGCCGCCGCAATAGGAATCGATCGCGGCGATGGTATCGAACTGCCTTGCGGCGCGCGCGTAGAGCACAAGGTCGATGCCGGGATCGAGCCCGCATTCGGCCATGATCGGCACACCAGCCTGTTCGGCGGCCGGCGCCAGGTCGGCGATGGCCTTGCCGTAATTGGTGGTGACCAGCGGCGTGCGCGTTGCGATCGCGGCCTGGACCGCCTCACGCATCAGTGGCTGCGGCAACAGGTCGATGACCGCGTCAGCATTCGCCAGCACGCCGGCCAAGGCAGGGCCGATCGCTCCCTGCGGTACCACGAAGCGCACGCGGGCAAGGTCGGTCAGGCCGTCAAGGCGAGCCGCACCGTTCGGCGCCGTGTCGACGCAAATCACCTCCTCGGCACCGCTGGCGACGAGATCGGCGATGGCCGCCCGGCCTTGCAGGCCGAGGCCGCCGAGAACCGCTATTCTCATGCCGGCTCCTTGCGATCGTCCGACCAGCAGCCTTCCGGCAGGCTGACCCATTTGTTGCAGGACGCCATGACGACGAAGGTCTCGCTGCGAACGACTTCGCCCGGCTCGCCGGCCCCCGGGATCAGCTCGCTGGTGACGCGGTAGAGATCGGCGACGTCACCGGCCACGGTCACGTCGACGATGATGTCGAAGCGCCCGGTGACCACCGAAGCCGAGTTGACGAAGGGCAGTTCGGAAATGCGCTGCGCCAACTCGCGGGCCCGGCCGCGTCCTTGCGCATTGATACCGACAATGGCCGAGATTAGCTCGGGGCGCTCGGTCAGGTTCAAGAGCCCGACGATCTTCAGCAGATTGCGGTCGAGCAGATTGCGCAGCCGCGTGCGCACCGTCGGCACCGAAATCGCCAACATCTCGGCGAGGCGGTTGATGCCCGGCTGCGCGTCCTGCGACAGCTGTTTGACCAGCCGCCGATCGGTCAGATCGAGATGTTCCCGCAAAGGCTCTGTCTTTCATAAAAAGAAAAAAGATCGGCAAATTATTTGCCTATATGAAAACAAGCTATGTCACGAATTTTTGAAAAGCAAGGTGTTGTTTTCGCACCAAGCGGCATTGTGCGTCGTCTGGCGCGGTTGCGGTTGCGCTATTGGGTTGCCGGGTTCAGACCAGCGCGGCAGCCAGCAATTTCGCTTGCGGCGTCAATTCGTCGAAGCGGCGGGCGCACAGATTGAGCTGGCGTGTTGCCCAGTCGTCGGTGAGCCGCAGGCTGCGCAGCGTGCGTGCCGAGTGGCGCGCCGCACTTTCCGGCACGACGGCGATGCCGGCGCCTTGCGCGACGAGGCGGCAGACATTGTCGAGGCCGGGCACTCGGATGCGGACATGCAGATGACCGCCAAGGCGGGCGGCCTGGCGTGTGACGTGCTCCTGCAGCGCATGGCCGGTGCCGAGCCCGACGAAGGGTTCACCGAGAATGTCGGCGAGGCTGGTGGTGCGGCCTTCGAGGCCGGGCCAGTTCCGCGCGGCGACCACCACCAACCGGTCGATGAAGAACGGTTTCTGCTCGAGATGCGACAGGCCGGCCCATGTCGCGGCGATGCCGAGATCGGCCGCACCGCTGGCCACCGCCTCGGCGATCTCATGGCTGGGGCGCTCGTCGAGATCGATGTCGATCTGGGGATGCGTGACAAGGAAAGCCGGCAGGATATCGCGCAGCAGCTCGCCTGTGGCGGCGGTGTTGGCGAGCAGCCGGACACGGGCGCGAAGACCGGTGGCGTAGGCGCCGAGGTCGCCGGCCATCGCCTCGATCTGGTTCTGCACGGCGCGCGCATGATGCAGCAGCGCCTGTCCGGCCGCCGTCGGCACCACGCCACGGCGGCGGCGATCCAGCAGCGGCGTGCCGAGGCGATCCTCCATGCCCTTGATGCGGGCGCTGGCCGAGGCCAGGGCAAGGCCGGCGCGTTCGGCGCCACGGGTGATGCTGCCACGCTCGGCCACCAGGAGGAACAGCCGGAGATCGACCAGATCGAAGCGCATTCTTTTGCCCCTGCAAACGGTTCGGCAGCCGCGCAATCCCAGGTATCAGCCTTCGTCCTGGCCGAAGGCTGATAGCGCAATTTCCACATTGTGACCGGCCCGCATCTGCGTCAAACAGTTTCGGTGGAGATGTCTGATGAGCGAACGAACTTCTGGCCGTCCCGGCATTCTTGAAAGCACGGCTGTTGTGCTGGCCGTCGCCGTGGACTGCCTTGCGATGGTGCGGGCGGAGCCCGGCCTGCGAGGATGCGCGACGACCTCCATCAGCCGCGATGCCGCGCCGGCAAAGTCCAGCCCTGAGGCCGATGCCGCGGACATGCTGCTGCATGACTGATCCTGCCCTGAAGGTGCGATCGTGCTGAGCGCCGGTGTCCTCGCCTGGATCGGTGCGGTGTTTCTCGCGGCCGGCGTGGTCAAGGGCGTGGTCGGCATGGGCTTGCCGACGGTGGCGATGGGGCTGCTGGCGGTGACGATGCCGCCGGCGCAAGCCGCCGCCTTGCTGCTGATCCCGTCGCTGGTCACCAACCTCTGGCAGTTGTTGACGGGTCCGTCGTTCGGCGGCCTGTGCAAGCGGCTGTGGACGATGATGGCCGGTGTCGTGCTCGGCACCGTCGCGGGCGCCGGACTTTTGACCGGCTCGCACACGGGATTTGCCTCGGCGGGGCTGGGCGCGGCGCTGGTGCTTTATGCGCTTGTCGGCCTCGCCAGGGCCGGCTTCACCACGCCGGCCCGCCACGAGGCTTGGGCGTCGCCGCTGGTCGGCGTGGCGACCGGGCTGGTCACCGGCGCCACCGGCGTCTTCGTCATCCCGGCCGTGCCCTATCTGCAATCGCTGCGGCTGGACAGGGAAGACCTGATCCAGGCGCTCGGCCTGTCCTTCACCGTCTCGACGGCAGCGCTGGCCATCGGACTGTTCAGAACGGGAGCTTTCGCATCACCGACGGTGCAACTGGCGGGATCGGTCGCAGCCCTTGCGCCGGCGCTGGCCGGCATGGTCGTCGGCCAGGCGCTGCGCCAGCGGATGAGCGTCGAGACCTTCCGCACGGTGTTCTTCGTCGGGCTGCTGGCGCTGGGAGTCTATCTCGCGGGGGAGGTGGTGTTTTAGCCGCGCAGACCTACCGAACCACCAGGACCGGGATTTCGGTTAAGGACAGCACCTCCGCGGTCTGGCTTCCCAACAGCAGCCTGCCCAGTCCCCGGCGGCCGTGCGAGGCCATCACGATCAGGTCGCAGCCCTCAGCCTTCGACAGTTCCAGGATCGCCTCGGCGGGCTTCTTGTCCTCGATATGCACCACCTCGGCGCGCACATTCGCCAGCTCCGCCGACGCCTTGCATTTGTCGAGCACGTCCTTGGCGTATCGGCGACCGCCTTCCTGATAGGCGACGAATTCATCGCCGGCGGCATAGCCGGCCATGGTGCCGCCCCAGGCGAAGATCGGGAATGGCTCGGTGACGTGGACAAAGGTAACGGTGGCGCCGAGGCGGCTGGCCAGCGCCAGGCCGTGGGCAACGCCCTTGTCGGCCAGTTCCGATCCGTCCGTGGCGATCAGCAAATGTGTGTACATGATGATGTGACCTGTTGTGCCAGGGCCGACACGCCCTTGTGGTGGTGAGAGCCTGTAGAGGCTGACCTTGATATAGTTGCGCCACCGGGCTCATCACAGGGGCCAGCTCGATGCGGATCAAGGCCAGGCGATTGCACACTTTCGCGTTGGCCGGATTCCCCTTTGCCGCGTCCTCCTCTAAGGTGCCGGCGATTTGAGGGACACCATATGAGCAGCGCATATCCGCAGATCCATCTGGTCCGCCATGGCGAGACGGCGTGGAGCCTTTCGGGGCAGCACACCGGCCGCACCGACATGCCGCTGACGCCGGCCGGCGAGGCGGCCGCGCGCGGCGTCGCCGAGCGGTTGAAAGGCCTGTCTTTTTCGGCCGTATGGTCGAGCCCGTCGCAGCGCGCCTACAACACCAGCGTGCTGGCCGGCTTCGGCGCCGAGAGCGTCAAGAACGACGATCTGCAGGAGTGGGACTACGGCGCCTATGAAGGGCTGACGACAAAACAGATCCTGGCCGAGCGCCCGGGCTGGAACGTGTTTCGCGATGGCTGCCCGAAGGGCGAGACGGCGGCCGATGTCGGCGCGCGGGCCGACACGATCATCGCCGCGCTGCGCAAGGCCAATGCCGACATTCTGGTGTTTTCCAGTGCGCATTTCCTGCGCGTGCTGGCGGCGCGCTGGATCGGCCTGCCGCCGGAAGGCGGCGCGCTGTTCGTGTTGGACACCGCAAGCATCAGCGTGCTCGGCTACGAGCACGATCTGACCGAGCCGGTCATTCGCAAGTGGAACCAGAAATAGTTCTAGGCAACACCCTGCTTGTCGAACTTCTTGATCGCCTCGGCGGTCACGGGCGTGAAGAAATTCACCAGATTGCCGTCCGGGTCGCGGAACAGCAGCGAGCGGTTGCCCCAGGGCATGGTGGTTGGCTTCTGCACGGTTGCGTCCTTGATGGTGTCGGACAGCCTGGCGAATTCCGCATCGACATCGCCGACGCGGAATTCGATGATGGCGGTGTGGTTGTCGGCGGGGCGGGCGACGTCGCGGCCGAACAGCTGCAAGGTACGCGTGCTGCCGATCGCCAGCGTGCAGGCCGGTGTCGCCAGTTCGGCGAAGTCTTCGGTGTAGATCGTCACGGGCATGCCGGTGATCTCGCCGTAGAATCGCACGAGGCGCTGGACATCCGACGTGATGATGCGGACCGAGACGAAATTCATCGCATTTGCTCCCTGATTTGCTGGAGCCACCGTCGGGCTCGTGCGCAGATATAGACCAGCCCTCCTGACAGCTTCCCGTCAGGAGGCCGGCCAGACAGGCGGCAGGCCGAAGGAAGCAAAAAGGTCGGGGCCAAGCGGGCCGACATAGACCGTCAGCGAGGCGATCCCGCCGTCGGCGGGCTCGATGATATGCAGCGACTGGGCGCGCCATTCGGAATCCTGATGGCGCCGCGCATAGATCGCGACCGCGGGCTGGCCGTTCGCGCGGGTGGCGACCGGCTGGTAGCCGGCGAAATTGCCCCAGACAGTCTTGAAGAAACCATGGATCGCCTGGCGGCCCTGATACCAGTCCAGCCATGGCGGCATGTGATAGGTGGCGTCCTCGCGCAGCAGCTCGATGAAGCCGTCGAGGTTGGCGGACTGCCAGGCCTGCATGTAGCGCTCCAGCAGCAGGCCCTCTTCGCCGGAGGGCCGTGATCGCTGCAGCGGACGCCCCTGCGGATAGCGTGCCCCAAGCGTTGCGCGGGCCCGCTGCAGGGCGCTGTTGATCGAAGCGGCGGAGCCGCCCAGCAATTGCGCGCTCTCGAGCGCCGACCAGCCCAGCACGTCGCACAGCAAAATGGTGGCGCGCTGCCTGGGCGGCAAGGACTGGATCGCGGCGACGAAAGCGAGTTGCACCGCTTCGCGGGTCTCGTAGCGCGCTTCCGGGCCCGGCTCGCCGTCGATAAGGTCCGGCAGCTCGTTGTCCGGGTAGGGCTCCAGCCAGGCGAGTTCGGCGGCGGGCCCGGCAGCGGCGCGCCCCTCGGACGGCGGCCGTCCGGGCTGCTCGACAATGCGATGCGCCGATGACCTCGCCTTGATGGCGTTGAGGCAGCTGTTGGTGGCGATGGTGTAGAGCCAGCCGCGCAGCGAGCCGCGGCCATCGAATTGCGACCGGCGGCGCCAGGCTTTCAGGAACGTGTCCTGGACGAGGTCGTCGGCCTCGTGCAGCGTGCCCATCATCCGGTAGCAATGCAGCTTGAGTGCGCGGCGATGGGCCATTGTCAGGCGCTCGAAGGCCAGCCGGTCGAGGATCGGCTGGCCCTGCTCGCCCATTGGCTCAAGCGGGCCAGGAGCGTCTGTCATGTCGAGCCCATTGTGTTGAATTCGACTGGCATCCTGCGCGCCTCATGCCGCCGCCGCAAGTCCGCTGCCGCTGACGGTGAAGGAGACGCCTTGCAGCTTGCCACCGGCGAGCGTGACCACGGCGTGCCCGACATCGGCCGGTGTCTGCATGTCGGTCATGCTGGCGAGGAAATCCGCCGGGCTGATGCCGAGATAGGCCGAGACGCCGTCGATGCCGCGCTGGCCGACGCCGGTGTCCGGCATGATCCGCATCGGCACCAGCGCCATGAAGCGCAGACCAAGGCCGAGCCGGTCGGCTTCCTTCTGGCAATGGGCGGCAAGGAACATCTGCATGCGCTTGGCGCCGGAGTAACCGCCGGAGTTCGGCGGCCCGCCGCTGAGCGCCGCGCCACTGGAGATCAGCACCACCCGGCTACCCGGCTTCAGCCGGCCCTGAAGTGCGGCCTTGCAAAACAGGAACGATGCCTTGACGTCCATGTCCCAGTTCGCGGAGAAGTCGTCCCAGCTTTGGTCCTGGACCGGCGCCGACGGGGCAAGGGCGCCGGCGCAGATCACCAGAACATCCGGCTCCAACGCGGCGAACACCGCATCGGGCGCGATCTCCTGCGTAGCGTCGACCGCCAATGTCTTCACTCTGGGTTTCTCCCAGGACAGCTGTTTCAGATCGGCTGCACCCCGGGCTACGGCGAGCACCGTCGCGCCCTCGCTGAGTGTGGTTTCGACGATCGCGCGGCCGACGCCCCGGCTGCCTCCGACGACGACGACATTCTGACCTTGTAACGATGCCATGGATCACCTCGTTTTCTTCCGGCCGCCGGACCATTCCAGCGCCTGTAGATCAGGACAGCGCGGGTGAGCGGAAATCATCGGTGGGGGGCAAGAATTTTTTGGAGGTGTCGCGGTTGATGGGGCCTGCACCCGCCACTTGCCCCGCCAGCAGCGCCAATTCCTCCGGCGTCAGGTGCCGCGCCGTGCCCTTGGCGAGGTCGCCGAGTTGCAGGCGACCGATGGCGATGCGGATCAGCCGCAGCACTTCGATGTCATGCGCGGCCAGCAGGCGGCGGATGTGGCGGTTACGGCCCTCGTCGAGCACGATCTCCAGCCAGGCGGTGCGGCCGCCGCTGCGCAGAAGCTCGATCGCGTTCGTGGTCAGGGTCTCGCCGTCGACGGTCACGCCGGCGCGCAATCCTTCCAGCATCGCGGCGTCGGGCACCGTGCCGATCTGCACGTGGTAGGTCTTGGGCAGATGCGAGGCTGGGTCCATCAGCCGGTTGGCAAACTGGGTGTCGTTGGTCATCAACAGCAAGCCTTCGCTCGCCTTGTCGAGCCGGCCGACCGGCGAGACGAAGGGCAGGTCGAGCCCGTCGAGGCAAGCATAGACGGTGTCGCGCTGTTGCGGGTCGTCGCGGGTGGTAACCATACCGCGCGGCTTGTTGAGGATGAGATAGACCTTGCGCTCGGCAACCACGGGCCGGTCGTCGACGACGATGCGGTCGCGGTTGAGGTCGACGCGAAAGGCCGCATTGCGCACCACCTTGCCGCCGACGCGCACGCGTCCCTCCGCGATCAGCACCTCGGCCTGCGTGCGTGAGCACAGGCCGAGCTTCGACAAAGCGCGGTTGAGGCTGACGCCAGGCGGTTTGCCAGTGTGCGGCTTGCCAGTGCTAGCGTTGCGGGCAGGTGGCCTGCTGTTGGGCGGTGGTGGTCGTGCTGCCATGCTGCTGGGGATCGGTCCGTTGTGTCAGACAGATGCCACGGGCCACGACGGTTTCGCAAGCCGGATGCGGCGAGGCCCGCTCACATGCGACGATGGCGGGCTGTCTCCTTCCACGAAGCTGCTCTTCCGGGAAGAGGCTATTCCCGCCCGTTGAAGAACGCCGTCAGCACGGGTGCGTGCGCGGCGGGTTTCAGCATGTGGTTCTGGCCGGCCAGCGTCCGGTAGCGGGCATTGGGCAACGCCTCGGCCAGCGCCTTGTTGCCACGCTGCATCCAGAGCGGGCTCTTGCCGCCATCGGTCACCAGGATCGGCACGCGCACCGAAGCCCAGCGGGCAGGGTCTAGCATCTTGCCGCGTTGATCGCCGGCGACGATGGCGCCGTCATAGGGCAATGTATGCGCCACCGCCTTGAGCTTCGACCAGATCGGCGTCAGCCGCATGAGGACAATCAGCAGGCCGGGCATGCCGACCGATCTGAGGAAGGCGGTCACCGCGTCGCCGCGCCGGTCTTCAGCGATCGCGGCCCGGATCGTTGCCCAGTCGCCTTGCGTGGTCTCGCGGCTGTCGTCGACGATCAGCGGCGCTTCGTAGAGCGTCAGCTTGCCGATGCCGGGCAGGCGGCTTGCCGCCATCAGCGCCAGCATGGCGCCTGACGACATGCCCCAGACGAACGCCCTGCCGCCGGCTGCCTGGAGCACGGCCTCGATGTCGTCGATCTCGCGTTCGACCGCGTAGGGCGTGGTGTCGCCGCTGTCGCCACGGCCACGGCGGTCGTAGCGGAACACGGTGAAGCTGCCTTCAAGCGCCCTGGCGAGTGGAAGGCTCGGGCCCATGGTGCGGGAACAGAGCGCGCCGTCGACCAGGATGAGCGGATGGCCCCGGCCACGGCGCTCGCAGGCGATCGGCGTTCCATCCCGCGACAGGACGGCCTGCGTGGTCGGCTCAGCGTTTTCAGCCAGCATGGTTGCCTCCTATCAGCTGCTCGAGCCGGTCGAAGCTCTGCGTCCAGCCGCCGCGCATGCCGAGCGCCAGCAGGCGCTCGCGGTCGGCAACGCTGGCCAGCGTCACCTCGAAATGGACGTGGGTTCGCTGCGCATCCGGTGTGAAGATCACCGTATGGCGGCTTTGCCCAGGCGGCTTGCCGGCCCATTCGCGCAATTCGGGATCCGGCTCGTCGGAATAGACCAGTCGGCTGTTCTCCACGATTTCGAGATAGCTGCCCTGGTTGCGGTAGAGCGCGCCGCTCGAGGTGCGCATGTCGATGCGCCAGCGGCCGCCGACGCGCAGGTCGAGCACACAATGCGGGATGGTGCAGTCCCTGATGCCCCACCATTGCGCCACCAGCGCAGGATCGGTCCACAGCCGGAAGACACGCTCGACCGGGGCGTGGAAAGTCCGCTCGATGGCAAAGCTGCGGTCGTCCGTCGAGGCCATGGGCGCGCTCATTCCGGTTTGTCCGCGTCGCGCCGCAACAAGTCCTCCATGCGGTCGAAGCGGCCTTCCCAAAGCTTGCGATAGCCGTCCAGCCAGCGGTCGATGTCGCGCAGCGGCCTGAGTTCGATGCGGCTCAGATGCTTTTGCGCCGACCGGCTGCGGGTGACCAGGCCTGCCTGCTCCAGCACGCCGACATGCTTGGAGATCGCCCGCACGGTCAGCGCGAAAGGTTGCGCCAGTTCGGCGACCGAGGCTTCGCCCTCGAGCAGCCGGGCAAGGATGGCGCGGCGCGTCGGGTCGGCCAGCGCGGCAAATGTGTCGTCGAGGGAGGTTTGAATTGCCATTACGGAACCATTTAGTTCTGGAACTATTTGGTTCTATAAAAGACGCCGCTTGCCGCGTCAATCGGGAAAACGCTCGCAAACAGGACGCTGGCCGCGAAGGGCAAGGCGTTGCCGGCCCCAGAAATCCAAAAATCCGACAATTCCGATAATTTGCCCAACAGTTCCGTTCTATCGATTATTGCGCAAACGGATGACCCTGGGTTAGCATCCCCGCGCTGACGTCGATGGGAGGCACTTTTCAACAGCGGCGACCAGCTGGAGCGGCACGCGTTTTCGGGCGCACGGAGGATGCTCCAACACTTTGAACCGGCGCGTGATCCCTTCCCAAGACCAATCACGGCCTTGGGGATGATGCGTCCCTGTGGAGGAGGAACCCTATGAACAGACGTGAATTCCTGCTGTCGTCCGCGGCCTTTGGCGCCATGATGCTTGCCGCGCCCTCGGTGTTTGCCGAGGACAAGCTCACCATCCTCGGCTCGGTGCCCAATCTCGGCTTTCCGTTCTTCGTGCACATGCTGAACGAGATCAAGGCCGAGGCTGCCGCGCAAGGCGTCAACCTGACCGAGAGCGACGGCCAGAACTCCGCCACCAAGCAGACCGCCGACATCGAGGCGGCGCTGGTGCAGAAGGTCAACGCCATCGTCATCTCGCCGCTCGACGTCAACGCGCTGGCGCCGGCAATCGAGGAAGCGGTCAAGGCCGGTGTTCCCGTGGTGACGATCGACCGCCGTGTCGACGGCGTCGAAGGCATTTTGGCCCATGTCGGCGCCGACAACGTCAAGGGCGGCGAGGCGGAGGCCAACGCCATGGTGGCGGCGTTCCCCAATGGCGCCAAGATCTTCCATCTGCAGGGCCAGCCCGGCGCCGGCCCGGCGATCGATCGCAACAAGGGTGTCCACAATGTGCTCGACCCGCTGAAGGACAAGTACCAGATCGTATTCGAGCAGACCGCCAACTTCGCCCGCGCCGAGGCGCTGTCGGTCACCGAGGCCGGCCTTGCCGCCAACGGCAAGCCGGATGCCATCGTCTGCGCCAATGACGACATGGCGCTCGGCGCCATGGAGGCGTGTGCGGCGCGCAACTTCACCGACGTGAAAATCTACGGCTTCGACGCGCTGCCGGAAGCTCTGGTCGCTGTACGTGACGGCAAGCTCGCCGGCACCGTCGAGCAGTTCCCCGGCGAACAGTCGCGCACGGCGGTACGCATTGCGGTGGCTTACGCCAAGGACAAGACCGAGCCGAAGGAGAAGCTGGTGCTGTTGACGCCAATCGTCATCGGCAAGGACAATCTCGACAAGGCCGAGCGGATTGGCGAGACCAAGTAGTTGGGCAGGTTGCGCACAGATCGCTGAAGCTGGCGCCGCCCCTCATCCGCCTGCCGGCACCTTCTCCCCGTGTAGCGACGGGGAGAAGGCAATCGCTCTGACGCTGGCGACCCCCTCTCCCCGTCTCCGGGGAGAGGGTAAGGGTGAGGGGCAGCGCTGACGTTCGATGACTCAGGGAGCAACCATTGCCGTTAGCTGAAGCCGTATCGTCACCGCCCGTCCTGCTAGCCGTCGAGGGCGTCACCAAGCATTTCTCCGGCGTCACCGCGCTGAGCGACGTCTCGCTCGACATCCGGCCGGGCGAAATCCTCGGCCTGCTTGGCGAAAACGGCGCCGGCAAGTCGACGCTGCTCAAGATCCTGTCGGGTGTCATGCCGCCGTCGAGCGGGCACATCACCTTCGACGGCGCCGACTATCATCCGTCCAGTCCGCAGGATGCCAAGCGGCTCGGCATCGTCACCATCTACCAGGAGCTGAGCCTGATCCCGACTCTGACGGTGGCGGAGAACATCTTTATCGGCCGCGCACCGATCGGTCCGCTCGGGCTGGTCAGCTGGCGCAAGATGGAGGAAGATTCCCGCGCGATCATCGCCCGCGTCGGTCTCTCCATCGATCCGATGACGCTGGTGTCGGCGCTGTCGGTGGCCGAACAGCAGCTGGTCGAGATTGCCCGTGCGCTGTCGCTGGAAAGTCGGCTGATCATCATGGACGAACCGACCTCGGCGCTGACCGAGACCGAGGTGCAGCGACTGCTGTCGATCATGGACCGGCTGCGCAGGGACAAGGTCGCCATCATGTTCGTCACGCACCGGCTGGAAGAGGCCTCCGCCATCTGCGACCGCATGACGGTGCTGCGCGACGGCAGGCTGGCCGGGCATCTCGACCGCCAGGGCGGGCCGATCGCGCTGCCGAAGATCATCGAGAAGATGGTCGGCCGTGCCGCATCCGAACTCTATGCGCGGCCGGCGCAACGCGCGGTCGCCGGCGATGTCGTGCTGTCGGTGCGCGGGTTGCGCACGGTGCGCGACCCCGAGGCGCCGCATGCCATCGTGCTCGACGGCGTCGACATCGATCTCAAGGCTGGCGAGATCCTCGGCGTTGCGGGCCTCGTCGGCTCCGGCCGCACGGAACTGGCACGCGCCATTTTCGGCGCCGACCGCATCGCGGCGGGCATCATCACGCTCGACGGCAAGCCAATCGCTCCCGCGTCACCGGCGGATGCCATAGCACTCGGCATCGGCCTGGTGCCGGAGGACCGCAAGCACCAGGCGATCTTTGCCGCACTCGGTATCCTGCCGAATTTCTCCGTCGCTTCGCTCGGCACGTTCAGCAACGGCTTCGGCTTCATGGCCGAGCGGCGCGAACGTGATGCGCTTGCCGGTTTTCGCAAGATGCTGTCGATCCGCATGGCCTCGGTCGAACAGGCGATCGAGGGCCTGTCTGGCGGCAACCAGCAAAAGGTGATCCTGGCGCGCTGGCTGGCGCGCGATCCGAAAGTGCTGATCGTCGACGAGCCGACGCGCGGCGTCGATGTCGGCGCCAAGACCGAGGTGCACCAAATCCTGGTGCAGCTTGCGGTGCGCGGCATCGCGGTGATGATGATCTCGTCCGAACTGCCGGAGGTGCTGGCGGTGTCGGACCGCATCGTCACCATGCGCCGGGGGCGCATCACCGGCGAGATGCCGGGGATCGAGGCAAGCGAGGAAAAACTGATGGAACTGATGGCACTCGACAAGCGGGACACGAAGGGGCCGGATGCGACGGGGCAGGCACGATGAGCGTGGCGGGAGAGCAGAACCAGCGTAGCGGCATCAACATCGCGCGGCTGCTGATGAGCTTTGGGCCGCTGCTGTTCCTGGCCGCGCTGGTCGTCGTCTTTACCGTCCTGAAGCCGAGCTTCATCGATCCGATCAACCTGTTCAACATCACGCGGCAGATCTCGATTACGGGGCTGATCGCGCTCGGCATGACCTTCGTCATCCTCACCGCTGGCATCGACCTGTCGGTCGGCTCGCTGCTTGCCTTCTGCGGCATGGTCGCCGCCGTGGTCGCCAAGGGCGGCACCGCCAACACGCTGTCGCTGTCGACCTCAGGCACGCAGGGCTATGGCTGGTTCGCCGCATTGCTGGCCGCCGTCGTGGTTGGCGCTGCAGCAGGCGGCGTGCAGGGCCTTGCCATCACCAGGCTGAAAGTGCCGCCCTTCGTTGTCACGCTGGGCGGGCTGACGGTGTTTCGCGGGCTGACGCTGACCATTTCCAATGGCGGCCCGATATCGGGTTTCGACGCTTCGATGCGCTGGTTCGGCACCGGCCTGATTGGCCCGGTGCCGGTGCCGGCGCTGATCTTCGCGGCGGCCGCGATCCTGTGCCACATCGTGCTGCGCTACACGCGCTACGGCCGCGCCGTCTATGCCGTCGGCGGCAATGCCGAGGCGGCACGGCTGTCGGGCCTGCGGGTCGACCGCATCCTGGTCTCGGTCTATGTCATCGTCGGTTTCTTCGCCGGTCTGGCCGCCTTCGTGCTGTCGGCGCGGCTCAACTCCTCGGAAGCGGTGGCCGGGATTGGCTACGAGCTGACGGTGATCTCGGCCGTGGTCATCGGGGGCACCTCGCTGTTCGGCGGCATCGGCTCGGTCGGCGGCACGGTAGTGGGTGCCGCCCTGATCGGCGTGCTGCAGAACGGGCTGCAGTTCAACAACGTCTCGTCCTACACGCAAAGCATCGTCATTGGCCTGATCCTGATTCTGGCGGTGGCGTTCGACCGCTGGCTGAAGTCGCGTGTGAGAAGATAGTCGCTTGTCCCTCTCGGGGAGAAGGTTGGGTCGGCGCACAGCGCCGAGACGGATGAGGGTGCTGGACGGATAGGGAGGCAAGCTATTGGATGCCTGCTCGTCAGGCCGCTTCCAACGCCCAGAGCCGGTGACCGTAACGGCGGAAGTAGCGTGCCACCAGGCGCTGCTGTCTGGCTCTGATGAGGTCGGGCAGGCGCCGCTCCTGGCGCCAGCGCGGCATGTTGCGCCAGAAGGCGATGAAGCGGGCGGGGCATCCTCGATGGCTTCTTGCGCCGACAGCGCCGGACCGATCGCCGCCAGGAACAGCGCCTGCGAATGTTTCAGTGCATCGATGACGGCCTTGCGCCTGACATGATCCTGGCGGGCGCGCTCGATGCCGTTGCGGCGGATCGCGTCGAAAGCTTCGAGCAGAGCAGGGCTGTCGCCGGTGTAACCGCAGGCGCGGGCGAAATCGGCGGCAAGGGCGTCCATCGTCACTCCCGGATATGATGCGGCGGGCGGTGCGCGCCCCGACTCACATTTGTGAGTTGATATAAGCATAACTCAAATAAATGTAGAAGAAAAACTTTTGGGAATCTTTGAGATGGGCGACTCGACTCGCGGCCCAAAACACAGGATTATGGGAACAAATCAGGAACAAAAGACGAGGCAGGGGCGATGGCATTGCCAGGCAAGGAAGCAGTAATCGCGCATGTCGCCTCGATATCGGTCGAGTGCGCCGATTGCGGCCGCAACAGATGGTGGCGGCCCGATCAGCTGAAGCGGTTCGGGGTGTCGGGGAATACGCCGCTGGCCGCCCTTTCAGGCCGCATCGTCTGCTCGGCCTGCCGCGCCGACGGGCTGCCGGGCGTGGCCATTTCGATCCAGGCGGCGTTCATCGACGAGCGCCAGCGCGTGCGCAGCGAAGCCCGGATGCTGAACGACCGCGAGGCGCCGCTCGAGGGAGCGAGGCGGGCTTGATGCGCTGGCCGTGATGGGTGAGGGAGGGTGGGCGCCGACGGTGGCTCCTTCTCCCGGAAGGGAGAAGGAAAAAAGCCCCTAATACCCCAGCAGTTCCTTGAGCGGGATGACGCGCCAGACCTGTTTTATGGCGTAGCGGTTGAAGGTCAGCGTCTTCGGCGGATTGTACTGCTCGACCACAAGCTCGGCGGTGGTGCGCTTGACCAGCTTCTTGATGAATGCCTTGCCGTTGCGCTCGTTTTCTTCGGGAAAGGTCTCGATCACGACATGGTCGCCGGGCACCGCCTCACGGCCGCCGCAGTAGATCATGTCGCCGGGTTCGTAGCGCGGCACCATGGAATCGGACAGCACGTGCAGCGCAAACACCTTGGGGAGGTTGCGGATGCCGGGCGGACGCTGGACATAGCCGGCCGGCTCGCCGTTCAAGGTGAAGTCGCCGTCATCGCCGCCGACGGCGGCGCCCAACACCGGGATATCCATCGGTCCGGCGGGCGGTGCGCCAGCATCGGTGACGATCTCCACGTCGGCGACCGGGCCGGCATCGTCGAGGAAGACGACCTCGCCCTTGCCCAACGCCACCGGGTCGACGCGCAGGAAGGCGGCGGTCTTCAACAGGTTCTCGGTCTTGGGCAGGTTGCGGCCGGTTTCCCAATTGCCGACGGCGGCGACATCGGTGTCGTTGTGCTCGGCAATGTGGCGCATGACCAAGCCGCGCTGCTTGCGCGCCTGGCGGATCGCCGCCCCGACCTTGATTGACAGTTGCGTTTTTGCCATGGCGCGCATGTGAGCGATGAAAGTGGCTCTCGTCTATGAAAGAATGGCTTGCATATTTTTTTGAGTTATGCTTATATACGGACATGCAAAACCTGTCCAGATTCGATGGCGCCGTGGCGCCGGCCTCGCATGAGGCGCACCCGGCGGTCACCACCGCCAGCCTTCCGTCCTGGCCGTCCTCCCCGGCCAGGGCGAAGCCCGAGGCGCCTTGCCTGATTGCATCGGCCTCGGATCCGGTCCGCCCGTCACCGGCGACCGGAACGGCCGGAGCCGCCGCTCCCAGCGGCTCCGGCCCCCAATTCGATCGAGATGGCGCTGGCCAGGATTCTGACGGTCCAGCTGACCGGTCATGCATCCGCACGCAGGATGGCACCGTCATCCTGTTCGATCCGCTGGCGGGCAGGGCGGTTTCCGCCTCCGACAGAAAAACGGCCGAGGCGCGGCTTTCGCGCCTCGCTGAACCGGCCAGGCGGCGAGCCCGCTCCCGCTGAGGCTAAAGCCGGCGCCAGCCGGCCCTCCGAACAGACAACCCTGACTGCGGCCCAGGCAACCGGGCCCAGCCCTGACGCTTGCCCGACGGCGCTCGGCCGAAGGCAGAACTTTGGAAGGAGCCTTGGGATGGCAAGCTATACCGACGCCGAATTGCAAGTGATCGCCGGCTGGCTGAAGGACGGGCTTTCCGCCTCGAAGATCGCGGCGGCTTTCACTGTGCTGCGCGGCGCGCGCGTGTCGCGCAACGCCATCATCGGCATCGTGCACCGCAACGCCATGCTGAGTGCGATCGGCTTTGCCAATGGCAAGCGGCTGCCGGCCCGCAAACGCAAGGCGAGCAAGCGGGCGGACGGAACGGGCGGGGCCATCGCCAAGGTGTTCGACACGATCGACGTCGCGCTTGCCACCGGCATCGCCGGCACGCCGGTCCGGCCGAAGCGCTTGCCGCAACCCCTGTCGGTGCGCGAAGTGGGCGTGCTGGTCGCCGATGGCGAAGCCTATCGCCTGGAGATGCCGGTGCCGCCTCGTGCGGCCCTCGGCCGCCAGCCGCATGGCGTGGCGATGCGTTTCATCGACTGCCTGTTCGGCCGCTGCCGCGCGCCGCTGGACCTGACGCTGGAAGAAGATCCTGAAAACGATGCGCCGGGCAGCCGGCCTGGCGCAGACATGCTGTGCTGCGGCATGCGCACCAAGGCGCTGAAAAGCTATTGCCCCTACCACCAGGCCCGCTTTCGCCGCCGCGTTTTTGAGGCGCAGGCGGCTGAGTATTCCTTCCCCCCGTTTACGGGAAGAAGGTGCCGGCAGGCGGATGAGGGGCGGCGCTGAGGTGGCGGGATTGAAAACAGATATGATCTTCAAGCATCCCACCGAAGCGCTGGTGCTGCCCCTCATAGCCGTGCCGGGCATTTCTCCCCGTGAACGAGGAGAAAGAAACCTCGTCGCCCTATTTCGGTATCTGCCGGCCTTGCTTGGGCATGCGGCTTTGCACGGTCCTGGTCTCGAGCGTCATGGCCGGTCCGCCTTCGGCCTCCAGGATGTCGGCAACCCTGGCAAAGCCGGTGAACACTTTCATGGCGTCGGATTCGGAAATCTGCGCGGCGATGGCAGCGCTGCAGGCGTTGAGGGCGCTGCGGTAGACATGGCCGCGCCGCTCGAGCGGCCAGCGCTGCAGGAAGTCGGCGGCGTCGTTGACGCAGTCGATCTCTTCGATCTGCCCGTCGATCCGCACCTTGAGCGGCACTCCGGTCTTCATCGTACCCACGGCGTTCACCTTCACTCTGCGCGGGGCTGGAAACCCCGCTCTTGTCAACGCGCCACGCTGGCTGGCGGTTGCATCACATTTTCGGCCCGGCCCGGCCCACCAACCTCACAACTCTCACGGGACCACGGCGTCCAGCCAGGCATGGGCGCGGCTTCTTGGCCTGGCCACCAATATATTCTGTTGGCCAGCCGCCCTGGTGAGGGCGTCGAAGGCGATGCGCTGGCTGCAAGTGCCGTCTACCGCCAAGGCGACGAGCCTGGCCGCCTCGACATAGCCTGGTGCTGTCTTGTCTGGCCATTGCTGCCTGAGCGCGTCGGCGGCCTCGGCCACCGAGCCGACCAACATGGTTCTGCTGTCGCAAAAGCGCAGCGTAACCGGCATGAAAGCTGTCATACGCAAACCTCCCGTTGGTATGGACGCGACATAACGTCGAAAGTTCGCGCTGGTTCCATTAGTCCGGACGCGGATATGGCCGCGGTCTCGGCAAGGCGCGGTTTTGCCCCTCCAGAGCGCAGCTCCGCATCTAGCTGTGCAAAACGCCGCGCCAACCGCGAGCTGCTCGCCGCGAGGGGTGGCGCGTCAGAACACAGGTTCTGCACGGCCCAGTCCAAGAACCCAATTCCAACCAGGAGTCTCCCGTGAGCACGAGAACCAGAGCCGCAAGACCGCAGGCGCCAAAACTGCCGAAGGGCGAGGCCGAGCAGGTGCGCATCCGCCGCGAGATCGGCCATGATTTCGCGCTGAAGGACGATGGCTTCGGCCGCACGCGGCTGGCCGCCGGCACGCTGGAAGCAAGCCGCGTCTACGAGGTGTCGAATGACGGCTACACCTCCACCGGCGGCATCGTGCGGGTGCGCAATGTGGATCCGCTGCTGGGCATCACCTCGCTGTCGCGCCAGCAGCGCGAGGCCGGCTTGCGCTATCGCGAGGATTTCCGCTGCAGCCAGCAGGCAAGCGTGAAACCGATGCGCTGGAGCGAGCGGGTCGACGGCGGTCGGCACGGCGGCGGCATCGCCGACAGCGTGCTCGACGCGGGCCGCGCTCACGCCGCCGCCACCAAGGCGCTCTGCCACTGGGAAGTGGCCGCCGTGGTGCAGAAAGTCTGCTGCGCCAGCGGCTCGATCAAGAGCCTGGCCGAGCAGACCGGCGAGGGGCGGGATGTGGTGACGAAGCTGTTGAAGGTCGGCCTGGACCTGCTGGCGGTGCACTATGGGATGATGATGGGGAGAAGGGCAGGGTGACCGGCGACCCGACCGGCAATGCCGGCCGGATCAGTTCTCACAAGATCAGGTCATCCGCAGACGCGGATTTCCTCGATGATCCTGTGGTGATGGCGCCAGTGCTTGACCAGTTCGATGTGACAACGGTGGTACCGGTGGTAGTAACGCGGCCTGTAGCCGTTGTCGTAGGACTCGTCCTGGTAGTAGCGGCGATAGGCGTAGCGATCGCCGTAGTCACCATAACCATTGTAATAACCGTTGCCGTAATAGTCGTCGGCATAGCCGCCGATGCCGATCGTGATGCGACTACCGGCATTCGCGGGAGCGATCATCGCCGCCGCCGAAGCAATGGCGATAACCGAAGCAAGCAGGAGCTTCTTCATGGCTACCTCCTTTTCAAGGTTAGCCTAATATAATCCCCGAGGCGCGGCCCCGTTCCACAGATTCTTAAAGATGTGATGAGCAATGCGGGCACCGGGGCCGTGCCCGGCAGACATTTCACCTTCCCAACCTCCCCATTTGCTTTGCCAAAAACTCCACGAACAGCCTTGCCCGCACCGGCAGTTGCCGGCCGAAGGCGTGTACGATGTGGACCGGCATGGTTGGCATCGGCACATCTGGCAGGACGCGCATGAGTCGGGCGGTGTCGATGTCGTCTTGCACGGCGACTTGCAGGAGGTGGGCGATGCCGGCGCCGGAAAGTGCCGCGTTGCGGATGGCGCC
Organism: Mesorhizobium sp. P2_D5; assembly: GCF_056404355.1. NCBI lineage: Bacteria > Pseudomonadati > Pseudomonadota > Alphaproteobacteria > Hyphomicrobiales > Phyllobacteriaceae > Mesorhizobium > Mesorhizobium sp. P2_D5. The sequence goes on from NZ_JBFUEE010000003.1 coordinate 326,164, forward strand.
GCCGTCGTCGGTGTCGAAGCGGCCGTCGGGCACGATTTTGGTGCCGTCGGCGAAAGTGATGGCCCGAGGGCGACCTGCCGAGACATAGCGGACGAAATCGTGGTGTCGCAGATCGGCGATCGAGGCTGGCAAGCCTCGACGCTGGAGATAGGCGGGGGCGGCCACCAGCACGATCGGCAGGCTGGCGATGCGCCGCGCCGTGAGCCCGGCATCGGCCAGCGTGCCCATGCGCACCGCCACGTCATAGTTCTCGCGGATCAGGTCGGCGTGACGGTCTGTGACGCTGAGTTCCAGCTTCACTTCCGGTTGCTCTGCCAGAAACAGCTGCACCCATGAGGCAATGAGGCCGCGGCCGAGTTCGACCGGGGCGGTGACACGCAGCAGGCCGCGCGCCGTACCGGTGCTCTGCACGATGTCCTGCGCATCGTCGAGCGCCCGCAGCAGCGGCGCCACCCGCTCGTAATAGGCGAGGCCTTCGCTGGTCAGCCCCAGCCTGCGCGTCGAGCGCTGGATGAGCTTTGCGCCGAGCCGCCGCTCCAGCTTGGCCACGCTCTTCGACACGGCCGACGGGCTGGAGCCGATCAGCCGGCTGGCGGCCTGGAACGAACCGGCATCCACCGTGCGCACGAAGGCGACGAGGCCGGCGGTCTTTTCGAGGATTGTGGTCATGGCGGCATCGTCCCATGTCGAGAAGGGCTGATTGCGGAATTCCAGGCAAGAAAGAATGGCATGAGGTCAGGCTAATACGCTTTTTATGCGCACTTAAATACCGCTCATCGTCAGGATCAAGGAGAGAATGGATGAGCAGTCTGAACGGCAAGGTCGCCATCGTCACCGGCGCATCAAAGGGCATAGGAGCAGCCATCGCCAAGGGGCTGGCGGCGGCGGGCGCGGCTGTCGTGGTCAACTATGCCTCATCGCGGGAAGGGGCCGAGCGCGTCGTCACCGCCATCGCGGATGCCGGCGGCCGGGCGGTGGCGGTGAAGGGCGATGTCGCGCAAGCGGCTGACGTGCGCGGCCTGTTCGAAGCGGCAAAGTCCTCGTTCGGCGGCGTCGACATCCTGGTCAACAATGCCGGCGTGTTCCAGTTCGAGCCGCTGGAGGCGGTGACGGAGGCCGAGTTCCACCGCGAATTCGACACCAATGTGCTGGGCGTCGTGCTGACCATCCAGGAAGCGGTGAGGCATTTCGGGCCGGCCGGCGGCAGCATCATCAACATCAGCTCTGTCGCCAGTGTCAATCCGCAGCCCAATTCGTTGGTCTATGCCGCCACCAAGGCGGCGGTGGATTCGATCACGCTGTCGATGTCGCGCGAGCTTGGCGCCCGCCACATCCGCGTCAACGCGATCGCGCCAGGCGGTGTCGACACCGAAGGGCTGCAGCGTGTCGGCATTGTCGGTAGCGAACACGAGGAGGCGCTGGTGGCGGTCACCCCGCTCGGCCGCTTCGGCCAGCCCGACGACATTGCGCGGGTGGCGGTGTTTCTGGCGTCCGAAGAGGCCGGTTGGCTGACGGGAGAGCGGATTGCGGCGTCGGGTGGGTGGCGATAGGGGCGCGACTAGATCGGAAGGATGAGGTTGCTGAAGGTGCACCTGACTGTCTTCCGTGGCGCTGCCCCTCATCGCCCTGCCGGGCACTTCTCCCCGTATAGTGACGGGGAGAAGGACGCTGTTGTGTATGGTTTCGCCAATCGTCAGCGGTGAGAACGAAGAACGAAGGTTGCGGCGATTTCCCTTCTCCCCGTCACTACACGGGGAGAAGGTGCCGGCAGACGGATGAGGGGCAGCACCGGCCTCACAGAAAGGCGACCCGCGCCACCATCACTTAAAACAACGCCTTCTCCAGCGGCCGCTCCAGCGTCTCGGCGAAGGCGGTGGCGAGGTGGTGGCGGTCGCGGAAGGCCAGCTTGCCGCCGATGAAGACGTGGCAAGAGGTGCGGCCGCAGAAATGGTCGGTGAGGTCGACATAGAGCGTGTCGGGCACGCTTGTCACGACGGCGCGCTCGGTGGCGGCCGCGCCGTCATTGGCGGCCTCGGTCCTTGGCGTGTCGCAGTGCGGCGACGGCGCCTCGCGCCACCACAGCGCGCGCGCCACGCAGGAATCGGCGAAGCTGGTGTTGATCGGCGTGTCGCGGATCACCGCGGCCTCGACGCCGGCCCGGCTGAACGCCTGCAAGGTCGAGCGCAGGCCGGCCTGCCAGCGCGCGGTCTCGGCGGTGCGGCTGGCGGCGGGCATGTCGCGCGTCAGATTGCCGATGGAGAATTCCGAGATCACCACCAGCCGCGGCTTGCGGGCGATGATGTCCGATATCGCCTGCTCGCGCCAGGCGTCGCATTCGGTGTAGTCGCGTTTCAGCACGGTGTTGAAGGTCGAGAGCCGCGAGGCGCGGCACGATGATTTGAGATAGGTGACCACCTTAGTATCGTTGCGCCTGGCCGCTTCGATCAGCGGCGTCGACCAGTGGTCGGCATGGGAATCGCCGAACAGCACGATGGTGTGGGCGGCATCGGTGGCGCCGAACGTGCAGGGCTTGGGCGTCACCGTGTGGAAGTCGAGCAGGCAGCTCTTGTCGACGGCGCGCGCGATGGAGGGTTGTTCGGCCGCCTGCTCGATGCCGCGCTGCTCAGGGTCGATGTTGCGCTGGGCCAGATGCGCGTTGGCAAAGGCGACCGCCACGCCGGCGCCGGTCAGCGCCAGCGCCGGAGCCAGCGCAATTGCAGGAAAAGTGAGACGCGGTTTTGCGTCCGGAATTGCGCTGAAACAAGGAGCCTTGGCGCTTGCCGTCAGCCAGCCGGCGCGCCGTCCGGGGTTCTCGATCAGGTGATAGGTGAACACCGACAGCGCCAAGGCCAGCGCGCCGCAACCGAGGCGCTGCGGCGCGCTGAGATCCGGCACCAGCATCTGCGCATAGACGATCACCGGCCAGTGCCAGAGATAGAGCGAATAGGAGAGCGCGCCGATCCATTGCAGGGGCGGCAGCGACAGAGCGGCGACCGGGCTGTAGGCTTGACCATTGGTTCGCCCCGTGGCCAGCATGCCGGCCTGCTCCTCGCCGGCCCCGCCCAACAGCACCAGCACCGTGCCGGCAACCGGTAGCAGCGCCAGGTAGCCGGGAAAGGGCAGGTCCTCGCTCAGCCACAGATAGGCCGCCGAAATCAGCGCCAGGCCGAGCCAGCCAAGGGCAGCGCGCAGCTGCGGACGGTGCAGCAGGAACGTCACTGGGACCAGCGTCGCCAGGCCGCCGGCGGCGAACTCCCAGGCACGCAACGGCGAAAAATAGAAGGCCCATGCCGGTGCCGCGCTGGTCAGCCAGGCGCAAGCGACGAAGGAGGCGAGGCCGGCGACGCCGATCACGGCCACGGCCGTTCGCCGGCCGGGACGCAGCCAGGCTGCCAGCAGAAGCAGCGCCGGCCAGGCCAGGTAGAACTGCTCCTCCACGGACAGCGACCAGAAGTGGATGAAGGGATTGCTGGTGGCATCCGTGGCGAAATAGTCGAACGACCAGCGCAGCAGCCACAGATTGATGGCGTAGGCGGAGGCGAACATGGCGCCGCGCGAATAAAGCGCCTGCTCCTGCGGCGACAGGATGAAATAGCCGGCCGCAAGCGTCGCCAGGATGACGAACAGTGCCGCCGGCAAAAGGCGCCGCGCGCGCCTGGCATAGAAGCGCCAGAGGTCGAGCCTGCCGGTGTCGCCGATCTCCTGCGTGAGGTGGGTGGTGATCAGCCAGCCGGAGATGACGAAGAAGATGTCGACGCCGGCAAAGCCGCCGGGCAGGGCGGAGAGCCCGAAATGATAGGCCACGACGCCGCCGACGGCGAGCGCGCGCAATCCCTGTATGTCCGGCCGGAACGATGTTGCCAAGACGGCTCCTTCGTGCAAGCCCGCCTCTTGGCCCACCGCTTGTCCCAGCCCGTCGCAAGTGTCGGCCGGGCAGGTTGACATCGCAATGCAACAAATCTTTCGCAGTGCAACATGGCAAGAAAAGGGAGGTCCTCTCCCACCCGCCGCGCCGAGCCGTCAGCTGCACCGGATTTGGTGCATCAAGCCTCGCGCGCGAGGCTTGCCACCAGAGGATCGAAGCCGGGGTCATCGAGGCCGACGACGTGGGCCATCCGCATTGCCTGTCTCAGGCTGATCCTGGCGACGTCCCGCCGCATGATGACCGAAACGAAGGCTGGCCCTGATCCCGTCAGGACAATGGCCCTGCCGACCAGAACCGGCTCCGAGATGGGGGCCCATTGCACGGCCATGATCGACGGCTCGCCGGTCGGGCGGCTGTTGATGCCGCTGAAATAGATCCAGTTCAGGCGCGAGATCACCACGCCGTAGTGGTTGTCGGGCGCCCGCGCTGCGCCCTGGCTGTCGTCTGGAGCCCACCGCGTCACGCGCCTGAAGGTGACCAACTCGGTCTCACGCTGCACGAAGGTGATCGAGCGCGTCAAAAGGTCGGGGCGGCCGGGAACCGAAAAATAGGTGAAATAGGTGCCACCGGCGATGGCCGGCGAGGGGGGATGCACCATGGTCTCATACAGTCTCTGGCGCAGCGATGCGTGGCTGTCGGTGGCTGCCGCGGCAGCGGACTCGCGATAAAGATCGTTCTCGTCGATCTTGAAGAAGCCACAGATCAGCCTGGCGGTGGCTTTGTTCGGAATGGCCTGGCCTTGCAGATAGCGCTCGAACTGGGTGCGGTTGATGCCAAGCTCACGGCACACCGCACTCACGGAAGCGTGGCGTTGGACCAGCCGCCTGAGATTGGCGGCGAGATTCTCGCGAATTGGCACGACATCGCCCCCGCGACGTACGGATGCTTATTCAAGCGATAACTTATATTTTGCCAAACTCGCATGCGGTGACGGTTTCGCGAAGAGGGACTTTGGGCCAATAGCGCGGCCGGTCCGGTGACACGAAGACTGTACGGTTTTGACAGTTTGGCTATGCAAGCCAGCCAAATGGGCGTAATCCAGTGCCAAGAGCGACCTGGATCGGCCACTCGACATCCTGTGATGGAGGGCGGTTTGGATCACACCGGCCTGGTCGAGCTTCTGGACTATACGCAAGCGCAATTGAGCAAGATACGCCAGGCGGTGGCCGCGAGCGATCACGCCGGCGCCATGTTCACCATCGATTGCCTTATCGGAGCGGCGGCCGAACAGACGAAATGCAAGCTCGCAAGCCTGGAGCATGCCGGGTTGCCAATTGGCAGAGATGAACCGATTGGCCGGAACAGCGCGGTGGACGACTATGAAGTCGGTGCGACACGGCCCGGCAAGGTGACATCATCGGGCAAGCCGGCGGCGCGGCGCCCTTGATCAGTCGGCATCGATCTCGCCGACCAGCCTGACATATTCGGCCTCGGCTTCGCCGTAACTGCCATTGGCGAGTTCTTCCAATCCGGCGCGGTCGCGTATGACGATCTCGCCGCGTCGCGATCGGATCAGCGCTCGCCCTTCCAGCAACTGGAGGGCAACGGTGACGCCTGGCCGCCGAACGCCAAGCATGATGGCCAGGAATTCGTGCGTGATGGCCAAGGTTTCGCCAGGCACCCGGTCGTCGCACATGAGCAGCCACCGCGCCAGCCGCTCCTCGAGCTTCAGCCTTGCGTTGACGAGTGCGGTGCAACCGGCCTGGGTCTGAAGCGCGTTGACAAAGCGCAGCAGGAACATCCGCAAGGTCGCACTTGCTGCAAGTGCTGCGTTAAAGGGGCCGGCTTCGATGCGTATGGCCTCGCCCTCGAGCTGTACATAGCAGGCATGGACCGCACGGTCGTCGCCCATCACCAGCGAAGATCCCGTCATGCCTTCGAAGCCGATGAAGCCCACTTCGGCCTCGTGGCCGCTGGTCGTGCTGGCGACCACCGAACCGATGCCCCGTTCGATGAAGTAGACGGCCTCGATTGGAATATTGGGGCTCACCAGTATCTGGCGCAAAGGCAGGTCACAGCGCTGCATATGGGGCTCGAGCAGCGCCAAGTCATCCGCCGGCATGCGCCGCAATAGTTGGTTTCGGTATTGGTGGTTTTTTTCAGGATCGGTCATGGCGCGGCCCAATGCAGGGCAAGAGCCATCCCATCTCCCAGCCGTCCGCGCCCCGTATCAACGTGCCGACGATCGCCCGTATATAGGGAGTTTGAAGGAAAAAACCCAGGAATGCGGTATGAAATTCGATGCACGGCGACCCCCACCAATGTTCGCATACGCAAAGTTCGGCCTGAACGTTAGTGTCGGAAACGTACCAAACACGTCTTGGTACAAAACCGACATATCCCTTGAGAATGCCGGATCACAGCGACGGTCGATAAAATCCGCCGGCTAACGACAAAGGCGCCATGTCACGTCTGGTCATCCCTTCGAGGCGTGGCTGATGACTCGCGTCTTTATTCTGCAGGCGGGAAAGTGTACGATTTTTACGGTTGGCGGCGCGGACACCGTCAGGCAAGTGGCCGCTGCTCCAAGAGAGAGGGCTTCTCATGTCGAGCCTCAACAAGCGCCATCCCGGCTTCTATCCTTCCGATCTGAAACTGTGCCAACGCGTCTTCGATCAGGTCTGCTCCGATCGCAAACTTGACCCGAAGTCATCGGAGCCGGACGTGCAGCGGCTCGCAGCCACGGTGTTCTCGCTGTTCGAGAATGGCTGCAGCAATGAAACCGAGTTGCTTGAGAGTTTCAGGCGGACCCGCCAGTGACCGAAGCCCGGGTCATGTCCTAGGACACCCGGGCATCGAGTTGCGAGGCCAGAGGGCCGGGATCGTTCCGGATCGAATAGCGCGCCAACCCGGACAGCTTCAGTTCTTGTCCACCGGCTTCGAACGCATCCTTGACACTGTTTCTCGCTCGGCCCGCTTGGAGCGTAGCGGCGGCAGGCCGCGGTCGATCAGGTCCATGTCCTCCAGCACCATGTCGCCCATGCGCTTGAACGCGATGTCGAGCGCGCCGGCGCGGTGTGCCGAGCGCAGGAAACCGGGCAGGGCACGAACCGGATGGCTTTGCGCCAGCGGTTCTTCCGGAAAGACATCACTGGCGGCGACGATGTGGCCACTTTTCACCGCCGCCATCAGGGCGGGAAAATCGACGACACCGGCGCGGCTGAGCAGGATGAAGGCCGCGCCCTCGCGCATGCTGGCAAAGGCATCGGCGCCGAGAAATCCCTGGTTCTCGCTGGTCACCGAAGCGACAACGAAGACGAAGTCGCTCTGCGACAGCACCTCGTCGAGCGAGGCCGGCTCGACGCCGTTGTCGATCAGGATCGACGGCGGCAGCCAGGGATCGAATACTTTTGTGCGGGTGCGGAAGCCCGACAGCAGCCGGTTTAGCGCGCGGCCGAGATCGCCGAAACCGACGATGCCGACATCGGCCCCCGACAGCAACCTGGCTGTCCGGTTGCCGTCGCCGCCCCACAGCTCCTTGCCCTGGCGAAAGGCGAGGTCGGCGTCGACGATGTCGCGGGCAAGGTTGAGCGCCATGGCAAGGCCAAGCTCGGCCACCGGCTCGGCGAAGACCAGTCCGGTGGTGACGACATGGATGCCGCGCGCAAACAGCGTCTCGTAGGGCATATTGTTGATCAGGTTGGTCTCGACGTTGAAGACGCAGCGCAGTGCCTTCATCTTGTCCAGCGTTTCAGGCGCGATCGGCGGCTGGCCGACGATGTAGCGGGCTTCGGCCAGCACATCGGCCGGCAATTTTGCGACGCCATCGGGCGTCGCCTCGACGATACGGTATGTTTTCCGAAAGCGTGCCAACTGCGGGGGCGTGAAGATGAGGTCGAGCGTGCGCGGTTCCGGCGCGCTGATGACCAGCGGCAAGGTGCTGTCTGACATGGCAATCTCCTCCGGGCGCGAACCTCATCGCACATTTTTAGTTTGCACATGTCGTTATCCCGTTGCACACTTTTGCGACACGCACGGAGACAAAATACCTCCGATTAAACGATTTACAATCGCGAAAAATCGATTTACCCGATTGGTGGCGGACGAAAAATGCTGACGTCCGCGCCTCGTGAGGAGGACCAATGGCGCATAGGCAGGGCCAGCGGCGGCGTCCGTCGATCCACGACGTGGCAAGCCATGCCGGCGTGTCGGCAGCCACCGTCTCCAAGGTCATGGCCGGCGTCACCACGGTGAAGCCCGAGAATGCCCAGCGTGTCTTCGATGCCGTCGAGCTTTTGGGCTACCGCGTCGATCCGCTGGCCTCCGACATGCGGCGGGCCAAGCGCCGCATCATCGGTGCCATCATGCCCGAGTTCGAGAGCGAGTTTTTTGGCCAGATGGTCACCCAGCTCGAAAGCCTGGCCGAGCAGCGCGGCTATACGCTGGTGGCCGCATCGAGCCGTGAATCAGAGGTGCGCGAAAAAGAAATCCTCGAACGCATGCATGACTGGAGGGTGGCCGGCGTCGTGCTGGCGCCGGTGCGCAACGAGCACGGCCCGGCGGCCGGGTTCATGAAGGCCAACGGCATGACCGGCGTGCTGATCGACCGAGTGCTGTCGGACGACGCCTTCGACACCGTGTCGGCTGACAGTGCGGCGGCCAGTGCCGAGGTGGCGCGCGAACTGATCGGCAAGGGCCACCGCCATATCCTGGTTGTCGGCCTTGGCGAACAGGCAGCCACGATGCACGCCCGCCTCGACGGCTTTCGCGGCACCGCGTTGGCGCTGGCGCCGGATGTGCGCATCGACGTCGTGCTTGCCGAGAGCGATGTCGAACCGCTGCGGGCGCAATTGCGCGACTATTTCGATCAAGGCGAAGGTGGGGGCGGGGGCCAACGTCCGAGTGCCGTCTATTCGCTGTTCCTCAAGGGCACGCTGGTGGCGCTGTCCGAGTTCCGCCGGCGTGGCTGGCATTGCCCCAACGACATTTCGCTGGTCGGCTTCGACGACGCAGAGTGGATGCAGGTAACATGGCCGGCCATCGCCGCCGTGGTGCAGCCGGTGCGCCAGATCGCCGGCCACGCCATGGACGCACTGTTTGCCAGGATTGAAGGCGGGGAGGGGCCGCCGAGAGCACGGCTCGAGCCTTGCCAGGTTTTCATACGGGAATCCGTTGGCTCGCCAGACAACAGCCTGCGTTCCCGGGGAGGAAACCGACAATAGCCAGTGTTGGCAGGCAGTTGCGCTGCACCTGGCCCTGGCGGCCTGCATGGAAGGCGATCGCCGCTACCGGCTACAGCGGCGCCGTTGCACCGGAAATCTTCACTAGGCGCTCCGCGGCCTCGACCAGACGCCGTTGCAGCGCGATGTTCTCGGCCAGCATTTCTTCTGTGCGTTGAATCGCGAGCTCGGTCCGGTTGATGCGCTGCCTGGCATTGGCAACTTCCAAGGCCAAAATATCGGCCACCATCCCGTGACCGTGGGGTTCCATGGTGTTTGTCATAAGTTTCTAACACCTGACGGGCGATATCGTTCCCGCCTCCTGCGCGTACGCGCGCGAAGCATGCAAGGCCGGGGTGATGCGGGCGGGGTGTTCTATGACGCTTCGCCGGCGACGGCATTTGCCCGCCGCAGGCCCAAATGCCGTATCTTGCGGCCGACGATCATCAGCTGGCGCGCAGTGTTGTTGCGCAGGCGGCGGATGCGCCATTCCAGCCCTGTGCCGGTGGTGATCTCCTTGGCATAGTAGCTCACCCGCATGCCGTTCTCATCGGAGGCGATTTTGACCGGGTCGTCATAGAACGCGCAGATCTTGTCCGCCGCCATGCCTGGAGTTTCGAGCCAGCGCGGAATGTGAACCGAATGGAGCCGATCGACATCGGTCATCACCCGCTCGATGCCGACGCCCGGTGTCGGGCATGTGGTCCAGAAGGCGTCGCCGATGAAGACGACACCATCGCGGCGATGGCCTTGCGTCGTGGTCAGATTGATCTGCCTGACCTCGACAGGGCCTGCCATCTCGAAGTTCCCGCATTGCGCTGATATTTCGGGCATCAGCTCGCAAAGCATCTTTTGCGGGTCCTGGCGAAACGCCCTTGTCCACGGCTCGGCCACCAGCCGGTAGACGAACATGTTCGCCCGCATCTTGTTGCCGATCGGAAAGACGCTGATGTAGGCGACACGGTCCCCGGCCCGTTTGGCGTAGCAGGTGACGGACTGATAGGCGAAGTCACGCGGCGCGATGGCGAGATCGAAGCCGATCGACAGCGAAAATGCCTTGGATTCTTCTATGCGGTTAACGCCGATGGCGCGCCGCACCGCTTCACTGTAGCCGGTGGCCACCACCAGAAGCCGCGCGTCGATGACGGAGCCGTCGGCGAGCACAAGCCGCTGCTTGTCCGGTCCGGTGGTGATCTCGGCGACCTTGCCCACCGTCAACGGAACTTGCGGCGGCAGCGCGTCCCGCAGGCCGTTGATCAGCGCGCCATAGGAAAATCCAAACTCGCGATGCATCTCACGCGCGAACAATTGTCCGAGGCGAAAGACGTGGACCTCGTCCATCGGGGTGACGAGAGGCAGAAGCGTCGCGTCGAGGCCCAGTCTCTCGAACTGCTTCATCTGCTTCGTGCCGATCTTCTCAGCCCTGAACTCGTCGTGATGGACGCGGTGCGGCTCGATCAACGCCACCTTGCGCCCGGCTTTTCCAAGCACCGTTGCCAAGGTGGTTCCGGCCAGCCCGGCGCCGACAATCGCCACATCGACTTCGGCTGGGCCAGCCTCTGCGATACTCATTTCGCCGCCCTTTCTGCTGGTCATCTTTCCGCTCTGCAATCTGTGGTGGAAAATACGTCCGGACCCAAATCAACCTCAAGCAACTTGCAGGCGCGACTGGTAGTAACCAATGTTTAGGTTAATACCGCCCGCCTCGTTGCTTCCAGCGCGGTGCAATCGCCGAGCCGTCGATGAACTCGAAACCACCCGCCTCGTTGAGCGTGTGGAGCTTGCGCCCATCCCATAGCGCACCTGGATTTAAGATCGTCTCAACAACCTGCTCCATGCCGATCAAATCGAGGTGAGAGATGCGTGCGATGCCGAGAGCCGCGCCATAGCTCCTGCGACAGTCCTGCACCGGGCGCAGCAACTGATCGCCTCGTTTCACCATGCGGCCGGCCGGCCGCGCCGAGGCGATGTCGATCAGCACGGGATTGTTCGGGTGCGGCGTCCAGGGGCCGCGAAAATCCGGCGCCGACCACAGATGCAGCGTGTCGGAGAAGGCGCCTCCACCGTCCCGGACCGTGGCGAACATCCACCAGCTGCCGCCGTGCTCGACCAGGGTGGCGTCGCTGGCAACGACGCCGGACAACAGCGTCGCCTCCTTGACCCAGCCGCCGGGAAAGGCAGTCGCCCGGTAAAGATCGACCGTGCCGTTGGCGCAGCTTTCCGGAACCATCCAGACCTCGCCGTCGCGCTCGAAGACGAAGGGGTAGGAGAGATGGTAGGGCAGTTCCAGCACCGGCTCAGGGCGGCCAAGCGGGCCGGCCGGACCGAACGGCACAGCCGAGATGATGGCCTTGCCGAGCCGGTGGATATAGTCCTCGACGAACAGGGTCAGCTGACCCTGATACAGGATCGGGAACGGATCAGCGTAGAAGCGGCTGCCATCGTCCGGCAGCACCTGCCAGCCCGATCCCGGATGGGCGCGCAGGTCGTACAGATCCCGGCCCTTGGTTTGGCGCCAGCCGACCTTCCAGTGCGGCGCGTTGTAGCAAAGATGGTAGATCTTCTGGACGATCCGCCGCGCCAGCGCCTTTGCCGCCCTGACGCCAAGCTTGGAAGCCGAGGGCATCGGCGGCGGGGCACCGGCCTGCGCCGGCTCGGGCAGAACCGGCACGGCCGACGCTGCGCCTGACATCGCAGCGACGATCAGACTTGCCGTACGCGCCAGCATGTCCTGGAAGGACGCCAGCGCGATACCGCCATATTCGGTTCCCAGACGCCCGGCGGCAATCGCAGCCCCGTTTTCCTCGACGCGGGCGAGTGGCGTCTGGCCGGCGAGGATCAAGGCGAGCAGGGCCGCTTCGCCGCTGGCGCCGCCATAGGTGACGTGCCAGATCCGTGGGCCTTCGAGCTGAATGTCACCGCAGAGGTCGACGACCAGATCGACCGAAGCAGGCGGCGCGCCGTAGCGGGCGAGCGCCGAGCGCGGCACGCGCTTTGCCAGCCCATCGCGGGGCAGGCCATGGATTGCTGTTTCAAGTTGGAACAAGGCCTCGGCGCTGCGCGGGATACCGCCGCCAGCCGGCCGGGCATCGACGGACAGCTCGACATTCGCGAGTGCGGCCAGGCGTTGAGCGAGTAGGACATGGAAGCCACGGACGCAATCGCCGTCCAGGCGCAGGCTTAGCCGCATGTTGAACACCTGGAATTTTCGTGCCCGACGTCAGAACATGGGACACTGGTGTCGGCCCGGTTGAAGTGTTGCCCCATTTTCGTCCGTCTCTCGTTCAGCTGCGCGGTGTCAACACCCCAGTACGTCTACCTAAGCAAACTCCGTGCCAAAATTCATGCGGGTTCCAAACATAATTAATAATGTTTTAACAATTGGAGTAATAGCTAGGTTCATGCCCGCGATTTGGTCTTGCAGGCAAATGGAGTATTGTAGGAGGCAGCTATGCTATCATCTCTGCCCATGGTGCCTCAGCAATACTTTCCGGAAGCAGGATCGGTGGAATCAGCGGGATCATACGCACCCTCGACCGTCGAGCTTGGCGATCTGAAGCGCATTTTGGTGCGCCGCCGTCTCTGGATCATCGGCACGACCGTGCTGCTGACGCTCGCGACCCTGCTCTACGGCCTCCTCACACCCCCGCTGTACAGCTCTGTGGCGGAAATCATCATCGATCCGCAAGACCTGCAAGTGGTCACCAACGATATCAATCCGAGCGGGCTGGCGCCCGATGGCGGCATCACGCAGGTTGAAAGCCAGGTCAGCGTCGTCCAGTCGACGGGCGTGCTGCAGCGGGCGATCGCGGCGACCAAACTGACCGAGGATCCGGAATTCAACGGGCAGGGCATGCTGTCGCGCGCCCTCGGTTCCGGTTCGGCCGCGACCGACAGGACGGTGGCAACGCTCGACGCCCTGCGCCGGCGCCTGGCGGTGAAGCGGGCGGACAAGGTCCTGGTCATCGATGTGATCGTCACCGCCAAGAGCCCCGACAAGGCGGCACTTCTGGCCAACGCCATCGCGCAAGCCTATCTGGCCGACCAGGCGAGCGCGCGCGCGCAAGCCGCCACCGATGCGTCGAAGGCGATCACCGCGCGGCTGGACGAACAGCGCAAGCGCGTTCAGCAGGCCGAGAATGCCGTCGAGGCCTACAAGTCCGCCAACAACATGGTGATGGCGGCGGGCAATCTGGTCAGCGACCAAGAACTGACCGAGCTCAACACGCAGCTTTCGGCGGCGCAAAGCCGCACCGCGACGCTGAAGGCGCAGGTCGACCAGATGCGTAAGCAGAGCGGCACAGCCGATGCAACCTCGGAAGCGATGCGCTCGTCGGTGATTTCGAGCCTGCGGTCGCAGGAAGCAACACTTGTCGACCAGGTCTCGCAGCTTGGCACTGAACTGGGGCCGCGACATCCGTCGATGATTGCCGCGCTGCAGCAACTGCGTGACACGCGGCAGCTGATCGCGCGCGAACTCGGCCGGATCCAGACGGCCACCGAGACCGATTACGAGCGGGCGGTTGCCAACCAGCAGGCGCTGGAAACGAAAGTCGCCAGCCTCAAGAACAAATCGCTCGACACCGACCAGGCATCGGTGCGGCTGCGTGAATTGCAGCGCGATCTCGAGGCGGTGCGTTCCGTCTACGCAACCTACCTGCAGCGGGCACAGGAAACGCGCGAGCAGATCAACGTCGACAGCACCAATGCTCGCGTCATTTCGGACGCCATGCCCGCCCAGAAAAAAAGCTGGCCGCCACTGGGGCTGCTTTTGTTTGGCGCCGTGTTCGGCGGATTGGGGCTGGGCACCGGCCTGGCGCTGATTGCGGAATACTCCTCGCCGACGGTGCTTTCCAGCGCCCAGATGCAATTCACGATCGATGCCCCCGTGCTTGGCATCCTGCCGGCGGGAGCGAAGGCGGGACGGCGCTGGTGGCCTTTCGGCACCAGCCCGGCCGTCGCGACCAGCCAGAAGACCGACGCCGTCGTCGGCCTTGCGCTCCGGCGCATGTTCAGTTCGGGCCGGCGTCCTCCGGATTGGCCGCTGGTGCCGTCGATCCTGGTGACGTCGCCGCCGGAAGACGGCCAGCAACGCAACAGGATCGCACGGCTGCTCGCCAACGCCGCGGCGGCCAGGGGCAGCCGGGTCCTGTTCGTCGATACCAACACCAGCAACGGCCAGAAGGACCCGCAGCCCGGGATACTAGATGTGCTGCGCGGCGAATATGCGTTTGAAGCCGTCAGCCGTTACGCCCCGGGCAGCAACGTCGCCCTTCTGGGCAGGGGCCGGCCGAAGGCGATATTTCAGGAAGCGCACGGCGTCTACTTCGCGCAGCATATGCTGGCGCAGGCGAGCCGGAGTTTCGAACTCGTTGTCGTCGATGGCGGCGCGCTCGCCGAGAATCTCAATGCCTCGCCGCTTGTCGCCATGGTCGACGAGATCGTGCTCGTCGCCAGGCTGAACGCCACGCCGATGCGCGATGTGACGGCGACGATGCAGGCGATTTCCGTCATGGGGCGGTTGCCGACAGGCGCATTGCTGGTCGACGAGGTGGCCTAACATGACCTCCGGCTGGAGCGGAACAGCCTCGAATTTCGGCGCTGCCGCGCCCCGCGCCGGCACCTCCGTCGATGCGGTGACCCAGTTTGGACTGATCGCAGCCGTGCTGGTGCTGTTCGCCGTCTCGGGCGGCATGCTGTGGCTGCTGGGCTACAATTACGACGGCCTGTCAGGCAGCGCGGCGACCAAGATACATCCCTCCACCTATCTCATCATTCTGCTGTTTGCCTGGCGTTCGTGCACGTTCGGCAATCCAGTCGGCTATTGCGTCCATGTCGCTGACAGGCGCCCCGCCACGGCACTGATGAGCGTCATCGCCGTCGTGCTCCTTGTCGTCGTCATCGTCCGGCAACGTCCAGGCATGGCCGGCATGATCGACACATTCGTGGCTTCCGGGCTGCTGGTGCTCATGCTGGGCGAGGATGACGAATGGACGTTCGCCCGACTGCCCACCGTCATTCATGCGGTCATGACGGTCAATGGGCTGCTCGCCCTTGTCGAATTCGCCACCAAGACACTGGTGTTTCCCTATCGTTTTGATGGCGAGGTGTTTGCCACGGATCCGCGTTCGAGCGCGCTGCAGGGGCATCCGCTGGTCAATGCCACGGTGACGTCTGTCTACGTGCTTGCCCTTTTGAGCGGTTCAAGATCGCTGCCGGCTCCGCTGCGGCTGGCGATGATCGGCCTGCAATGCGCGGCGCTCGTTGCGTTCGGCGGCCGGTCGGCGATGGTAGTGACTATACTCCTCGGCGGCAGCTATTTGCTCTTCCACGGCTTTCGCAAATTGCGCACGGGACGCGTCAACCTGCTCGGCGCCGCATTGGCGATGATGCTGGCCGCGCTGCTGCCGGTTGCCATCGCCGTATTGGCCTCGCAGGGCTTTTTCGATGCGCTGCTTGGCCGCTTCGTGTCGGATGGCGGCAGTGCCAATGCCCGCGTCGAGATGTTCGAGATCTTCAACTATCTGGAACTGCGCGATGTGATTGTCGGGCCTAGTGTCGATCTCGTCGAGAGCCTGCGCCGGATCAACGGCCTCGAATGGGGTATCGAGAACCCATTCGTGCGCATGACGGTCTACCAAGGCGCCTTCTTCACCCTTTTGATGATGTCCAGCTTCGGGCTGTTCATGCATGAGGTGGCGCGCCGCTGCCATCCTGGCGTCTGGCTGCCGGTGGTGGGCTGGCTCATTCTTCTCAACACCTCGGAAAGCATCTCCTCCAAGACCACGCTGCTCACCAAGGTCGCGGTGCTGTGCCTTGCCCTTTACCGGCCGGCGCGATCGGTGATCAGGCCGGTCGGCGGGGTTCGTCCTCTCGCGGAATTGCAGAACCGCTCCACATCTTCTTGATGCAATTGCGGGCGGAAAGCCGTTTCACAACGCTCAGTCAACTGGCTGCCGCCAATGGCCGAGATGGGCCGGAAGCGGACGGACAGCTCCAGGTGACAAATGCGAGAAAGCGGACGTCGAGCCTGACCGGGAACTTCAGCCGGCTGATAGTATGTGCGCCCCAAGGCGGATCGGGCGACGAGCTCAATGTTCCTAGGTCGATTTCGTCTACTTTGCGGCAGCCTCGATCACGCGAGCGACCGCAGCCGGCTGAGAGATGAAGACAGCGTGGCTTGCGGCCACTTCAGTCACCTTCGCGCCCGAGCGTTGATACATCCAGCGTTGAAGCTCTGGACTCACGACATGATCCTTGGTGGTCAGGATCGCAAAGCTGGGCTTGGTTCGCCATGCGGCAACGGAGACCGGCGCTCCCAGAGCTTTCTCCGCGAGCTGCTGCTGTGAATCGGCCAGGAATTGAGCGTCCGCTGCCGGGACGTCCTGGGCATAGGTCGCAGCGAACAGCGCCGGCTGCATGAAGAAATACTTGCCCGTGGTGGCCGTGGCGGCCGGGGTGGCCCGCATGGCGTCGCTTGGCGCGGCGAACTTGGACAGAAGCTGCCCGCTGGCTTCCCCTACATCGGGCTGGAGTGCGGCCACATAGACGAGCGCACTGACCTTCGGATCGGCGCCTGCCTCCGTGATCACCGAACCGGCATAGCTGTGACCGACCAGGACGATGGGCCCCGTCTGCTGATCAATGACGCGCTTGGTGGCCTCAACGTCCTCGGCGAGACCCGTGAGTGGCTCCTGCACGACAGTGACATGGAACCCATCCTTGGACAGGATGTCGTAGACGGCTCGCCAGCCTGAGCCATCCACCAGGGCGCCGTGGACAATGACGATATCTTTCGCGGCCGGCTTTGCATCAGCGCGAGCCATGGTGCCACTCAAGGCAACCATGAGGGCAATGACAAAGTTCTTTCGTAGTGTGGACATGAGAGGCTCCTGTGGTGTTTCAAGGGGTTGAGGACGTTGTTTAGGTCGGAAGTTGGTGGTTCGCGCCGAGGAATTCGCTCGCGTAGGCATAGAGGCCGAGAATCCCCTCCATGTGTTGCAAAGCACTGCCTTGCTCGCCTACGCCGCGATTTCAAAGACGAGCTCGACTTCGACCGGCATGCCAAGGGGCAGGCTGGCGACGCCAAGAACGACGCGGCCCGAGAGCATCCCGGTGCCGAACACCTTGACGAGGAGTTCGGACGCTCCGTCGGCGACTTTCGGATGGTCCCGGAAGTCGCCCTCCGTCGCGATATAGACGCCGAGCTTCGCCACGCCGATTATCTTGGCGAGCGAGCCGAGATGCGCCTTGGCCGCGGATAAGGCGCTAAGACAAGCAATCTCCGCGGCCTCTCTCCCGTCCTCCGCTGAGAGCGCGCCACCGACGCGTCCGACATATTGCGGCTCGCGCCCGACGACCGGCAGCATGCCGCTCAGATAGAGCAGATTGCCGATCTTCACGGTTTCGACATAGGCGCCGAAGGGGGTGGGCGGCGGAGGGAGCGCGATGCCGAGATCGCTCAGCCGCTGGTCTGCACTGGCTTGCGTGCTCATCGAGGTCACCATCTTCCCAGATGTGCGCCGCCGTCGACGTGCAGCACCTCCCCGGTTATGCGCGGCGCCTCTGTCAAGAAGAGCACCGCATCGGCAATTTCTTGGACGCCGGAGATGCTGTGCATGGGCGAGAGCGTGTTCAGAAAGTCCTTCGGGTTGTCTTTGTGCAACGGCGTGTCGACAACGCCGGGGGCGACCGTGTTGGCACGGATCTGCTCCTTTGCATATTCCATGGCGATGTTCTTCGACATGGCTTCGATGCCTCCCTTGGTCAGCATGGCGACCGATGCATTCACACCGGCGATCGGGCGATCCACCAGGGGTGTCGTGATGCTGACGATGCTACCACCACGCTTCTGCGCCAGCATCTGCCGCACGACGCGCTGCGTGAGGTGCAGAAATCCTTCGAGATTCGTTGCCGCGAGGCGACGGTAGTCTTCGACCGTGTAGTCGACGAAGGGCTTGGTGAAGAAGATGCCGGCATTGTTGACCAGGGCGTCGATCGAACCGAATCGCGCAAGCGCGGCTTCGACGACGGTCTTGGCGGTATCCGGGTCGGCGATGTCGCCATCGACGCGGGCTAGGCGGTCGGATGCGTTCAGCTCCGTCGACCGGCTGACCTGCCGCGAGGTCGCTACGACGTTGTAGCCCCTTTCGAGAAAGCTGTTGGTGAGGCCGGCACCGATGCCCTGAGAAGCCCCTGTGATTACGGCCGTTTTCCGCGTCTGCATTTTCATCTCCAAAGGGTGGGCAGCGTCAGTGCTGCTGGATTGCCCTAATGGGACCGATGTAGTGCAGGCGCGATTTCTCGATTAGGCGGAAATATCTGGAATGTGTTTTCCACCTATGCAAAAATCGGGACATGGCCGATCTGAACGACATTGCCGTGTTCGTAAGGGTTGCGCAGTTCGAAAGCTTCAGCCGTGCCGCGCACGCGCTCGGCATGCCCGTCTCCACCGTCAGCCGCAAGGTGACGGCGCTGGAGGAGCGGCTCGGCGTGACCCTGCTGCAGCGGACGACACGCAAGCTCAGCCTGACGGCGCAGGGCCGTGCCTATTTCAATCAATGCAGCGAGCCGCTGAGCCAGCTCTTCGACGCCGAACGGGTGCTGACCCAAATCCAGAAGAAGCCGGAGGGTCTTCTGCGGATATCAGCGCCGGTCATCCTCGGCCAGGAACCGTTCTATGCGTTCCTGTCCTCGTTTCTGAAGACCTATCCGCGTATCCAGGCCGACCTGTTCATCACCAACCTGTTCCTGGATCTGATAGCCGAGAACATCGACGTCGCCATCCGCTTCGGCGAACTGCGGGATTCGAGCCTGATCGCCCAGCGCATCGGAAAGAGCGTGCGCTATGTCGTGGCCGCGCCGGAATATCTGCACGGTCGGCTTCCGCCATCGCGGCCGGAGGATTTGCGCCAGCATCAATGCGTCCTCCTGCAGGCGCGCAACAACGAGGTGGAATGGCATCTGGTCAGCGGCAAGAAATCCATCAAGCTCCACGTCACCGGGTCGGTGGCGGCGAGAGATTTCCAGGCAGTGAGCGCTTTCACCTATAGGGGCCACGGCATCGGCCTGCTGCCATCAACCTATTGCGATGCCCGGATCGCGAGCGGAGAACTCGTGCGGCTTCTTCCTGATTGGTCGTCGCCGGAAATCTTCGTGCACGCCGTCTATCCGACACGCCGATTTCTGCCGGCGAAGCTGCAGGTATTTCTCGAGGAACTGAAGGCCTGGAAGAGTCCCCTTTGGATTCCGCTGCGATGACCACGGCGGCTATCATAGGATAGCGTGGCCTCAATTTCATCCAGACAGCCAAATGTAGAGCTTCCCGCAGTGCCGCGTCGGCGCGGAGCGGTCGGCCTCCTGGCCCGTGGCAAGGAGCCCCGGTGACGCATCCGAGTTGGCGGATCTGCCGAGTGCCGTTCCCACCTCCGATGACGTGGTCGCGAAAGCGAACCGTTCCTTATGGGGCTTCGTAGAGTTCCAGCGGCAATCCATCCGGGTCGCTGAAAAAGGTAAACCGTTGCTCTGTATATGGGTCGATCCGGATTGGCTCGACGGGAACGCCGGCGGCTTCCAGGCGCATGATTACGGGATCAAGATTCTCCACGGCAAATGCCAGATGTCTCAGGCCTGTCGCCTCTGGATGGGACGGCCGCATCACTGGTGCAGGGAAGGAGAACAATTCCAGCTGGACGGATCCGATCCGCAGATCGGCCTTCCATGACTGCCGCTCCTCCCGATAGACCTCCCGGATCAGATCGAGGCCGAGGAGTTCGACGTAGAACCGTCGCGACCGATCGTAGTCGGTGCAGATGAGCGCGACGTGGTGAATGGCGTTCAGCATGCCACGAACTCTAGCCAAGCTGGGATTTGAGGCCAAGGTCGCCATCGGGTGCGCGGCATTTTGTTGATGTCGCCGTTCGCCAGGATCGCCTCGTCCATACGAATTTTCATCTGCGCCCAATCGGCGGCATGATGTTGCCGCCGACGCGCTTGAGACCCGCGCGCGGCTCTACTGGTCCGAAAACTTCACGCTCACGCCGCGCTGGCGAAAATAAGCCTGCATCAACTTGCGGCCCGAGCGGTTGTTCTGCGCCAACTTGGTCGGATCGAACACCGCCTGTTTTACCCCTTCTCGTGTCAGCGCCGCCTTTAGCGTCGCGATATGTGCGTCGATGTCGGCATTGTCCGCCCGGAGCGAGACATAGATACTTTCGGTCGCCTGGGCCACGGTCGGTTCGTTCACTGGTGTCGTCCTTTGGTTGGTTGAGCGGCGGCTACCACAGTTTCGCGGCTCTGGCGATACCGATGAGATTGAAGTCGTCTCTACCGGCATAGCGCGATCCTGGCGCATCCCGACCCCCAAGATGGTCGCTGGAGATGTCTGCTTTCGGGCAACCGCAAAATTGGACACTACGTCCAACTTGCGGCGCAAAGTTGCCAATCGCGCCATGGGGAACGTAAAGTCGGCTGCGGGCCGAACTCGTTCGGAGTGATTGGGTTTTGACCCTAGTCCGCCGGCATGGTCAGGCCAAGTGCCGCGATGATATCCGGGTCGAGCGCTCGTGTGGTGTCGTCCATCATCCCCATGCCGTCGAAGAGATTCCAGAATGCCCAGCCAAAGCCGAGATCCTCGGCGCCCTGGCGCACATCGGCGATGTAGCGCGCCCGATCGGGATTTGGCGCCGCCACATAGCGGGCGTCGGTGCGCAGCGCGCCGAACTCACCCATGATGATGCGTTCCGGCGCAAGGCCGTGACTGTTGCCCCAGGCGCGAACCTGGCGGAGATATTTATCGACAAAGCGCCGGCCGGGCTGGGCGTCGAAATAGACCTTCAGCACGCGCTCGGTTTCCGCATAAGCGGCTTTCTTGGCCTCATCCGTCGTTTCGGTATCCTGCGCCATGCGCGCCCTGACCGACGCCAGCGTCGCTTCCAATGAGCCGGCGGACGCCGGCCACGGCACGTTGTTGAGCGAGCGGTAGACGGGCTCGCGCATCCACGGCGCGCCCTGATGGCTGAACAGATAGGGCTCATAGAAGTGGAAGGTGAACAGGATCGGCTCGAACGGCGACAGCGGCACCGGATCGAGCGCGGTCAGCCCGCCGACCATCGAGCCGCAGCCTCCGGTGACCACCAGCGGCAAGGTTGCAGCCGATGCCCTTGCCGCGGTCAGAAGCGCGAGCTGGACCTGCGACCAGACGTCCGAAGCGCAGGCCTGCGGCGGCTCGTTGACGGCTTCGAGCGCCACCTTGCCGGGCTGGAAGCGCTCCAGCCTGCCGGCGAGTTCGCCGACCAGCCCGCGATAGAGATCGAAGGCGGGCGCGGTGACGCTGGCGACCATGCGGTCGGGATTCCAGTAATGGGTGGCGCCATTGGCCTGCACGTTGACGATGATGCCGAGGCCCGCATCGAGGGTGGCGCTGACCGCCGCGTCCAGCATGTCCAGCAACAGGCCACGCGTGGTGGCGTCGGCCGCCAGGAACGGGCCGGGATCGACCGGCAGGCGGATGAAATCGAGCCCGGTGTCGCGCAACCGACGTAGGTCGTCCGTGGTCGGAACCGGCCGCTGTGCCTGGAAGGGCGGCCAGCCGTAGTCGGTCCGCGGCGCCGGGAATTCACGTGTCAGCGAGAACCAGGGCCAGGCGTTGACGCCGCGCCGAAAGGGAGGCTCTGCGGCGCGGGCGAACGGCGCGATCGGGAGAGAGCCAAGTGCCGCGGTCGACAGCGCCGTCCGCAGCACCCGCCGGCGCGACCAGACCTTCATGCAGTGCCGGGCGATGCGCGATTGGCCGCGACGGCGTCGTCGGCGGTGACACCGAGAAGCCGATAGGCTTCACGCTCATAGGCAGCCAGGACATCCTCCCAGCGGAAGGCTTCGCGGGCGCGGGCCCTTGCCGCGATGCCGCAATTCCTGACCAGGGCGTCATCGTCCTGCGCCTGTTGCATCCGCTCGGCGCAACTGTCGGTGTCGGTGAAGTAGATCGCGGCGGCACCCGCGGTCCAGCGATTGAACGGATTGTCGTGCGCGATCACCATGTTGCCGGCCGCCAGCGCCTCGACCAGCGACGGGTTGGTGCCGCCGACGGTATGGCCATGCAGATAGGCTCGTGCGTGATAGCGTAATGCCTTCACAGTCGCCTGGTCGTAGATGGCGCCCGGCAGAACCACCGATCCGTTCGCCGCCTTGCGGACGGCGACATGATAGGGGATTTCGTCGGTCAGCGTCCCGAGCACCACCAGCTTCATGTCGCGCTTGCGGCTGCAAAAGGCTTCGACGATCGGCAGAATGTTGTTGTCGGGTTCGATGCGCGCGATCGAGATCAGATAGCGCCCCGGCTCCAGGCCCAGGGCCCGGACCGGCGCTTCGGGCGCCGATGTCACCGGATCGGCGCCATAGGCGATGGTGGCGATGGCGCTCCGCGGCCGGCGCGTCGCCAGATGGTCCGCGATGGCGGGATGATCGGCGACCAGGCGATGCGAGGCCCAGGCGCCGATCCATTCGTTGAGCCAGAACCAGCTGCGCGCCGCCATCCCCCATTTGGGGCGTCGCCACTCGATGCCGTCCATATTGGTGAAGATCTTGCGCCCCTTCAGCCTGAGCCAGGTCAGGAAAATCGCGCCGTTGTAGCCGAGCACCAGGCAGACGCCCGGCCGCCTGGCGGCGTCGCGCACACATTGCCAATCGAATTCCAAGGTCGCGCGCGGCCCTTTCGACGCAACCTGGACGTGGATGAGTTCGATGCCCCGCCAGGTTTCGCTGCGTACCCGCTGGTCGATCCGCGCGACCTCCTCCTGGCAATAGACGCCGACCTTCCAGCCGCGCCCGGCAAGAAAAAATGCCAGTCTTTCGGCGAAGGTTTCAAAGCCGCCATGGGCAGCGGGTATGCCGCGCGTCCCCAGGATCAGAATGGCAGGCGTCTCTGGTTTCATGGCCGCTGGCACTTTCGGAACTTTATATATTAGCGATTGCTGCATCATCAGATCGGATGGGCAACTTCCATGCCATCCGACGATTTCGGCGTTCGGGCGGATGATCATCGCGCGGGGTTGTAAAAAAACTGTATTGAACCCCGTGGTTGTTTCATTATCGGTCAACCCTTCTGTGCGTATCTGTGTCGAAACGAGGCATTGCCAGGGATTGGGCGTCCGCCAGTCGGGCGGATCAATCAGGCATGGTTCTTGCGAAAAGGTTCCCGCATTCCAGCGCCTGGTGCGATGGCTGCGGCACCTGGCGGGATACAAAGATGCGGATTGCCTGCGTTCATCAGGGCTATGAACTCTATGGTTCCGACCGCAGCTTCGCGGAGAGCGTTGCTGCGCTGCGCGCCGCGTTTCCGTCCGCCGACATCGAGGTGGTGCTGCCGCGCAGCGGGCCGATCGTGCAGATCCTGGAACGCCATGCCAGCCGCATCGTCTTCGAGCCGCTCTGGGTGCTGAGGCGCCAGGCCATCCTGCGGCTGGCGACGGTCGAGATGGCGCGATTGCCGATGGCCGCGCTTCGGGCATGGCGGCGCCTCCGGGATTGTGATCTCACCTACGTCAACACCTCGATCGTCGCCGACTATGCGCTGGCCGCGCGCCTTCTCCCCGACAAGGCCATCCTGCATATCCACGAGATCCCCGAAGGCGTCATGCGCAGGATACTCGTCGGCCTGATGCGCTGGAGCCATGCGGATCTCATCTTCAACTCGCGCGCGACACGCGCCGCGTTCGGCGATCCCAAGGTCTCGCGCACGCATGTCGTCTACAACGGTGTCGCGGGGCCGGCGGCGGCCGAGCCAATGACTTATGACGGCAAGCGCCCTTTGCGGGTGCTGCTGCTCGGCCGCGTCAACAGGATCAAGGGCCAGGAGGTTCTGCTCCAGGCGATCGCTTCGATGTCACCGGAATTGCGGTCGAGGATCGAGGTGCGGCTGGTCGGCGGCGCCTTCGAAAGCGTAGAGCGCGAACGCGCGCTGGCCGAACTGGTCGAAAGCATGGGCCTGGCCGAACGGGTCAGCGTGTTGCCGGTCGTAACGGACCCCTCGGCGCATTACCGCTGGGCCGACATCGTCACCGTGCCGTCGCGGCGTCCCGAATCGCTGGGGCGCGTCGCCATCGAGGCGATGGCCTATGGCCGTCCGCCGCTGGTGTCTGCCATTGGCGGCCTGGTCGAAGTGGTCAGCGATGGCGAGACCGGCTGGCATGTTCCGCCCGGCGACCCGGCCGCCCTTGCCGACAAACTGCGGGAGATCGTCCTTCGGCCAGATGACTGGCGCGGTTTCGTCGCCGCAGGCCGGTTGCGATACGAGGAGATTTTCAGCGAGCCGGTGGCGGCGGCGGCGATCGCGGCGATCGCTACCGACAAGTTGAGGGTGGCGCTGGCGAAGCCTGGCCGGGCGCATGCCGCCCGCGAAGCGGAGACCAGTCCGTGAAGTTCGTGTTTCCAGGCCATCTGCTGCGGCGCCTTGTGCTGATGATCGGCGGCGAAGCCATACAGAGCGGCTTTCACTTCGCGTTGAACATCACCCTGCTGCACGAGCTGTCGGCGGAAGGCTACGGCATCTTCGCCATCGCGATGGTGATGGGGGGCGTTGGCCTGTCCTACATCAGATCACTGACTGCCATCCCGGCCAGCATTTGGATGGGCAAGAGCACCAACAGGGCCGGCGTCGACGCGCACGACGTGACGTTTGGAGGGGCCGCGGTCGTCGTCGCGTCGATCATGGGCGCCGCGACCGCGCTGCTGATGCTGCTGTGGGGTGACGCGGGCAGTATCGCCGCCGGTTGCTTCGTCGGGGCGTGGTCGCTGCGCAGCCATATGCGCACGGCATTCTTCGCGCGGCGCCAACAGGTGGTCGTCAGCATAAGCGATTTCGCCTTCACGGTTGCCGGTGCCGCAATGGCCGCACTGGCGATCTTGACGGCGCCGAACGTGCTGCAAATGGTGTTCTATGCCCTTGCAGCGGCCAATGTGATCGGCATAGCGGTGCTTGCACGCCTGGCGCCCCGTCCGCTTCGCGTCAGTTTCCGAGCGCCCGTGCGGCGACGCTATGCCAGGCTCTGGCGCCAACTGCGCTGGTCGGGATTCAGCGCGACGACCACCAACATCCAGGGGCAGTGCCTGGCGCTGCTGGTCGCGGGCATTGCCGGTCCGGCGGCCTATGCGCCCATCGCGGCGGTTATCGTCCTTTTTGCCCCACTGCGCATCGTCAGCCTGGCCTTTGTGAACATGCTGCAGCCCGAGCTTGCCAAGATGATGGGGAACAATGAAGTCAGGCGCGTGTGGATGCATGCCAAGCTATGGTCGCTTGTCATGGGGCTCGGCAGCCTGGTTTACGGAGCCTGCATCCTGTTTGTCCTGCCGACGATAAAATCCCAGTCGCTCGCGGGAGCTTCGGTCAGCGTCATTGGCCTTCTCGCCGTGGCGAACTTCGTACCGATCATGCTCTACATCATGCCGCGCATCGTCCTCGAGATACTCGGCGAATTCCGGGTCGTGGCGTTCATCACAACGGCCGGCGCGGTCGTTGGCCTGGTCTTGATCGCAATCCTGCTCGCTATCGCTTCCCCGTCATGGTCGCTTGCAGGTGCCGCGGTCTCCGAGACCGTCGTGCTCGTGGCCTCATGGTATTTCGCTCACCGCCACATACTCGCGCTTGAGGGCGCGGATGGCCGGCATGACAGCCAGCCGAAATCGTGGCGACGCACCGAACCCGCCCCGCTCGCCACGGGAAAAAGGTAGGAGATGGACGTGTCGATCCAGACGTTGACGACTGCGCCGCCCGATGCGCCGACCGCTGGAGCGCCAGTACCGGCCGGGCAAGCTAGCGATGCTTCCCGAAGCATCGCGGTGGGAACCTACACGGCGCGGCTGCACACCAGTCTCGAGGCCGTCAAGCCGCTCTGGCTTCAATGCCAGGCGAATGGGACGTGCTCCGCCCATCAGCTCCATGCATGGGTCGAGGGGATCGTCAAACGGCTGGTGCCTGACGGCGCCGAGCTGCTCATCGTCGGGGTGACCGACGCCGGGACCGGCGAATTCAAGATGCTGGTGCCGTTGATGCGGCGATCGAGGCTCGGACATCGCGTGATCGAATGGTTGAGCTGCGGCGTCTGCGATTATTCGGCGCCGCTTCTGTCGGACAGGAACCAGTGGACCCCGCAGGCCGCCGAAGCGGCGTGGGCGGCGGTGCGCTCCATCCTGCCGCGCGCGGACCGCATCCATATCACGGGAATTCCACGGCAGGTCTATGGAGTGGCCAATCCACTGGCGCTTCTGGCGGTCGCGCAAGAGTCCAGCCTGATCACATCCGGCCTCGTGCTGGATGGCGACCCGGCGACCCTGATCAAGCGCCATGGCAGACCGTCCTTCGTCAAAACCTACTACAAGGACTGGCGCCGGCTCGAACGGCACGGCACCGTGGATATGATCGAGGCCAACACGCCGGCCTTGGTAGATCTCGTCTTCGGCGCCCTGGTCGAGATGCGGCTCAAGCGGTTTCGCCAACTGGGGCGTTTCGATCTCCTGGCGCAGCCGGCGGTTGTCGATTTCTACCGAAACGCAGCGCTCCAGGGCCTGTCTGACGGATCGGTGCGGATCTTCGGACTGCGGGTCGGCGAGGATTGGGTCTCTGTCCAGTATATGCTGGTCCGGCAAGGCACATTGCATGCCCTGCTGATCGGAATGGACCTGGAGGTGGTGCCCAACGCCTCACCGGGCCTGGGGCTCATGGGCGAACTGATGGCGTGGGGACTGCGGCAGGGGTTCGACTATTTCGACCTATCGGTCGGCAGCCAGCCCTACAAGGAACAGTTCGGCGCCGTGAGTTCGGTTTTGGCCAAGATCGACGAAACGCTGACGCCGCTCGGCAAGGGCGTAGCAGCCGTCGCTTCGCTTCGCGATCGGGCCGAGCTTTTCGTGCGGTCTCATCCGCGGCTGCTCAAGACCGCCCAGGGCGTAGTGCGTGGCTTGCGCAGGTCGAAGGGCTGAGCGCGGCCGCATTTCGCGCTTGATCCATACCAAAGAGGGTCGCGCTGATGCGCCTGTCTGGTCTGGAAGAACGCGGGTAGGCGGGGTCCATGCGGCTGAAAACAGGATCGCCGGCGACCCTATCCGGTCGTCGCGGGAGAAAGGTGGGAGGCAGATATGTCGAGCCAGGCAATGCGGAGGGCACCGATATCGGCGGCGCAGGCTTCTGCTCCTGCTGCCACTGCCGATGCCGCCGAACGTGTCTACACGGCGCGGCTGCACACCAGCCTCGAGGCGGTCAAGCCGCTTTGGCTGGAGTGGCAGGCCAATGGCATCTGCACCGCCCATCAGCATTACGCTTGGGCCGAAGGGATCGCCACGCGGCTGATGCCCAAGAGTGCGGAACTGCTCGTCGTCGAGGTGAGCGAGGCCGCGACCGGCGAGCCCAGAATGCTGGTGCCGCTGATGCGGCGCAGGGCCTACCGCCACTATGTGGTCGAATGGCTGAGCTGCGGCGTCTGCGACTATTCCGCGCCGCTGCTGGCGGATGCCAGCCCGTGGACCAGGCAGGGCGCCGAAGCCGCCTGGGCGGCAGTCTGTTCGGTGCTGCCGCCGGTGGATCGCATCCACATCGCCGGTATCCCGCAACAGGTCTTTGGCGTGGCAAATCCGCTGGCTCTGCTTTCGGCGACGCGCGATTCCATCCAGGTCGCCTCGGGCCTCGTCTTGCACGGCGAGCCCGAGGATCTCATCAAGCGCATTTGCAGGCCGTCCTTCGCCAAGGACTTCCGCAAGCACTGCCGCCGCTTTGAACAACTGGGCGGCCTCAGCCTGGTAGAGGCCGACACGCCCGCCCTGACGGAGGAGCTCTTCGGCACGCTGCTTGAGCTGCGGCTGAAGCGCTTTCGCGAGCTTGCGCGTTTCGATCTCCTGACGCAGCAATCGGCCGTCGACTTCTACCGGAACGCGGCCCTCCAGGGCCTGTCCGACGGATCGGTGCGGCTCTTTGGACTGCGCGTCGGACAAGCCTGGCTTGCCTCCATGCTCGTGCTGGCCAGAAAAGGCACTCTTCATGGCATCCTGCTTGCGATCGACAAGGATGCGGTCGCCAACGTGTCACCCGGCCTGACGACGATTGCCAAGCTGATGATGTGGGGGCGCGAGCGGGGATTCGATTACTTCGACCTGTCGGTCGGCGGTCAGGGCTACAAGGAACATATTGGTGCCGCGAATTCGGTTCTGTCCGAGATTTGCGAACCGATGACACTGCGGGGCAGGGGGGCGAATGCCGCCATCCTGTTTCGCAGCCGAGCTGAGCGTTACGTGCGCACGAGACCACAGCTGCTCAAGACCATCCAAGGCATGGCGCGCCGCCTGCGGCGATTGAAGGACTGAAGCCAGTTCTCCGAGGCGAGGGTTCGATCAGTCCCGCCTCCGGCAGCAGGCAGCCCCACGACTTGATGTTTTGATTCAAGCCGGGGTCCGAGCACCTTCAATAGCTTGGTCAAATTTTAACCGAACTGCAATCAGTAGGGTTTATTGGATGCGAGAGGGATTAGAAGACAGGAATAATATGCAAAATTATTTTCCCGTTTCATCCGCGACGAATCCGGCGCGACTGCCATCGAGTATGGCCTGATCGCCGCCTTGATCGCACTCGCCATCATCGCCGGCGCCGGCGCGCTCGGCAATGCGGTCAACACCAAATTCAAGGTGATCGGCAACGCGGTCAACAGCAGCGGGTCGTAAGCCTCGGGCCTGGTTCGTCTCCGCGAAATTGACAGGACGGCGGGTCTCCGTCATCCTTAACTCCAGTCGCCAGGCTGCGGACCGCGGCCATGTGGGTGTCGGGGCGACCGAGGGCAGCGTCATGTTCAGTCCCGTCATCGGCCAGAATGCAAAGCGCTCCGCGGTGCGCAAGGCGCTCGACCGCCACAAGGTCTACATCACCGCGCAGAGTTTTTCGGCCGGCGCCTATCAGGCGCGCGTGCTGGTCGACGGCGAAGCCTACTGGGTCGACGAATTCCGGCTCGCCCAACTGCAGCAAGGCCTGTCGCCGGCCGAGCTCGAGTTGACGCCGGCCACCGACGATTGAGACTCAAAAGCTGCGCCCTGTCGGGACGCTTGCATCTGGCGGCCGCGCTTCGATCCATGCCATGACAACCCCACCCAAGCTCAAAGCCTATCGCGCCAAGCGCGAATTCTCGAAAACGCCGGAACCCGCCGGCGGGCTCGTCGCCGGCGAAGGCAACCGCTTCGTCGTCCACAAGCATCACGCCACCGCCGATCACTATGATCTCAGGCTGCAGGTCGGCGGCGTGCTGAAGAGCTGGGCGGTGCCGCGCGGGCCGTCACTCAATCCGGCAGACAAGCGGCTGGCGGTCGAGACCGAGGATCATCCGCTGGAATATATCGACTTCGAGGGCGTCATCCCCGAGGGCGAATATGGCGGCGGCCCCATGATCGTCTGGGACACTGGCAGCTGGGCGCCGATGGACGATGTCGAGAAGAGCCTGCGGACCGGCGCCTTCAAGTTTCGGCTGGCCGGTGAGAAGCTGAATGGCGGCTGGATGCTGACCAGGCTCAAACCAAAACCCGGCGAGGACGAGAACAAGAAGAACTGGCTGCTGTTCAAGGAGCGCGACCTTGCCGCCGACACCGCGCTCGACATTCTGGAAGCTCGGCCGAAAAGCGTGAAGTCCGGCAAGCGCATCGAGGAGCTGGTGGCGGCCGTTCAACCGGCGGCCAAGCCCAAGCCGGGTTCGCTGAAGCCGGGCACGCTGCCGGGCGCATTCAAGGCGCCGGCACTCGGCCGCATCGAGCCGCAACTGGCGACGCAGGTGCCAAAGCCGCCCGATGGCGAGGACACCGGAGAGGTCTGGCTGCACGAGATCAAATTCGACGGCTACCGCACCATGGCGCATCTCGCGGACGGCGTGGTCAGGCTGATCACGCGCGGCGGCATCGACTGGACGAAGCGCTATGGCGACCTGCCGTATGCCTTCGCCAAACTGCCGTGCCGCGGCGCCATCATCGACGGCGAGATCGTCGTGCTTGATGCCAAGGGCATCAGCCGCTTCGCGCTGTTGCAGGAGGCGCTGGCTGGAGGCGCCGGCAGCAGACTGCATTTCTATGCCTTCGATCTGCTTCATCTCGACGGCTGGGACCTGACCAAGGCGCCGCTGGTCCGGCGCAAGGCGCTGCTGGCACAGATGTTGTCCGGCCTCGGCGCCAATTCCGCCATCCAGTTCTCCGACCATGTCGAAGGCTCGGGCCAGGGGCTCTACGACCAGGCGTCGGAACTCGGGCTGGAAGGCGTCGTCTCCAAGCGCGCCTCCGCGACCTACCAGAGCGGCCGCACCAAAAGCTGGACCAAGACCAAGGCGCTCCAGACCGACGACTTCGTCATCGCCGGCTACACTGTCTCGGATGCCGCCGAGGGGCTGGCAGCCCTCGGGCTTGCCGAGTTCGAGGACGGCGAACTGCACTATCGCGGCAAGGTCGGCACCGGCTTCGATACCGGGACCGCTGCTGAATTGCTTGCCAGGCTGGGGCCGCTCACATCAGGCGCGACGGCGCCCGAAGGGGTGCCGCGCGAGATCATGCGCGAGATGCACTGGGTGCGGCCGCTGTTTTCGGCGCATATCCACTATGCCAACCGCACCGCGGACAATGCGCTGCGCCACGCGGTGTTTCGCGGCTTGAGGGATGTCGGCCTGTCGACGCCGGTATCGGCCAAACGCAAGCGGCTGATCTCGGAGGCCGACCTCGCCACCATCTGGGTGACCAACCCGACGCGGCGGCTGTTCGGCAAGACCGGACCAACCAAGCTCGACATCGCCGTCTACTACGCGCTGGTCGGCGACTTCATGCTGCCGCACATTCTGGGACGGCCGGTGTCGCTGGTGCGCTGTCCGACCGGCCTGCCGAAGGACTGCTTCTTCCAGCGCCATGCCTTCACCGGCATGCCGCCCTCGGTGGTGACCTTCGAGGCGACCAATTCCGAGGGCGAGACAAAGTCCTATCTCTCGGTCGAAGGCGCCAAGGGCTATCTGGCGCTGGCGCAGTTCGGCGTCGTCGAATTCCACACCTGGGGCACGCATCGCACCAGTCTCGACAAGCCCGACCAGATCGTCTTCGACCTCGACCCGGGCGAGGGGATTTCGTGGCGCGAGGTGGTCGAGGCGGCGGTGCATATCAAGGGCGAGCTCGAGGGGCTGGGGCTGGTGCCCTTCGCCAAGACCTCGGGCGGCAGCGGCATCCACATCACCGTGCCGGTGACGGGCAAGCAGAACTGGAAGAAGCTGCACCAGGCGACCAGCGCCATCGCCACGCATCTTGCGGCAACCGCCCCCGACACCTTCACCACCACCATGGGCAAGGACAACCGCAAGAAGCGCATCTTCATCGACTATCATCGCAACGCGCGCGGCCACACCTCGGCCGCTCCTTATTCGCTGCGGGCCCGCACCAATCTGCCGGCCTCGACACCGGTGAGCTGGGCGGATCTGGAGTCGATCGATGCACCGCAGGATCTGAACTATTCCTCGCTGCCGGGGCTCTTGGCGACATCCGGCGATCCATGGGCGGAGATCGATGAGTTCGCGCGGGATTTGCCCCTTCCGAAGTTGGGTTCCTCGCGCCCATGAAACGGGGGCGAGGCACCCAAGTCCATCGACGGTCCCGACAATTTGAATTATTCTCCGCCCTCGACCCTGTGCCGACCTAAAAGATTTCGTCAGGGATTTGCCTGTATTGTGCGGGGTCGGTGTAGGATTTCAGTGGCGTCGCTCGTCCTTCGGACGAACAGCGCTGCACAGGTGTGACAGTGCATGGCCGCGTAGGAGTGTTTCATGGCGCCCAGGGCAAGTTGGAAAGGTTACCTCAAGCTCAGCCTCGTCAGCTGTCCGGTGCGGCTATACCCCGCCACCAGCGCGAGCGAACGCATCAGTTTCAACCAGCTGCACAAGAAGACCCACAACCGCATCAACATGAAGCCGGTCGATCCGGAACTGGGGTTGGTCGAGCGTTCGGATCTGGTCAAGGGCTACGAATACGAGGACAAGCAGTACATCATCATCGATGACGCAGACCTCGACGCGGTGCGCATCGAGTCCAACCACACGATGAACATCGAGGCTTTTGTCGACGAGGGCGAGGTCGACGTCATCTATCAGGACGCGCCCTATTACCTCGCGCCCGACGGCGCGATGGCGGAGGAAACCTTCGCGGTGCTGCGCGAAGCGATGCGCAAATCCGGCAAGCTGGCGATCGCACGGCTGGTGCTGTCCAGCCGCGAGCGCGTGGTCACGATCGGCGCGCGCGAGAACGGCATGTTCGTGTGTACCTTGAGAAACCCGAACGAAGTGCGTGGAACAGCTGAGTATTTCGGCAACATTCCGGCCGGAAAACCCGATGCGGAAATGCTGCAGCTGGCCGAGGCGCTGATCAAGCAGAAGGAAACCACCTTCGATCCGAAGAACTATGAGGATCGCTACGAGATCGCACTGATGGCGATGATTCGCGAGAAGCTGAAGGGCCACAAGCCGATCATTGCAGCCGCCCCCGAGCGCGGCAATGTCATCAATTTGATGGACGCGCTGAAGGCCAGCCTGTCGCAGTCGAAGCCGCCGGCCAAGTCGAAGAGCAAGGCCGACGAGGTCGCCAAGCCGGCGGCCAAGGTCAAGGCGGCAGCGGGCGGTGCTGTTGAAAATCCGCTGAAGGCCAATCTGCTGAAGGCGGTCGGCAAGAGCAAGAAATGACGGCACAGGCCGGTTTGGTCCCGGGGGCCGTCTTCGGCACAATCGGCGCGCTGGCGGCGTTTCCGCTCAGGCTGGCGGCACGCGAGGTCGAGCGCCAGCACGGCCAGTTGCGGCGCGGTGTCACCAGGCGCACCACGCATGTCGTGTTCGGGCGGACCCATCTGGCAAACGCCGGCGATGCCGAGATCGAGCGCCGCGTCGCCGCCGAGCGGACCGCCGGGCGGACGCCAATCAGCGAGAACGGATTCCTGCGCCTGCTCGGGTTGATGACGGCCCCGGAGGCGTCCTCGCTCTCCAGGCAATCGTTGATCGAGCAGTCGCGGCTGTCCGGCGCCGACCTCGATCTGTTGTCGCTGTTCGATGCTTTCGAGCATGACCGCGAACCCTATTCTTTCCGCGACCTGATCCTGGCGCGCAAATATGCCGGGCTGGTGGCCGGGGGTGCAACGTGGGGCGCGATAGCGCGTTCCGTGCATCGCTCGGGCCCGGTGGCTTCGCTGACCG
This sequence comes from Mesorhizobium sp. P2_D5, assembly GCF_056404355.1. NCBI lineage: Bacteria > Pseudomonadati > Pseudomonadota > Alphaproteobacteria > Hyphomicrobiales > Phyllobacteriaceae > Mesorhizobium > Mesorhizobium sp. P2_D5. The sequence goes on from NZ_JBFUEE010000003.1 coordinate 359,466, forward strand.
CCAAGTCGCTCAATGTCGGCTCGCAGCATGGGCGGCCCGACGCGATCTATCTCGAGGGCGGCCAGAGCGAGCTCGACGGACAATTGCTGTTCGATCTGGGCAACGCCGGTTCAGAGGGCGACGACACGCTGGAAGAGCTGTTCGCCGAGGCCGAAGCGGCGGAGGAGGGCGGCGACCATGACGCGGCGGCGGTGCTCTACCAGCGCTGTCTCACCATCGACCCTACGGATGCCATTGCCGCCTTCAACCGCGCCAACTGCCTGCGCGCCGGCGGGCACGGGAGGGAAGCCGCGCACGATTATGCCCGCGCGATAAAGCTCGATCCGGCCTTCGTCGAGGCGTGGTTCAATCTTGCCGGGCTGATGAGCGAGCAAGGCCGCGAGGCTTCAGCGCGAAGGCACCTCCAGAAGGCGATCGCGCTCGACAAGACCTACGCCGATCCGGTGTTCAATCTGGCCCGGCTGGAATTCGACGCCGGCAATCTGCCAGAGGCGCGCCGCAACTGGGCGCGCTATCTCGAACTCGACACGGATTCCGAATGGGCGCGCGTGGCGGCCAAGGGGGTGCAGTTCGTGGATCTGCAACTGGCGCGGACGGCTGGGTGAGGGGATTGATGCTGGCGCTTGAACACCCCCCTCTGTCCTGCCGGACATCTCCCCCGCAATGGGGGAGATTGGATGTCGCCACCGCTTTCCCCAATCGCCAACGTTGGACATTGAGCGGAACGTCAAAGCTGCCGATCTCCCCCCTTGCGGGGGAGATGTCCGGCAGGACAGAGGGGGGTTGGACGGAACACGACCTCTCGGGGAAGGCCGCCCTATGACCACCTTCCTCTTCGACGGCCCCGAGACCGCCCCCGTCGCCATCCTGCTCGCGCATGGCGCCGGCGCGTCGATGGATTCTCCCTCGATGACGGCCACCGCCAAGTCGCTGGCGGCGACTGGCTTCCAGGTCGCGCGCTTCGAATTCCACTACATGGCAGCCCGCCGCTACGGGCATCGCAAGCCGCCGCCGCGGGCCGAGACGGTGAACCCGGAATATGTCAAGGCGATCGCCGACCTCAGGACGAAGGGCGTAACCGGCCCACTCATCATCGGCGGCAAGTCGATGGGCGGGCGCGTCGCCTCGATGGTCGCCGACGAGATGTTTGCCAAGGGCGAGATATCGGGCCTGCTGTGCCTCGGCTATCCCTTTCATCCGCCGGCCAAGCCCGAGCAATTGCGGACCAAACATCTCGCCAACCTGAAGACGCCGACGCTGATCTTCCAGGGCACACGTGACGAGTTCGGGACGCAGGACGAGGTCGCGACTTACGCGCTTTCCGACCAGATCGAAATCGTTTGGCTGGAGGATGGCGACCATGATCTCAAACCGCGCAAGAGCGTTTCAGGATTTTCGGCGGCCGAACATTTGAAGACGCTGGCCGAGGCTGTGAAGGCGTGGACGGGCCGGATCGTTTCCTGAGCCGATGAAAATCGCCTCCTTCAACATCAACAACGTCAACAGCCGGCTGGAGAACCTGCTGGCATGGCTGGCGACGGCAAAGCCTGATGTCGTGTGCCTGCAGGAACTGAAGGCGCGCGACACGCAGTTTCCGCGTTCGGCATTGGCCGCGGCGGGCTATGGCGCGGTGTGGAAGGGCGAGCCGACCTGGAACGGCGTCGCCATCCTGGCGCGGGGCTCGGAACCGGTGCTGACCCGCGATGCGCTGCCTGGCGACGATGCCGACAAGCAGAGCCGCTACATCGAGGCGGCGGTGGACGGCATCGTCATCGCTTGCCTTTATGCGCCGAACGGCAACCCTCAGCCCGGCCCGAAATTCGCCTACAAGCTCGCCTGGCATAAACGGCTGGAGGCACACGCCGAGCAGCTGTTGGACACCGGCCTACCGGTGGTGCTGGCCGGCGACTACAACATCGTGCCCGAGCCGCGCGACATCTACGCCACCCGCTCCTATGACGACAACGCGCTGGTGCAGCCGGAAAGCCGGGCGTCCTTCGAGCGCCTGATCGAGCAGGGTTGGACCGACGCGCTGCGCAAGAAGCACCCGAAGGAGACGCTCTATACGTTCTGGGATTATCGCCGAAACCGCTGGCCGCGCGACGCGGGGCTCAGGCTCGACCATATCCTGCTGTCGAAGACACTGTCGCGCCGTCTCACCGCCGCCGGCATCGACCGCGAGGTGCGCGGGCAAGACGGCGCCAGCGACCATGCGCCGGTCTGGGTGGAGCTCAGGTCAGCTTGATGGGAACCTCGACGCCGCCGCTTTCGCATGCGCCATTTTGCGAACACCTTTTCCACTGGTAATCTCGTGAACTGAACTTTGCGGCGTGGGGCGAAGCCTGCGATGGTGCCGAGGGGGGCCGATGAACAGAGTCGTCGACAGGCTGATTGCAATCATCCTGCTGGTGGTGGCCGTGGCTTGCGTCTGGCGCGCCTGGCTGGTGCTTGGCGATGCAGTCGTCGTCTGGCGCGGTGTCTCGCCTTCCGCCGAGGCTTCCGCCTCCATCCGGTTGGCCGCATTGGTGGTGGCGGCACTCGCTTGCCTGATTGACGCTCTGCTGTTCTGGGCAGGTCGTCTGCCGGGGCGCCCGAACCATCAGGCCGGCGCGCCGCTGTTCGGCCGTGCGGCGGAAGTGCAAGACACCGGCAGGCCCGGCCTGCGCAAGGTGTTTCTCGCCCTGCCATTGGTTGTGCTTGCGGTGCTGGCCGTCGACCGGTTCGGCCCCTGGCATGATCGCGGTGGCGAAATTGCCAGCCAGCCCGGCGAACCCAAGCCCAACGAACCCAAGCAGAATGAACCCAAGCCTGCCGAGCCGAAGGGGCAGGACGTCGCCAGTGCGCCGCCGGTCCAGGAACCGGCAGTTCCACCGGCAGCCACGCCGCCGGCGCCATCTCCGCCCGCCCCACCACCGGAAGCGGTCAACCCGCCCGCGGCCCTAGAGCCGCTGACTCCGCCCGCGTTCGCGCCGCCAACGCCGCCTACGCCCGTTCCGGCACCGCCGGAGGTCGCTGTGATCCCGCCACCGACCGTCGCGCCTCTGCCCCCACCTCCGCCACCGCTGCCGACCGAGCCCGAGGGTCATCGCGACGCTGTCGTCTGGCTGGCCGTGGCGACCGACGGGCACTCGATCATGAGCGCTTCCACCGACCACACGATCAAGCTCTGGGACATCGCCGGCAAGCATCTGATCCGCACCCTCGGCGCCCACAAGGATATGGTGCGCACGGCGCTGTTCATGCCCGATGGCGTCAGCGCGCTGACCGCCGGCGACGACGGCGAGATGGTGCAGCGGAACCTTTCCGACGGCGCTGTGCTGCATGTCTTTTCGGCGGGCGAGAATGGCGGTGTGAACAAGCTGGCGATCAGCCCGGACGGCAAGCGTGCCGTGACCGGCCACGAGACCGGCAACGTCATCGTCTGGGACCTAGAAAAGGGCACCGTGCTGCATGTGATGAGCGGGCACGACTGGTCGGTCAGCGCTGTCGCCGTCTCGCCCGACGGCACTCGCGCCGTCTCGGGCAGCATCGATGGCACGCTCAAACTCTGGGACATCGACAGCGGCAAGCAGCTGCGCAGCTGGCATGGGCATGAGCAAGGCACCTATGGCGCCGTGTTCACCGCCGACGGCCATCATCTAATCACCGGCAGCGGCGACTACACGATCAAGCTCTGGGACCTCGACAGCGGCCGCGAAGTGCGCCGCTTCGATGGCCATGAGGGCACCGTCTACACGTTGGCGCTGTCGGCCGACGGCAAGCGCCTGGTCTCCGGTTCGCTCGACGGCACGGCGCGCCTGTGGGACATGGAAACCGGCAATCAGGTCGCCATGTTCGACAGCCAGACCGGCCCGATCTATGCGGTGGCCTTCGCCGCCGACGGCACGGTGCTGACCGGCGGCTACGACCGTACCATCCGCGACTGGCCGGCCGCAGGCGGCGACGGCGTGGTGCTGTTTGCAGGGGCGCCGGGGTGAATGGAATCTTGATCACCTTGCCCGCCGTGCTATGTAAAAAACCATGTCAGCATCCAGCCTCGCGGACACAGCGCCGCTCATCGTGATCGACCTTCAGACCGGCATGTTCGACGGCGTGCACGAGCCGCCGATCCATGAGGCGTCAGCCATTGCCGAGCGTGCCCGGGCGGTGATCGACTGGGCGAGGCGCGGCGGGCGCAAGGTCGCCTTTGTCAGGCATGACGGACCGGCGGGCGATCCGCTGGCGCCGGGTGAACCGGGTTGGCCGGTGTGGCCCGCTCTCGGCCAGGCCGTGGACGAGCCGACTTTCGCCAAGAGCGTCGGCAATGCCTTCAGTAATGCAGCCCTTGGCGAATGGGTAGCCGGGCAGGGCGCCGGTGCTGTCGTGCTGCTGGGCGCTCAGACCGATTTTTGCGTGGCTGCTACCGTCAAGGGCGCGATGGCCAGAGGGCTTGGCGTCACCGTGGTCTCCGATGCGCACAGCACATTGGACAGCGCCAGTGAGAGCGCCCGGCATATCATCACCCGCCACAACGATGAATTCGCCGAAGCCGGCGTCAATCTGGTCACGACGAAGGCACTGGTCGGCGGCTGAAGCTGTAAGGAATTTGGCGGCAGGCTGATCGTCACTTCGCGCGACAACTTGTCCAGCACCGCGGACCGGACGAGACCGCCAAGGGCCTGCCGTGGTCGACGCGGACGGGGGGGCGCATTGTTGGGATGGCTCGGGCGCCCGCGTCAACCAGGGCGGCTCGTACCGCCGCATTGACATCATTGCACATCGCCCGCCGGCCGACACTTCCGCGAAAGCGGAATAGGCCGGGACTAAAGTGCAGATTCGGCGTCCTGGTCATCACGGCGCGAAACAGTTTCTCTTTCGCCGCATCGGACGATTTTCCTCAACGCCAAACTGGCCGGCGGGTCGCTGTCGATTCGAAAGGGCGGCTGGATGTTCCGCCGAGCGCGCAGTCCGATCAGTTTGCCGCGTTGCGATCGGTCGCCTGAATCGATCGGGCGGGAAGGGACGACAGCGCACGTTGATCCGACGGCTGCTCGTTGAGGTAGAGCGCGCCGCCCAGGACGAGAAACACCATCCCCACCGCCATCAATCCCACCATCAGCACGGCAATCGCCGTGACCGGGCCGTTGCCTGTTTTGACGACGGTGGATCGATGCGGCATCGTTCTGTCCTCCCGATATGGATCCGGCGGCGCCGGCGATATCGCGACAAACGACAGCCAAAGCGAGATGTTCCCTTCTCCGGACGTCAATCCGGGCCACATCGGCCGTTTGCGTTTTCGCCTAGGACCAAGGTCTTAGGTGCTAGCCGCAAAGGTCCGAGGGGCCCTGTTCGGTTCCGGCAATGTGCATTGGACGTTCCGGTATTTTAGTCAAACGCGATATAATGACGCGGTCGTTTCGCGTGGTCGGGATCGGGAAAAAACTTAGCCGGCCAAGCGTCTTCGCCGCAATCGCGGCACCAAAAATGGCCCGCGCTGGCAGCCCTGACGTCACAGGCACAGCGCGGCAACGGCCGCCACCACCGCCGCCACGGGGGCGCAGTATTCCAAGGCTGGAACCAAGCGCCGGCGCTTCGCGTTTAGAGTGTGACCTGTGAGGACTGCCACCTCCGGCCACACCGTCTAAGGCCCGCTTTGCTCCCAGCAAGGCGGGCCTCTTTCGTGTCGGAGCTTTCGGCGAAAACAAGAAAGGCGGCTGGAACGACACGGTGCGCTCTACGTTGGCTAGGCAATGAAAATATTGAGGCCGATCCAGCGCCGGTGGCGACGACCTTTGAAGCCCATGCCATGGGGCGTTCTCCGGTGACCCGTGTAGCTGTTGGCAGTTCTGTATGCGATTCAGCACCGATCTTCATAATTTATCTACGAACTCCGGAAGCTTTTGTGCCTCTTAGACCAATAGCTGGATCAACAAGCGCCAATATCAGGTCGTTTTCGTGATGCTTTCAATTCGGGAGTTGAAATGGAACCTCACGGTGGCGGCGGAGTTTTCATCCAGGGCGGAGTTCCGATGAATACAATGGAGGCTATGATGAAACATTATCTTTCGAGTGCTGCGGCCGCGATCGTCCTGATGGGCGGCATTGGCGTGGCGATGGCGGAAAACGTCGTCGTCGTCCAGCCTGAGCAGGAGACGGTCGTTCGCCAATACATCAAGAAGGAGCCGCTTGCGTCGGTGAACCTGCTGGGCGTCGAACTCAAGCTCGGCTCGTCGGTGCCCGACACGGTCGAATTGCGTCAGGTGCCCGACGTCAAATATCGCGTCGCCGTGATCAATGACCAGACCGTTCTGGTCGATCCAGAGACACGCCAGATCGTCGAAGTCCTGCACTGAGTGGGGCCCGACGCATAGGCCGACACACCGGGATTGCCCGCGTTGGGTTGTCTTGGGAGGAGCCCGTCACCAGACATTCGCGTCGGTGGCGGGCTTTCCTTTGAGGCAGGCTTTGCCGTGGCCTATTCGGCGGCCAGCTTGTCCTGCGTGTTCGTCTCAAAGTCGCGGGCGTCGTGGCGCTCATGCAGCTGCATGGCGGGTTCACCGAAGGCGCGGTTGACCATGCGGCCGCGCTTGACCGCCGGGCGTGCGTCGATCGCCTTGGCCCAGCGCTGAACGTGCTTATACTCCTGCACGGACAGAAACTCGCCGGAATCATTGTACATGCGGCCGAGCGCCAGCCCGCCATACCAGGGCCAAACCGCCATGTCGGCGATGCTGTAGTCCTTGCCACCGAGATATTCGGACTCGGCCAGCCGACGGTCGAGCACGTCCATCTGGCGCTTCACCTCCATCGAGAAGCGGTCGATGGCATATTCGAACTTCTCCGGCGCATAGGCGTAGAAATGGCCGAAGCCGCCGCCCAGATAAGGTGCCGAACCCATCTGCCAGAATAGCCAGGACAGCACCTCGGCGCGGGCCGGCTGTTCGGTCGGCAGGAATTCGCCAAATTTTTCGGCGAGATAGACGAGGATCGAGCCGGATTCGAAGATGCGCACCGGGGTCTTGCCGCTGCGGTCCATCAAGGCGGGAATCTTTGAATTGGGATTGACCTCGACGAAGCCGCTGCCGAACTGGTCGCCATCGTTGATGCGGATCAGCCAGGCATCATATTCGGCGCCCTTGTGGCCGCGCGCCACAAGTTCCTCCAGCATGACGGTCACCTTGACGCCGTTCGGCGTCGCCAGCGAATAGAGCTGCAGCGGGTGCTTGCCGACTGGCAGGTCCTTGTCGTGCGTCGGCCCGGCGATCGGCCGGTTGATGCTGGCAAAGGCGCCGCCATTCGCCTTGCTCCAGGTCCATACTTTCGGCGGGGTGTAGTCGGTCATCTCGGGGCCTCGTGGGGAAGGATGGGCAGGTCGCCCTACAACTAGGGTTTCAGAGGGGGAAGTTCAACTTGCGTTGAACTATTGTTGACGGAGGCTCCGTTTTCCCTTCCCCTGGTGGGGTGATCAGCCGGATCGCGAAGCGAATTCATCATGCCAGTGGCCGCGCGAACCGCTTCTCACCCCTTGCACCATCTCTCTTGCGGCATACCTATAGAATTATCACCTATCCAGGAATGACAGCATGACCATCAATCCCAATCCGCGCTCGGTCGTTGCCGTGCGGGCCACCGTTCCGGAGGATGCCTTTACGGCGGGTGCCCTTGGCACGCTCAGGGAAGGCAGCGGTGTCGTCATCCGCAACGACGGGCTGGTGCTGACCATCGGCTATCTCATCACCGAAGCGGAAGAGGTCTGGCTGACCAGTCATGACGGCCGCGTCATCCCGGCGCACGCGCTTGCCTATGACCAGGAATCGGGCTTCGGCCTGGTGCAGGCGCTGGCGCCGCTCGGCCTGCCGGCGGTGGCGCTGGGCGATGCCGGCAAGGCCAGGATCGGCGACGCCGTGGTGCTGGCCGACGGCGTCGGCCAGTCGGTGCAGGCCAGGATCGTCACCAAGCAGGAATTCGCCGGCTATTGGGAGTATCTGCTCGACGAGGCGATCTTCATCGCGCCCGCGCACCCGTCCTGGGGTGGTGCCGGGCTGTTCGGCGCCGACGGCTCGCTGCTCGGCATCGGTTCGCTGCGCCTGCAGATGAGCCGCAACGGCGAGGTCGCCGACATCAACATGGTGGTGCCGATCGACCTGTTGCCGCCCATTCTCGACGATCTCCTGACGCGCGGCCATGTGGCCAGGCCGCCGCGCCCGTGGCTCGGCGCCTTGTCGGCCGAAAGCGACGGCAAGGTGGTGGTGATGAGCGTTACCGAAGGCGGCCCGGCCGCCAAAGCCGGCCTGCGGCAGGGCGACATCATCTCCGACATCCGTGACGGCGCGGTCGATGGGCTGGCTGATTTCTATCGCAAGCTGTGGGAGAGCGGCTCGGCCGGCGCGGAGATCCCGATGCGTGTGCTGCGCGACGGCCGCGAAACCTGGCTGCGCGTCAAATCGGCCGACCGCGGCAGTTTCCTCAAGAAGCCGCAGCTGCAGTAGGCATCGGCCGGGTTCCTTGCTCCAGGCATCGGCCGGGTTCCTTGCTCCCAGTCGGCCGCTCAGCGCGCCAGCGGGCTGTCCCAGACGACAAACAACAGCGCCTTCAGCTGGGCAAAGCGTTCCGGTCCGAGCTCGGTGCGCCACTCTTCCTCGATGTCGCGCAGGATATCGACCATTTTCCAGAAGGCGGCGTGTCCGCGTTCGGTGGACCGCACCACGCGCGCACTGCCTTCGCCCGGAATGTCGGAGCGCATGAGATAACCGTAACCTTCGAGACTGCTGAGCAACTGGTTGATGGCCTGCTTGCTCATGCCTGCGCGCTCGGCGATGGAGCCCGGGCGCGCGCCGTCCGGCCCGGGAAACTGCAGCACCGCCATATGCGGCAGGCGCAATTCGTCGAAGCCGGCGGCGTTGAGTTCCTTGATCAGCCGGCGCTGGATCGCCTGCGCCGGCACGCGCAGCAGCGCGCCGATCAGCAGGTCCTCGGTCTTGGTCTGCAGAACTTCAGCGGATGTGGCCATTGACGATTCGGTAAATTGAGTTTACTCATATGCGGTAAATGTAATTTACTCGGGGAGCTTGTGCAATGCCAGCCTTGGATCTTCAGGTCAATCCAGCCAACGAAACCATCGGTACCAAGGGGCTGTCGGTTCGCTTCCTGGTGTCAGGCGACAATTCGAATGGCAGCGTCGCCGCCTTCGAACTGATGGTGCCCGGCGCGCAGCGGCTGCCGGCGCCGGCGCACAGCCACGACCACTACGAAGAGACGATCTACGGCGTCGACGGAGTGTTGACCTGGACCGTCGACGGCAAGGCGATCGAGGTCGGGCCAGGGGAGGCGCTATGCATTCCACGCGGCGCCGTACACCGGTTTGACAACAATGGCACCAGGGATGCCAAGGCGCTTTGCGTCATCACGCCGGCGGCGATCGGCCCGGACTATTTTCGCGAGGCCTTTGCGGTGCTCAATGCTGCCGCCGGCGGCCCGCCCGACAAGCTCAAAATGATGGACATCATGCGCCGGCACGGATTGACGCCGGCAGCGCCGCCACCGACGTGAAGCCGGTCGAAGAAACGCCGGTCACCCGTCGCAAGCGCTGAAATCAGCACCCGGGTTCCAGTCCTTGAAGGCGACGGTTCGGCCTTCCACCGAGACGGTCCCGTGCTTCGAGCTGCCGTCAGGCTGCGTCTTGCTGCTGGTGCCCTTGCCGGTCAGCACGTTGTACTCACAGGCGCTGGCGACATTATCCTGCTGGAAGTCCTCGTAGTCATAGGCAAAACCGGCGACGATGAAGGCACCGTTGCGCCAGGCGATGGTCAGCGTCATGTTGGTCCGCTGGCCGCCGATCGGCATCGCCGGCAGATAGAACTTGATCGACCCGTTCGGCAGCATCGTCAGTTCCGGCTCGGTGTCTGAATTTTCGTAGCCCGGCCGGTCGTAACCGTTCCATTCGCCGAGGATCTGCTCGTGCACGATTTCGACGGGCTTGAGGTAATTGTGCTCCTTGTCCCTGAGGAAGAAGTGGATGTCCATCGGATTGCCGGGCTGGGTCTCGACGACCATGGCAAGGTCGACGGCGCCGTCGCCGTTGAAGTCGCCGGTCACCGCCGTGATGATTTTCAGGGTGTCGATCGGTTCGCCGAGGGCAGCTGTGGGCAACAGCATCGCCAGGGCGAAGAGCAGAGATTTCATGATGCGTTCCCAAGCGTGTGGAACAGGACCATCGCAGGTCTGCGAGATTTCGACAGCGGGGTGGAGGAAAATATTTTGGCCCGGGGGCGCCCTAGTCGAGTTGCGCACTCGCAAACACCACCAGGTTCCCGTCGGGGTCGCGCAGGCGCATGATGTAGAAATCGTCGGCTTCCTCGATCGGGCCAGGGTCGAGGCCAGCATCCATCAGCCGCTGCCGCTCGGGCGTCAGCGGCAGCACGCCGAGCGTCAGCGTGCTGGTGCCGGCCTTGTCCCTGTCCTCGAAGAGCTGCACCTCAGCGCTGTCGCTGAACTGCCATTCGGCCAGGCCCGGCATCGGCCGGCGCAGCGGCGACTTGCCGAAGAGCTTTGCATACCAGCCGATGCTGGCTTCGAGGTCGGCGCAGCTGACATGGGCGAAAATGGTCTGGATTGTCATCGGGAACCTCCATCCGGCGGTTGCACTGAAGCCGGAACGCGGCGATGGGTGGTGCGTTCCATCGTCATCCGCCAGCAGGTTTTGCTGCTGCCGAAAACTGACAGGGACCCATGTCACGATGTTGACGGATGATGTTTGGCTGGAGGCAAGATGTCGGTGATGCGGAACGAACGGGCAGGCCGGCTGATGGCGCCGGTCTGGGTCGATCCCGACAAGGTCAGGGAGTTCCCGGACGCGGCCAGCTTCCACGCCTGGCTCGGCAAGCACCACGCCGCGGAAACCGAGGTGTGGATCAAGGTCCACAAGGTGGGGTCGGGGCTGAAGTCGATCACGCCGAAAGAGGCCATCGACGTGGTGCTGTGCTTTGGCTGGATCGACGCGGTGCGCAAGGGGCTCGACGACAACAGTTTCCTGCAGCGCTACACGCCGCGCGGCAGGAAGAGCATCTGGAGCCTGATCAACATCGACAATGTCGCGCGGCTGGTCGAGGAGGGCCGCATGACCGAGCATGGGCTGAGACAGGTCGAGGCAGCCAAGGCCGACGGCCGCTGGGCGCGCGCCTACGGCAGCGGCAAGGAGATGAAAATCCCCGATGACCTGCAGGCAGCCATAGATGCCGAACCCAAGGCGAAAGAGATGCTGGCAAAGCTCAGCGCACAGAACCGCTTCGCGCTTGCCTTCCGCACCCACAACATGAAGACCGAAGCTGGCCGCAAGAAGAAGATCGAGACCTTCGTCGCGATGCTGAAGCGCGGCGAGACGATCCATCCGCAGGGCAAGAAGTAAGTCCTTTCAGGCGCCGGACTGCCGGCGCTTTGCGTGTAGCCGCACCCGTTTCACACTTTCTTGGAATTACTCCAGCCACGGTGGGTATTGGCCGCCTCGGGCTTTCGGGTGCCATGCAGTCGATCAAGGCGCTGATTAAGGCCGGCTGCGTCAGATCGAGGTCATTCGCCGCCGCCGAGAAGGACCCTGTCTCCGCCACTCGCGGGAACGTTCGCACTCCCGATACGATGTCCACTCTCACCCATACCATTCGACATAAACCTTATGTCCCGCATCCCAGGCGGGAGGCGCTTTACAGGATTATGGATATCATATATCCTTAAGGATATTAAATGTCCTCAAAAGGAGAGAGCAGTGACACAGCGCCTGAACGTCGCCCAACAATCGCCTGAGCTATTCAAGAAGTTTCTCGACTTCAGCATGGCCGAGGCGCGCAGCGTGATCGAAGAGAAGATCCGCGATCTGGTCCATATCCGGGCGTCCCAGATCAATGGCTGCGCCTTCTGCCTCGACATGCATGTCAAGGAAGCAAAGATCCACGGCGAGAGCGAGTTGCGGCTCTACCATGTCGCCATCTGGCGGGAATCGAACCTTTTCATTCCTCGTGAACGCGCCGCCCTTGCCTGGACTGAAGCCGTCACGAAGCTCCCCGAGGGCGGTATTCCGGACGAGCTCTACGAGCGGGTGCGTGGGCAGCTTTCGGAAAAGGAAATCTCCGACCTGACCTTCTCGATCATGGCCATCAACGCCTGGAACCGTGCCAACGTCGCCTTCAAGACCGTGCCCGGCTCTGCGGATAAACTCTACCGCCTCGACAAGGCAGGCCTGAACTAACCCCGTCCTTCTGGCAGACCCATCAATCGATGCGGCTCGACGTGGCGGCCGCTAACGGAGAAGTCTTATGAAAATCGTCATCATCGGGGGCACCGGCCTCATCGGTTCCAAGACAGTCGAACGCCTGCGCAAGCAGGGCTGTGAGGTGATCGCCGCCTCCCCGAATACCGGTGTCAACACCATCACCGGCGAAGGTCTGGAGGCAGCGCTCGCGGGCGCCGAGGTCGTGATCGACCTCGCCAACTCACCCTCCTTCGAGGACAAGGCCGCGATGAAATTCTTCGAGACGTCGGGCCGCAACCTGCTCGCGGCGGACAAGGCTGCCGGCGTCAAGCATCACATCGCGCTCTCGGTCGTCGGAACCGAAGCAGGACGTCGGCTATTTCCGCGCCAAGCTCGCCCAGGAAGAGCTGATCAAGGCTTCCGGCATTCCCTACACGATCGTTCATTCCACGCAGTTCATGGAGTTCCTGGCTGGCATCGCCCAATCGGGTACGGTCGGCGACGCCGTGCATCTGTCGCCGGCCTATGTACAACCCATCGCGTCCGATGACGTCGCCGACGTCATGGCCGGTGTCGCGCTCGCCGCGCCGATCAACGGCATGATCGAGATTTCCGGTCCGGAGCGCGTGCGAATGAGCGAGCTCGTCGCCCGCTACCTGAAGGCTGCCGGCGATCCTCGCAAGGTCGTGACTGATCCGGATGCGCTCTACTTCGGCGCGAGGCTGAACGACACGTCGCTCGTCTCCGACAACAATCCCCGTCTCGGCCGCATCACCTTCGAGCAATGGTTCGCCACCTCGGCGCGGAAATGACCGTCACGATGCGCCGCAGCTTCGGGGGCGGCGTTCCACTCAACGCATGAAAGGAGTTTCGAAATGATCAAATCAATCGTTGCCGCCCTTATCGTCACGGCTGCCTTGGCAAGCCCGGCCGCAGCCGAGGACACAGGCGGGAAGGCCGCCAAAGTCACGCTCGTCTATGAACATGAACTGCCGAATGTCCCCGGCAAGAGCATCAAGGGCATTCTGGTCGAATATGGTCCCGGCGGTCACTCGGAAGCGCACACCCATCCGACCTCCGCCTTCATCTATGCAACGGTTCTGGAAGGCTCCATCCGCAGCCAGGTCAATGACGGCCCGGTCCAGGTCTACAAGGCCGGCGAGAGCTTTTCGGAATTGCCGGGCGATCGCCACAGTGTGAGCGAGAACGGCAGCAAGACCAAGCCCGCAAAACTACTGGCAGTCTTCGTGGTCGACACCAACCAGAAGGAACTGATCTATCCTGTCAAGAAGTAGGCCGACCAGGCAAGTAGGCCGGGCGCCCATCCTTGCGTCCGGCCGTGCCGGTAGGCTGAAATCATGCCGGCGAGTCAATGTCGGGTGATCACCGCCCAGTGCTCTCCACGCTCCCGTGGCCGGCATTTTCGCGTGGCATCCTCAGGGTGCCCGATGGCCCGCCTGTTGTCTGTAAGAAGGACTAGCCATCCGTCACGATCTGCCATTTCCATTCATCCGGCGCGCTCCAGCACCCATTCAAAGCTGCTCTTCCAGAGTTCGGCTGGAATCTCCTGCGCCAGGGCCTCGGTGAGATCGGAAAGCTTGACGCTGCGCAATTTTGCCCGCCAGGCCTCGTCGGCTTCCCACATGATGCGCGACACCGCGCAAGGGCTGCTTTCGCAATAGTCCTGCGGACGGCATGGGTTGTTTGCGCGGATGTTGTTGCACACGAACGTCGGCGTCTTGCCCTCGACCGCTTCGACAATATCCAGGAAGGTCAGTTCAGCCGGTGTCCGCGCCAATCGATATCCACCTGACGGACCCAGCGTCGTATGGACCAGCCCCGCCTGCGACAGGCTTTGCAGGGCCTTGGAGAGATACTCCTTGGGAAGGCCGTGGAACTCGGCAAGCGCTTTTGTCGAGAGATAGCGCCCGGCAGGCAGGCCTGCGAGAATGGCGCAGCAGTGCAGCGCCCATTCGACTTGGCTTTTCAGGATCATCGATGAATTCCGGGGTCGATACTGACCGAGCTTTATTAAGGATACAAAATATCCCTATTCTCCTGCGGTGTAAACAGGCGGGTTCCCGGTCCCGCTTGAGTGGGGTTTCAGCATCGTCCGCAGGGCAAGAGGTAAGCCGTTCAGGCCCCGGAATGCGGGTCAATGCTGTAGGGATGGACCGGATAGCCGGGACCGATGGCGTCGCGCACGCGGCCAATCCACCCCATGACCGCCGGATAGTCCGCCAGCGAGAAGCCGCAATCCTCGGCGCGATGGCTGTAGGCATAGACAGCGATATCGGCGATCGTGAAGTCGTTTCCGACGAGAAACGGGGTGTCGCCAAGGCTGCGGTTCATGGCGGCGAGGGTGCGGGCTCCGGCTTCGCGCTTGCCTGCAACCATGCCCTGGTTGCGCTCGAGGCGTCCGGTCAAGGTCCAGAAGCGCAGCGAGCCGATGACCGGTTCGACATTGTACTGTTCGAAGAACAGCCACTGCATGACTTTGGCGCGCTGATAGCGGTCCGCCGGCAGAAGGGGCGTCCCTTCGGCGAGGTAAGTCAGGATCGAATTGGATTCGGCGATGGCACTGCCGTCTTCGAGCTGGAGCACCGGTACGGCACCGGCAGGATTGAGTTCAAGGAAGGCGTCGGTGTGGCTCTCGCCCTCGAAAATCGAGACCTTGCGACTGTCATAGGGGATATTGAGCAGCCCGAGCAGAACCCGGACCTTCCAGCCATTCTGCGATGGCAGATAATCATGAAGCGTGAGCATGGCTGGTCCTCGTGATGGATCAACCATCGCATGGCGTGCCGCCCGGCCACCACCCGATTCCTGCACGCCATCGCATGAAGACTGCGATCCCGGCCACCTAATAAATCACTTCTGCTCGTGCCATCTTTCTCCCGAAGCAATCGACATCCCAGGAGCAGCACATGAACACGCAATCCAGCAAGGTCGCGCTGGTTACCGGCGCCAATCGCGGCATCGGGCTCGAGACCGGGCGCCAGTTGGCGAAGCTCGGCTTCACCGTTCTGCTCGGCGTGCGCGACCTCGCCAGAGGCGAAGCGGCGGCACGAGGCCTCGATGGCCATGTCGAGGCCATCGCGTTCGACGTCGCGGCGCCCGACGCTGCGGCATTGGCGGCGGCGGATGTCGAGCGCCAGTTCGGCCGTCTCGACGTGCTGATCAACAACGCCGCGATCCACTACGACGCCGGTTCGCGGGCCTTGCTGCCGGACTGGACGGTGATCCGCGAGGCGTTCGAGACCAATGTCTTCGGTGCCTGGCGGGCTGCGTCCGCCTTCGCGCCGCTGCTCAAGGCCGGTGGCCATGGCAGGCTGGTTAACGTTTCTTCCGAGGGTGGTTCGCTGGCCTCGATGGGGGCGGGGGCGCCGGCCTATTCGACATCGAAGGCGACGCTCAACGCGCTGACCTGCGTGCTGGCGGCTGAACTGCGCGGCGCCGGCGTCCTGGTCAACGCCGTCTGCCCGGGCTGGGTCGCCACCGACATGGGCGGGCCGGGCGGGCGCCCCGTTGCGCAAGGAGCAGCGGGCATCGTCTGGGCGGCGACCTTGCCGGACGAAGGGCCGACCGGCGGTTTCTTTCGCGACGGCAAAAGGCTGCCGTGGTGACGGATGGTACCCTGACCAGGCGAGATGGTGGTCTGTACGAACGCGGGAATGATCGGCCGGCTCCAATCGATGTGTCGCGCAAAGCACTTCAACATCTGAATCGTTGAATTGCGCTAACATCTTGGTTTCACACAATTGCAGCGAAAGACGGTTCCGCACTTTTGCCGAAACTGCACGCAAGAAAAAGCCGCCCTCGCTTTTGCGAGTGGCGGCCTCTCCTGGGAGGAAGCCAGAAAGAAAGCGCTATCAATAAGCCTTGCAGTGCTTGTTGCCGGTGTGCTTGTGGCTGTGCTTCCTGAGATATGATCTCACTCAGCCTCATCGTCCGGCGTCACCCCAAGCAGCTCCAGAGCGTTGGCCAGCGTCCTGATGCCTTGCGCCTGCTTGCGCTCGGCACAGAAGCGGATGGCTGTCTTCTGCAGTGTCGTTGCCTCGGCGACCTCGGCTGTCTCGGCTTTGGTCTGGATGACTTCGTCGAGTTGATGACTGAGCCGGTCGCAGTGCTCGCTGCGGGTGATGGCGGCTTTTGCTTCCGACGGTCCGATCGCGGTGACGGCAAGCGACATGCCGAGCAGGGCACCCGTCCATCCGTTAGAACCTCGTTGCATTGCCGGTAACATCCGTTGGCGTTGTGCCGCGACCATTCCGGCTGCAGCGGGGATGCTTATGCCAGCCAATCTTTTCGCCAGTTTTTCCGAACTGTTGAATCTTGTTTCTGGATTGTGTCCGGGGACGGTCTTGGCTTCTCCCACAAGAAGGAGGGAAGTGTTGCCGCTGCGGCGCTTGTGCCTCTTCCTCTGGCGCCCGCCATCGCGTATGGCCCCGGGGAAAATCCTTCCAAGTTCCAAGCCCCCGGAAATCGCATGATCAGACTGGAAAGCATCAGCAAGCAGAATGGCCGTCAGCTTGTCTTCATCGAAGCGTCGGCGGCGCTGCAGAAGGGCGAGAAGGTCGGCCTCGTCGGCCCCAACGGCGCCGGCAAGACGACGCTGTTTCGCATGATCACCGGGCGGGAACAGCCCGACGAAGGCCAGGTGCAGGTCGATCGTGGCGTCACCATCGGTTATTTCAGCCAGGATGTCGGCGACATGGAAGGCCACAGCGCGGTGGCCGAAGTGATGAACGGCGCCGGGCCGGTGAGCGACGTGGCGGCCGAGATGGCCGCACTCGAGGCCGCCATGGCCGACCCCGACCAGGCCGACCAGATGGACGACATCATCGCCAGATATGGCGAGGCGCAGCACCGTTTCGAGGAGCTCGATGGCTATGCGCTCGACGGCCGCGCGCGCGAGGTGCTCGATGGCCTGGGTTTCAGCCAGGAGATGATGGACGGCGATGTCGGCAAACTCTCCGGCGGCTGGAAGATGCGCGTGGCTCTGGCCCGCATTCTTCTGATGCGGCCCGACGCCATGCTGCTCGACGAGCCGAGCAACCATCTCGACCTCGAAAGCCTGATCTGGCTGGAATCCTTCCTGAAGAACTATGATGGCGCATTGCTGATGACCTCGCACGACCGCGAGTTCATGAACCGCATCGTCAACAAGGTGGTCGAGATCGACGCCGGTTCATTGACAGCCTATTCCGGCAATTACGAATTCTACCAGCAGCAGCGGGCGATCGCCGACAAACAGCAGCAGGCGCAGTTCGAGCGCCAGCAGGCGATGCTGGCCAAGGAGATTGCCTTCATCGAGCGCTTCAAGGCGCGCGCCTCGCACGCCGCCCAGGTGCAGAGCCGGGTGAAGAAGCTGGACAAGATCGACCGCGTCGAGCCGCCCAAGCGCCGCCAGACTGTGTCGTTCGACTTCCAGCCGGCGCCGCGCTGTGGCGAGGATGTCGTGACGCTGAAGAGCGTCCATAAGGGTTATGGCAGCCGCAGCATCTATGAGGGGCTCGATTTCCAGGTCCGCCGCCGCGAGCGCTGGTGCATCATGGGCGTCAACGGCGCCGGCAAGTCGACGCTGTTGAAGCTGGTCGCCGGTGCGTCCGAGCCCGACGCCGGCACCGTGGCGCGCGGCCCAAGCGTCAAGATGGGCTATTTCGCCCAACACGCCATGGAATTGCTGGAAGGCGAGCGCACCGTGTTCCAGACGCTCGAGGACGCGTTCCCGCAGGCCGGCCAGGCGCCGCTCAGGGCACTCGCTGGCTGCTTCGGCTTTTCCGGCGACGAAATCGAGAAGAAATGCCGGGTGCTGTCAGGCGGCGAGAAGGCGCGGCTGGTGATGGCGCTGATGCTGTTCGACCCACCCAACCTGCTGGTGCTCGACGAGCCGACCAACCATCTCGACATCGCCACCAAGGAGATGCTGATCACGGCGCTTTCGCAGTATGAAGGCACCATGCTCTTCGTGTCGCACGACCGGCATTTCCTGGCGGCGCTTTCCAACCGCGTGCTGGAACTGACGCCAGAAGGCATCCACACTTATGGCGGTGGCTATACCGAATATGTCGAGCGGACGGGGCAGGAAGCGCCGGGGCTCAGGAGCTAAGGGCGCCGAGCCACTACCCCGCGGCCAGCCATTTGCGCGACTGGGCAAAGGTCTTGAAGGCCTTCGCCTCCATCGGGCGGCCAAGAAAGTAGCCTTGCAGGATATCGCAGCCAAGCTCCTTCAGGATGCGCGCGTGCTCCATCGTCTCGACGCCCTCGGCAACCACTTCGATGCCGAGCGATTTGCCGATCTCGATGATCGACGACACCAGCTGCCGCTGGGCCATTGAGCCAGTGATGGGCGTGACCAGTTGGCGGTCGATCTTGAGGCGACGCGGCCGCAACTTGAGCAGCGAAACGATCGAGGCATAGCCGGTGCCAAAATCGTCGATCTCGATGTCGATGCCGAGCTCCTTGATGTGCTCGATGTTCCAGGTGACGAGATCGTCGTTCTCGTCGAGGAAGATGGACTCCACCAGCTCGAACGACACGGTTCCTTCCTTGATGGCGAGCTCGCGCAAACCCTTGATCAAGTCCTTGTCCTCCAGGCGCCTGGCCGAGACGTTGACCGAGACACGCGGGATGTTGAGGTGGCTGCGCGACCAGCGCTCGAAATTCTCCAGCGCATCCTTGAGGACGATGCGGTCGATCAGCGCCACGACATTGAGCTCTTCGGCCACCTTGAGATAGGCGTCGGGGGCCAGGATGCCACGCCGCGGGTGCTTCCAGCGCGACAACGCTTCGACGCCGACGATCTCGAGCGTCCTGGCGTCGAACTGCGGCTGGTAGTAGGCGACGAATTCATCCCGCTCCAGCCCGCCCAGGATCTCGTCGGCGACCTGCTTGGTCCGCACGATCTCGCTCTGCAGTTCCTCGTTGAAGAACTCGTAGCGGTTGCGGCCACGGCCTTTCGCCCGGTAAAGCGCGAGATCGGCGTTGACGAGCAACTGCTTTGCGTCGACGCCGCTGTTGGCGGCAATGCCGATGCTGACCCCGAACCGGCACTGATGGCCCCGGTAATAGACAGGCTGGCGCATCTCCTCGATGATCCGGTCGGCGAGTGCCGAGAGTTCGTCGTCGTCACGCCCATGGCTCACCACGACGAACTCGTCGCCGCCGATGCGCGCAACGAAATCCGCGGAGCCGGCATTGGCCTTGATGACCTTCGAGGCATGGATAAGCATCGCGTCGCCCGCTGCGTGCCCGAGCGTGTCATTGATCTGCTTGAAGCGGTCGAGGTCGAGATGCAGCAGCGCCATGCGGTCGTGTTGGCCGGTTTCGGCCAGCATCTCGTCGAGATAGCGGCGGTTGGGCAGGCCGGTCAGTGAATCGTGCAGCGCCACATGCTCGATATGCGCCTTGGCGAGCTTCAGCTCGGCGTTCTTCGATTCCGACAGCTGGCGCTCGCGAATGAGGTTCTCATTGAGCAGGACGTCGCTGGTCACGTCCCATTCGGCGCCGATCAGCTTGGGCGTGCCGCCGATGTCCTGGAAGAAGCTGGCGCGCGTGCGCACATGACGGACGGCGCCGTCGGGGCGCAGGAGCCGGTATTGCGAGAAGTAGGGGCCTTTTGTCGTCGCGGCCGAATCGAAGTCCTGCTTTGCCCGCTCGATGTCCTCTGGGTGGATCGCCAGCGCCCAGTCGTTATAGCCGCGTGGCTTGCCGTCGGCCGGCTTGCCATAGATTTCGTTGACGCGTTCGTCCCACAGCAGTTCGTTGGTGGCGAGGTCGTGCTCCCAAACGCCGATGCCCGAGGCGTCCAGCGCCAGCTCCAGGCGACCGGACAGGCGCCTCAACTCGGCGTCGTTCCTTTGCCTTTCGCCAAACAGCCGCCCGGCCACGAGAATCGGCAGCACCACCAGCGCGCCGGCAAATGCCATGAGCGCCCGCAAGGTCCATTGATTTTTCGGAGCCGCTGGCCAGCCGTCCTTGGGGATGGCCGAAATCTGCCAGGAACCCGAAGGCAACTGCACATCGGCCGATACGGGCTTGCCGGCGACGACAGTGCCGTTGCCGAAGAAACGTTCGCCCCCGCCGCCCAGCGCATCCTTGCCGGTCAGCGCGACATCGATGTCGAGATCGGGGTCGGCCAGTCCGCTTGCCGCGTAGAGCCGGTCGACATCGACGACTGCCGAGACGATGCCCCAGAAGCGGTCGCCGCCTCCCGCCGTCGGCACGAAGACCGGGATGCGACCGATGAAGCCGCGCCCGCCTTGCGCCAGTTTGACCGGTCCGGCAAATACCAGCACGCGCTGGTCGCGCGCCCGAAGCGCTGCCAGGCGTTGCTCCTCGTTCTTGCGGTAGTCGAGCCCGATTGCCTTCTCGTTGCCTTCCATCGGGAACATCAGCGAGATGACCAGGTCGGGCGCGCCGGCGATGTTGTGCAATTGCGATTTCTGCTCGAACAGATTGCCTGCGAGCGACGCAAATCTCTGCTGGCCCATGTAGGGCTCTGTAACGATGGCCGAGACGAGCCCCTGAACAAGCTGGAGATTGCCGTTTATGTTGCCTTCGAGCTTGGCGCGGATGACGTTGACCTTGGCCAGCACATCGGCGCGCGCCAGTTGGTCGGAGACCTTCCTGTTCTGCTGGTCGGCAACGACGGCGCAGACCATGAGCACAACAAAGGCTATTGCCGCCGGCAAGTTGGCGGTAGAAAAAACGGCCTGTCTCAAGCGGCCGAGACTGTATCGCGTTGTGGCCAATTCGACCCGGGTACCTTTGCTGGACAATAGCTCGTCGGTCGATCCTAGTAGCAAACGCTTAAATTTAACCTTCCAGGCTAGCGTGAAGTTTCAGCATCGTGCCTATGCCGGCCTTTCAGCTCGCAGGCTGAACTGCCAACCACTAAAGGCTAAAGGTTCGCATCTGCGAAGATGCGCGATGCCCAGTCGAGGAAGACGCGAAGCCGCGGCGAGAGCTGCCTGTTTTGCGGGTAAAGCGCCGACAGCGGTGTCGGCGAGGGCGGGTAGTCGGCCAGCACCTCGACGAGCGTCTCATCGGCAAGGTCCTTCTCGAAGCGATAGCGCGGTGCCTGGATGAGGCCAAGTCCAAGCCGTGCCAGATCGGCGGCGGTGTCGGAATTGTTGGCGGCGACGCGGCCCGGCAACCGGATATTGCGGGTCTTGCCGGCGACGGTGAATTCGAATGGAAGGGTCTCGCCGGTGCGCGACGAGATGAAGCCGACTGCCTGGTGACCGTCCAACGCATCGGGGGAGATCGGCATGCCGTGGCGTTCGAGATAGGCGGGACTGGCGCAGGTGATCTCGCGGACCATCGCCAGGCGCCGCATGATCATGCCGCTGTCGGGGGGCTCGCCGACACGTATCACGCAGTCGACGCCCTCGCGCACGAGATCGACCAGCCGGTCGCTCTGGCCGATCTGCAAGTCGATGCGGGAATAGCGGGCGAGAAACTCGGGCAGGCGCGGCAACAGGAATGTGCGGGTGAGCAGCGTGCTGGCGTCGATGCGCAGCAGCCCGTAGGGCTCGGCATTGCGGAAGGCGGCCTCGGCATCCTCGATCTCGGCGAGGATGGACAGGCAGCGCCGATAATAGGCCTCGCCGTCCTGCGTGGCATTCACCTGCCGCGTCGTTCGCTCCAGCAGGCGCGCGCCGAGATGCTCTTCGAGCCGCCGGATCGCTTCCGTCGCGGTCGAGCGCGGCAGGCCGAGATCTGCCGCAGCGGCGGTGAAGCTGCGCCGCTCCAGGACGCGAACGAAGAGCCGCATGGTGTCCAGACGATCCATGGTCTTTGTTCGCAGTTTCCGAATAGTCATGTCAATAGGCGGCTGATTATCCGGAAGATGGCTTGGCCTATATCCGTGTCACCAACAACGCGGAGACACTTCCATGACAAATCAGCAGACAGATACAGGCACTCAAACCAGAGCGGCGATCGTGACCGGCGCCTCCAAGGGCATCGGTGCCGCCATCGCGCGACGGCTCGCCGGCGACGGTGTCGCCGTCGTCGTCAACTATGCGCGGGGACGCGCGGAGGCCGAAGAGCTTGTCCGGGCGATCGAAGCCGGCGGCGGCAAGGCGATCGCCGTGCAGGCCGATATCGCCGATCCGGCCGGCCTCACGAGGCTGTTCGATGCCGGCGAGAAGGCATTCGGCGGCATCGACATCCTCGTCAACAATGCCGGCATCATGAAGACGTCGCCGATCGCCGAGACCGATGACGCCTCGTTCGACATGCAGGTCGCGATCAATCTCGGCGGTGTATTCCGCGGCATGCGGGAAGGTGCGCGCCGGCTTCGCGACGGCGGTCGTATCATCAACTTCTCAAGCAGCGTCGTCGGCCTCTACCAGCCGGGTTACGGCGTCTACGCCGCCACCAAGGCGGGCGTCGAGGCGATGACCCACATCCTGGCCAAGGAACTTGGCGCGCGCCGCGTCACCGTCAACGCGGTGGCGCCCGGACCGATCGAGACCGCCCTGTTCACGGATGGCAAGAGCGAAGCGCAAATCGAGGCCATCGGCAAAATGATCCCACTCGGCCGGCTCGGCCAGCCCGAAGACATCGCCGGGCTGGTGTCGTTCCTGGCCGGGCCGGATAGCGGTTGGGTGAACGGGCAAATTATCCGCGCCAATGGCGGCGTGGTCTGAGGCGACAATCATGCAACAGACAATTTTGATAACAGGCGCTTCCAGCGGCTTCGGCGCGATGACGGCGCGGGCGCTCGCAAGCGCGGGCCACACGGTCTATGCATCGATGCGCGACCCGGCGGCGCGCGGCGGTGCGGCGGCCGCCGAGATGGAAAAGTTTGCTCGTGATGAGGGCGTGGCGCTCTACCCCATCGCGCTCGACGTGACCTCGGACGCCTCGGCAGAGGCGGCAGTCCGGCTGATCGTTAGCGAGGCCGGCCGGCTCGACGTGCTCATCCACAATGCCGGACATATGGGGTTCGGACCGACCGAGGCTTTCGCGCCCGAACAGCTGGCGCAGCTCTATGACGTCAACGTCGTCGGCACACAGCGCGTCAACAGGGCGGCCTTGCCGCATATGCGCTCTCTTGGCAGGGGCCAGATGATCTGGGTCGGCTCGAGCAGCACGCGGGGCGGCACGCCGCCCTTCCTCGCGGCCTATTTCGCGGCCAAGGCCGGTATGGATGCACTGGCGCAGAGCTATGCGCTGGAACTCGCCCGCTTCGGCATCGAGACGACCATCGTCGTGCCGGGCGCCTTCACCAAGGGCACCGAGCATTTTCATCATGCGGCAGCGCCGGCGGATGCGGAGTGCGCCGCGCTCTACTGGTCCGGCCCCTACGCCGGCGTCGATCAGCAGGTGCTGAAGGGGCTGGCCGCACTTGAGCCGGCGGATGCCGACCCGGCTGATATCGCGGCGGCCATCGTCGACCTCGTGGCGATGCCGCACGGAAGGCGTCCGCTGCGCGTGCACGTCGACCCCGCTGACGATGGTGCGGCGGTCGTCAATGGCGTCGCCGATCGCGTCCGCGCGCAACTCATGGAACGGATCGGCCTTGCCGACCTGCTCCATCCGACTGCTTGAACCCAACCCTCAAAGACCAAGGAAAACGATCATGCCATTCGCCAACATCAAGATGCCGCAAGCGGCTCTCTCCAAGGCGCAGAAGGAAGACCTCATCCATCGAACCACGGCAATGTTCGTCGACTTTTTCGGCGAAGGCGTCCGGCCCTACACGATGGTGCTGGTGGAGGAGGTCGCCGACGGCGGCTATGGCCGTGCCGACGAAGTCTTCGTCGTGCCGGAGGCCTATCGCGCGAAGGAGTAGCGCCCGAACCGCGCCTTACCTTGGCCGGCGGGGCTGAGGAAGGCGCGGCGCCGACGCGCCGGGAGGGCCTACTTGCCGGCCATGTGATCGGCAAGCTCCTGGGCTTGGGCGAGAAGCGCTGGGAAGACCGGCTCGCCCGGCAGGTGCTGGCCCACACAGGCGCGATAGTCGGCGTCACCTTTCTCCCAGGCGGCATTGGCGGCGTCATACGACTTTTGGTCCTTGAGGTCCGAGGCTTGGTAGGCCTCCTGGAACTTCTGGGCGGCGGCGTCCGCCGAGGCCCACAAGGCGTCGCAGGCGGCGATCTTCGGAACAGGCGGTGCCGCGGGGGCCGAGGCGATCATGACGCTGTTGCCCTTGACGAGCGTGACGATGACCTGCTGGTCGGGGTTCGGTCCTATGTCCTGCGCCCAGCCGCCGAGCCGCGCAAAGGCGATGTCGGCGCCTTCAGGCTTCTTCAGCGGAAAGTCGAGCGTCCCCGTGAACGCGGCGTCGCTGTTGATCGCCTGGGTGTAGAAGGCATCGAGCTTCAGCGCCTCGTCGATGCCGGTGGGCAGTCTGAAGCTCGTATCCATCTCTGCGCCTCTGGACTGGAGCCACCGCTCGAGAAGCCCCCGCGTCGTTGCTACCAGGCTCGGGCCGTCGTCGCCTTTGGTGTAGCGCAACCCGTCCAGCATGCCGAACCCGATATCGGCATCGCTAAGGCTTTCGAGATTGATCGTGCCGGTCGCCGGGAAACCTGAAACCGCCAGGGGGCCGAGAAGGGCTGAAAGCCGCTTTTCCAGATCGGCCAGCGCTTTCGTCCCGGCGGCATCGAGCGTTTCCACCGGCTCGTTTGCGCTTTCCAGCGCTGCGATAGCGGAAATCGCCTTGTCGCGTGCGGCGACATAGTCGTCCTCCGGCGAGGCCGCGAAAGCCGCTCCGGTCGCGAGTGCGAAAACGATCATCCAGACCAACCGCATGACATAGCCCCCTTATGGCGATCGACAGATTGGGAGCCATCGAGCAGCTTTGCGGCTATTGCGCGGCACGCCTCACCCCTTCCGCTTCTCCACCTCCGCCTTCCTCAGCAAGAACCGCTGGATCTTGCCGCTCGGCGTCTTCGGCAATTCGGTGACGAAGTCGATTTCGCGCGGATAGGCGTGGGCCGAGAGCCGCTTGCGGACATGCTGCGCCAGTTCCTCGGCCAGTTCCGGGCTGCCGCGAAACGAAGATGCAAGGATGACGAAGGCCTTGACGATCTCGGTGCGCTGCGGGTCGGGCACGCCGACAACCGCTGCCTCGTTGACCGCCGGGTGTTCAATGAGCGCGCTTTCGACGTCGAACGGGCCAATGCGATAGCCCGACGAGGTGATGACGTCGTCGGCGCGGCCGATGAAGCTGATCGAGCCGTCCGGCTCGAACTCGACCGTGTCGCCGCTGCGGTAATAGCCGCCCGAAATCGCCGGCGTTTCCGCCTGGTGGTAGCCATCGAACCAGCGCAGCGGCGAGTTGGCGATGTCGACGGCGAGGATGCCGGGCTGGTTGGGGCCGAGCTCCTGGCCGGCATCGTCCAGCACGACGATGCGGTAGCCCGGCATGGCAAAGCCGGCCGAGCCGGGGCGCACCGGGTGCGACAGGCCGTGATGGTTGTTGACCAACATGCCGTTCTCGGTCTGGCCGTAATGGTCGTGGATCGGCACGCCAAGATGGGCGTCGAACCAGCGGATGACTTCCGGGTTGAGCGGCTCGCCGGCGCTGCTCACCACGCGCAGCCGACCCTTGATGCGGGCGGCGGGCGCCGCGCCTTCGGCCAGAAAAAGTCGGAAGGCGGTCGGCGATCCGGCGAGGCTGGTGATGCCGAGGCGCTCGATGATGTCGTAGGTGCTGTTGGCGGTGAAGGCGCCCTCGTTGAAGGTGGTGGTGATGCCGAGCAGCAAGGGGCCGGTGATCGCGTAATAGAGGCCGTAGGCCCAGCCGGGATCGGCGATGTTCCAGAAGACGTCGTCGGGCCGCAAACCGATCGCATCGCGCATATAGGCGCCGAAGGCCAGCAGGGCGCGAAGCGGCACCGGCACGCCCTTGGGCAGGCCCGTCGTGCCCGAGGTCGACATCATCATGAACAGGTCGTCGCCCTTGCGCATGACCGGCTCGCAGGAAGTCGAGGCGGCGGCAAACGCGGCGCGGAAATCGATGTCGCCCGCCGGCAAGGTCTCGCCAGGGGCAAGGATGGTCGCCACGCGGGGGCAATCCTCCACCTCGTCCAGCTTGCCGCGATTGGCGGTGTTGGTGACGACGAGTTTTGCACCGCTGGTCTTCAGTCGGTGCTCGATAGCTTTCGGGCCGAAGGCGGTGAACAGAGGCTGGTAGACCGCGCCGATGCGCCAGGTACCGAGGATAAGCGCCACCAGTTCGGGAATACGCGGCAGCATGCCGGCGACGACGTCACCGGGGCCGACGCCGGCCAATTTCAGCATATTGCCGACGCGCGCCGACATATCGCGAAGATCATCGAAGCTGAATTCCCGCAGCTCGCCATTGGCGGAGATCGCGCGCAGCGCCAGCCGGTTTTGCCCGGCGTGGCGATCGCAGCATTCGACGCAGGCATTGATGCCGGTCGACGGGTCGCCATGAAGGCGCGCGACTTCATCCTCGATACGAAAGCGCTGAACGGCATCCGCGTAGCGCGGCAAGCCGGCCGAAGCTCCAACCATCGCAGCCTCCCTCCGTGGCGGCGTCCTCGTGGACAATCGCCATTGCCGACAGGATAGCCAAGATCGCACTGATGGTCGATGAGGTGATCGCCGCGACGCTTGGTGCAAACGGGGTAGGGGCTCGCCTGCCCGCTTCGGACGCCAGGACCGCGCCGAGGGGTATCCGGCCCCAAGCGCTCTTCAGCCTCTGGCCCTAGAGGCCGAACCAGCGCGAGCGGCGGCTCGATCCAAAAGTCTCCTTGTCAGCGCGCAGCGCCACCGAGGGCTCGAAGTAGGTGCCGGTTGGTGCTGGGCCTGAGAAGAAATCGACCTCGACCTTGCCGATGCGGCCGCCGCCGAACTCGATATAGCAGGTGCCGAAGCCGTCATAGAGCGAGCCGCTGCCGCTCTGGCGCAGTTTTGCGATGAGCCCGGTAGCAACGGCGCGCGCTGCACCCTCGGCGAACACGCCGGCCTTGGGCGTGCCGGTGTTGGCGCCGTCGCCGACGGCATAGACATTCTCGTATCTCGTTTCGAGCGTACGCGGATTGACCGGGATCCAACCGTTCTCGGCCATGCCGCTTTCCAGCACCACTGGCGGCACGCGATGCTTGGGAACACCGAGGAAGAGATCGAACGGCATTTCCGTGCCGTCGTCGAGCACCGCCACATTGCGGGCATTGTCGACGGAGGCGACGCGCCTGCCGGGGACAAACTTGATGTCGCGTTCGGCAAAGGCCGCCAGCAGCGCTCGCGAGGTGTCGGGCGAGGGTGGTACCGGGCTGCCAAGCGGCAGCACCAGGGCGATCTCGCAGGCCTCTCGCACGCCCTGCCTGACCAGATAGTCGTGCAGCATCAGCACACATTCGCTGGGTGCCGGCGGGCACTTGTAGGGCGCCCCGCAGACGCCGACCATCGCCTTGCCTTTTCTGAAGGTCGGCAGCACACCGCGCAGCCGCTCCGCCCCCGCCACGGTGTAGAACTCGTTGGTTCCCGAAAGCCCTGGCGTGGCGTCGAAATCATATTCGGCACCCAGCGCGACGACGAGGTGGTCGGCGTCGAACACGCCGTCATTGGTGGTCACCCGGCGCCTTTCGGGGTCGATCGAGGTTATCGTGCGCTTCAGCATCCTGACGCCGGGCTTGGCGTAGCTTTTGTAGGGCAGGCGCACGGCCTGCGGCGTCTTCAGGCCGAACATCACGTCCAGCTTGGAAAAGCCGAACACGAAGGAATCGCTCTGGTCGATCAGCGTCACCTCGATGCTGTCGTCCATCGCTTCGGAAAGCAGCGTCGTCAGTTCCAGGCCGCCGAAACCAGCTCCCAGCACGACGATGCGCGGTTTGCTTGCAGTGTTCATCTTTGTTCCCAGCCATGTTTCCCGGTTGATCGATCATTCCCGTCGTGGCGGCGGGACTTCCCGTGTCCTCGCCGCCAAAGTGTTGGCCGTCCAAGTCCAGGTAGGTTGGTCGATGTCAGGTCAGGACTGGCTGCGGCACGATGCGGATGTAGGGCTTCGGCTCCTTCCAACCCTGAGGGTAGAGTTGCTTCGCTTCGTCGTTCGACACCGATCCCGCGATGATGACGTCGTCGCCTGGCTTCCAGTTGACCGGCGTCGCTAGGCGGTGCTTGGCCGTCAGCTGCAGGGAGTCCACCACGCGCAGCACCTCGTCGAAGTTGCGGCCCGTCGTCATCGGGTAGGATATCACCAGCTTGATCTTCTTGTCCGGGCCGATGACATAGACGTTGCGCACCGTCTGGTTGTCGGCGGCGGTGCGTCCGTCGGCGCTGTTGCCGGCCGACGCCGGCAACATGTCGTAGAGCTGCGAGATGGCGAGCGTCGGGTCGCCGATCATCGGGAAGTTCGGCGCCATGCCTTGCGTCTCGGCGATGTCCTTGGCCCAGCCGGCGTGCTTCTCGACCGGGTCGACCGAGAGGCCGATGACCTTGACGCCGCGCTTGTCGAACTCGGGCTTGAGGCGCGCCATGTAGCCGAGTTCGGTCGTGCATACCGGCGTGTAGTCCTTGGGGTGGGAGAACAGGATGCCCCAGCCCTTGCCCAGCCATTCGTGGAAGCTGATCGTGCCTTCGGTGGTCTCGGCGGTGAAGTCGGGGGCGATGTCTGCGATACGGAGTGACATGGTTGCTTTCCTTTCCGGTTGGAATTCGATTGCGGGGGCAAATTAGGAAACCTATGTTCCGCGAGCGTTCCCCGACGCTCCCTGGTTGGTGACGGCTCTGGCGCCCCAGGGCTGGCTTTCCTGATGGTGCCTGTATGCGCGTTTCGATCCATCTGCTCGGCCGCTTCGCCGTCAGCGTCGATGGTCGCCCGATCCCGGCGGCCGACTGGCGGCGCGACCGCGCCTCGGCCCTGGTCAAGCTGCTGGCGCTCAGGTCTGCCCACCGCATCCACCGCGAGCAGGCCATGGAAATTTTCTGGCCCGACGCCGATCCCGAGGCGGCCGGCGCCAATCTGCGCAAGGCCATTCATTTCGCGCGCCGCGCGCTGGGAGCCCACGACCTGATCGAGGTGAGCAACGACATCGTCTCGCTTGCCCCGCATGCCGAGCTCGAGATCGACGCCGAAAGCTTCGAGGCCGCCGCCAGGGCGGCGCTGCGAGGTGGTGACCGGAGCGCCTATGAGCGCGCCGCCGACCTTTATGGTGGCCGGCTTTTGCCGGACGATCTTTTCGTCGAGTGGCTCGACACACCGCGCGCGCAATCGCAGCAGCGCTACAGCGATCTTTTGCGCGCCGGCGGCCTATGGCAGCGCCTGATTGCGCTCGACCCTGCCGACGAGCAGGCCCAGTGCGCGCTGATGCAGGCGGCACTCGATGCCGGCAACCGTGTCGAGGCCATCCGCCAGTTCAACCAGCTGCGCGACAACCTGCACGCCGAACTCGGCGTTGGGCCGAGTGCGGCGACCATCGCCCTTTACGAGAAGGCGCTGGCCCTCTCCGGCGCCGCGACCGTCAACCCGTCGGAGCGCATCCGCACCTCGCTCGCCTGGGGCCTGGTGCATTTGCAAAGCGGCGAGTTCGACAAGGCAAGCGAGATCGCCAGGCACACCCGCGACCTGGCGCTCGGCGCCGACCTGCCGCGCGAAGTCGGCGAGGCGAGCGCGCTGCTCGGCATCGCCTCGATGATGCGGGCGCAGTGGCCGCAACTGTTCCGCACCGAATTCATCGAATGGGTTCGCGCCAAACCGGCCTTCGTGCAGCATGTCTTCGATGGCCACCTTTGCCTATCCGAATTCTGCCTCTGCAGCGCCTCGGGCCATGCCGAAGTCGCAGGCCTTGCCCGCGAACTGCTCACCGTGGCCGAGGAGGCCGGATCGAGTGCCGGTCGCGGGCTTGCCTGCCTGCTTCTGGGTGAGGCGGCGCTGTTTTCGGGCGACCTCGACGAGGCCGAGCGCCACCTGACCGAGGCCGAGCGGCTGCTGCTCGAGGCGGACGCGGTGGCCGGCCGCGTGCTCGCCATAGAGCGGCTGGCCGAGATCGCGCTGGAGCGCGGCCAGAAATGGCGCGCCAGCCGACTCATCCAACGCGGTCTCACCGACGCCGAACGCTCATGGCTGTCGCCGCACCTGATCATGCGCATGCAGGCGCTGGCCGTGCGGGCAGCGGCGACACCCAAGATGGTGGCGCAGGAGATCCTCGCCGGCGACCGGCTGTTGACCCACGGCGCCTGCCAGCCCTGTTCGATGGCGCTGCGCACGGCCTCTGCGATCGCGCTTGCCGAGGCGGGCGAACTGGACCAGGTCGACCGCCGCCTGAACGACGCCGAGCGCATCGCCGGCATGTGGCATGGCGGCCCGTGGGCAGCCGCCCTTTGGGAAGCGCGCGGTGTGCAGCGGCGGGCGCAGAACCACGAGATCCGCGCGCTCGCCGCCTTCGACGAGGCGGCCTCGCGCTATCAGGAGCTCGGCCGCCCGCGCGACCAGGCCCGCTGCCTTGCCCGCATGGGCCCCGAGGGTTGACGGCAGGAACCGATTACGCGCCCCCATGACGGATGGCGCGTGGGCTGGCCTCACCCGCGCGGGCCTGTATGATCGCAACGGGAATGCCTGGGAGGAGGCTCGCTCATGCGGCTGGATCAGAATCTCCGTCATTGGAGGATTTGGGCACTCATCGCCGCCATGGTGCTTTGGCCGCAGGCGGCGCCGGCCGACGGCATCACGCCCGAGCGGATCACGGCTGCCCTGCCCAAGCTTGAAGCGCTTGCCGAAGCCGCCGTCGCGGACGGTGCCGTACCCGGTCTCGCCATCGCCGTCGTGCACGATGACCAGGTGATCTTCCTTAGGGGTTTCGGCCATCGCGAGGTCGGCAAGCCCGAGGTCGTCGACGCCGACACCGTGTTCCAGATCGCGTCGCTTTCCAAGCCGGTCTCCGCCACGGTCGTGGCGGCGCTGGTCAGCGACGGGATCGTGTCCTGGGATTCGAAGATCGCCGACCTCGATCCGGCCTTCCGGCTGGCCGATCCCTATCCAACCAGCCAACTCACCGTCCGCGACCTGTTTTCGCACCGCAGCGGACTGCCCGGGACCGCCGGAGACGACCTCGAGGACATTGGCTATGACCGCGCCGAGATCCTGCATCGCCTGCGGTTCGTCCCGCCATCGTCGAGCTTTCGCGCCGGGTATTCCTACAGCAATTTCGGATTGACGGAGGGTGCCGTGGCGGCCGCGACGCCGACAGGCAAGCCGTGGGAGGAGGTCGCCGAGGAGAAGCTCTACCGTCCGCTTGGCATGGCCTCGACCAGTTCCCGCCAATCGGACTTCGTCAAGCACGCCAACCGCGCCGCGCTTCACGTCAGGGTCGATGGCGCCTGGGCCGCGAAGATAGAGCGCGATCCGGATGCGCAGGCGCCTGCCGGCGGCGTCAGTTCCACGGCACGTGACCTCTCGCAATGGGTGCGCCTCATCATCGGCAACGGCGTCTACGCCGGCAAGACACTGATTGCCGCTGATGCGCTGGACCAGACGCATGTTCCGCTGATGGCGCGCGGCAACAATCCCGTCTCTGGAGGTGCCTCGTTCTACGGCCTCGGCTGGAATGTCGAATTCGGCCGGCACGGCCTGAGCTGGGGTCACGCCGGCGCCTTCAGCGTCGGCGCGCGCACCCTGGTGACAGTCTTCCCGAAGGAGAAGCTTGGCATCGTTATCATCACCAACGCCTTTCCGACGGGCCTGCCGGAAGGATTGTCCGATAGCTTCGCCGATCTCGTCTTCGACGGCACGGTCGAGAAGGACTGGGTCAAGGCGTGGGACGATATCTATGCAGGCCTGTTCGGCCCGGCGGTGGCGGCAGCCAAGGCCACCTATGCAACGCCACTGTCTCCGGCGAGACCGGCCGGGCCGGCCAGCGCCTATGCCGGCCGCTACGCCAACGACTTCGTTGGCGACGCAATCGTATCGAAAGCGGGAGACGACCTCGTGCTGAGGGTAGGCCCGGCTGCAGCCCGGTCCTATTCATTGACCCATTTCGACGGAGACATTTTCCTGACCTTTCCAGATGCCGAGACCCCGGACAGACCAACCGGCGTGAGCTTCGTCGTCGGCCCGGACGGCAAGGCGTCGGCCATGACCATAGGCTTCCTCGACGACAATCATCTCGGCACGCTGCGGCGCGTGGGCGACTGACCGTCAAATCGAACAGTGCCGGCGGCAGCTCAAGGCGACGGGCCGTACTGGAGCAGTTTGAAGCAATCGCCGGTGCCCGACTTCGCCTGCGTCAGGAAGGGTTTGGACCGGTCGATCCATTCCTGATGCGACCTCGCATCGGCTTCGATCGCATCGACCGGTGCAAGGCCAACGAAGCTGCGCCCGTGGCTGAAGAGCCAGCACGCACGGCCGAGAAACCGCCTGCTGCGCTGGCGCAGGAGATCGGCATCGTAGAAGACGTCGAGCACCTCGTGCTTGATCTTGCGCCCCGTTTCAGGATTGGCCATCGCAAGCTCGACCGGCTGGCCGCCGATCGCATCCTGCAGGTCCTTGTAGTCGAGGGCGAGCTGGGTGGTGGCATATTTGATCTCGCTCTCGTCGCGCACGATGTCGAACCACAGTGTGGGATCGAGCTCGTTGACGACGAACGACGATTCGAAATCGCGCGACAGGTTGAGGACGTCGAAGTCCCGGACGTCGATGTCGCGCTCGACCAGCGCGATCTCGCCGACCTGCTTGCCGAGCGCTGCCCCCTGCGCTCCGATCGCGGCGTTGGTTCCACCAAGTTCGGGGCTGACGTAGGCCCCGCCTTCATCCAGCAGAGCGTCGAATTGGCCGAGCGATCCGACGATGGGGGCGCCGTGGGCGATGCGTGCCGCCAGCTTGGCCAGAACTTGCTGGAGTTCCGCTTCGCGTTTGCGCTGGTCCTGGTAATTCTGCTGGAAAAAGAAGATGAACAGCGACACGCCGATGCCGATCAGGATCACGCCCAGCTGCGAAAAGATGTTGCGGTAGTATTCCAGCAGCTTTTCGCGGTGGCGTACGTCGTCGCGCACGCTGTGGGCGACGCGCAGATTGACGATCAGCGACAGGATCAGCAGGCCGGCGCCAACCAGGATGAGGCCGCCGATGAGCAGGTAGCCATGGCCCGTATTGAAGTCCATCTGTGTTCCCTGAAACCCCCGGACTGCGCAGAATACCTCGCAGAATAGTGCCATTTTGCTTAAATACCTATGGGCTCGCGTCGGCGGGTCTGCGGCATGCAGGTGGTTGACCCGCCTGGCCATCGGGCCGATAGCTCCGCCAGAAATTACCCCGAGATATCAGATGACTTCAGACGCCAACTTCTCCGATGCAGTCGAGCGCATCGACACCTCCGACGCCACTTGGCAGACCGACGTCCGCGCCGGCGTGCGCCATGTGCGCGATCTCGCGCCCCTGCCGCTGTCGCCGGGCGAGCGCGCGGCGGCGCAAGCCGCCGCCGCGAACCACAAGGTGCGCATTCCGAAAACCTATCTCGACCTGATCGACTGGAACGATCCCGCCGACCCGATCCGGGCGCAGGTCATCCCGTCGCCGGACGAACTCGTGGAGCAGGAGGGCGAGCTCGACGATCCAATCGCCGACCACGCGTTCAGCCCGGTGCCACGGCTGACGCATCGCCATGCCGACCGGGTGTTGTTGTTCCCGACCTATCAATGCGCGGTCTATTGCCGGTTCTGCTTTCGCAAGGAATCGCTGACCTCGATCGGCCGCGGCTATACGCGCGAGGCGCTGGAGCCGGCCTTGGCCTACATCGCCGATCACCCCGAAATCCGCGAGGTCATCCTGACCGGCGGCGATCCGCTGTCGCTGCCGGACAAGGCGCTGGCTGAAATCCGCGCCTGCATCGAGGCGATCGCGCATGTGCGTCTCCTACGCATCCACACGCGCGTGCCGGTGGCGCTGCCCTCGCGCATCACGTCGGGGCTGGTCGCGGCCCTGCAGGGCCGGCTGATGGTCACGGTCGTCACCCATTTCAACCATCCACGGGAGATCACCGACGCCACGGAAGCTGCCTGCCGCACCTTGCGGCAAGCCGGCTTCGTGCTGCTCAACCAGAGCGTACTCTTGAAAGGCGTCAACGACACGGTCGAGGTGCTGGAGGAGCTCTGCCGCGAGCTGATGTACCGGCTCGGCGTCAAACCCTACTACCTGCATCATGGCGACCTCGCGCGTGGCATGGCCCACCGCCGCACCACCATCGCGCAAGGCCAGGCGCTGGCCGCCGCACTGCGCGCCCGCCTGTCGGGCATCTGCAACCCCGTCTATGTGCTCGACCTGCCGGAAGGCGGTGGCAAGGTGCCGATCGGGCCGTGTTATGTCGAGGCGCAGGACGGCACGGACTGGCGCATTCGCGGGCTGGATGGCGAGGTGAGGGGCTATGCGGAGCTTGTCGACGGACCCTAAGCTTGGGTTCCTCGCCCCAACGGAGCGGGGGAAAGGCGGCCGCGAAGCGGGCGAAGAGGAGGCGTCGTAGAGCTCTGCCTTCTCAAGAGCGCAATTTGCTTAGGTCAGCGCCATTCCCCTCCGGTTCGGCTTCGCCGAGCCACCTCTCCCATGACATGGGGGCGAGGAACCCAAGCCTTGTGGCCACTGAGCACTTGAATTCGATTATTTCATAAAAATCTTGTCGCACCGGGAATAAAGGCCCGCCCTGCCGGGTCTTCCCTTCAGCGAGGCCATTCGCCCGGCCCGCAACCCGAAGAAACGAAACAAGGACCTACGAAAATGACCAAGCTCGCTCTCAGCGTGGCTGCCATGCTGCTTGCCTCGAGCGCTGCCTTTGCCGGCAGTGACCACGGCGCAAACAACGCCAATTCACCGGTCGCTTCCGTCGACACCAACGCCACCGCGTCGATCCCCTACATCGCACCTACAGACGGCGTCGACACCAAGGTCACGACCGGGCCGCGGCACGCGACGATGCAATCGAATGCGAGCGAACCAGGCCAAGGCATCTGGGGCCGTTGAGTTCGCCAGGGGTCAAGACCGAATCCCAACGGTTCGGACTCAACCACATCGGGATGGCCTGGGGCTTGGCCCTCCGTAATCCCTTCCGCACCCACCAACAGAGGAGACCACCATGTTCAGCATGACACGACGCACACTGCTTGGATCCGCCGCCGCCGCTGCCGCCTTCGGCCTTGCCGGCAAGCTTGAATTCACCCGACCGGCCTTTGCCGAAACGCCGGTGGAGCCGACTGTCGGTTTCTACAAATACAAGGTCGGCGACATCGAGATCACCGCCATCTACGATGGCATCTGGCGCAAGCCGCATGACCCGGCCTTCATCAAGGATGTTTCGGTCGACGATACCAAGGCAGCACTCGCCAAGGCGGGGCTGACCACCGACTTCATGCCCATTCCGCTCACCGTCGTCGTGCTCAAGATGAACGGCAAGCTGATCATGATGGATGCCGGCTCTGGTGTCGGCCAGTGGCAGACCAACGCCACCCACCTGCCGGCCAACATGGCCGCAGCCGGCATCGACTACAAGGCGATCGACACCATCATGATTTCGCATTTCCACCCCGACCATGTCTGGGGCCTGATGGAAAAGGGCACCAACGCGCCTGTTTTCCCAAATGCCGAGCTCATCGTGAACGCCACCGAATACAATTGGTGGACCGATCCCAGCCGGTTGGCCAAGCTGCCCGAGGGCCGCAAGCCAGCGGGCAAGCGCATCGCTGAAAACTTCCCGAAATGGAAAAACTGGAAGCTGGTCGATGACGGCGCCGAGGTGGCGCCCGGCATCCACATCATCGCCGCGCCCGGCCATACGCCCGGCCACTCGGTCTACCTGGCCAACTCCGGCAAGGAGCAGATCATGATCTCGGCCGACACCATGTATGTGCCGGCCCTTCTGGCGCCGCATCCAGAATGGCAGGGCAGCTACGACCAGGACGGGCCGACGGCGATCACTACGCGCCACAAGATCATCGACCGCGTGATTGCCGACAACATCCGCATCTCGGGCTCGCACTTTCCATTCCCGGGCACCGGCGTCTTCGTCAAGGACGGCAACGCCTACGGCTTCACTCCGGTCCAGATCTGAGGCCGTTTGGAAACTCCACTCTGGCGGCCATCTGAAGGCGTTTTCTGCGCTTCCGTTGCTCATGGACCGGACGTCCGCTGCGCTGCGGTTCTCGAAACCACCATCAGCTGACTCGCCAGAGCGAATTTCGAAACGGTCTCTCAACACTAGCACTCAATCCAAGTGAGAAAGACAATGAAACATTCTGTTTTTGGCAAACATGCCCTGTTCGGCCTGCTCGGCGCCGTTGCGGTGCTGACCGTGGTTCCGGTCGCGACCGTCATGCCCGCCTATGCCGTCGACGACATCGAGGGCGCTGACGCGCCTGACCTCACCGCCGTCAAGGCCAAGATCGAGGCCAAGGACTATACTGGCGCGCTGGCCCAGCTGCGCGACCTGGCGCAGGACACACAGCAGCCCGACGTCTACAATCTGCTCGGCTTCACGCTGCGCAAGACCGGCGACTACAAGACCGCTCTGACCTATTACACCAAGGCGCTGGAGCTGAAGCCCGACCACAAGGCGGCCCGCGAATATCTGGGTGAGCTCTATGTCGAGACCGGCGATATGGCCAAGGCCAACGAACAGCTGGCGTCGCTGGAAAAACTCTGTCCGGCCGGCTGCGAGGAACTGTCGGACCTGCAGAAGGCCATCGACACCAAGGTGACGAAGTAAGGCCCAGAGGGCTGTTCCTCGCCCCCACGAATGTGGGGAGAGGTGGCTCGGCGAAGCCGAACCGGAGAGGGGGCTTGGCGCCGCGCCATCCCTCTTAAGCACCATAGTTTGGGCGCTCGTGGCTGGCGCCCATTGCCGGAGCCGGCATCCCCTCCCTTGCGCTGGCTCCGGCCTTTTTCAATCAGACGCTTGGCAGCGCCATTGCGCCTGTTCGACCGGACGCGGCGTCTGCCTGTTAGAAAAATTGGAGCCCGACCATGACACCGACTGAACTTGCCGCGAAGCTGCACCTCCTCGCCACGAAGCTATACGCTGGTGATGTGACCCTACTTGCCGGCCGCCTGCTGCTTTCCCTGCTCTTCCTGCATGAAGGCCTGACACTGGCCACCCATTTCGACGGCGCCGCCAAGGCGATGGCCGCGCTGGGCGTCAGCCTGCCGCTGTTTGTTGCCACGATTGCTCTGCAACTGGGGGCAGGGCTCTCGGTCGGGCTGGGCCTTTTGACGCGGCTGGGCGCCATCGGTCTCGGCCTGTTCTGCCTGGCAACGGCGACACTCTTCCACACCAACTTCGCCAACCAGAACGAATTGCTGCATTTCGAAAAGGATCTCGCCATTGCCGGTGGCATGTTCGTGCTGGCCATATCAGGCGCCGGCAGGATTTCGCTGGACAGGGTGCTCACTGGTTTCGTGAAGTCCCGGGGTGGCGACAAAGACACGGTCGACGCACTCATGGCGGCCTATCCCCAGCACGGCCACACCAGCCTGCCGATCTGAAAGTGCCACGGCCTTGCGCTCCCGGGCAGTGTTCGACGCGCTTCCCGGCTGCATTCAACGCAAAATTCCACGTTTGCGGTGGTTGGTACCACGCGCCGTCCCACGCCGGTGCAAACACCACGCCCCTATGAATTGGCCAACAGCGCACGCAGGACCAACACGACCGTACGCTGAAGCCGCCGCCGCAAATCCGTAGGCATCGCGGTTGGCTGGTTTCGCCCGAGAGCAATCAAGGGAAGGCCTCATGAACGCGGTGCGGGCGGCCAAATGTCAACTTTCAAAGATGGAGCTTGAAATGAAAGAGATCGTTTTGGCCATTGCCACGGTTTTGCTTGCCTCCGGCACGGCCTTCGCCGGTAGCGACAACTATGGCACGGACTACATCCCTGGCCCCGACGCCTATCCGAGCAGCAGCGTTTACCATTCGATGGGGTCCGATGGCGTCAACACGCTCGACCTCAGCGGCACGAAGAGCATCGGCACTGCCAACAGCGCACCGGCCCTGGGAGGAAGTGCGAACTCGGACATGTCAGCCGGCTACGGCCAGGGAATCTGGGGCCACTGACAACAAGGCCGGCCGGGAACGGCCGACATCCAGGCGGTGGGCTCGCCCGCGGCCTGGAATGACCTCGTGGCCAGCGCTACCCAGCGCCTCGCGCCACCCCCGCAACGGAGCAAATGATCACGCAGATTTTTTGGATCATTCGGACTGGTGCGGCGTTCCTCCCTGACGCAACGGAGGAATGATCATGGGCGACGAACGGCATGAGAAGATCCAGCAGCGAGCATACCAGATCTGGGAACGCGAAGGCGGCGGCGATCCCGAGCGGCACTGGCATCAGGCCGCGGCCGAGATCGACCGGGAGGCGGCGCTGCCGCTGACGGCCGGCGATGCGCTGCCGGAGACAAGCGAGATCGCCAGCTCCGACGTCCTGGCGGTCGAGGCGCTGGCAATGCGCACCGGCATATCGGGTGACGAGGCGCAGGAACTGATCGACAGGCTGGGCCACGACCGCGCGGCGGTCGAGCAAGCCGCGCGCAACCTCAAGGGCAAACGGCGGTACTAAGCAGGGAGAGCCAGATGATCAGAAAACTCAAGGACGGAAAATACCGCCTCTATTCGCGCAAGAAAGATGAAAAGACCGGCAAGCGCCGCAACCTTGGCACGTTTGATACGCGGGAGGCGGCGGAGAAGCATGAGCGCGAGGTGCAGTATTTCAAGCGGCACTGAGGGGTAGCGGGTCACGATTGTCACCCATTTCCACCGTCCGCACGAGACCTAAACCGCCCCCCGGTCAACAAACGCCAGGACGACCACGCGCGGGGCAACGCAGTAGGCGAGGGTGAGCTTGCGGCCGCCTTTGGTCGTCGCTCGGCCTGCGTTGAGGTCGACTTCTATGTCCTCGTAGCCCAGGACCTGCCGATCGAGCGGATAGACCGCCTTGTAGACTGCTTCCTTGGCGCAAAACAGGAGGCGACCGGCAAGATGCGGGTCCGCAGCGTCTGTCCGGTCCGCAGGGGTCGCAACGAGCGCGAGGAGGTCGTGCGGCAAGGGTTGGGCGGGCTCGACATCGATGCCGAGGCCGCCGATGTCGGCAACAGGCGCAACCGCCGCTACGGCCATTTCGTCGTCATGGGCGAGCGAACCGGTTATCCCGCCGGGCCAGACCGGCGTGCCGGATGGCGCGCGCAGGATGGCGAAGTCGTTCACACCAACATCCGCCAGCAGTCCGTGTGCGATCCAGCGCGCCGCTCCGCTTGCGCGCCGCATGGCCGGCTGGCGCGCGGGGATGGAGCGTGCTTCCTCGGGCAGCAGGTGGGCCTCGTCTCCGTCTTGTATGACCCGGCATCCGATCCGGACACTTTTGGGCGCGATGGCGACCATCGCCTGCAGCAGGGATGTTTGCGCAAGCGCGCTTTCAGGGGAGGGCGGCCGCGTCAACGATCATCCGCCGCGAAGGCGAGGTCGGCGATCATTTCTCCATCCTCGTCGAGCCCTTGTTCCACGAAACCGGCGGCACTGTAGAGCTGTCGTGCGGCTTCATTGTGCGGTTCGTAGCAGATTGAAACCTGCCTGATGTGGCCGAGCTTTCCGATTTCGTCCAGCACTTCACGCAACGCAGCCTTGCCGTAGCCTCTGCCCTGCCAGGTGCGGTCGATCATGAAGCGGTAGATCCGCGCCTCGTCGTCATCCTGCGGCGCCTCGTACATCAGGAAGCCGACGACACGATCCCCAGCCATCACGACGCGGGGCCGCGCGTCGCTGTCAGACATGGCTTCGTCCAGGGACTCTGCATTGCTGGCAACGAAATCGATCTGGTCCGGAGCCAGTTGCAGGGACATGACCAAGGCCTGGTTGGCCTTGGTCACGGAAACGAGACGGATTTCTCCGGCCTTCAAGCCGATGCCCTGGAGCCATCGTCCGTGACCGGCTCCACGAACCGATGCAGTTTGGCCGGGTTGCCTCGCCAGATGGAGTTGGGCTCCAGCACTTCGCCCTTCATGACGAAGGAGTCGACATCGACCACCGATCCTTCACCCATCACGACGCCGTAATGGACGAATGCGGAAGGTCCAAGCGTGCAGCCCTTGCCAATGCGGATGTAATCGGACTTGAACGCGCCTTCTTCCAGCGAATGGGCCTGGATGACGCAGCCTTCATTGAGCGTGACGTCATCGCCGATTTCGACCAGCGAACGCTCGGTCAGGTTGCTGCCGCCGTCATAGACCCGCTTGCCGACCTTGACGCCCAGCATGCGCAGGATCATCGGCCGGAATGGCGTGCCGGCAAACAGGCGCACGATCGGCGAATCCGCAAGCTTCCAGTGGCGTTCATGGCGCCAGAAGGCGACGTCGTAGATCGTCGTCATCTGCGGCTTCAGCCTGCGAAAACCAAGGCTTGCCCGCTCGACAAGGATGTAGAACGGAATGGTGATCGCGGACGTCAAAAGCACGGCGACGAAGAGGGCGACCTCCGCCCATTCGGTATAGTAGTTCAGCGCGCGGTCCCAGATCGCCAGTGTGGCGAACAGCATGACCCATTGCGTTGCCACGAACAGCAGGATTGTCACCATGTTGTGGCGGTTCTTCAGTGGGATGCGCCGGCGCCGGTCGTCCTCGTCGACACCGGCGATGAGTTCCTTGTCGCGGTTCACAATGCGCGGGATTTCAAAGGAAGGCGAACCGAGAAGGCCGACATTCTCGCGCAACGGCCCGTCGATGGGGATCATCACCTTGGTGCCGAGCAGGACGTTGTCGCCCGTGCGTCCATCCGGCGGGTAGTAGATGTTGTTGCCGAGATAGTTGCGCTCGCCTATCCGCGTCTGCTCCAGCCGGAATGCGGAGGCGGATTTGTGCATGTTGATCATGAAAAGTCCGTCCGACACCATGGTCTCGGTGCCGATCTCGCACAGGAGCGGGTTTTCGTGCTGCTGGTTGCTGCCGAAGTTGGAACCGGTCTGCACCACCTTGTTGAGGTTCCAGCCGATGGCGCGCATGTAGTGCACGATTGCCGAACTGTCGCCGAACAGGAGGCCGAGCACGCGGGAGTTGCTCGAGAATTCGGCGACCGTCTGCAGCCAGTAACGGAAGCCGTAGAGCGTATAGGTGCGACCGGGCTTCAGGATCAGGCTGAACAGGCGCGGCACCAGTGTTGCCGCAAGAAAGGCCACGGCGATGTAGCCGAAAAGCGTGACCGTGGTGCCGATCGCGACAATGCCGATGGTCTCCTGGTAGTCGTCGCCGACGTTCTCCCAATAGCTGTGGAACAGGAGCGGCAGCGGGGTGACGATGGCAAACAGGCCAATCAGCTGGACCGCTTCGAAGAGGAAGCGCCGGATGTTGGACGGATCGACATTGCGTACCTTGCAATAGTCCGCCGTGGTCGGCACGGCTGGCGATCCATGCCAGCGTTCGCCGTCGGGGATGCTTTGCCCGCGGTGCAGCGAGGACGAATGGCCGAGCTGGGCGCCGTCACCGATCCTGGTGTCGATATCGAGCGTGGAGCCGACGCCGACGAAGGCATCGCGGCCGATGGTCAACGGGCCGGTGTGGATGTAGCCGGACTGGGCCCTGAAGCCGAGGATCATCGATTCCTTGCGCAGGATGGTGTTGGCGCCGATCGAAATGAGGTCGGTGCAGACGGGCACCGATTTCGATTCGATGACGGCGTTCTTGCCGAGTTTGGTGCCGAGAAGCTGTAGATAGAAACTGTAGAGCGGGCTGCCCCGGAACAGCACGACGGGTGCGGTTCGGATCAATGTCTTGACGACCCAGAAGCGGTAGTAGCGTAGGCCCCAGATCGGAAACGCCTCGGCCTTCCAGCGGCCGATGAGGACCCATTTGGCGATGACGGCGAAGCCCGACATGCCGAAGAACACGGCGGCCGAAAGCGCCACGCAGCGCAAATAGAGCTGCAGCGGATTGTCGAGCGCGTCATACATCCAGTTGAGGCCGTCATTGAACGCCCACAGCGCCACATAGCTGTAGAGCCCGTAAAACAGCAGCTGCGCCGCGCCGCAGGTCCAGTAGGCAAAATTCGACGCCTTGCGGGTGAGAACGCGCTCATTGGTGGCCGTCGTCATCCCTTCCGCCACGCTTAGGTGTTTGGCGAGGCGCGCCACGGTCGGATAGAGATAGATGTCGCGCATCGACGTCGTCGCCCATTCCTTCCTGGTGCGCACGCGCGCGCAGAAATGGGCCATCAGCAGCGAATTGGCGCCGAGATCGTCGAAGAAATTGTCCTCGACGGACACTTCGTCGAATTTCAGCACCGCGGCCAGTGCGTCGGCCAGGAAACGCTCGTCGTCATTGCCGGGCGGCACCATCGCGCGATCGGCCGAAAGCCGAAGGCTTGTCGGTTTCGGCAGCTGGCGAAGGTCGACCTTGTTGGAGACCGTCATCGGGATCGCCGGCAGTTCCTCCAG
This sequence comes from Mesorhizobium sp. P2_D5, assembly GCF_056404355.1. Classification (NCBI taxonomy): domain Bacteria; kingdom Pseudomonadati; phylum Pseudomonadota; class Alphaproteobacteria; order Hyphomicrobiales; family Phyllobacteriaceae; genus Mesorhizobium; species Mesorhizobium sp. P2_D5. The sequence goes on from NZ_JBFUEE010000003.1 coordinate 402,058, forward strand.
GTAGGAGGGCACCATGTAGTCCGGCAGGCGTCGCTTCATCACCTGGGCGAGATCGGCGCGGGAGATCGCCGGCAGGCCGGGTTTTGGCGCGTAATAGGCAACGAGTTCGACGCGACCGGGCTCGATCTCCCAGGTGGTGACGGCAGCCTGCGCGATCTCCGGCTGGTCCAGCAGCACCGCCTCGATCTCGCCGAGTTCGATGCGATAGCCGCGGATCTTCACCTGGGTGTCGATGCGCCCGTTATACTCGATCTCGCCCTTGTCGTTGATGCGGCCAAGGTCGCCCGTCCGGTAGATGCGCTGCGACGGGTTGTTGGGCAGGCCGACGAAATCGGCGATGAATTTCTGGTGCGTCAGATCCGGCCGGTTGAGATAGCCGACCGCAAGCCCGATGCCGGCGATGCCGATCTCACCCAGTTCACCCGGCTCGGCAAGCTGCGGCAGCGAAGCGTCGAGAATGACGATCGAGTAGGTCGGCAGCGGCGCGCCGATCGTCACCGGACTGTCGGGCGTCAGCGCGCCCATGGTTGCGGTGACGGTGGCTTCGGTCGGGCCATAGGTGTTGAGGATCTGCCGCCCTGGCTTCGACCAGCGCACCACCAGATTGTGCGGGCAGGCCTCGCCGCCCACCAGCAGCGTGCGCAGGCTGGGCACGTCGCTCGCCATCGACGACAACAGGGTCGGGCTGCAGGCCATGCAGGTGATGTCATGGAGCCGCAGGAAATCCGCCAGTTCCTCGCCGACGAGAGGCATCTGGCCTGGCGCCGGCACGACCGTCGCGCCGGCGACAAACGGCACCCAGATCTCTTCGGAGGAAAAGTCGAAGGCGATGGTCATGCCCTGGTAGACACGATCGCCCGGCCGGTATCCGTAGGATGCGGCGGCGACGCGGATGAAGTTTACGAAGCTCTGGTGCTTGATGACCACGCCCTTGGGTTTGCCGGTGGTGCCCGAGGTGTAGAGGATGTAGCAGGTGTCGTCCGATACAGCGGTCCTCGCATCCGGCTTCAGCGGCGCGCTCGACTGTTTGGAGATCTCGGTGGCGGCGCTGTCGATCAACAGGTGGGGAACGGGCAGTTGATCGGCTCGCGACGCGTAGGCGGCGATGGTGACGATCAGGCTGACGCTGGCGTCTTCGATGATGAGCGTCATCCGCTCCTGGGGAAACGCGGTGGCCAGCGGCACGAAGGCCGCGCCTGCCTTCATCACCGCCAGCACGGCAACATAGGTCTCCGCCGACCGGTCGAGAATGAGCCCAACCCGGTCACCCCTTCGCACGCCTCGCTTGACCAGCAGGCGGGCGAACTGGTTGGCACGGTTGTCCAGCTCCTGATACGTCCACACACGCCCGTCGGAGATCACCGCCGGCAACGCGGCAAATGTCTCGGCGAGCTCTTCGAAGACGGTATCGAGCCGCTCACCGGGTTGCCCCTGCCGGGCAAAGTCGGCGCCCGTCAGGACCTGGCTGCGCGCGCCCCTTCCGGAGCCGTGAGCGGCCTCCACGAGCGTATCGACGATTGCCAGGCCAGTTTCCGGTTGGCTGTCCGGTCTTGCCGCGTCCAGTTCGGCGATATCGAAACCTTGGTCCATGTCCATTCTTTCCCGTCTTGGCCGAGCAACGGCTACCGCAGCCGTTTCCGGCCGCCGCGGGAGGTTATGCCATGCGATCTTTTCGCCAGTTTTTCCGAACTGTTGAATATTGTTTCTGGATTGTGTCTGGGCGATCTTCGTACCCTCCGCCTCAGGGCTCCGAACTCAGGTCAACAGGCCTCTCGACGGCCAGTCCGGCGGTGTCGGCGGCTTTTGTGCCGGGGGGCGAGCGATAGGAATTTATTCTTGATATTGTGAGGGCAGCTATGCTACACATTCGTCCATGGTGCTGATTTGCGCCAATGACCCGCCGCACAGGCGGGTTTTTGCGTTTGATGCTTCGTCAACCAACGCGCCGGCGCCCGAAGGAACCCGTTAGCTTGGATTTGTTGCGCTGCTCTCCCTTGTTGGTCCTTGGGGGAGGGTGAAGCCTCCGCCGTCGATCTCCACAGCGCCCCCTTCGCGAAGCGGCCGAGAAGCACGAGTGCGAGGTGCAGTATTTCAAGCGGCATTGAGGGATGGGCTGCCGAACATTGCGGTGCCTGGAAGGAGTTTGAAAACAATCGAATGCAACCTGAAACCAAATTGAGACATAACTGAAACACATAGGCGCGACAGGCGACATGGATGCGAAACGCCCCGGGCGCATGGTCGAGGCTCACCCAGACCAGAACCAGAGGAGAGCGCGCCGATGACACCCGACCAGATTCGACTTGTCCAGGATAGTTTTCGTGAGGTCGTCCCGATCCGTGCGGCTGCCGCCGCCTTGTTCTATGAACGCCTGTTCGCGATCGACGGGAATCTTCGGGCGCTGTTTCCGGTGAGAGACATGACCAAGCAAGGCGCCAAGCTGATGGCGAGCCTGGGCTTCGTCGTGCATGGACTGGATCGTGCCGACACCATTTTGCCCACCGTGCGCGAACTCGCCAAGCGTCACGTCACCTACGGTGTCGAAGAGCATCATTACCCGATCGTCGGGCAAGCGCTGATCGAGACGCTGGCGGCCGGCCTCGGCCCCGCTTTTACACCGGCGGTGCGCGAGGCCTGGGAGGCAGCCTACGGCTTGCTCGCGAGTGTCATGATCGCGGCCGCCCGTGAGGTCCAACTCGCGGCGTGAGCCGCAGGCCTGGCGGCGACGCTCTACTGCGGCGTCCCTGCACTCTGCCAAAGCCAGATTGCGAGCGAGCCGGATCGCCCACGGATCTGTGTTTCCACAGGCCCTTTCAAAGTACCGGACTTGAACAACGCGCAGTCGCGGCCGGCGGCATCGAGCATTTTGTCGCTCACCGCGACCTCGGCATCCTGGTCGGCCGCGATCTCCATCAGGCGACTGGCAACGTTGACCGTGTCACCTATGGCTGCGATGTGCTGACGGCCTTCGCCGCCGAGCCGAGAGGCCACGATCGTTCCGTGGTGGGCTCCAATCTTGAAGCCGAGCCGGGATGCGGTCGATGCAGGCAACGACGCCAGCCAATCGCTGGTGCGGCTGGAGAGCCCCACGCAACAGCGGGCGGCATTGAAGGCGTCATTCGCCGCCGGTTCCGGCAGACCGAACAGGATCATGGCTCCGTCGCCCATGAAACTGGTGACGACGCCACCGCAACGCGTCACTTCTTCGCCGACCAACGCATGAAAACTGTTCAGGAGTTCGCGTGTGGCGGTCGGTCCAAGTGTTTCACTCAATCCGGTGAAGCCGGACAGGTCGATGAACAGGATGGCGGCGTCTGTCCGGACGGGCTCCGAGAGGAAGTCGCCATGCTTGGCCAGCCACTCCCCCATGCCTGGGGCTTCAACGCGCTGAAGCAATTGGCTCTGCGTTGCGAAAAATTGCGCCCGGCTCCTGCCCAGCCAAAGCTGCGCGGCCCCGAACAGGATGGCCGGCGGAATGGCGGCGGTCATCGGCAACGCGGCGCTCAGCCAGATGTGGTGCAGGAAGGCGGTCATGTTGACCACCAGCCAGACCAGGACCACGCCGGCGATCGCCGCGAGGCCCCCCGCGTTTCGCCGCCATGCCAACAGCCCGACAAGGACCATTGGCAGCACCACCGCAAAGCCGGCATCGGCAAGCCGGACATACTGGTCCCGCACGACTGCGTCGCCGGCCATCAGATGGGCAATCGCCGTCGACATGACTTCGACGCCCGGGAGTATTGGATCGAACGGTGTCGGGTAAACATCGCCGGTGCCGGTTGCCGTGGCTCCGATCACCACAATTCTATTCAGGATCGCGCCGGGATCGAGTTGGCCGTCCAGCACGGTCGCCGCGCTGATCGTGCGGATCGTGCCGCGGGGGCCATAGAAGGTCAGAGGCAGGATGTGACCAATGTCGGTCCGGATCGAGCGTCCGCCCAGCGATAGATGATCGGCGGCGATTTCTGGATCCCCTCCTGCTGCCATGGCGGCAACACGCAAGGGGAAAGACGTTTCCAGCCGGTCTCCGGCCCGAAACAGCAACGGCACGAAGCGGGGCGTTCCCGTCTTGTCGGTGGCCACGTTCACGACGCCGACGGCGGCGGCATCCGAGAATGCTTTCAGCGGCCACAGGAACCGCTCGGCATTCGGCACGCCGGCGATGGGTCCGTCGCCCTTGGCCACCGTCCATTGTTCACCTCCGGGATAGACCGCCGCGGCAGCGATGACGCTCGCACTCCCGCTCAGCGAACGTGCGAGCGCCTCATCGTTGTCTTTTTCCCCGGGATCGACCAGCAGCAGGTCGAGCGCAATGGCTTTCGGTCCAAGGCGCGCGATCGTATCGACAAGCCGGGCAAGCGTGGCGCGGCTGAGGGGATATGCACCCTCGTGCCGCACCGCTTCGTCGTCTATCGCGACAATGGTGATCAGCTCCGGTGGCTTTGCCGTTCCTCGCACAAGCGTTCGAAGATCGGTCATCGTGGCTTCGACGCGATCGAGAAACCACAAATTGCCGCGCCAGTGCGCGAAGCCCAGGCCGGCGCCCCAAAGACCCGCCAGGATAAGCGCGATCAGCGTCGGAAGCGCTCGCCGGCTCACTGCCGCTCACTGGCCGAAACGGGCCAGCAAGGCGGAAACGCGCTTGGCGGGCCAGCGCTTGACGGTCAGTGGTCCTGTTCCGGCCTCGACGTCGACGCCGTCGCCCGGCGCCAGCACAACGCCGGCTCTGGACGCCGGCCGGTTCACCGCGACGCGGCCTCTGAGGACGAAGACAGACGTCTTGCCCCCGCCGACGTCGACCGCCCATTTGGTGCCTCGCGCCGCGGCGATCGCCTGTGGGGTGACAACCGCGAAGCCACCCGGGATCGAGCCGGCTGGAGCATCGAGCAGCAGCGCCTTGCGCCGCAACCTGACGGTATCGACTTTGCCGTTTCGATCGCGGTCCGCCAGCGTGAACCGAGCCCCACCTTCGACAATGATGGTAAGGCCTTCCTGACACCTCAGGATCTGTCGGGACGTGCCGCCCTCCGGCGCGAACGCACACCCCGCGCCCTGCGCCAAGGCGGCATCCACCCAGAAGACACCGGCAAACAGGCCAGCCACCAGGCTACGGAAAAATCGGTCCCTTGCGCTCATCGACGTCCCCTTGCTCTTGCAAAAACCTCCGGCAACAAAATCTTGCGCCGCCAGCCTGGCGGCGTACGTGCGAACCGGCACTTGCAGCCGCGTTGCCCGAGGCAGCAGGGTGCCGACCGGCGATCCTAGCACGACAAACCTGCTCCGACACCAAGCAAGGCCCCGGCCGCGATGCGAATGTCGATCAGGCGGCGACGTTTGCCGCCAACGACACGGTCGAGGCGCTGGAGGGACCGGCAATGACGGAGCGCCCAGGCAAGAAGGGCGAAAAACCCGGCAAGCGTGAGGGGCCTTTCGACACTCGTGAGGCGGTCGAGAAGCACGAGCGTAAGGTGCAGGCGCGTATTGAGGTTCGTCGCGGCGAGCGGCGAGTCAAATTTCACTGACCATTATTTTGTTGAAGTCGGTGCCGATCGGAGAGCGTCTACAGTCTTGGGTTCGGATCAAAAGTGGATAGACCGGTAACGCCGGACTGAAGCAACGCAGCATTTTCCACTTTGAGGCGAACTAATTCTCAACTATGGTCCGCCAGGCTCAAGGCAGTGGGGATTGCCGATGGTTTTATCACGCAGGGGGGTCGTGCTCGGCGGCCTGGCGCTGGTCGCGGCTGGCGCAACCGGCAATATTGTTCAAGCCGCGACGGCAAAATCCTTTTTCGCCGGCACCGCTATTGACAACAATTTTGTCTATCGCAAGACCAACTTCGCCAAGATCGACAAGAGATGGCATCGCCAGATCGTCAAGTATTTCAGCAGCGAGCCGGTCGGCACCGTCGTGGTCGACACCCGCCACCACTTCCTCTACCTCATCATGGAAAACAAGACCGCCATCCGCTACGGCGTCGGCGTCGGCAAGGAGGGCTTCAAATGGTACGGCCGCGCGACGATCGACCGCCGCGCGCTGTGGCCGCAATGGGTCCCGCCCCCCGAAATGCGTAAGCGCAGGCCGGAGCTACCGCCCATGATCGCAGGCGGCGCGTCCAACAATCCGCTCGGGCCGCGCGCGCTCTATCTGTACCGCGACGGCGCTGACATCGGCTACCGCCTGCATGGCACGCTGGAGCCATGGAGCATCGGCACCGACGCTTCCAGCGGCTGCATCCGCATGTTCCCGGAAGACATCATCGACCTCTACCAGCGGTGCCCGATCGGCACCGCGGTGGAGGTCCTGCCGCACATCGCCGACCAGGCGCCCGCTTCCACCACTGTCGAATGATTGGCGCCTCATGAGCCGCATGATTGAAAACACGCGCCGGCTGCTCGCCGCCAGCCTGCTGGTGCTGGCCGCATCCTGCTCGACCAGCAACACGCTGGCCCCTCCCACGCCCGACGTCACCAACGCCGAGGTTGCCGGCTTCCAGAACGTGCAGCCGGGCAGCGAGGAGGATTTTATCCTCAATGTCGGCCGCCGCATCTATTTCACGCAAGGTTCGGCCGCGCTCGATTCTGTCGCCAAGGCCACCCTCGACACCCAGATCGCCTGGTTGGCAAAGAATCCGCGCTGGCTGCTCAAGCTGCAGGGTTTCGCCGACGATCCCGGCGCGAGCGAAACAGCGCTGTCGCAGAAGCGCGCCGATGCGGTGATGGACTACCTCGCCGCCGGCGGCATAGACCGCAACCGCATGTGGGCCAAGGGCTACGGCAAGGACAGGCTCGTCCGCGACTGCCCCAACTCCGCCTGCAGGTCGCAGAACCGCCGCGTTGTGTCTAATTTGCGCGATGAGAGGGACGAGTCGTAGGGGCTGCTGTTTTGCTTGTCACTAAATCAGAGTCTCACAACGCGACGACGGCATGGCTGCTTTGCGCCTCATGTCGGCCGAAGAGATTGGCTTAACCGCTGTCACCGGCGCCACACCAGAGCGGGAATCTACCCGTCTCTGCACTCCTACCTGTATCATCCGCCGCCGCCCGCTTTGGATTCCGGCATGACTTGCAGCAACGGCTGCGGCGACACTGCGATCTCTCCCGTGAAGGGCCGATCGTGGGCGAGAATCAAGAGAACGGATGCCGCCACGCCCGTCGCAAAACTTCCAAGAGCGATCGCCGATGCCATTCGGTTATCACTGTGAACGATCGCGATCGCGAGAAGAGCACAGAAGGCTTGCAGGATCAGGCAGGCCCACTTCGTGGGGTTGACTTGCGCGGAGCTGACGAGAACCCGTTGGCGACGCGCCTCGAAGGCGTCTTCAAGCCACCTCGTCATCTCGCGCTGCGCGATCTCCTGGCCGGGATTGCCTGGCGTCAAAGCCAGCGTCGTCCGCAGCGCCTCGTTAAGCGCAGGCGGGATTATGGTGACGGTCGCCGCGCCCTCGGCCATCAGTGGCCACTCCTGGCTCGTCGTTTCCTCGATATAGCTGTGCACCAGCGTCCGCAAGCGCGCCTCGGGCTCGCCCGGAAAGCTGCTCGCCAGAAGCACGACCGACCGCAATGCACTGGCCTCGCGATTGACTGCCGCATTGGCGTGATCGTTGTCGCTCCAGACCTGAGCCGCGGTGAACGCCACAAACAAGCCAAAGATGATACCGAGCGGCGGCAACATGCCAGGCGAAAGCGCCTTGAATGACCGCGCCGTGGAGCCCACGGAAAGAGCGGCGATGCCCTGGTGCAAGATGAACGAGACGATATAGGTGGCCCCGAACACGACGAGAGCCATCCAAGCGAGTGGAAGAGTATGCAACCAGCCACTCATAGTAGCGCCTGCCCTCCTGAGAGTTCGTCGTCAGGCGTTTGTAAGGCCGTCGTTCCACTCGTGGCAATGCCACTGTGTTCCATCCTGTCAACAAACTCCATGCACGGGTGCAATCGGCTGCCCACGGCGGTCGAAAGACCTGCTTCATAATCGCGTCGCAGTGAGTGCTTGCGAGGGGAGGATTCCCAATTGCCCGCCAATCGATCCCGCCTGGACTCCTATTGCGGGTCAGGTTGGTGTTTTGCGCTTGGGGCGGGCTGCTTCATAATCTGCTGCCGTCAACCTGTGCTTGCGAACCGGCACTTGCAGCCGTGATGTGCCGAGGCAGCAAGGTGCCGACCGGCGATGATTGCACGACTACCTGCTCCGACACCAAGCAAGCCCCGGCCGCGATGCGAATGTCGTCGGGCGGCGACGTTTACCGCCAAGGACACAGGTCGGGGGCTGGAAGGGCCGGCAATGGCGGGGCGCCTCAGCGTAATAGCGCTGCACCACGGCATGCAGAATTGGTGACGCGACCAACTGGTTAATCTATCCTACCAAGGTCGTGGAGAAGCCAGTTCGCCGCAACGAGCAGGCAGCCGGTATCAAAAGACCACTATGTTTTTGAAGACGGCCTTTGATCGCAACAGCACAAATCATCGCAGAGGAAAAATCGCGCCGACAATATTATTTTGTAAATTCGACTTCTCCCCCCTGTCTCTCGTCTTGCTAAGTCGATTACTGCCTGCAAAGTTCTTACTGGGCAAAGATGGGGGATAAAATGCCGATTTTCACTCATAATTTTACGCCGGCTTCAGGTTCAAGTTTAGGCGCCACAGTCGACATACCTACGCGCGCTGTGGAAGACGCCGGCTTGATGGAAATTCTTCAAAGTCCGGGGCCTGCAGTAGGGTTGTGGGGCCTCTTCCATCCACTCTTAGCTACGGCTTCTGCCGAATTCCGGTTCCGAGAGCCGCTTGGCCAGTCGCGGGAGGTGAAGACCGCGCTGTCGGGCCTGTTTGGGCGGTTCGTGGCCCGAGCTTACGCTACACTCCATCTAAACCTCACGCACTTCGCTCACGTTACAAAGCCGCCGATGCGCCTTTCGGGTCCAATGCGCGGCGAGCTTCGGCGTGTGCCGCGTAAACGCGGCGATCTGCCAGATTGGGTGGCGTGGGGCTCTTTACCGGGAATGGCCATCGTAGAGGCCAAGGGCTGCCACGAAAGGAGCGGCCCTAATCAGACTTTGCGACGTGCCTTCGCTCAGGCCGAGCGCGCGGAGATCTGGGGAAGACACGGGCTAGCCCCTTTCAAGCGCTATGCTATTGCGACGCGGTGGGGGTTCGCAGCGCCGCTTGACTGGGCGCCCATGCTCTCTGTTCACGACCCGGACGAAGAAGGCGACGAAATACTTCCCAAAGAAATCGACGAGTTGCAAGTGGGCGTGATTCGAATGCACTACGCAAGCATGCTCGACCGCCTGGAGTTGCCGACGCTTGCCACCGCGCTTCGTGATCTGGTGACCAGACGATTCCCGAACATGCACTCGCAAGCAAGCACCCGGGCGACCGCCGCCTTGGAAGCGGCCTCGACACACCGGGTGGTTGGCAGTTTCCCAGTCGAACCCCAGGACGAGCTTATTGGAGGATTTGTAACCCGCGGGGGGGTTTTGCCGGCGGACGGGCTTTCTGGATCCGATCAAGAGACGTTGTCGCGGCTAAGCATGAGGCCCGCTTTCGTCGGCGTCGAACGCCACATGCTGAAACTGGCGGTTCTCGGGGACATTTCGTCCATCCGAGACCACCGTCTAACTTTGGGTGAGAAGGAACTAGTGCCCAAAGGCCCGCGCGACGACGGCGCCGGTGGGTGGGTCGTGCGTCTCGATGAAGATGCTGCGCGGATTGAATGAGTTTAACTGAGCCCATGTATCGACTGTGAGCGTGCACCGTTGGCGGTGCGGGATCTGGGGGACAACACTTGGCGGAATTTGCTTCTTGGCGCAGCTATTGGGAGTTTCATCGGACTGTCAGCCGTGAACTGCGTTTCGTGCGCACTCCTGAAACAGAACGGTTTCTGGAAACCGTTCTGGCGACCAGCGCCAAGCGCCGAACAGATTTCAAGGAGGGTTATCTCTTCTGGCGTTCGCAACTTGGTCATGGCCAACGGGAGGAAGGTGAGGAAGGTGAGGAAGGAGCGACCTTCGAGGTGCTGAGCGCCTATCCGCCAGAGCGCATGAAGCCGTTGCGAGACCGGGCAAGCGACGGTCGTGCCAACCCGAAAGGTATACCGTGCCTGTATCTAGCAACCGAACGAGACACCGCTATTGCGGAGGTCCGGCCCTGGATCGGATCGCATGTATCTGTCGCCCAGTTTCGCACGCTGCGGTCGCTCACAATCATTGACTGTTCTCGCGGACACAACAAGATGAACCTCTATTTTGAGGAGCCCGACGCAGTCGAGCGTGAGGAAGCTGTGTGGTCCTCCATCGATAGAGCTTTCGCAAAACCTATCACACGCAGTGACGACTACGCCGACTATGTGCCAACTCAGATAATCGCGGAGCTATTCAAGCGCGAGGGCCTCGACGGTGTCGCCTATAAGAGCAACTTTGGAAAAAACGGTTACAATATCGCGCTATTCGACCTTGATGCGGCCGCGCTGTTAAACTGCACCCTGTATGAGGTCAATAAGATAACGATGGTGTCAGAACAGGTTGATAATACATATTTCGTGAAAGAGAATTTTGCAAAGAGTTAGTGAGTGTAGCAGATCGATCCCAGCATTGTCTTTCTGATCACACGTTCGTGCCATGCTGCTGCCGAAGGCGCATCGGGCGTCTGCATGAAGAGTGCATCCGATACGAAGCGTACGCGTCTGCCTTAGGAGTTACCCGTCAATCAACCTTTGATAACGAATCAGATCGAACCAAGCCGATCACAGTGAAGGAGATTTCGAGTGATTGTATGTGGAGTCGAGTTAAAGGCCAGCGAGGCTAGGCTAGTCTTGGTTTCGGTCAAGGGCGACGATCCCCATCACATAGGCTGCAAGACCAGAAAGCTCTCTTTGGGCGACGACAAGGACAGCAGCGCAGTCAAGGGGCTTCTCCAGGCGGTGAAGACATTTGCTCATGAGCATGGTGTTGACGTGTTTGCCATCAAGGCAAGGGCGAAAGGGGGGAAAAGGGGAGGAGGAGCTGTGTCATTCAAAATAGAAACGTTGTTTCAGCTCTCCGATTGTGAGGTGGTTTTTGTTAATCCGGTCGCACTATCAAAATTCGCAAAGACGAACTTGGGAGGTATTCCAGGTGGAATCTTGAAATACCAAGAAGATGCATATCGCTGTGGAGTGTATCACCTCAAGCGTGCCAAGGAGTTCTAATGGCATTGGATTTTTCGCCTTTACCACCAGCAATCAGATTAAAGGCCGAAGAGCTGTCAAAGGACATTGAATTCTGCAATATGATTGACAAGGGCGCAAATGGTCATGTGCTCATCGGTCACAACAAGTTGCTCAAGCGCAATGTCGTAGTTAAATTCTACCATTGGGGTGGCGGCGATCACGCCGAACCTGCGCTGCTCGCTAATCTCGATTCCGAGCACATCCTCAAGGTATATCACGCTGAGAGCATCGATAAGGACGATGCATTTTTTATGACGCCGTATTGTGCATCTGGCGATCTAGATGATGCCTTGGTGAAGCGCAAATTCGGCACAGTCGAGGCAATCGATGTTCTAAGCCAGATCGCAGCTGGCGCAAGCTTCCTGCATGGCAATGGGTATCTGCATCGCGATTTGAAGCCGTCCAATATCTTCTGTCTTTCGGACGATCGATTTGTGATCGGAGATTTTGGATCGGTAGTGGTTCAGAACGATGATGGCTACGCTAAGACGTCAACCCGGCATTCGCTCCTTTATCGACCGCCCGAGGAGCTTGATCAAAAGTGCTTCTACCGCCAAGGAGACATCTATCAACTTGGAATGGTTTTCTATCAGGTTTTGGGCGGCCATTTGCCTTATCACGAACGCGATTGGCTTAGTGACAGGGAAAAGAAAAAATACGATGAGCTTGCCGGTTGGGATCAACAGGCATTTGCCACATCGATTATCGAGTCCAGAATTGCTCGAAGTCGTATTCTTGACTGCTCGACGCTGCCCGCTTGGACGCCAACCGCTCTGATGACCATCATAAGAAAGTGCTGCGCCAAGGCATTAGGAGACCGCTATTCGTCTGTTGCCGACCTCGCAGCTAAATTAAACAACGTCAGGAGCAAAGTTCCAGAATGGCGCATTGGCCAACATCCTGTGTTGCACCGTGCTAAAAAGCAATTTCGAGTAGTGCCCCACAAAGGCGAATTTGCAGTCGAGAAGTGCGTTGGCGCTCAGTGGAGGAGGGAGCGGGCCTATTCGCCGTCAACTCTTTCTGAAGCCGTTCGTGTTGCCGAGCAGCTGTGACCGCCGGGACGGTCGGTCGACGTCACCCCAGTCGGTTCCGAAGATATCGGCTCACAAGCCCCTCGGTACCAGCCGATTCCATGAAAACGAGTGGTGATACTCGAACCTCGGGCAAACCCTGTCAGGAACACCCATTCCGCCGCCCACCCATTCCCCCCGTTAATCATTCGTTAACCATTCACTCGCTAGCGTTTACCTATCAGTAAGGATTCGCCGCCAGTGACTTTTGCCGCTCCCCTCGAGGCCAAATCCATTCGCTTTCGCGCCCGCTCGTTCGTCGCTTTCACGCTGACGCCGGAGGCGCCTTTGGGGGCCTGGCTGGAGGGGCTGGACCACTGGATCGGCAACTCGCCCGGCTATTTCAGCGGCCGGCCGGTGCTGCTCGATCTGAACACGCTGAAGCCCGGGGCGAGCGATATCGCGGCGCTGGTGGCGGAACTTGGCCTGCGCGGCATCCGCATCTACGCCATCGAGCTCGAAGGGGCTTCGCTCGGCGCCGAATTGCCGCCGGTGCTGGTCGGCGCCAAGGAGGCGACGACCGATGGGCTGCTGCCCGGCCGCAAGGCGAGGGCGGAGGCCGAGGGCAAGGCGCCAGAGGTTCGTGCGGACGCGGAACGTGCAGGTGCTGGACGCGCGGATGTGGGGCGCGCGCAGGCTGACAAGGTTGGCGCAAGCAAAGCAGGCGAGAGCGAGCCGCAGGTTGGGCAGGAGGCTTCGGGCACGCTGATGATCAAGTCGCCGATCCGCTCCGGCCAGGCGATCGTGCATCCGCATGGCGATGTCATCGTGCTCGGCTCGGTCGCTTCCGGGTCGGAGATCATCGCCGCGGGTTCGATCCATGTCTACGGCACGCTGCGCGGGCGCGCTTCGGCGGGCGCGCTCGGCAACAAGGGCGCGCGCATCTTCTGCCGCCGCAACGAGGCCGAGCTTCTGGCGGTCGACGGCTGGTACGTCACCGCCGAGGAGATGGAAGGGGTTTCGCGTGGCAAGCCAATCCAGGCATTTCTCGACGGGGACGGGCTGCGCGTCGCGCCGCTCAGCTGACATTTGTTGCGGCCGGCAGGGCCGCTCGACCAACGACATAACAACAACGGAGGCATTTTCATGGGCAAGGTAGTGGTGGTCACCTCGGGCAAGGGGGGCGTCGGCAAGACGACCTCGACGGCAGCCCTGGGTGCTGCGGTCGCCAAGACCGGCAAGAAGGTGGCGCTTGTCGACTTCGACGTCGGCCTGCGCAACCTCGACCTGATCATGGGCGCCGAGCGGCGCGTGGTGTTCGACCTCGTCAACGTCATCCAGGGCTCGGCCAAGCTTTCGCAGGCGCTGATCCGCGACAAGCGGGTGGAGACGCTGTTCCTGCTGCCGGCCTCGCAGACGCGCGACAAGGATGCGCTGACCGAGGACGGCGTCGGCGAAGTCATCGACAAGCTGCGCTCGGTGTTCGACTATGTGTTCTGCGACAGCCCGGCCGGCATCGAACGCGGCGCGCAGCTCGCCATGCGCTTTGCCGACGAGGCGGTCATCGTCACCAATCCGGAAGTCAGCTCGGTGCGCGATTCCGATCGCATCATCGGCCTGCTCGATGCCCGCACGCTGCGGGCCGAGCATGGGGAGCAGATCGCCAAGCATGTGCTGGTCACGCGCTATGACGCGGCGCGTGCCGCGCGCGGCGAAATGCTCTCCATCGACGATGTGCTGGAGATCCTGTCGACGCCGCTGCTCGGCATCATTCCCGAGAGCCAGGATGTGCTGAGGGCCTCCAACCTCGGTTCGCCGGTGACGCTGTCGGAGCCGCTCAACGCGGCGGCCAAGGCCTATATCGACGCCGCCAGGCGGCTCGAGGGCGAGGACTTGCCCGTCGTCGTGCCGTTCGAACGCAAGGGTTTCCTCGATCGTCTTTTGGGAAGGAGGGCGGCATGAACCTGCTCGACATCTTCAAGCGGCGCTCCAGCGCGCCGGTGGCGCGCGAGCGGCTGCAGGTGCTGCTCGCCTATGAGCGCCGTAACCGCAGCCAGCCCGACCTCGTCTCCATCCTGCGCGAGGAGATCATGGCCGTCATCGCCAAGCATGTGCAGATCGACCAGGACTATCTGCAGGTCTCGATGGACCGCGGCGAGACCATGTCGACGCTGGAGATCGACATCCAGATCCCCAACAAGAGCGCCGTGCCGCTGGCGATGGCGGGCTGATTTTACCCTCCCCCTTGTGGGGAGGGTCGATCCGCAAAGCGGATCGGAGCGGGGAGGCGGCGCCAGGCACCCCACCCGGACCTGCGGTCTCGTCTGCCGGGTCCCCGCTGCTGCGCAGCGTCCCGGCGTTCGCTGCCTTTGATCGTGCCACCGGCACGATGAATTCGCTTCGCGAACCGATGGCTTACCCCCACAAGGGGGAGGTGGGGAGATCGTGAAGCGGTCGGAGAGGGGGCCTGCCACGCCAGCAAGCTTCCTCTGAATTCATTTGGGGGTCGAGCCTGTCCCCCCCTTCCGCAGGGCGAGAAACCTACATTTTGTGGAGGGTCGGCGCCAACCCACCTACGTTTGGTACCTCCACTTTTGGGGTAGCGTGGTCAGTCTCGCCTGCGGCAATCATCTTGCCGTATGGTAAGCCGGAATGAGACAAGTTTTCTCCGAGGCACCTCTGGAGCTCACGCGCGGCGGCGCGGGCTTTGCCACGAAAAATGGTGCGCGGCGGCGACTTCAGGCCACTGGACGCAAGCGAGAAATCCCCTAGTTTCAGCATTCTACAGGCGGGGCTTCCCATACGGAAGCCGCGGATGTAATGATACATTAGCATTTTGTTAAGTACTGGGTTGGGTATGGGTAGGGGAGTTCGGGCATGAACTTCAAGGGCTTGATCAAGCGCGCTGAAGACGTAGATACCGCACTACAGGAACTGCAGATCGATCTGGCGGATGCGCTGGACGCTAGTCTCAACGCCGAGGACGAGGCGCCGCCAAAGAGCGACGAGGTCCCGGATTCCGCGGCGGCTCCCGACGACCCGCCACCCGAGGCCAATGCGGCAAACACGGATGGCGCGGAGAATGCAGACGGTGCGGGCAATCCGGACAGTCCCGAAACCGGGCCGCGGCTGACGTCCCACGCCCAGACCCGATTGGCTGCGTTGAGCGCCTTCGAAGGGCTGTTCCATGACGCCAGGGACTATATGGAGGAGATCACCGGCAAGCTGTCGGAGATCGCGACCTCCCATCACCTGACGCGCGAATACCTCAACATCCTCCATGGCGACATTCTTCGCGCCAACGAGCTGGAGCTGGCCAATGCCGGCCTCCTCGCCGAACAAAGAACGCTGTCGGAAAAGCTGCACGATGCGGGGCGAAAGCTGCGCGAGCGTGAAAGCACCTGCGAAGTGCTGCAACAGCGCGAGACAAGCCTGGTCCAGGACAGGGACGCGCTTCGCGCGACGCTTGCCGCGACAAGGCTGGAACTCGCGGAGGCAGCCAATGCGAGCGCAAAGCGCGACGCGGACTTCGGCGACATCGCCAAGCGGCTGACCGCCAGGACCGTCGAGGCCAACAGGCGCTTGCGCGAAAGCAAGATGCTGCGCGAAAAGCATGTCAGCCTGTCGATGGAACTCGACAAGGCGCTGAAGCGGGAATCCCAGGCGCGCCACAGGCTCGACGAGCTCTCGGCGATCCATGCCAGCGAAGCAGCGCGGTTTGCGGAACTGCTCGCCGCGCTCGCCAAGAGCGAGAAAGAGGAAATGCGGCTCCAGAAGTCGCTCGAGGCCGCGCAGGCGAAGCTTTCGGGAATGACCGAAACGGCCAGCATGGTGGAAGGCGACCGGGAAGCGGAACTGGCGCGCAGCCAGACGCAAATACGCGGGTTGCGTTCCGAGATCGAGGACCTGCAATCGCGGCTGGAGTGGGCCTCGAACGAGAACAGCGATGCCACCGGCGAGATCGCTAGGCTCAAGACTGAATTGAACGACACGCTGGCCGAAAAGAAAATCGCCGATGAAAAATTGTCCGCGCTCATTGAAGAGAACGAAAGCGACAAGGCGAGCCTTTCGAAAGTGAACGCTAATTTTTCACAGCTTGTGCTGCAACAGGCGTCGGAACAGATACAGCTCGATGTCCAGAGGCAGGAATGCGAGGACCTCAGGGACGAAATCGTGTCGCTCAATGCCAGGATCAAGGAATTGCTGCCCTACGAGCGGCTCCACAAGGCCACCAGCGGGAGACCGCGTGAGAGCACCGTGGTTGAGATCACCGGGGTGGTGGCGGAGAAAGCACGTGCAACGGGCAGGCGGCGCGCCCGCAGGAACCTCCGCGCGACGCCGTAGCTCTATTTTGCAGGCTCGCCGCGGCGTCGCTTCGCTCCCGCTCCGCCTGGGGCGGCGAGCGGCTCGTGCTGGTAAAGCTCGTCCATGGTGAGCGATGCCAGGGCGCCGAAAGGCGCCTGCTTTTTCACCCGGCCGCCACTCAGGATCACCACGTCGTCGCAGAACGAGATGGTGCTGTGATGGTGGCTGATGACGATGGTCGTGCGGCGGCCGGCTCTCGACTTCAGGGTCTCGACGATGGCTGCCTCCGATAGCCCATCGATGGCGTTGGTGGCCTCGTCCAGGATCAGGAGATCGGGATCGCGCACCAGGGCCCTGGCCAGTGCGATCCGCTGCCGCTGTCCCGCCGAGAGGTTGATACCCCTGTAGCCGACGAGCGTGTCGTAACCGAGGGGGAGCCGTTCGATGAATTCGTGCGCCTCGGCCAGTCTCGCGGCACGCTCGGCTTCGGCGGCCGTGGCCGCGTCCTGCCCGTAGGTTATGTTTTCAAAAATGGTGCCATCGACTAGCTCCAGCTCCTGGCTGGCCAGTGCGATGTGCTGGCGCCACTGGCTGGCGTCGATCCCGTCGAGCGGTGATCCATCGACGAGAATCCTGCCGGTGTCCGGTTCCACGAAGCGGCACAGAAGGTTGACGATCGTTGTCTTGCCGGCGCCCGAGCGGCCGATCAGTGCCGTCGAGCGGCCGCCGCGGATATCAAAAGTCGCCGAATGCAGCACCACCTCACGCCGGTCCGTGCCGGAATAGGTGAACGTCACGTCATCGAACCTGATGCCCTGGCGCAGGCCGTGGAACGGCCCATCGCCTTGCGGCGGTTGAGGCTTGCCGAACGGATCCAGCATCCATGTCACCTCTTCGAGCGATCCGCTCAGGCCTTGCAACTGGCTCCACGACCCCTGCAGGGCCCGCATATGCGGCTGCAGCCTGTAGAGCAGGATGACAAACGCGATGATCAGGGGGAAATTCACCTGCGCCAGCCAGGCGCCGATCACCACCGCCAGGAACAGCGCGGCGTGCAGAACCTCCGTAAGCGGCGGCAACGCTCCCTGGCGGACAAGCAGGACGAAGGAGGCGCGGCGGACCGCATCGGACGCCGTATCGAATGTCGCCTTCTCCCGGCTCTCCTGTCCGAAGATGCGGATCAGGCGTCCGGCATGCACCAGATGGAGCATCTGCGATGCAAGGTGGCTGTTGCGCGAGGCGACGCTGCGGCTGGGCCCTTTCAGATTGGCCGACAGGACGGCGTGCGCGATCTGGACGATGGCCAGTCCCAGCGTGACCAACAACGTCATGCGCCACGAAAGCAGCAGCAGAAAAGCCAGCAGGATGATGGCGGCCGATGCGCTGACGATGGCCGACAGCATGATCTGGATCGCATCCGATGCCCGCCAGGATTCGTTGGAGATGATGTTGAGCAGCCGTCCCGGACTCTGCCGCAGGAAGAATGGGTAGCCGACCCGCAACAACCGCTCCGACAAGGCGCTGCGGATCGAATGACTTGCCTTGCCATAGATGAAGGTCGTCAGCAGCGTGTTGGCGAAGGCGAAAATGTTCTTCAGGACGATCGAGCCGAGGATGGCGATCGAAATGACGATAAGCCGGTCGCGCTCGCTCTGGCCCGATCCGACATGCTGGAGGACGGCGGAGAAGCCGCCCATTCCCGCTGCGTCCCCGTGTCCCATGATAATGCCCAGCAACGGGATGATCAGGCCGATGCCGAAACCTTCGAGGACAGCGCCGACCAGGCCGAGGACCACCACGGCCGGAAGCAGGCGCAGTTGCTTCTTTCCGAACGTCCGGAACAGCATCGGCAGGCTTGGCGGTAGCAATGGCATTATGGTGGTTCAACTCGCTTCGGCATTTGCCTGTTGATCTTGTCGCACCGGCGCACCCTGCGCCCGTCTCGCCAGCAGGAGAACCGCGAATCTGACGGCGCCGAGCAAATTCATGCCGACGATCGGCCAGTGCGACAGGTCGAGTTCACGATCGAACGCAGGCCCGCCCGCCGATTCCCGGAAAGCGGCTCTAGCGGCCCAGTAGAAATGACGCAGCAGCCAGGGCGCATGGCGAACATGTTTCAGGCAGAGCCCGCCATTTCCCAGGCTGTAGTCGCGGTGGAGCTTTTCGATGGATTTGCGATCCCGCCGGCCGTGATGATGGAAGATCGTCATGTCCGGCACATACTCGACCGCGATGCCGAGCAGCACCGCGCGCACGAGATAGTCGGTATCCTCAGCCGACCGCAACGGTCCGCCGGCGCCGAAGCGTTCGTCGAAATAGCCGATACGGGCCGCGACATCGCGGTGCATCGTCATGTTGCAGCCCAGCACGAAGCCGCCGGGATGCACATCCGGCGTCAGCCGCTCACGTACCCGCGACCGCTTGATCGTGAAAGGCAAATCCCTGGGATCGCCAAGTTCAACACGGCCGCCCCGGATGAGCCATTGTTCCCCGGACGCATAGTGTCGCTCCAGGTCGCGCAGGTAGTCGCAATGGACCGCGCAATCATCATCGACAAAGACCAGCACACGGCCCCGCGCGCGCTTCAACCCGGCGTTACGGGCAGTCGCCAATCCGGGGCGGGGCTCGTGAACCGGCGTGAATGGAATGTCCGACATGGCGGCGATGCTGGCCAGGCGTTCCGCCGTGCGGTCGCTCGAGCCGTTGTCGACGACCACCAGCTCGGCGGCGAAGCCGGCATGGGCGCGGCACGCGGCCTGCACCGACTTGATGCAAGCCTCGAGCACGGCTACGCGGTTGCGCGTACAGATGATGAAGCTGACTTCCGGCGCCGATCGTTCCGGGCGGGGGTTGGCCGGGCCGGCGCCGAGCGCTGTCGAACGATCGCGCTGCAGGGGTTGGTGGGCTTTGACGGTCATCCCCTCTAACTCAACTGATAAGGCGCCAGGACCGTCTCGGCGGGCGCGGATTTAAAGAAGTATTCCAGGGCGTCCGCCTGCCTGCCGGCCGACAACGAGGCAAGGCTGAGCCAGGGCGCCCAGGAGCCCGGCCGCAGCGCATATTTCTCCCGGCGCCGGATAAAGTTCCATTTCGCGGTCCGCGTCAGCAATTCATGCGTCAGCTGGGGCTGCTTTTCGTCGGCGACGAGCTGATAGAGGAAATAGAACAGGTTCAGCGCGCCGGCCTCGAAGCTCCGCCGTGTCTCGGCCGGCAGCGAGCAAAGCTCCTCCTCCAGCGCGACGATGAAGTTGGCCGCACGGGCAACGGTGTCGAAGCTGACCGCATCGCCGATGTCGCGCAGGTCTCGCGTGGTTTCTGCGAGGCCCTCGCGCTCGAGATTCTCCGCCACGATCCGCAAATGCGTTCTGCGCATCTCCTTGCTGTGCCGGCTGGTCACGCTTCCAGCATGGACACGGTAGACGACCAGGTTTTCGGGCATCATGGCTGCCGGGTAGCGGCCGGCCAGTCGCCTGAAAAGATCGAAATCCTCGGCGTGCCTGTAGGTCTTGTCGTAGTGGAGATCGCCGTCTTCGATGACCTTCCTGTTGTAGACGACCGTCGGGTGCATGAAGATGGTGAAGAACATCGCCAATATGGGAATGCGGCCGAACTGGAACACCGGATCGGGCTTGCCTCTGGCGATGCGGCCGCGGATCAACATGTCGACGCCGGCGCCGCAGAAGCCAAGTTCGGGCCGCCGCTCGAACAGCTCCACCTGGCGCGACAGGCGCCAGGGATAGGCGACGTCGTCCGCGTCCATCCGTGCGACCAACTCGCCCTGGGCTTTCTGCAGCCCTTCGTTGAGCGTCGCCACGAGGCCGCGGTTTTCGCGCGAGATGATCGAGATGCGGCTGTCGGCTTGACGGTATCGCTCGAGGATTTCGAGCGAATTGTCGGTCGACCCGTCATCGATGGCGATGACCTCCACGCGGCAGTAGTCCTGCCGCAGGATGCTTCCCAGCGCGGCGGCGAGATAGGGCCCGGCATTGTAGACCGGCAGCAGCACCGAGACGAGCGGCGCGGCGGTCATCGTGTCGCATCCGTTCGCTGGAGGTCGAGCGATGGTGCTGGGCCATCGGGCGATCGGCCGGGCGCCCTCGCGACCCAGCCGGCATGGCCGGCGCGTGCCGGCGCGGCATGGGTGCGCGCCACATAGGGGAAGTGGCGCTTCAGGCGGTTGAGCGGCTTTTCGAAAACCACCCAGGAAATCGAGGCCACGACGATCGTGGCGGCGCTTGCTACCAGCAGCCGCCCTGGCCCTTGCTCCGAGACATTGAGCGGAATCCAGGGCTGCGACTTGACGGCGAGCGACAACAATATCGGATGATAGAGATAGACGCCGTAGCTGATGCGGCCCAAAGCCAGCAACGGCGGCAGCTCGGCAAGCTTGCCGAGGGTGCCGCCAAGGCCGCTCGAACAGGCGGCGACGATGGCCATCAGCGGCACAAGCGGCAGGACTTGCAGCAGCAGCCAGCGCGCCCATTCCAGCATTGGGCTTGGAGGCGCCGGGACAAACCACTCGATCATCAGGAATGCGGCCGCGAAGGCAGGCCAGCCCAGCCGCATCCATTGCGGCAGGGCAGCACCTCTGGACCGCCAGCAGGCAAGCAGCGCACCTGACGCCAGCGCATCCATGGATGCCGGCGGCAGCAGGTCGCGGGCCAGCGCCGGGGTGGCGGTGACCGGCCAGTAGAAGCGATAGGTCAGCGACAGCAGGATGATGCCGACGCAGATCGGCTCGAAGCGCCGGCGTGGGACCAGCAGGACGATCAGTGGCCAGGCGACATAGAACTGCTCCTCGATGCTCAGGCTCCAGAAATGGCACAGCACCCAGGGCGTCCAGTCATTGCGCAGCGCATACCAGAAATTCGACAGATAGAGCGCATGCCAGAGCAGCGATGGCCTGGCCTGTTCCAGGTCGAAAACCCAAACGAAACCCAGGACGGCGAAATAGGGAGGAAATATCCGCAGCGCCCGCCTGATATAGAAGGCTCGCAACGCGGCGCCGGTTTCAAATTCGGCGGCCGAACGGGCTTCCAGCAGCAGGCGCGTGATCAGGAAGCCGCTCAGCACGAAGAACAGCCGCACGCCGATATGGCCCCAGAAGGATGATCCTCCGGCCGCGAAGAAATGGGAGTACAGAACCATCGTCACGGCGATGGCCCTCAATGCATCCAGTTGGATGTCGCGGGTGTTTCCCATCAGCGGCGTCCGCCGGCGTGATGTCCGCGATGAAGCCGCAAGCCGGCCATTTCGAACGGCAAGCCAAGGCGGACGAGACCCGCCACGGGGCCGGCGCCATCAAACCCGCGCTTTGCGAGTCCGCTCAGGCCGGGCTCGAAATCGACGGACAGGTAGCTCAATTCGGTCAAGCCAGGGAATCCTTCACGGCCTATGTCCAGTCGCTAAACGAGTCCCCCAGAGGATGGTTCGGCTACCGCATTGTGCAGCGCAACACAAAAAATCTACCAAGCCGAAATACTTGTGTGAGCAAGCGATAAAGGTTGACAAAGCTGCCCGGATTTCGCCCTTTTGGGTGATTTCCCTCAGCAATTCAACCCTGTCGTTGAGCTGTATGGATCTGCCCGCTCCGGTTGATTGGAAAAAACCCCGGCTTGTAGAATGAGAAAAGCTCAGATCTTTCTTAAATCGTGCGCAAAACTCGAAAATCTATAATTTACTATACGTATTTGGCTCCCGGTTACGCATGGAATGAATTAGAATTATTGGGTTTTGCGCGATGCAGCATGATCGCCGGCTTTTTCGTGGGTTGCCCGCACGGTTCGCTCCTCCCAAAGCAGGCATCCGCCAACGGGAAGCCTCAAGCAAAGCCCTTCACCCGGCAGAGCGGGCTTGCGCATAGGGAAAGATCAGCTCACCGGAGGCGAAGTCTGGTGGCGACACCACGATCTGCCTCGATCCGTTGCGGAACTGGCCAGCCTCATGGCCGGAGATGCCTTGGAACTGAACCTGGAGGACGCGTGGCCGCGCCCATTCGCCGTTCACACCGAAGCTGACGGCGCCCATGACGGTGTCGAAGATCGCTTCGCGCGTGTATGCCGACAGGGCGGCGTCGTCGAAGCCGCCGGTCGCCTCGATTGCCTGGGCAACCACCTGCATCTGCGCAAAGGCGAGCGGGGCCATATAGTGCCCCATGAGGTCGACGCCGGCATCGCCGGCTCGCGCCTGGTAGCTGTTCAGAAACTCCTGAACGCCGGGGAACATCATCCTGGCGACAGGGACCCAATATTCGTAATTGACGAAGCCATTGAGCAGCGGGCCGAGCGCCGTTTTCCGCCGTGTTCTGCGGCCCGATCATGCCGGCGCCAACCATCTTCGGGCGGAACCGGTGCGCATGGATGGCGCGCACGAGATCGATCGAATCCTGGAGGTAGGAACAGAGGAACAAGAGGTCGCAGCCGCTCTTGGCGACGGCATCAAGGACCGGCTTGAAGTCGGTTGTCGTCAGCGGATAAGTGGCCTCAAGAACGATGCTGAAGTCGTATTTGTCGGCGTTTGCCTTGGCGCCTAGAATGGGATTCCTGGAAAATTCGGCGTCGGCGGCCAAGAGCGCTACGGTCGCTGGCCGCGGCTTCTGCTGCGCGGCGAGCGCGAAGAATCCTTCGGTCAGTGCCGCGTTCGGATCCGGCCCGGTCGGGATCATGGCGAAATAGTTGGGATAGGCGAGCGCGTTGTTGACGCCGAGGCCCATCAGACCGACGAAGAATCGCTGCCCTTTGATGATCAGCGGCATTGCCGGCAAAACCGTGTTGGTGCCATAGCCGCCGATGACCAGGTCGACCTTGTCGTCGTCCATCAGCCGCTTGTAGAGGCCAGGCACGAGCGAGGCGTCACCATGGTCATCATGACAGACAAGTTCGACAGGGCGGCCGAGCAATCCGCCCCGTCTGTTGGTGTCTTCCCGCCAGATGTCATGCGCGAGCCGCGCCGACCGGCTGTTGCCCGCGAGCGAGCCGGTCAGCGACAGGCAGTAGCCGATGCGGATGGGCGCGGCGGACATGGCTAGCCTTTCTCGAAGTACGGGCCTCTTGACCTGCGGGCCTGTTCAGGCGCCGGCTTTGGCGCGGGTGGCGAGCAGCTGCATTTCCCAGGCGAAGGCGACGCCACTGGCACCGCCATGTTCGGCTACGACGCCGGCGACACCGGCGGCCGTGTCTTCGCGGGCCCAGTCGCGCTGCCATTCGCCCAGCACCGCCATCCAGGTGATCGGCACTGCGCCTGCGGCGACCATGCGGCGCACGGCCATGTCATGCGCCTCCAGCGAGACGCCGCCTGAAGCATCAGTGACGATGAACACGTCATAGCCTTCGGCCAGCGCCTGGATCGCCGGCATCGCCAGGCAAATCTCGGTGTAGAGCGCGGCGAGCACGAGCTGCTTGCGTCCGCTCTTCTTCACGATGTCGGTGACTTTGGGGTCTTGCCAGGTGTTGATAAAGGTGCGGTCGATCGGTTTCTGCTCCGGAAAGACATCCTGCAGCCCCTTGATGATGTAGCCGCCGCGCTCCTCGAGCACGGTCGTCAGGATCGTCGGTACATTGAAGACCTTGGCCGTCTTGGCCAGGCCAACGACGTTATTGACGACCATCGTCGGTTCGTGGCTGTTGAGATTGGTGAACTGATACGGTTGATGGTCGATCAGCACCAGGATGCTGTCTTCGGGGCGAAGCAGGGCTTCGAGGCCGGTTTTGGGCATGGGAAACTCCTTGGATCTGCGGGCGACTGGTTAAAGCGCGTCGTGTTGAAACGGCTTCAGTCGACGCGCTTTAAGTTTCTGTTTTTTGTGCATGTCGTTGTCCCAAACCGCTGCGCACTTTTGGGCGACATGCATCAGGCGCCGGCGGGATCGAGAAAAACGTAAAGGGAATGGATGAGGTCGCCCTGGAAATGCGCGACATCAGTGCCGGTCACGGCGACGGGACCGTTGGGCGGGCCGGATTGCCAGCGCAGCCGCCCGATGCCGTGGTGACCGACGGCAGGGCCGGTCGCCGTGAAGACGAAGTCTGCCGGCAGGCTCGACAGCAGCGCTTCCACCGCCTGATTGATGGCGATATGGCCCGTTGCCGCCGCATGCGGTTCATATAGCACCGCGTCGTCGGCATAGATTATTGCAATGGCGCTCATCCGGCGGACGGCATCGCGCTCGCCGAACACGCGGGCAAGGTTAGCCTGCATCAGGGCATCATAGTTGATCGGTTCTGCGGTCATCTTCCACCTTCCGGATCAGGAGTTCCGGGGAGGCGGATGTCGCAAAGTGCTCAATCCGATGTCTCGCCTGCCCGGTCGAGGGACTATTGCTCCATCATGGGGCGCAACGCACTGTTCGATCCTGCTATTTCCAGCCTGAATCCGCTGTCGCCTTGCGATCGGCCGCTGTCACGTTGCGATCAGCTTTTGCGGTCGCGCCGCCACGTCGCCGGGGTCGCGCCGATGAGCTTGCGGAACGTGCGTCCAAAATGCACGGCATCGGCAAAGCCGGTGGCCTCGGCCACCTGGTCGAGCGTGGCGCGGCTGTCGATGAGCAGTGCCTGCGCGCGCCGGATGCGGGCGTCGAGTTGCCAGCGATACGGCGCCATGCCGGTCGAGGCCTTGAACGCCCGACTGAAGTGCGATTGCGACAGGCCGGCCAGTGCCGCCAGCCGCACGAGGTCGACACGCTCGGGCAGGTGCGCATCGAGATGGTCGATGACACGCCGAAGCTGCCAGGGCGCCAGGCCCTTGGCGTCGGCGCCGGGCTCCAGCGGATCCACGAACAGTCGCGCCACGATCGCCACGGTCAGCCCATCGCCGTAGAGCTGCGCCGACGGATCGGTGTCGTTCACCACCTCGGCGAGCAGCTTGACCAGGATCCAGATGCGGTCATTGGCAAAACGCAGCCGCGGCGTCGAGACCGCTTTGCGATCGAACCGGGTAGCCAGCCTTTCGTCCATGGCGGCGAAATCGAACATCAGCGTGGCGTCTCGAACGAAGCGGACGTCGGCGCTATAGCCCCACATCTCCATGCCGGCAGGGGCGAAGTCCATGTGCCTGGGCCTGTAGCCGGCGGGGCAAGGCTGGTTCTCGCCCAGCCGTGGTTCACACGGGCTGCCGACCTCTTCCAGCAGGGCAATCAGGCGGGTCTCCGTCTGATGGGGAAACTGGTGAGCCACCCTGCCGGAGCCGCGCCATTCATTGACGTTGAGAGAAACGCCGTTCCAGGCCCGCCGCGCTGTCGACAGGCTGAGCACATTTTCGGGCAGAGGTGCGACGGCTTCGACGCGGGCGAGCACGGATCAAATCCTCCTGATGTCTAGAAGACCAGCCCTATGTAAGCGATGGAGCCTAAACCATAAGCGCCGTTGCGGCGAACACAGCGTCACCTGGTTCCATGGGCCGGCATCGGGCAACCGGCTCTTCCACCACGCCGGCGACCGCGGATCACCCCGCGGATGGCCGTCTGAGGTTCAAGGCAGGCGAAGGTGGCGCTGTCCCGCCGGCATGTCAATCCATACGGCCCCCCGGCTGCCTTGCCAAAATCACACCGCCGTAAACACAACCATCTGTTCCAGCCCGCCACCCTTGCGGTTTTCCGGCGTCACGGTGCTGCCGTAGCGCTCGATGATTCCTTGACGATGGCCAAGCCCGGCCCGGCGCCCGGAATGGATTGCAGGCGGCCGGGATCGACGTGGAAGAAGGGCTTGAACGCCTTGTTCAGGAGTTCCGGCGGAATGCCCAGCCCATGATAGCAAATGGTGAGCACTGCACGGCTGCCGGCCACGGCAAGGTCGATGCGGCATGCCTTGCCATGGGTCGCGGCGTTGACGATCAGGTTGCGCAAGTCGCGGCGCAGGCCGAGTGCGGCTTGCACCGAAACGGCATCCAGATGCCCGATTGATAAGTGCGGCGGCGGCTGGGACGGCACGGTCGACTGTGCCAGGCCGGAGATCGTCGACGTCAAGACCGGCCCGCGGCTGGCATCGAGGCTGGCGACACCAGTGACCGGTTGGCGGTTGCCGGCGCCTTGCCCCATCAAGACGTCGGCGCTGTCTCACGACAGGCCGGCCGGTTCGGCCTATCGCGATGCCGCCAGGCGGGTTTGGTCCGGCGGCATGGAGGATGAGCCAAAGTGACATCGACGCCGGTTGCCCGTCGCGAAGCGGCGCCCTTGCCGGTCGCCGCGCTGATGGGCGCCATGGTGTCGATCCAGATCGGCGCCACCTTCGCCAAGGGCCTGTTTCCGCTGATCGGCGCGCAGGGCACGACGACGCTCAGGCTTGTCGTCGGCGCGCTGATGCTGATCGCCGTGCTGCGGCCGTGGCAGATGCGGCCGTCGCGCGCCACCATGCCATGGCTGATCGCTTATGGCGTGACGCTGTGCGCGCTCAACCTTCTGTTTTACGCCGCGCTCGCCACCATTCCGCTCGGCATAGCGGTGGCGCTGGAGTTCTCCGGCCCGCTGCTGGTGGCGACGTTGACCTCGCGGCGTGCCAGCGACTTTGCCTGGATCGGGCTAGCGGTGGCCGGCATCTTGCTGTTGTCGCCTTTCGTCCATTCGCTGCAACCGCTTGATCCGACCGGGGTGATGCTGGCGCTGGCGGCCGGCGGCTTCTGGGCGCTCTACATCGTGCTCGCCCAGAAGGCGGGTGCTGAACTCGGCTCGCGCACCACAGCCTATGGCATGGCGATCGCAGCCGTGCTGGTGCTGCCCTTCGGTGTGGCACAGGCGGGAACCGCGCTGCTCGAACCGTCAATCCTGACCAGCGCGCTGCTCGTCGGGCTGTTCTCCAGTGCGCTGCCCTTCTGGCTGGAGATGGTGGCGCTGACCAGGATGCCGGCCCGCATCTACGGCACGCTGACCTGCCTCGAGCCCGGGCTGGGCGCGTTGGCCGGCTTCCTGTTCCTGCACGAAAGCCTGACGGCGCCGCAACTGGCCGGCATCGCCGCGGTGATTGCCGCCGCCTTCGGCACCGCGCTGACGTCGCGGCCGCCGGTCCCGTCGCCGGAATAGCTCCCCACAAGGGAGATTGTGCGCTCAGCCGCGTTCGCATTCGCCGACGTCGCTCTCCTCTTGGACTTCGCAAAATACAACCCATATTGAATCCACGGAGCTTTGAGCGTGACCTTCGCGCGGGTGGCCCTTTTTGCCGCGGCCTTCGTCGCCGCAGCTGTCTTTTCTCCCTTCTCTTCGGCCGGGAGCGAGAAGGTTGCGCTGAGCGTCGCAATCGACGGCGCCATCGGGCCGGCAAGCACCAGGCAACTTGAGGAAGCGCTTGATGTAGCCGCCAAGCGGGGCGCCGAAGTACTCATCCTTCAGATCGATACACCCGGCGGGCTCGTCACCTCGATGCGCGAGATGATCGCCGATATCCTCGCTTCACCGGTGCCCGTCATCGGCTATGTCGCGCCGGCCGGTGGCCATGCCGCCAGCGCCGGCACCTATATCCTCTATGCCACCCACGTCGCGGCGATGGCGCCCGGCACCAATCTGGGCGCCGCGACGCCGGTCGAGATGGGCGGGCTGCCGTCGCTTCCGGGCGGCGACAAGGACAATAGCGACCAGAACGACAAAGGCGACCAGAAGGACGCCACCGGGCGGCCGGCAGGCGACGCGATGATGGCCAAGGTGACCAATGATGCCGTCGCCCTTATCCGCTCGCTGGCGGAACTGCGCGGGCGCAATGGCGATTGGGGCGAGAAAGCCGTGCGCGAAGCTGCGAGCCTTTCGGCGAGCGCGGCGCTGCAGGAACATGTCATCGACTTCGTCGCCCACGACACCACCGAGTTGTTGCAACTGGCCGATGGGCGGACCGTCGATGTAGCGGGCAGGAAAGTGGTTCTGGCGACCAAGGGGCTGCGGGTCGAGACGCTGGAACCCGGCTGGTTCATCCAGCTTCTCTCCGTCATCACCGATCCGAACGTCGCCATCATCCTGATGCTGGTCGGCGTCTACGCCATCATCTTTGAGTTCACCAGCCCCGGCGCGGTGGCGCCCGGCGTCATCGGGACCATCTGCCTCGTGCTTGGGCTCTATGCACTCAATCTCCTGCCGATCAATTATGCCGGCCTCGCCCTGATGCTGCTCGGCGTCGCCTTCCTCGTCGTCGAGGCCTTCAACCCCACCGTGGTGCTTGGACTCGGCGGCGTGGCCGCCTTTCTGCTTGGCGCCACCGTGCTGCTCAAGACCCAAGGTCCGGGCTTCGCCGTGTCATGGGCCGTCATCGGTCCCGCTGCCGCGCTGACGCTTGGGCTGGCGCTGCTGACGGGCACCTATGTCTGGGCGGCGCGCAAGAGCCTGCCCCGTGTCGGCGGTGAGGCCATGCGCGGACTGCCGGCCCAGATTCTCGACTGGGAGGGCGGCGAGGGCCATGTACTGGCCCAGGGCGAGCGCTGGCGGGCGAAGGCCGACGAACCCATCGCACCCGGCGACAGCGTCGAGGTCACCGATGTCAGCGGCCTCGTACTGACCGTGCAGCGGCGCGACGCCGGAAGTAATGGAGCGAGAAAATGAGCATCGGTTACGTGGCCTATCTGTTGCTTGCGCTGGTCGTGGTCATGTTCCTGTCCGCGGCCATTCGCATCCTCAGGGAATATCAGCGCGGCGTGGTCTTCACGCTCGGCCGCTTCACCGGGGTCAAGGGTCCCGGTCTCATCATCCTCGTCCCCTTCATCCAGCAGATGGTCAAGGTCGATCTGCGGGTGGTGGTGCAGGATGTGCCGCCGCAGGACGTGATTTCGCGCGATAACGTCTCTGTGAAGGTCAACGCGGTGCTCTATTTCCGCATCGTCGACGCCGAACGGGCGATCATCCAGGTCGAGGACTTCATGGCCGCCACCAATCAATTGGCGCAGACCACGCTGCGCTCGGTGCTCGGCAAGCACGAGCTCGACGAAATGCTGGCCGAGCGCGACAAGCTCAACAGCGATATCCAGGAGATCCTCGACCAGCGCACCGACGCCTGGGGCATCAAGGTCTCCAATGTCGAGATCAAGCATGTCGACCTGAACGAGAGCATGATCCGCGCCATCGCCAAGCAGGCCGAGGCAGAGCGGCTGCGCCGCGCCAAGGTGATCAACGCCGATGGCGAGCAGCAGGCGGCGGCCAAGCTGGTCGAGGCGGGCAAGATGCTGGCCGCCGAGCCGCAAGCCATGCAACTGCGCTATTTCGAGGCCCTGCACGACATCGCCGGCGAGCGCTCGTCCACGGTTGTGTTCCCGCTGCCGGTCGATCTGCTCAGCCAGTTCATGAAGCAGCAGGGGAAGTAGGGAGGAGCGTGTGATCTTCCCCTTTTGTGGGAGACCGGCGGCCTCACCGCAGCCAGGGCGGATCCGGCGCGAAGCGCTTGCCGATCCAGTCGGTGAAGGCGCGGGTCTTGGCGGCTTGTCCCTTGGCTGACGGCGTGACGACATAAACCGCGCCCTCGTCGGCCAGCGTCCAGTCCTCCAGGATCGGCACCAGCCGGCCGTCGGCGAGCTCGCGGCCGACCAGCCAGTCGGTGCTCATCATCAGGCCGACGCCTTGCACGGCGGCCTGGACCAGCACCTCGGCATCGTCGGAGACCAACGGCCCGGAAACCTCGACGCGCACGTGCCGGCCCTCGCGGTCGGTCATTTCCCAGGCCGGAAAGGTCTGGAAGCCGCTGAAGCCGAGACAGGAATGTTCGAGCAGCGCCTGCGGTGTCTCCGGCCTGCCCCTTCGGGCGAGATACGAGGGGGCGGCGCAGAGCAGCCGGCGCCGCGTCGCCACCTTGCGCGCCACCAGGCGCGAATCCTCCAGCGCGCCGAGCCGCACGGCGACGTCGAAATTCTCGGCGACCAGATCGACGAAGCGGTTGGAGAATTCCGCCTCGATGCGGACATCGGGAAATTCGGCAAGGAATTGAGGCAGCAGCGTCCCGATCCACATGCGCCCGAACGTGCCGGGCAGCGCCAGCCTGAGCAGGCCGCGCGGGCGGCCGCCTGCATGTGCCGACGCGGCGGCCTCGGCCTCGTCGACAGCGGCGAGGATGGCGCGCACGCGCACCAGGAATTCGGCACCCGCTTCGGTCAGCGACACGCTGCGCGTCGTGCGATGGAGCAGCCTGACACCCAGCCGCTCCTCCAGTGATTGCAGCCGCCGCGACAGGATGGTCGCGTCACGCCCGACACGCGCCGCCGCCCTGGTGAAAGAGCGCGCTTCGGCGATGGCCGCGAAGGCCGCCATTTCGGCAAGGGCCACTGGTTCTTGGGATTGCTGCATGATTTGCAGTACTCAAATGCAAAAGCCAATGATTATCCAGAGATAACGCAGCAGCTAGGTTCACTCAACCCATCAATCGACGCACCGGAGTGAAACCATGAAAGCCATCGAACTGAGCCAACCCAGGCTGGACGCCTTCCGAGCCGCCACCCTGGCCACCCCCGAACCGCAGCGCGGCGAGGTGCTGATCCGCCAGCGTGCGGCGAGCCTCAATTTCGTCGATGTCGCGGTGGCGAGCGGCAATTATCCCGGACCGAGCTTTCCGCTCATCCCCGTCGCCGACGGCGCCGGCGAGATTGTCGCGCTTGGCGAGGGGGTTTCGAGACTGGCCGTCGGCGATCGCGTCATCGCCCACGCCAAGCCGCGCTGGATCGGTGGCCGGCCGCGCCCTTACGAGATGACTCAGATGCGCGGCATCTCGCTGCCGGGGTCGCTGGCCGAATATGTCGCGCTGCCGGCCAATTCGGTCGTGCCGGTGCCGGCGCATCTCTCCTTCGAGGCGGCCTCGACGCTGCCAATCGCCGGCACCACTGCCTGGAACGCCATCCGCGCCGCCGATGTCGGGCCGGGCTCGGTCGTCGTGCTGCTCGGCACCGGCGGGGTCTCGATCTTCACCTTGCAGCTGGCGAAAGCCGCCGGCGCCACGGTCATCATCACCTCGTCGTCGGACGAGAAGCTGGAGCGGGCGAAAGCACTCGGCGCCGATCATCTCATCAACTACCGCGCGACGCCCGACTGGGACGGCAAGGTGCTGGAGCTGACCGGAGGCCTCGGCGCCGACCTCGTCGTCGAGACCGGCGGCACCGCCACCTTCACCCGCGCCATCAACGCCACCGCGCCCGGTGGCACACTGTTCACCCTCGGCTTCGTCACCGGCGCCGAGGCTACGGTCAATCTGCTGCCGATCATCATCAAGGCGCTGAGGGTGGTCGGCAACAACACCGGATCTGTGTCCGACCTTCACGACGCCGCCCGCGCCATCGGTGCAGCTGGAATCGAGCCGGTCGTCGACAAGGTGTTTTCGCCCAACCAAGCGGCCGAAGCCTACGCCCACATGGCCGCCGGCGGCCTGCACTTCGGCAAACTGGTGTTCGGGTTGGAGTGGTGATCGGCGAAGATGGCGGAGCTGCCACTCTCTCCCCTACAGGGGCGATGCCCGGCCGGGCAGAGGGGGTGGGAAGGATCGCCAAACTTCGCGGTTACCACCTTCAACCGGAAATCACTGGACGGCGCGATTGTGATTGGGTTGAGATGCCGGCGGGACAGTACCCCCCCTCTGGCCTGCCGACCATCTTCCCCGCAAGGGGGGAGATCGCAGCTTCGTCGCCGTCGCCCCCTAAATCAGCTTCTCCAGCGTGATCGGCAGGTCGCGCACGCGTTTTCCAGTGGCGTGGAAGACCGCGTTGGCGATCGCGGGTGCCACGCCGACGATGGCGAGCTCGCCGACACCCTTGCCGCCGAGCACCGAGGAGTGCAGGTCGGGAATGCCGACCGAGATCACTTCGATGTCTGGAATGTCGGCGTTGGTCGGCACCAGATAGTCGGCAAGGTTGTTGTTGACGATGCGGCCATGGCGGCGGTCGACGATGCCTTCCTCGAGCAGCGCCTGGCCGATGCCCATGATGATGCCGCCCTTCCATTGGCTTTCGGCGAGTTTGGGGTTGTAGAGCCGGCCCGAATCCAGCGCCGATACCACGCGCGACACGCGCACCGTGCCGAAATCCTCGTCGACACGCACCTCGATGAAATGCGCGCACCAGCTGTGGCGGGAATAGTCGCCCTCCGTATGCGGCAGCGCCATGGCGATGGTGGTGTAGTTCTTGTAGCGATCCTGCGCCGTCGAATTGGCCGGCATGGTGTCGCCGGTGGCCTCGATGTGGTCGCGGCCGACGCTGCCGAGCAGTTCGGCGATGGAGAGATCAGGGCCGTCGCCGCGCGGCGATGAGATACGGCCGTTGGCGACCACCAGCGTGTTGGCCTGCAGCGCGTGGAATGGCGAGCGCGGATCGCTGATCGCCAGCCCCACCAGCTGATCGAGCGCCGAGGTCGCCGCCTTGTAGACGGCGCCGGTCATCACGCCGGCCAACCGCGATCCGCCGGCGACGCCGGCGCGGGGGAAGCGCGAGTCGCCCAGCTTCACGACGACATTGTCGGCCGGCACGCCGACCGTCTCGGCGGCGGTCTGCGCCAGGATCGTGTAGGTGCCCTGGCCCATGTCGATCGAGGAGCTTTCGACCTCGACCGAGCCATTGGCGAGAATGCGCACGATCGCCTCGCCATAGGCGCGCCGCACCGGATATGTGCCGGCGGCGACACCCCAGCCGATCAGCTGGTTGCCGTCGCGCATCGAGCGCGGCTGTGGTGTCCGCCTTGCCCAGCCAAAGCGTTCTGAGCCCGCAGCAAAAGCCTCGCGCAACTGCCTGGTAGACCAGGCTTTTTTGGCGTGTGGGTCCTGCTCGGCATAGTTTCTCAGGCGGATCTCCAGCGGATCGATGCCGACCTCATAAGCGAGTTCGTCGATGGCGCTCTCGATGCCGAAGGCCGAGGGGTTTTCGCCCGGCGCGCGCATGGCGCCCGGCACCACCGAATTCACCCGCACGACATTCTGCTTCGAGGAGAAATTCGGCGTCGCGTACATGATCGAGGTGACCGATCCGAGCGGCTCGACCCACATGCCGTCCATCGACGTCTCGTTGATGCCACGATGCACGATCGACTGGATTATTCCTCCCGTATCTGCGCCGATCGTCACCGTCTGGCGTGTCGCCGCGCGCCCGCCGTAGCCGGTGAATGTCTGCGGCCGCGTCATCACCAGCCTCACCGGCCGGCCGAGCATCTTGGCGGCACTTGCCGCCACCGCGCCATGGCTGAGCGCCAGCGCCTTGGAGCCGAAGCCGCCACCGATATAGGGCGAGACGAGCCGCACATTCTCGAACGGCACGTCGAACCATTCGGCATAGGTGCGCGCCATGCCGTCCAGCCACTGGCTCGGCTCCCATACGGTGAGCTTGTCGCCTTCCCACTGGGCGATCAGGCCATGAGGCTCCATCGGCGCCTGGTATTCGCGCGGCGTGTTGTAGGCGGCGCAGATGCGGACCGGAGCCGAGGCGAAAGCGGCCTGAGCGTCGCCCCATTCCTTGGTCATGGCGTCGATCGGGATGCCGTCACCGGCCTTGGCGTCGCTGAGGTCGACGATGGATGGGGTCTCGTCATAGCTGACCTTGACCAGTGCCGCGGCCGCAACTGCCTGCTCGAAAGTTTCCGCGACGACTGCCGCGACATGCTGGCCTGAGAAGGTGATGTCGCGCGCCAACGGGCAATAGGGCTTGTCGGGCGGCGGTGTACCGAACCAGTCAGAGGCAGTCCTGAGGCTGATGATGGTGTCCGGCGTCAATACCTTGAGCACGCCGGGCGCTGCCTCGGCCTCGGCGGTATCGATTGAGCGCACCTTGCCTGATGCAATCGTGCTTTCGACCAGCACGGCGTAGGCGAGCCCTTCGAGCTGCTGCTCGACGGCATATTTCGCGGAGCCGGTGATCTTGGCCGGGCCGTCGACGCGCGACAGCCGGCCGCCAACGGCGTCGGCGCCGCCATCGGACGCATCACCATGTCTCATGTTGTGAACGGTCATGCGGTTTCTCCCATTTTCAGGATGGCGCGGGCGACGACGCGCGGCGCCAGTTCGATCTTGTAGTGGTTGGCGCCATTGTCGACGGCGCCTTCGACGGCGAGCAGGCTGGCGGCGCGGACGGCGTCCGGCTCCAGCACCTTGCCTTTCAGCGCCTCTTCCACGGCCCGCGCCCGCCACGGTTTGGTCGCGACGCCGCCCAGCGCCACACGCAAATCCCGGATGGTGCGCCCGTCAGCCTCGAACTCGATGCCGACGGCAGCACTTGCCGCGGCGAATTCATAGGATTGGCGGTCGCGGATCTTCAGATAGGTCGAACGCCGGGCCGCTGCGGAGTCGGGGATATCGATCGCGGTGATCATCTCGCCCCGTTCGATCGCGTGTTCCCTGTCGGGCGTGGCGCCGGGCAACAGAAAGAAATCGTCCACCGAAACCCGACGCTCGCCGAGATGGACGATCGCGTCGAAGGCGACCAGCGCGGTGGCGAGGTCACCTGGATACATGGCGATGCAGGCTTCGCTGGTGCCGAGTACGGCGTGTCCCCGCGTGACTCCGCCGATAGCCGAACAGCCGCTGCCGGGTTCCCGCTTGTTGCAGGCAGGGAAATTCGAGGGATCTCGGAAATAGGGGCAACGCGTGCGCTGCATCAGATTGCCACCGATTGTCGCCATGTTGCGGATCTGCGCCGAAGCCGCCTGCCACAGGGCTTCGGAGACGGCGGGGAAGTGGCGCTTAATGTCGGCATGGTCGGCGACATGACCCATTTTGGCCAGTGCACCGATGGTGGCGCCGCTTGCGCTCACTTCGATCTTGTCCAGCCCTTTGAGATGGGTGATGTCGACCAGGCTGTCGGGCTCGGCGACACCGCATTTGGCGAGATCGATGAGCGTGGTGCCGCCGGCGAGCAGCATGGCGCCGGGCAGGGCGGCTGCCTGGCGTGCCGCCTCGAGCGAGCCGGCACGCAGATAGGAAAAATCTCTCATGACTGGACCTCCACGGCTGCCTGGCGGACAGCGGCGACAATGTGTGGATAGGCGCCGCAGCGGCAGAGATTGCCGGCCATGTATTCGCGGATTTCTTCATCCGAGCCGGCATGGCCCTCGCGGATGCAGGCGACCGCCGACATGATCTGGCCGGGCGTGCAATAGCCGCACTGGAAGGCATCCTGCTCGAGGAAGGCAGCCTGCACGGGATGCAGTTCACCCTCCCGTGCAAGCCCCTCGATGGTGGTGACGGTGCGGCCCTCGGCCTGCGCGGCCAGCGTCAGGCAGGCCAGCACGCGCTCGCCGTCGACATGAACGGTGCAGGCGCCGCACTGGCCGTGGTCGCAGCCCTTCTTGGTGCCGGTCAGGCCGAGCCGGTCGCGCAAGGCGTCGAGCAGCGTGACGCGCGGCTCGAGCTGCAGGGTATGGCGATGGCCGTTGATATCGAGATGGACGGGAATTGTCGTTTTGGTCATGGGCGTCTGGCTCCAGTTGCTTGACGCGGAGTCGATTGAGCTGATGTTGG
The DNA here is from genome assembly GCF_056404355.1 of Mesorhizobium sp. P2_D5. NCBI lineage: Bacteria > Pseudomonadati > Pseudomonadota > Alphaproteobacteria > Hyphomicrobiales > Phyllobacteriaceae > Mesorhizobium > Mesorhizobium sp. P2_D5. The sequence continues at coordinate 437,948 of NZ_JBFUEE010000003.1, forward strand.
GCAGGCAAGGACAGCCGGCAGACCTACCGGATCTCCCAGCTGTCCGTCCCTTCGCTTTCGCTCCGGGCATTCGTCGTTTGGAAAGCCAGGCAACTGGCCTTCTGTCCGCTACACGGATCACTCGTCATCCCAGCAGGTCCTCGATCCGGATTGGAAAGCGCCGGGAGCGCACGCCAGTTGCATGCCAGACCGCATTGGCGACGGCGCCAGCCGTGCCGGTGATGCCGATTTCGCCAACGCCTTTGATGCCGAGCGCGTTGACGTAAGGGTCGTCCTCGTGGACCAGCAGCGCCTCGACCGACGGCACGTCGGCATTCACCGGGACATGGTATTCGGCGAGGTTGGCGTTCTGGATACGGCCCGAGCGCCGGTCGGTGACGGCCTCCTCATGCAGCGCGAAGGAAACGCCCCAGATCATGCCGCCATAATACTGGCTGCGCACCAGCCGCGGATTGATGACCCGCCCGGCGGCGAAGGCACCGACCAGTCGGGTGACGCGGATCTGGCCGAAATCGGGATCGACCTTCACTTCGGCGAACACAGCGCCATGCGCGTGCATGGCATAGGCCTCCCGCGTCGACGGGTCTGGGGTTCCCGTGCCTCGCCCATCGATCTCGGCGAGCCCGGCACGGGCCAGGATCTCGCCATAGCTTTCACTGCGATTTTCGTCGTCGCGCCGGTAGAGGCGGCCGCCACGCGCCAGGACGCCCTCGTTGCCGGCGCCGAACAACGGCGAGGCTTCATGGCCGGTGGCGAGATCGGCGAGCCTGGCGATGACGGCGGCTCCGGCATTGTGGATCGCCATGCCGGCTGTTGCCGTATGGCCGGAGCCGCCGGCAATGCCTGCGTTGGGCAGGTCGGAGCTGCCGGCCCTGAAATCGACCAGGTCGATGTCGAGCCCCAGCCCGTCGGCGGCGATCTGGGCGAAGGCGGTCCAGGCGCCTTGCCCCATGTCCTGCGCGCCGGTCTCCATCAGGCCGCTGCCGTCGGCCCTCAGCACCCCACGCGCCTCAGCCTGGAACATGATCGCCGGAAAGGTCGCCGTGCCCATGCCCCAGCCGGTCAGAAAGCCATCCTTGTCCGGCATCTGGCGCGGCTGGAGCGGACGGCGCTGCCAACCGAAGCGCTCCGATGCCTGCGTGTAGCATTCGCGCAGCGCCTTGGACGAAAACGGCTTGCCAGTCATCGGCTCGACCTCGGCATAATTGCGCAGCCGAAACTCCAGCGGGTCCATGCCGCAGGCCGCGGCCGCCTCATCGATGGCGCTCTCCAGCGCGATCGAGCCGGTGGCTTCACCCGGGGCGCGCATGAACAGCGGCGTGCCCGTGTCCAGCCGCACCACCTCGTGCGAAGTGGCGATGGCCGGGCTGGCATAGAGCGTGTGCGAGGCATCGGCGGCCGGTTCGAAGAAATCGTCGAACGTGCTCGATGCGGTCTTGGCGTGATGGTCGATCGCTGTCAGCCGCCCTTCGCTGTCCATGCCCATGCGCAAGGTCTGGCGCGTTGGCGCGCGATGGCCGACTGGCCCGTACATCTGCTCGCGCCGCAGCACCAGCTTGACCGGACGACCGACGAGACGCGCCGCCAGAATGCCGAGCACCTGCGGCCCGGAGATCATGCCCTTGGAACCGAAGCCGCCACCCAGGAAAGGGCTGCGGATGTGGATATTTTGCGGTGCGATGCCGAACAGGCCAGCGATGCGGCCCTGTGCCATGGCGAGACCCTGGCTTGGCGTGTCGATCGACAGACTGTCGCCATCCCAGGCGGCGACGATCGCATGTGGTTCCATGGCGTTGTGGTACTGGGCCGGCGTCTCGTAGGTCGCCTCGATCCGCGTCGCCGCCGACTTGAGACCGGCCTCGACATCGCCCTTGTGGTGCACCGCAGGACTGCCGATGCCGACACCGCCCGGCACAAAGCTTTCGGCGCCGTCGAGGCCAACGCGCGCCGGCTGCGCTTCATAGCGCGGCGACAGCAGTGCTGCTCCTTCGGTCGCCGCCTCCAGCGTTTCGGCGATCACCACGGCGATGGTCTGGTTCGGGTAGCGGATACGATCGTTCTGCAACAGGTCGAGCCGGAACATGAAGGGATTGTTCTTGGCATCCGGATCGGTGGCGAGTGGCGGCCGGTTCTGAGGCGTCATCACCTCGACCACGCCCTCGTGCGCCTTGGCCGCCCTGACATCCAGTGAAGCAACGCGGCCGCGTGCGATGCTGCTGACGGCCAGTACTGCGTAGAGCATGCCGGGCGGATGATTGTCGGCGGCGTAACGGGCGGCACCGGTGACCTTGAGAAAACCATCGCGGCGGGTCAGCGGCTGGCCGATGCTGGAGCCCTGCCGGAGATGGGCGGGTTGTTGATTGAGGCTGAGTTCAAGCGTCATGGCGCACTCCGGGAATGGAGGAAAATGGGGAGGCAGGAAGGGCTGGCAGCCGTCCAGGCGTTCCCGCCAGGGCAGACATCAGAGCCCTGACTACGATGCGGCGCGCGAGTTCGATCTTGAACGCATTGTCGCCGGAGGGACTGGCATCGGCCAATGCGGCGTCCGCCGCACGGACGAAGCTCGTCTCGTCGGCATCGGCGCCAAGCAGGACCGCTTCCGCCGAACGCGCCCGCCATGGCTTGGCCGCTACCCCGCCCAGTGCCAACCGCGCCTGGCGGATCTTGCCGCCTTCGACGACAAGGGCAGCGGCGGCCGAGACAACAGCGAAGGCATAGGAGGTGCGCTCGCGTACCTTGAGATAGCGGGCATTGGCGGAGAAGGAGGCGGCCTCCGCCGGCAGGCGCACCCCAACGATCAGGTCGCCGGGCTCCAGCCCATTCTCCCGCTGCGGCGTCTCGCCGGGAAGCCGGTGGAATTCCTCCAGCGTCACATGACGCCGGCCCTTCTTGCCCTCGATCTCGACCACGGCGTCGAGCGCCACCAGCGGCACGCAGAAGTCCGATGGATGCGTGGCGATGCAGGCGTCGCTCCAGCCGAGCACGGCATGCAGCCGGTTCTCGCCACCCAGCGCGTCGCAGCCCGCGCCCGGCTCGCGCTTGTTGCAGGCGCTGGCGGTGTCGTAGAAATAGCTGCAGCGCGTGCGCTGCAGCAGATTGCCGCCGACGGTGGCGGCATTGCGAAGCTGAGCCGAGGCGCCCGACAGCAAGGCCTCCGCCACCGCCGGATAGGATCTGGCGAACTCTGGATCATGAGCGAGGTCAGCATTGCGCACCAGCGCGCCGATGCGCAGGCCGCCATCGGCCAGCCGCTCAATGCGGTTGAGCTCCGGCAGGCGCGAGATGTCGACGATACGCTCGGGGCTGGTGACGCCGCCCTTCATCAGGTCAAGCAGGTTGGTGCCGCCGGCGAGATAGGCTGAACCCGGCTCGGCCGCCGCCGCAATGGCGTCGGGAATGGTGGTGGGCCTGATATAATCGAAGTTCTTCACGCCGCGGTCCTCCGGTCGGCCTTGGCCAGTTGTTCCTGGGCTTCCAGGACGGCCTCGACGATGCCGCCATAGGCAGCGCAACGGCAGAGATTGCCGCTCATGCCCTCGCGGATGCGCTCGGGATCGTCGCCGGCTTGCGCCTCGGCGATCAGACCGAGCGTGCTCATGATCTGACCCGGCGTGCAGAAACCGCATTGGAAGCCGTCATGGGCGATGAAGGCGGCCTGCACCGGATGCAGGTCTTCACCATGGGAGACACCCTCGATGGTCAAGACCTTGGCGCCGTCATGGCTGACGGCAAGCGCCAGGCAGGAGTTGATGCGCTTGTCATCGACCAGTACCGTGCAAGCGCCGCACTGGCCGCGGTCGCAGCCCTTCTTGGTGCCGGTGAGCTCAAGCCGCTCGCGCAGCAGGTCAAGCAGTGTGACGCGTGGATCGACCTCCAGTTCGTATCGGTGTCCGTTTATGGTGAGAGCGAGGGGAAGGCTGGTCATGGGCGTCTGGCTCCAATTGCTTGACGCGAATGGGAATGATCTGGTGCCTTGCTGGGGAAGAGCAAGGTTACCTTGCGGTCAGGTTGGGTAGTCTCCCCGTATGGGGGAGATAGCACTCATCGGTCTTCACCGACCTCCAGCGGGCGGGGGAGGCTACTTTCAGCACGTGACATACCGGTTCGCCTTATTATATGATAAAGCTGCTCCACTAAAGCGGAGGCGCCTCCGTTTATTACGTGGGGGCTGACCCGGCCGGGTTCAAGCCCCCGACACGACGTGGAGAAAAAATTGACTGCCGAGCCGTCCGTGATTGCTGAAGACAAGTCCGAAGAGGCCAAGCCGCTGCGCGCCGATGCGCAGCGCAACCGTGACAGGCTGGTCGAGGTGGCGGCCGCCGTCTTTGCCGAGCGTGGCATCGACGCCTCGCTGGAGGAGATCGCGCGCCGAGCCGGCGTCGGTATCGGTACGCTCTACCGGCATTTTCCGACCCGCGAGCACCTGGTCGAGGTGGTCTACCGGCGCGAGGCTGAGGGACTGTGCGCGGCTGCTGGCGAACTCGCCGGAAAATACCCGTCCGATGTCGCGCTGGAACAGTGGATGCAGCGCTTCGTCGACTACATCGCCACCAAGCGAGGCCTGGCGACCAGCCTGCGCATCCTGCTGACCACCAATTCGACGCTGTTCTCCGACACGTCGGGCCGGGTCTCGCAGGCCTTGCGGCAACTGGTCGAGGCGGCGGTGGGCGAGGGCACGATCCGCGGCGATGTCGACGCTTCCGACGTGCTGCACGCACTGTCGGGCATCTATTCGGCACCCGACACCCCGCAATGGCGCGACCGCTCACGCCGGCTGGTGTCGCTGCTGATGGACGGTCTGCGGTTCGGGGCGTGGAAATCCGCCAAGGCCTGATCCTCTGCGCGATCGGTCCAGGGCAGGCGACAGCCCTGTAGCAGACATGTCCGTTGGTCATGTCAGGCGGATTCGCACACCGCGCTTGCAACTGAGTGAGAGCGGTTGTTAAATTCCTCACATTTCAGGTGACCGACAGGCCTAACGCATGACTGCTCGCAAAGCGCAAAGGACAGCCCGGCTGATCCATCTGCTATCGGAACGGCGGGTTATCCATCTGAGCGAAGCGGCAACGCTGCTCGGCGTCTCGGAGATGACGGTGCGGCGTGACATCGCCACCAATCAGGGGCAGATCGCCTTTCTCGGCGGACATATATTGGCGGCGGCCGAGATCGATACCGACGCTCCTTACGAACTGGCGACCGCGGCCGACAGCCATGCGGCGGCGAAGCGCGAAGCCTGCGCACACGCGGTGCGGAAGATACGGCCCGACGAGACGATCTTCATCGATTGCGGCACGACGCTGATCCATCTGATCGACCTCATTCCCGATGATTATCGAATAACGGCAATATGTTACGCCATGAATGTCGCGGAACGCCTGACCCGCAAGGCCAATGTGACGATCATCATGCTGGGTGGCGTGTATCATCCGGCTTCGGCGTCTTTCTCGGGCACGCATGACTTCGACATTTTGAAGAGCGTCGGCATCAATGCAGCCTTCCTGTCGGCCGCCGGCGTCGATGCCAAACGTGGCGCCACCTGCGAGCATTTCCACGAGGCGGTGGTGAAGCAGAAGGTGATGGACCTGGCGCGCGAAAACTACCTCGTCGTTGACAGCAGCAAGATCGGCAAGCTCAAGCGCGCCTTCTTCGCGCCGATGGACGGTTTCGACGCCGTCATCACCGAACATGGGGAGGTAGGGCCGGAATCATTCCAACTGCCGCCTGACTCCGTTTGACATTTCGTTGGCCTGATGGAAAAGTCACAAAAAAAGTAAGAGAAGTCTCAAAAGACAATCTCGATCGGGTAGGGGACGCGTCAAGGGAAGGAAATGCAGGCGTCATGATCGAACAGTGTTCGATTTCGCCATCGTCCGGGACTCCCTTGCTGCGCGTCGAGGGCGTCAGCAAGCGGTTCGGCGGTGTCAATGCGCTGCGCGGCGTCAGTCTCGAAATCAAATCCGGTGAAGTGCACGCCCTGCTTGGTGAAAACGGGGCCGGCAAATCGACGCTCATCAAGATTCTAAGCGGCGTGCATGTGCATGATGGCGGCTCGATCGCGATCAATGGCGAGCCTGTCTCGTTCGCTTCACCCGCCCAGTCGCGTGATGCCGGCGTGGCGGTGGTCTACCAGGATCTGAGCCTGGTCGAATCGCTTTCGGTTGCCGACAATCTGATGCTGGGACGAGAGCCGAAGACCCGCTTCGGCTTCCTGAAAAAACGCCAGTTGGTGGCGCAGGCCGAAGCCTTCCTCAAGTCACAGAACATCCCGCTCGATGCCCGTGCCATGGTCGGGTCGCTGCCCTTTGCCTATCGCCAGATGACCGAGATCGCCAAGGCGCTGATGGGCGACGTTCGCCTGCTCATCCTCGACGAGCCGACCTCGGCGCTGACCGACGATGAAGAGAAGATCCTGTTCGAGGCGATCCGTGCTGTTGCCGCGCGGGGCGTCGGGGTGATCTACGTCACGCATCGCCTCAATGAGGTCTTCCGGATTTCGAACCGGGTGACCGTATTCCGCGACGGGCAGAACGCCGGAACATTTATCACGTCGCAGACCAATATGAGGCAATTGGTCGGCGCGATCGTCGGGTCGGATCACGCCGTCCTGAAGGCGGACAGCATGGCAGCCGGGCAAAGCGTGCCGTCCTCGGCTCGCCCTGGTTCACCGGAAACGCCCGTGCTCGAATTGAAGGGTATCAGCAATGACAGGCTGGACCGGACCAATCTTGAACTGCGCAGCGGCGAAATCCATGGCCTTGCCGGCCTGATCGGCAGCGGACGGACCGAAATCCTGCAGACGATCTTCGGGCTGCTGCCCGTCCAGTCGGGCGATGCCAGCCTCGACGGCGTTTCGCTGAACGGAACCGATCCGGCCGCGGCGATACGGCGAGGCATCGCACTGGTGCCGGAGGACCGGCACGTCCAGGGCCTGGTCCTCGAACATTCGATCGAGCGCAACCTGACCCTGCCACGGTTGCCGTATTTCTCGCGCCTCGGCTGGTTGCAGCGCCGCTCGGCGAGTGAGCAGGCCGACGCCGCCATGCACCGGCTGGCCGTCAAGGCGCCAGGCGCATCGACCATGGTGAAGAACCTGTCCGGCGGCAACCAGCAGAAGGTCGTGTTCGGCAAATGGAACGAGCCACGGCCGCGCGTGCTTCTGCTCGACGAGCCGACGGTTGGTGTCGATGTCGGTGCGCGCGAGGAGATTTACGGCGTCATTCGTGCCGCAGCGGCGGCGGGAAGCGGTGTGCTGCTGGTGTCTTCGGATCTTTCCGAACTGCTTCAGCTCTGCGACCGCGTCTCGATCGTCGTCGATGGCACGATCACGAAGACGATCTCGAAACAGGAGTTCGGCAGCGCCGAGGATCTCCATCACCTCATTCAACTTTCGCAGCCATCGCAAGAGCACGCGGCATGACCGAAACCCAAAGCCCGGCAAATCCACCAGTGGCAAGGGGGGCAGCCGCCAACCAGACAGGCGGTCGCTCGGCGCTGCGGCATCTGCTTCAGGGCGAGCGTCCCTATATGCTCTACATCGCCTTCGCCATCATGCTGATCGTCTTCAGCCTGGCGTCGCCCTGGTTCCTGTCGATCGACAATTTTCTCAACATCGGCCGCCAGACGACGCTGGTCTCGATCATTGCCGTCGGCATGACGTTCGTCATCATCTCCAGGCAGATCGACCTGTCCGTCGCCTCGACGCTGGCGCTTTCGGGCATGAGTGCGTCGCTGGCCATGGCTTTCGTCGCCAACAACTGGGTTGTCGGCGCGCTGGCGGGATTGGGCACCGGGGCGCTGATCGGGCTGATCAACGGCGTCTTGACCACCCGCCTCGAAATCCCGTCCTTCCTGGTGACGCTGGGCACGTTGAGCGGCGCGCGCGGTCTGGCGCTGATGGTCACCAACACCAAGCCGGTCATCATCACCAACGATTATTATTTCGCGATCTTCGGCGAAGGCTCGGTGCTGGGCATCCCGGCGCCGATCCTGTGGACGCTTGGCGTCACGATCGCAGGCATCCTGCTGCTCCAATACAGCGTCTACGGGCGGCGCGTCTATGCGGCGGGCGGCAACCCGACGGCCGCACTCTATTCCGGCGTCCATATCAAGCAGGTCACCACGCTGGCCTTCGTGCTGACCGGGACGCTCGCCGGGCTGGCATCGCTGATCCTGTCGGCGCGTTCGCACGCGGCACGGCCCGATGTCGTGCAAGGCATGGAGCTCGATGTCATCGCCTCGGTGATCCTCGGCGGCTGCAGCCTGTTCGGCGGTCGCGGTTTCGTGCTGGGCACGCTGCTCGGCAGCTTGATCATCGGCACGCTCAACAATGGGCTGGTGCTGCTTGGCGTCAGCTCGTCGCTGCAACTCGTCATCAAGGGAGCAATCATCGTCGCCGCGGTCGCCTTCACGAGGAGGTAAGGCGCGCGCCCGCGGATTTCAGCAGAAAATTGCCGGCTCCAAACGGCACCAGAGACGTCAACGATCAACGGAGGAAAGTCATGAAGCACTCGGCACGAATCCACTCGCTTTTCCTAGGATTGAGCATCGCCGCCAGCGCGTTCGCGCTCTCGACATCCCTAAGCTCGGCGCAAACGCCGGAAACCTGCGTTACCGGCGTCGACATGGCCACGCTCGGTCCCAAGGGCATTGTCGGCCAGGGCCCGCACGGTGAAAAGGCAGCCTCGCCCGACGAGTTGAAGTTGAGCGACGACGAAGCCGCCAAGGTCAAGGCCGGCAAGTTCAAGGTCGGCATTTCCATGCAGACGGTGAACCTCGACTGGTCGCAACTGCAGGTGCAAGGCATCAGCGAAACGCTGGCCAAGTATGGCGTGACCGTGACCGGCGTCGCGTCCGCCGAATATCAGGTCGACAAGCAGATCGCCGATATCGAGAACACCATCCAACAGCATCCCGACGGCATCATTTCCATCCCGGTCGACTTCACTGCGACGGCGCCGACCTACAAGAAGGTGGGCGAGGCCGGCATCAAGCTGGTGTTCATGGACAGCATCCCGGTTGGCCTCGAATCTCCAAAGGATTTTGCCTCGATGATCTCGGCCGACAGCCAGGGCAACGGCCAGATCGCGGCGCAGATCCTGTCTTCCTGCATGCCGAAGGGCGGCACGATCGGCCTGGTGAATTTCGGCGTCGACTATTTCAGCACCAACGAGCGCACCAAGGGCGTCGGCGAGTGGATGAAGAAGAACCGGCCCGACATCGTCATGAAGCAGGTCGATTTCACCGATCCCTCCAAGGTGTCGCAGATCGCCGGCGACTTCCTCACCGGCAATCCCGATGTGAAGGGCCTGTTTGCGGTGTGGGATCAGCCGGCGCTCGACACGCTGTCGTCGATGCGCGCGCAAGGCATCGACATTCCGATCACCACTGTCGATCTCGGCCTGCAGTCGGCGATCGAAATCGCCAAGGGTGGGCCGCTGAAGGCAACCGGTTCGCAGCGCCCCTATGACCAGGGCGTCGCCGAAGCGCTGGCGATGATGAAGGCGCTGATCGGTGAACCCACGCCCGCCTGGGTCGGCGTCCAGTCCTTGCCGGTCGTGCAGTCCAACGTGCTGGAGTCCTTCAAGACCGTGTTCCACAAGGATCCGCCGGCCGAACTGGTCGACGCCTGCAACAGCGCCAAGCCGAAGTGCAATTGAGGTAGGTGAAAGGCCATGGGCACGGGGCGACCCCGTGCCCATGTGTTTTGGTAAGATTGGACGCGACGCGCTTTGGGAAATCGGCCTCGCAACAGTCGGCCTCATGCCAAGACGGCCATTCATGGTGAGCAAACGGTATGCTAGGCGTGATGGCTTGATTCGCTTGTCGTCCACGCTTTCGAGGGCACCCGATGTATGTAGGCCGTTCCTACAAGGTGGTAGATTTCGCTCTCTGGTCGCGGGGCAGTGTCATCTACATGGTGGTTGTGAGCGCACTGGCCGTGGCGGCCTACCGTGTGCCGGGCATCGCCGGGTTTTCGGTGCCATGGTCGGTCGTGCTCGTGCTCGGCACCACCGTGTCACTCGTTGCCGGGTTCAAGAATTCACAGGTATTCACCCGCAGCAGTGAAGCGCTGCAAGCCTTTGCGCAAATTACAGCCAGCAGCCGGTTGTGGTCCAATTTCTGCAGGGACTTCAACGATGTGCCGACAGCCAGGCAACTCATCTACCGCCATCTCGCCTGGTTGACGGCCCTGCGGTTCGCCCTGCGGCGGCCGATGCCGTGGGAATCCATGGGGCGGGCGGCCAATGTCGAATTCCGGCGGCGTTACCATATCCAGGAGGATGCGGGCTCGATCGCCGACGAACTGCGTCCGCTGTTGGGAGAACAAGCCGACGACGTCCTGAAGTCGCCTCGTCCAGCGCTGATCCTGCTTGAAATGCAATCGGTCCAGGTCAATGCGTTGTTCAAGGAGGCCAAAATCCCTCCGCAGGTCTATGTCGAACTCATCAAGCTGATCCGCGACTTCCATGATCAGCAGGCGCGCTGCGACCGCATCAAGAACAATCCATATCCCCGGCAATACGCCATCGTCAGTTCCTTGTTCGTCATGATCTTTTGCACCTTGCTGCCATTTGGCGTGGTTCCAGTCTTTGCCGACATGGGCAAATTGGGTGGCGCACTCGGCCCGATCGCGATCTGGCTCACGATCCCCTTCAGCACACTCCTGGGGTGGGCATACATGTCTCTCGACCAGGTCGGCGAGAGCAGTGCCAACCCTTTCGAGGGCAACGCCAACGATGTTCCGATCTCGCAAATCTGTCGCGACATCGAGATCGAACTGCGCACCGGGCTTGGTGAGGTTGACCTCCCCAAGCCATTGCTGCCAGTCAACGATATCGCGACCTAGGCAAGCGTCGCCGACGCCCGATACCAGGTGCGGGGGGCGATCTCTCGCGCTGGTTGGCGATAAAAACCTGGCGTGAATGTCACACGGGCGGATCCTGACTCGTCATGAGGTCGGCACCAACAGAAGGAAGCCAATCATGACCGCAAAACTTGATCTCTTCGCCGCTGCCCCCTCGCTGATGAAGGAATGGCAGCGCGCATCCTTCGCCATTTCCTCCAGCCTCGAGCCCAGCCTGGCCGAGCTTGTGAAGATCCGTGCATCGCAGATCAACGGCTGCGCCAACTGCCTCAACATGCATACGGTGTTTGCACGCGAGGACGGCGAAACCGAGCAGCGCATCTACCTGCTGTCGGCATGGCGCGAGGCGCCTTGCTACACCGACCGTGAACGCGCCGCGCTCGGCTGGACCGAGGCGCTGACGCGGATTTGCGAAGGCCATACGCACGAAAGCGCCTATGAGGCCCTGGAGGCCGAATTCACGCCCGAGGAGCAGGTCAAGCTCACCTTGATGATCAATGTGATCAACGGCTACAACCGCCTTGCGGTTGGGTTCGGTGGCTGGGCCGATCCGGCGGCGATAAGATCCGCGGCCAAGGCGGCGGCAGCCTGATGACGGGCGCAGGGACCGAGAATGCGGCGACGGCCTTCGATCCGCTGCGTCCGACGTTGATGCGCGTCGCCTACCGCATGCTTGGCTCCATGGCGGATGCCGAGGATGTCGTGCAGGAGGCCTTCATCCGCTGGATGAGGGCCGACCGCGGCGAGGTGCGCGAGCCCGCGGCATTCCTGCGCCGCACCGTCACGCGGCTTTGCCTGGACCAGCTCAAATCCGCGCGCCGCCAGCGCGAGACTTATGTCGGCCCCTGGCTTCCCGATCCCGTCGTGGAAGAGGACGAAGTGGAAGACGTCACCCTGCCAATGATGCTGGTGCTGGAACGTCTTTCGCCGCTCGAGCGGGCGGCCTTTCTGCTGCACGATGTGTTCGGGCTGGGATTCGACGAGGTCGCCGCCGCCATCCAGCGCGAACCCGCCGCCTGCCGTCAGCTCGCTGCCCGCGCGCGTACTCATGTCCGCCAGGCGAGACCGCGTTTCAAGGTGGAAAAGCAACGCGGCCTAGAACTGGCCGAGGCCTTCTTCGCTGCCTCGCGCAGCGGCAACATGAAGGCGCTTGGCGCGATGCTGTCGGCCGATGTCAGCGCCCATGCCGATGGCGGCGGGAAGCGTCCGGCAGCCACGGAAGTGGTCCTGGGGTTCGATGCCGTGATGCAGCAATACGAGCGTGTGGCGGAATGGCTGCAGAAGAACGCCTCGACGCTTGTTCGTGTCGGTTTCGTCAATGGACTGCCCGGCTTCATCACGCTGGAAGCCGATGGCGAACTGCAGACGACCGCACTCGACATCGAGGACGGAAAGATCGCGGCAATCTATGTGGTGCGCAACCCCGACAAACTCCGCCACTTGCATTAAAGCGCGTCGCGTTGAAACGGATTCAGGCGACGCGCATCACGCCTTTGTCTTTACGGATGTCGTTGCCCCAACCGGACCACTTTTAGGCGACATGCATTAACCCTTGGCTTCGACCAGGATCACCAGTGATTCCGGCACCACGCCATCGTAGACCATCGCGTCAGCGGCTTTCTGGCTCTGCATCATTGTCGCAAGGGCATCCATGTCCGGGACGTCCATCATCAAGGCCACTCGTTTCGGATTCTGCGGATCGACGAACGTGCGGATGTTGGTGATCCCAAGGGCGCCGAAAAGCTCCTTGCGCTTGGGTGAACTGAGCCAGTGGTTGCTGTCCTTCGTGATGTTGTGATGGCCAATTACGGTTGGCATGGCATCCTCCCCAAGGCGACGCCGGCGGTCGATATCGCCCGCCTGTTGTGCGATCCACCTGTTCAGCCAGTCAGCGCCGTTTCCTCCGGGCTGTCAATTAGCTGTTGCTGATGGATGTGCGGTGATGCCGCTTTCGGGGCGCTCAAAGTTCGAGGCAGACCTTGCCGAAATGCCGTTGGGATTCGTAGTGCGTGAAGGCACCGGCGATGTCCTCAAGCGCCAAACTGCGGTCGATGATGGGCTTCAGACGGTTGACCTCTATGGCCCGGATCATATCCTCCTGGTCCGCCCTGCTGCCGATCGAGATCCCGCTGATGCGGATTTGGTTCGAAAACAGGGCCGGGATCGACATTTCCGCCGCAAAGCCGGTCAGGACGCCGATCAGCGCAATATGGCCGCCCGTCCGGCAGGCCGCTATCGACTGCGTCAGCGTTGCGGGGCCGCCGACCTCGATCACGTGATCGATACCGCGGCCGTCCGTCAAATCCCGGGCCTTTTGGCCCCAGTCCGGCACGGCCTTGTAGTTGATGACGGCGTCGGCGCCGAGGCGCCCGAGCCTTTCCAGCTTCTGCTCGTCGGAAGACGTGGCGATGACCCGGGCGCCGGCGGCTTTGGCAAATTGCAACGCGAACAGCGATACGCTGCCCGTGCCGAGGACCAGCACGGTGTCGCCGGGTTTCACCTTGCCGCACACAACCAGGCCGCGCCAGGCGGTGACGCCGGTGCAGGTGAGCGTTGCCGCCTCCACATGCGTGTAGTCCACCGGGGCCTTGGTGAAGGCGTGCGCCGGCATGCACACATACTCGCTGGCAAAGCCGTCGAAACTTTCTCCCGGTATGTCGCGCCTGGTCGCAGGCGTCATGTCACCGCCCAGCCACCAGGGGTAGAAGGTGCTGACGACGCTGTCTCCAGCCTTGAACGCATCGACATCGTCACCGATTTCGATCACCTCGCCCGCGCCATCGGACAGCGGAACGCGGCCGTCGGCGAGCGGCATCTTGCCTTGAACGACGAAATCGTCACGCAGGTTCAACGAGCAGGCCCGGATCCTGACCAGCACGTCACCCGGTCCTGTCTGAGGACGGTCTTCCTCCACCAGTTCGAGGTTGCCCAAGCCACCCGGCGCTCTCAGCCTGACCAGTTTCATTGCCGGACCGGCCGGCCGGACATCACCCTCAGCCACGGCGCCAGGTGGAAGGCACTCATCAGGAGATACATCACCGGCATGCTGGTCAGCGGCGAAGCGTTCGCACCCATGCACAGGATAGCCGCATCGCCATTCTGAATGCAGTTGAACAGCGCCATCAGGGCGAAGGTGGGTGCCGCGGCGAGGCACAGCCAGTCGGCGAGGCCAGGGGTGGTCGGGTTTGTGTCTTCAGCAGGGATCGCGCCGCTGGCACCGGTATGGATATCGCTCATGGTCCTTTTCCCTTGATGGTTGTGCCTTGGTGCGTGCGACCTGCTCGCCAGGACTTGGGTTCCTCGCCCCCACGAAAGTGGGGGAGAGGTGGCTCGGCGTAGCCGAGACGGAGAGGGGGAATCGCGCTCTACGAAGGCCCCCTCTCCGGCCGCTTCGCGGCCCCCTCTCCCCCGCCTTTGGCGGGGGCGAGGAACCCAAGCTGGATACCTGCCGGACACTCTCAGCAGATCCTTACTGGCCGTCCTTGTCCCTGAATGCCGCTTCGCCGGCAGCCGACACTTCTGCCCATTTCTGGTCGGGCGCGGCATCGTAGTTGTCGTGCCAGTTCCACCAGCTGTAGAGCGCGGTCTGCGGATAGCCTTCGGGCGAGTCTTCCCAGATCTCCTGGCGGCCGAGCGGCGTTGCGTCGAGGTAGCTCCACACGGTGCCCATGGCCTCGTCGCCACGGCTGTTGATGAAATAGGTGCGGAATACCCGGTCGCCGTCATGGATGAACACGTTGTGGCCGTGCCATTCGTCGACGCCGAAGTCTTTGTCGAAGCTGTCGGTGATGGTGTACCAGGGCATCTCCCAGCCCATCCGCTTCTTCAGCCGCGCAATGTCGGCCTGCGGTGCGCGCGAGGCATAGGCAAGCGTGGTGTTGCGGGCGTTGAGGTGGGCGAGATGGCCGACCTGATCGGCACCCAGCGAACAGCCACGGCATGCGTGATCGGGCCAGCCATGGACCCCCGGCTCGAAGAAGGCGCGGTAGACGATCAGCTGGCGGCGGCCTTCGAACAAATCGAGCAGGCTCGCTTTGCCATTCGGCCCGTCGAACACATAAGCCTTGTCCACTTCCATCCACGGCATGCGCCGGCGCTCGGCGGCCAGCGCGTCCTTGGCGCGCAGTGTGGCCTTCTCCTTCACCAGCAGTTCTTCGCGCGCGGCTTCCCACGCCTGCTGTGAAACGATTGGTGGGGTCTTCATTGCGGTGTGCTTGGTCATTGCTCGTCTCCTTTGTCAGTCTGTCGCGCCAGCGCGGCGCGTTGTTGCTTGCGGATCGTGAGGCAGGGTATGGCGATGAAACGCCGCGGTGGGAGTTACAAGTGTGACGGGATTTGAATGGGCAGGCCCGCCGCAGCAGGGGTGGCGCCCGGCGCGCTCGACCGTGTCGTTCGTCGCGAGGAGAGGCAGATCGTCGGAGTCAGGCATTGTCGTTTGTCCTATATGAGATGCTTAGTATCTATATCTGAGATGCTCAGGCTAACGAGTGCCGATATTAGCGTCAACGGCGGCTACGGCGCCCTTCGCCTGTCCTGATGGCTAGGTCATCATCCAAGTCATTGCTGTTTTCCCTGGTGTGCCGCCTGTTGCCGATACGGCTTGCTGGTTGGCGGTCATGACTTAAGTTAGGGCGGGCAGTGCAGGGGTGGGAGTTACAAGTGTGACGGGATTTGAATGGACTCGCTGATCACGGCAGCGGCATTGGCGCTGGCCGCGGGCGATCCACTCGGGGCGCTGGACCGCGTCGCTCTGCGCGAGGACGCGCCGGCGCTGGCGCTGCGCGGCATCGCGATGGCGCAGCTCGGCGACCTCGACCGCGCCAAGGCGCTTTTGCGGCGGGCCGCGCGCGCCTTCGGCCCGAAAGAGGCGGTGGCGCGCGCCAGATGCGTCGTCGCCGAGGCGGAGATCGCACTGGTCTCGCGGGACCTGGGCTGGCCAGCCAAGGCGCTGGATGCTGCGCGGGCGACGCTGGAAAAGCATGGCGACCGGCTGAACGCCGCGCATGCCGGCCATCTCAAGGTACGGCGACTGTTGCTGATTGGCCGCCTCGACGAGGCTGAAGACGTGCTGGCCGGGCTCGACCCGGCGCCGCTTCCGCCGGCCTCGAGAGCCGCGCACGAATTGGCCGTCGCCGGCATCGCGATGCGGCGCCTCAAGACAAGGGCCGCGCGTACCGCGCTGGAGTGGGCGCGCCACGCCGCCCGCCGGGCCGGCATCCCGGGGCTGATGGCCGAGGTCGACAACGCATTCATGGCGCTGGACGCGCCGGCGGCGCGGCTGATCGCGCGTGGCCACGAGCGCCCCTTGCTGCTCGAGGAGGTCGAGGCGCTGCAGGCGTCGCCGGCATTGGTCGTCGATGCCTTGCGCTATTTTGTGCGCCAGCAGGAAACCATGGTCTCGCTGGCAACGCGCCCGGTGCTGTTTGCACTGGCGCGTACGCTGGCCGAAGCATGGCCGGCGGATGTGTCGCGGGCGACGCTTATCGCACAGGCTTTTGGCGGCAGGCACGCCGATGAATCGCATCGGGCCCGATTGCGGGTCGAGATCGGCCGACTGCGCGCCGAACTGCGCACGCTTGCCGACATCAATGCCACGAGCCAAGGCTTTGCGCTGGCGCCGCGCCAGGCGCCCGAGGTGGTGGTGCTGGCGCGGCCGATCGAGGAGCGGCACGCCGCGGTGCTGGCCTTGCTTGCCGATGGTGAATCCTGGGCGAGTTCGGCGCTGGCGCTGGCGCTTGGCACCGGCCAGCGCAGCGTGCAGCGGGCGCTGGAGCAGCTAGGCGAGGCCTGCAAGGTGCAGTCGTTCGGGCACGGCCGGGCGCGCCGCTGGATGACGCCGCCTGTGGCCGGATTCACGACGACCTTGTTACTCCCGGCCCCGCTGCCAAACGGTTAGAGCATGATCCCCGAAAATGCCCGATCATCTCAGTGAGGACAAAGACATGAAACATTCAGCGGCCGAAATCCTGCGCGAATACGGACCCTTTCCGGGCGTCGACACCGTGCACGGGGTAAGCTTCGACGGGCGCAACGTCTGGTTTGCCTCCGGTGAGAAACTGAACGCCTTCGATCCGGAAAGCGGGCAGGCGCTGCGATCGATCGATGTCGCCGCGCACGCTGGCACCGCCTATGACGGCCGGCATTTCTTCCAGCTTGCCGGGGATCGCATCCAGAAGATCGACCCCGACACCGGGGAGGTGCTGGCATCCATTCCGGCGCCTGGCGGCGGGCGCGACTCCGGGCTCACCTGGGCCGAAGGAACGCTCTGGGTGGGCCAATACCGGGAGCGCAAGATTCACCAGATCGACCCCGAAACCGGGGCAATCCTCCGCACCATCGAATCCAACCGCTTCGTCACCGGGGTGACCTGGGTTGACGGCGAGCTGTGGCACGCCACCTGGGAGGACGAGCAGAGCGACCTGCGCCGCGTCGACCCGCAAACCGGCAAGGTTTTGCAGAAGCTCGACATGCCGGCCGGCATGGGCGTCTCGGGGCTGGAATCCGATGGCGGCGGACGCCTGTTCTGCGGCAGCGTATCCGCCGGGGTGGTGCGGGCGGTGCGCCGGCCGAGCTGAGCTTGCACCCGGCGAATTCGACCGATGTCGACTGGTCGTTGCTCCCTGTCGAACCTAGATAGGGCATGCGCCGGGACCGCCCGGATCATCTTTTGCAAAGGACCTGCCATGCCTGAACAGATACCGTCGAACGACGGCTCCGCCATTCCCCAGCTCGGACTTGGCGTGTGGCAAGTCGACCAGGATATCACCGCCCGGGTGGTGGGTTGGGGGATCGAGGCCGGCTATCGTCTGATCGACACCGCCGAGGGCTATCGGAACGAGGATGGGGTTGGAGAGGCGATCCGCAGCTCCGACGTGCCGAGAGGCGAGCTGTTCATCACCTCCAAGCTGCGCAACGGCGCACACCAGCGCGATGCGGCGCTGCGCGCCTTCGACGAGACGATGGAGAAGCTCGGCATAGAGCAGCTCGACCTGTTCCTGATCCACTGGCCGGTGCCTAGCCAGGACAAATATGTCGAGGCGTGGAAGACACTGGTCGAACTCAGGCATGCCGGCCGCATCAAGTCGATCGGCGTTTCGAATTTCAACCAGGATCATCTGGAGCGGATCATCGGCGAGACCGGCGTGACGCCAGCGGTCAACCAGATCGAGCTGCATCCCCAGTTCCAGCAGCGTGGCGTCAGGGATTTTCATGCCAGCCACGACATCCGCATCGAAAGCTGGAGCCCGCTGGGCAGCGGCCGGCTGCTGAACGACCGGACCATCGAGGGCATTGCCGGCAAGCATGGCAAGTCCGCGGCGCAGACGATCATCCGCTGGCACCTTCAGGAAGGGCTGATCGTCATTCCAAAGTCGATCCGCAGGGATCGCATAGCAGCCAATTTCGATGTCTTCGATTTCGAGCTGGATGCGCAGGACCTGCAGGCGATCCGGGGAATGGATTCGCCAAACGGCCGCACCGGCCCAAACCCCGCCACGGCGTCGTTCCTGTTCTGAGGGGAAGGCTCTCCCTTCCCCCCTTGTTTGTGGGAGAAGGGCGCCTGCCTCAAGATCGCTCGATGGGCTGAGCGCCGGCCAGATAGCGATCGTTGTCAAACGGCTCGGCTTGATTGCTTTGCAGATCCCAGAGTTGTCGGTGGGTCGCCGGGAGATCGCCCAGATAGACATGAAGCGCGCCGGACCGTGCGCTGCCGGTGTTGGCGACCGAATGCACGGTATGCCGGGGCAGGTGCAGCACGGTGGGCGCGGTGGAGTCCTGCCGTCGCGGGGCATCGAGCTTGCTGGCGGCATCGGGATAGATGAAGTTCGTCTCGCCACCCCTGTAGATGCCGATCAGCGCGTCCATCAGGTGGTTGTGCGGCGGGTACTGCAGACCAGGCGACAGCGTGATGTGATAGATCGTCAAATTCCGGCTTGCATGGAGAAGCACCTCGTCGTCCTCTTCTTCATGAACGAGCACCCCCAAGGCATGGAGACGGTTCGTATGGTCGCCCAACACCGCCCTTATTCGTGCGAGGGGATCGGGACTTCCGGCAGCGTTGACGATATCATCGACAACCGCGTAGAGAGGCGAGCCAACCGGAACAGCCATTTCCACTTATCCCTTTTGAGGTGACCAGATGATCATTCTGAGATGCTCAAGGCTACTTAAAGTCGATGGCGGCGTCAACCGGATCGCCAGAACGGAACAAGCATGACTCCTCGTGATTTGACTGCCGCATCGACGAAACCGGCACTGTCCACTGGCACGGCCGCGGCCCCGTCGACCGCCGATCTGCTGCGCAGCGAGCAGGCGTACGAGCAGGTGAAGAGCGACATCGTCGCCTGCGTGCTTCGCCCCGGTGAAACGCTGACAGAAAAGCAGATTGGCGATCGATACCTGATCAGAAAGGCGACGATCCGCGCGGCGCTGACCCGGCTGATGCAGGAGGGCCTGGTCAGGAGCGAGCCGCGACGTGGCTATGTCATCACGCCACTGACGCTGCGCGATGTCACCGAGATCTTCGATGTCCGCGGTCTGATCGAGCCGGAAGTGTTCAGGGTGGGTGCGTCGGGCCTCACCGAGCGCGGGCTCGAAGATGTCAGGCAGGCAGCCAGAAAGGTGCTGAAGCCGGAGACGCTGCGCAGCCACGTTGCATTCCTGGCGGCGGATCGTGCCTTTCGTCTTGCCTTGGCGGAGCTGTCCGGAAATTCACGCCTGGCGCAGTTGCTGGGCCAGATACTCGACCAGTCGGAAAGGGCTCTCCACCTCGGATTCAGGTCGCGCGACTTCACGCAGCTGATCATCGGTCAGCAGAAGGACCTGGTTCATGCCTGCGAGGTGAGCGACGTTTCCGGCATCGTCAAACTTGCCCGCTCGCAGTGCCTCAATCTCAAGAAGCAGGTGCTCGAAGCCCTGCTGGCAGGCGCCAAGCTCCGGGAAACCAATCTGCAAGACTTCGCTTGATGGCCTGAGGCTTCGCGCCTCAAATCCCCGAGCCGTCGAGCTGCTGGGCGTCGTCGCCCTCCCAGGGGGCCGGCATGGAGGCGCGGCTGAGATTGGCTGTCGGCAACGGCATCCAGCATTTCAGTTCCGGTTCGGCGTATTCGACGACGCGTCCCGGCGAGGAGTCCGACGCGCGCCAGCCTTCGCTGGCGAACTGGTCGGCGCGCGACCAATAGGCGAGGTCGACTTCCGCCGGCCCCTGTTCGGACGGGCGAACCGTGACCAGGATGCGGCTGCCATCCCTCGGCGCCGTCGACATGTGGCGCCACCGTTCGGGCTCGTCCATCGCTTTTCCTCCTCGCACTTCCAGCGTTGGGGAAGTGTCGCCTCGCGCTCCGGGGCGGTCAACCCAAAGTTTGCGCCAGCGGGCGAGTCTCGACGCTGTTGGAACTTGGCGGGATCAGGCGAGGTTGGCGACCGACATATACTGCGAGAGGGAACTTGAAAACGTCGGTCGCCAGGGGGCGGTTGGGACGCACCACGTTGGGGACGCGATGCAAGGTCAGGCTAAGCGGATGCGGCGCGGCTTCAATCGGAACGCCGTCACATGGTGAACAGGTGGTTACTATCCACAGGGCTCCCTTGTTGTGGATGATCCGGAGACGGCCCTTGGCCTGTGCGCAACACGGCGCGGGCGGCCATGCGCGCTCGACGGGCTGTGATCGGGTTGATAAGCCCGTCTGCGAAAGGAGCGCCTGAGTCGAGATGACCGTTGCGATCGAGATGGGACACACGACCGCAGGCGCCGCGGCGACGCTCGATCTCGAGGAGCTGCTGGCGACGCGCCTTTTGGTGCAGGGCAATTCGGGCTCCGGCAAGTCGCATCTGTTGCGGCGGCTGCTGGAGCAGAGCGCCCCGTGGGTGCAGCAGACCATCATCGACCCCGAAGGCGACTTCGTGTCGCTGGGTGACCGTTTCGGCCATCTGGTGATCGATGCCGAGGAGCATACCGAGCGCGGCCTGCAGAGCGCCGGCGAGCGGGCGCGCATCCACCGCGTCTCCACCGTGCTCAATCTCGAGGGGCTCGACGCCGAGAATCAGATGCGGCGGGCCGCCGCCTTCCTCGGCGGGCTGTTCGAGGTCGCCCGCGACCACTGGTATCCGATGCTGGTGGTGGTGGACGAAGCGCAGCTGTTCGCGCCGGCGGTGGCCGGCGAGGTTTCGGACGAGGCGCGCAAGCTCTCGCTTGGCGCGATGACCAATTTGATGTGCCGTGGCCGCAAACGCGGGCTTGCCGGCATCATCGCCACCCAGCGGCTAGCCAAGCTCGCCAAGAACGTCGCTGCCGAGGCGTCCAATTTCCTCATGGGCCGCACCTTCCTCGATATCGACATGGCGCGCGCCGCCGACCTCTTGGGCATGGAGCGGCGCCAGGCGGAGGCGTTTCGCGACCTGGAGCGCGGCCAGTTCATGGCGCTCGGTCCGGCGTTGTCACGCCGGCCGCTCGGCCTGCGCATCGGCCCGACCGACACCAGTCCGCGCAACGGCACGCCGCGGCTGATGCCGCTGCCGGAAGCAGCCCTTGAGGACGCACGCGCCATCATCCTGGCAGCGCCGCCGCCCGAGACCGTGCGGCCGCAACGCCGGTCGTCGCCGGACCTGCTCGATCAACTGATGGCGGCGAAGTCGGCGGCACTCGAAATCCGCCCCGAGCCGGTGGAGCCGCAAATCAGCGCGGAGGACCTGGCCGAGCGCCGCGAGCGTGTGGACCGTGTGCTGCGCGCCATCCTGGCGCAGCCCGACGCGGGCTTCCGTGTCATAGGCGTGCTTTATCAAGAGTTCGTGGTGCGCTGCCGCATCGAGGGCCTTGCCTCGGTGGTGCCCGATCTGCCGGAGTTCCGCCGCATGCTGACGCGCGCCCGCGCCGGGCTCGGCTCCGACATGGCAGCAGGGGATGACGCCTGGCAGGACGTCTCGGTGCGTGCCTCGCTGCTGCCTGATGATATGCAGGGCGTGTTCATGATGATCGCCAGGGCGGCGAAGGAGGGTTGGCCTTGCCCGAGCGACGCCGCGATCGCCCGCGCCTACGGCTCGCACTCGCTGCGCCGTGCCCGGCGTCTCCTCACCTATATCGAGGAGCAAGGCCTCATCGTCTGCCAGCTCGACGGGGTAGGCCGGCGCACCGTGACGCTGGTCGAACTCGCCTGGGCAACGGCCCCGGGCGACCCCAATGCCGAGGAGGCGGAGCAGGGGCGCCTGGCGGTGTGAGGCGGCCGCCTCAGGTTTCCGGCCTGCCGCGAATTTGCGCCAGTGCCGACAGTCGCCAGCAGCCGCTGGCCGCACCTTTTCGGAACCATGCGCCTCATTACTTGATGTCTCGGTTTCGAGCGCCAATGTCGTTCAAGAGTGGCCATTTCGCATACGCCCGCCGGCATTTTCCCGCCGAGAGTGTGACCGCACCTTGACGTAGCGAGACGTCAAGATGCGGCCGATCTGGATGAGGTTCAGAAGCACAAAGAAGACATTCCAGCCGACCACGCTCATGAGCGGCGCCGGCTGGCTGTAGAAGTACACCGCGAGACAGGTTGCTGCTGCAGTCGTCAGTATCCGCAGCCGCAAAATATCCAGCGTGAAGTAGGCGACCACATACATGATGTTCGCCATGTTCATAAGAATTTCCATTTTCCAATTCCATCTAGTTGCGAACGATCAAATACGATCGTGCTTCAGATGCTCTCGAACGGCATACGAGATTGCATCGCGTCGAAGGCCTATGTCCTTCAGGATATGGTCTGGCAGAGCGCGTAAAGCCCTCTCGGTTCTGCGAGCCTTCAGCCCAATCGAAACATGCTTGAGGTAGTGAAACATTGTTTTCTCCATTCGGTAGGATTCGCGGTGCTGGTATGCGGGCATGCCGCCTGCAAGCGCCGTCTGTTCATTGCCTGTTGGTTGCGTGATGCTGCCCCACGCTGATGACGTGAGGCAGCAACTGGACTCCGTCAGGCGGCCGCTGCTGAAATCGGATCGTTTTGAAGGATGACGGTGTCGGCCACCGGGTAGAATTCCTCTCCCGGCATGCCGACGCGCTTGGCGTGATCCCGGATGGCCTCGCCGTCTTTCGCCTCGTAGATGCAGAAGGTGCCGATGCGCCCATCGGGTTCATTCACCACGTAACTGCGGATCCAGCGGACTTGGCCAGGCATCTGTTCCTTGGCCACCTTTGCTGATTTCGCGCCGGCGGCTTCGAGTTCCTGCAGAGATGCCCATGCGCTAGGGCGACGGATGACATAGAGGTTCACGATTTTTCCCTTTCGCTATCGCGCCGACCCATTGTCGGCGCCGCTGGTGCCATGCGTGTCTGCATGACGGGGAAAAATTACCTGCTGAGGGGACTGACCGTCCTTATCTCGAGCTTATCATTGGCTGATCTTCGCCCTGGCTTAGGCGGCAAGAGCTGATCCGTAGCTCATCGCGGCAGGCAAGCCAGCCGCGTTCAGGTGATGAGCTCTTGCCTGAGACCATCGATGAGCGATTGGCTATCGGGCAAAAGGCTGTGGCGAAGCAGTGCGGCTTCTTGGTCCAGGCGCTGCGATCCAAGGTGACGAGCCGATCTTTCGGCCGCCGTGATCTCTACTTTCGCGCCGCTGATGTCGCCCGAGCCGAGCAGAGCTCTTGCCAACTGCAGGCGAATCCTCGCCGCATGATAATCGACACCGGCGCTTGTCCAGAGTTGCCGGGCCAACAGCAGAAGGCGATTTTTGTTCGGGTCGTCCGGCGTGCAGAGTGCAGCCTTTGTTTCGGCTATCAGCGCCTGTGTCGCCGGTTGTCGCCAGCGTTGTGGTTGTGCATCGATTTCGGTCAGATAGATTGATGCTTGGTTCGAGCGTCCGCCGCGTGCTGCAATGCAGGCTGCATTGACCAACAGGTTTCCGCGCCGCTGAAGATGGAACCATGACACCCCTTGTAAGACACGGTCAATTGCAGCGAGCGCACCTTCCAAGTCGCCGGTTTCGAACAACAGCAAGGCATTGCCCGGTTCCGCGTCCCAGCCGAGTGCATAGGCCTGATCGTAGTCAGCTCGCGCCGACGCGAGATCGCCGATCATGGCGAAGATATCGCCACGGACCCGAAAGCCCTCGCCAAGCGACCAGGATTCCTCTGCAGAAAGTTTAGGAAGCGCGTCATTTATGCAAGCCAGGGCCTCGGGCAAAATCTGCTGCGCCGCAACCACTTCGGCACGATGAAGGTCACAGGCCCCTGACGTTTGGGCAAAGCTTGCGGTACACCAGCTTTCAAAACCTTCGCTCCACTGGCGAGCACGCGACCAATCGGCGAAAGTCCTGCAGCTCCAGAGGATGTTGCAGTAGACCAGGCTACCGGTGATCGGGTCCACCTGGCTCGACAACGCGATCGCCGCCGCATGGTTTTGCTGCTCGTTGCCCTCCTCGATCTTGCCAAGCGCCAGATTGTAAAATCCCTTGTAGGTCAGGGTCAGGGCTCGCAGGCCAGGGTCATCGCAATGTTCAGCTATCGAGTGGGCGGCCGAAGCCAATTGAAGCGCTTCCTCAGGGCGGCCGCCTGAGGATGCAAGACGCGACTTCATCCATAGCAGATACGATTCCGTGCTCGCGTCCTTGGACTGAGAAAGAAGCGAAGCAGCACGTTCCAGCCATCCCTCCGCAACGGCAGCCGCTCCCCGTTCGGCTTGGATCTTGGCAAGTGTCACAGCGGATCTGGCGGCGCGCGCTGAATCCCCAGCCTCGATATGAGCAGCAACGGCGCGGGTCAGCACAGGGATCGCCTCGGTCGGCCGCCCTCCGCATTCAACGACCAAAGCCCAAAGATCGATATCCGCCGGAGAGAGAGCTTCAATATCCGCAAGACCTGCGAAGAGCTTTGCTGCCGCGCTCCAATCGCGTGCCGACGCTAGCCTGCGAGCCTGCGCAAGGTTGTCGTCTCCCGCGAACGTGGCAGGCCGCACGTAGCCCAATCCTGGCTCATCGATTGCGAAGCGATAGCCGTGGCGGACGTAGCTGTGTATTGCGTCCTGCAATCCGCCCGCTGCAAGGGCCTTGCGTGTAAGGCTAACCACCCGTTGAAGCGAAGCTTCTGTCACAATGACATCCGGCCAAAGAGCGTCCATCAACTCCTCTTTGGGTACAACTCTGCCTGCGTTGCGAACCAGATACGCGAGCAAGTCAAAGACAAGCGGCTGGATTTTCTGCCCAACGCCCTCCAGGGACAGTTTGCGGGCAGCTTCATCAAGTTCGAATTGTCCAAACGAATGGTGCATCGCCGTCTTCCGATGCTGCAGTCTACCTTATCGATCTCAGATATGGGAGCGGCCCCGTTCTAGTTGACGGCAACCCGACTTAAGCTTGCAAAGAAAGGCGGCCGCGACTGTCATTCTTGTGGTTCACGGAACGTGTCTTGCTTGGTTGGCTTGGCGAAAGATGACATTCGCTGGCTTGAAATGAAATGCGCTGCAGGGTTGGCACAGCCAAGTGGCAAATCAGGCCCGCAGCCGCCACATGCGCACACGACCTGTGCCACGCAATTCCGTTTCCTCGAGTGGGTCGCAAGCGAAATCTGGTCCAAGCAGTGTGTGAGTTGCATCCGAAATACGGATTTCATCGGGCTCGGCGGACGTTTGAATCCGTGAGGCGAGATTGACGGTGTCGCCCCACAGGTCATAGGCAAACCGCTTTTTGCCGATGACGCCGGCGACGATCGGTCCTGAGTGAATTCCAATTCTCAGTCTTAGCGGTTCTCCTGCGAAGCGTTCGCGCCGACCCGCCTCGCGCAGTTCAAGTGCATAGTGCGCAAGGGCTTCCGCATGATCGGATCGCGCGGCGGGCAGGCCGGCGACCACCATCACACAATCGCCGATTGTCTTGATCTTTTCGCAGCCATATCTTTCCGAGAGCTGATCCGCCACCTTGAAGAAGTAATTCAAGATAGCGAGCGTCGTCACGGCTCCGACGCTGCGCGCTCTTTCCGTAAAACCGACGATGTCGGCAAAAAGCACACTCACCTCTGCGTGGTTGTCCGCAATCTGTTCGTGCGCCTTTAGCCGCTCCGCGATCGACGCCGGAAGAATGTTGAGGAGCAGGGTTTCGGCGCGCTGGTATTCACGCGACAATCCCTCCTGGCTCTCCCTCAACGCCTCGTTCGTCGATCGTAATTTCTCGTTGAGTTGACGCTCCCTCTCTTGCAGGAGCGTCATTTCATAAGCCTTCTGTTGAAGCCGCTGCCTGTTGTCGCGTTCGGCAGTGGCGTCAAGAAAGAGCAGCCACACGCAGTCATCGTCAGCAAAAAGATGAAGGTCCGCGACACGCCCGCCGGGCAGTTCGATCATGGCCATATGAAATGGAAGCTCCGGGCAAGGCAGCAAGCCTTCCATGAATGCAAGCTGATCGGCAACAGGCTTACCAATGCGAAGTGATGAGAGTTCGTAATGTTTAAGATTGCCGCCCTTCGCAACTATGCAAAGCTCTGCGTCAATTTTCAGATACGCGACAGAGTGCTCACGATAGAAGAAGTTGAAAATCCAGCTTCTGACTTCTCTTGGCAATCCATGCATGGTCTATTCGGTGACCATCGAAGCAAGCTGACGAAATGCGTCATCGACACATTCACCCGAAAGCGCGCTTGTCAGATAGATTTGCCATCCAAGTTGCCTCAGTCCGTCAATCTCACTATCCGGTATTGCCCACCGATCGGCCAGATCGGATTTGTTGAACAGCAACACGAACGGCATGGGCCCGAATTCGGCCTCGACCCGCTCGCGCAGCGTGAGCGCCACGGCAAGAGTGGCGGCGCGGGTTCCATCGACGACAAGCACGAGCCCGGTCGCACCTCGCACATAGCTGACGCGGAATGAGCCGATATCGTCTTCGCCGGCCAAATCCCACAAAATCAGATCCACGGTTTTGTCCGCGAGTACGACACTCTTCTTGTCGATTTTCACTCCCACCGTGGTCAAGTAAGTTTCCGAAAAGATGCTTTGCACGAACCTGCGCACCAGGCTCGTCTTTCCGACAGCGAACCCGCCCAACATGCAGATCTTTTTTTGCAGCATCGTGGGCCCCGCCCTAGTCCAGGTTTACCGTAACCGAAACCCGGCGATTGGTGGAGCTACCAGTTTGAATATTTTCAGGCACCAACGGCTCAAAAGTTCCCGCGCCCCGAACCAGCAGCAGTTCCGGAGGGACGCCGCGCTTGTTGAGAAGCGCGCGAACTGTCTCGGCGCGGGCGGCGCTGATCGACGCGTTGGCCGTCTCACGGCCAGTGGCGTCCGAATGCCCGGTTAACATGAACCGCGCTGTTACGCCTGACTTGCGGGCATTCTGGGCGAATTCCTTGATTTGATCCGCCAACCTGTCGAGAACCGGCACCTGCTCTGGTCCCGGCACAACTTTGCCGGACGAGAAGAAAATATCGGTCGTCTGGATGGCTTCTCTCAAATAATTAAGTTCTGCAAGGTTTAGCTCACGCAGCTGCGAGACATCCAGAACCACTCCGTCCGCCGAAAGTTGCTCGGAGGCGGCCTGCGCCCGAGTGATCCAGGCGGCAGGAGCCTCACCCACGACAACGATGCGACCTTGGACGATCGAAACCTGAACCGATTTCGGCGGGGTCAGCGACGCCGTCAGCCGCTTCACCACGAACTTCGGATCAAGGCTCTGATAGAATTGCCACTGTGAATGAACGCGGGCAGGATCAACCTCCGTTCCGGACAGCAGAGCTTGCGGGTCGGCGGCAAGCGGGTCTCTCAGGCCGGAAATGTAGAAATGTCCACCCCTCGCTGTTTGTTGGGCGACGATGATTCCCGGTTGAGCCTCAAGTCGCGACACATAATATTGCCAGTGCTCTGCCGCTCGTGCGTCGGGGCTCACATCACGAACCTTGGAGATGTCGAATTCCGGTCCGCCTGCCGAAAGCTGTCGGGCTGCTGCGCGCGCCTTGTCTATCCAGGTGTCGGGAGCCTCACCCTCGGCAACGATGCGATCATTGACGATTGAAAGTCGTACTGTATCCGGCGGATACAGCGACGCTGTCAGCCGCTTCAACACGAACTCCGGCTCAAGGCTCTGATAGAATTGCCACTGCGAATGAACCCGGGCGGGATCGACCTGCGTTCCGGACAGCAGCGACTGCGGGTCGGCGGCAAGCGGGTCTCTCAGGCCGGCAATATAGAATTGGCCATCGCGTATCTTTTGATCTGCAACGATGATGCCCGGCTGGGTCCCCAGTCGCGACACATAGGCCTGCCAGCGCTCCGCCTCGCGTGCTTCGGGGCTTACATCGCGGACTCTGGAGATATCGAAGACCGGCCCGCCTGCCGAAAGCTGCTGGGCCGCGGCCTGCGCCCGGTTGATCCACGTGTCGGGAGCTTCACCCTCGGCAACGATGCGATCATTGACGATCGAAAGCCGTATCGAATCCGGCGGAGCCAGCGACGCCGTCAGGCGCTTCAACACGAACTCCGGCTCAAGGCTCTGATAGAATTGCCACTGCGAATGAACCCGGGCGGGATCTACCTGCGTTCCGGACAGCAGCGACTGCGGGTCGGCGGCAAGTGGGTCTCTGAGGCCGGCAATATAGAATTGGCCATCGCGTATCTTCTGATCTGCAACGATGATGCCCGGTTGGGCCCCCAGTCGCGACACATAGGCCTGCCAGCGCTCCGCTGCGCGTGCTTCGGGGCTAACATCACGAACCTTGGAGATATCGAAGACCGGCCCGCCTGCCGAAAGTTGTTGGGCGGTGGCACGCGCCCGGTCGATCCACGTGTCGGGAGCCTCACCCTCGGCAACGATGCGACCGTTGACGATCGAAAGTCGTACTGTATCCGGCGGGGCCAGCGACGCCGTCAGCCGCTTCAACACGAACTCCGGCTCAAGGCTCTGATAGAATTGCCACTGCGAATGAACTCGAGCGGGATCGACTTGCGTTCCGGACAACAGCGACTGCGGGTCGGCGGCAAGCGGGTCTCTCAGGCCGGCGATATAGAATTGGCCGCCGCGCATCTGGTGTTCCGCAACGATGATGCCCGGCTGGGTCTCCAGTCGCGACACATAGGCCTGCCAGCGCTGCCCGGCTTGCCAGGAAAGAAAGAACCAACCGCCTGCGGGTACCAAAACCAGCAGGACTGCAGCCACCACCAGCCACGGAAATCCCTCGTTTGAATCCTCCTGCTTCAGTTCAACACAGGTCTGTAGCTGCGCCTCTACGCCGGCCAACTGCGAACTGTCGCCGTCAAACTGCTCTAGAGCTTCTGAGCTCTCATCGTGGATGCGAAGCAGTACGTCGCGAATTATTTCATGTAATTCCTCTGGCGGATTTCCGCGGATCACCGCAACCAAGGTCGCAAACGGTCCAACTTCCGACCAAAGACGAAGCTCCCCGAAACGGATAGTGTCCAGTCCGCTCTGTTCTTTCTCGTTGAATGAGTCCTTCACAAAATCTTGAATTGCACTAAGCATCGAAGAAATTAGTTGAGGGTCTTCGCTCGTTGCATTTTCGGCGGCTACATGTGTAATCAATAGCCCGGAATTGCGGTTAATGAGAAAGACATGCTCTACTTGATAGGAGAGGGAATGCTTAAGGACAACTTCTGAGAAGCTCGTTCCTGTCCTCCAAGCTTCAAATCTCCACTTAAGTCCATGCCAGGTAAATATATGCCTTAAAGATTCGTTCAGCGACTGAAAGGTCTGGTCGATCTTTTCGCCGATCGACTTGCGAATAGCCGGCAGAAACACCGGGTATAATATATCCGTCAGCGTGCGCGGGTTCTTCTGGATGGACCGTCGCACGGCCCGCTCGACAACTGGCGCAAAGGCCTCGCCGAGTTGCGCATGAGACGCCGATGCGGCTGCGCTGGGGAGAACGTCCCCCACTGCGGCCGCAAGCTGCTCGGGTTCGTCGAGCAGGTGCGTAACGCGTGAAAGCTCAGAAATTTCGCGGCCGACCAGCAGCTCGCGAAGTGTGTCCATGCGATGGTCGGCGGCTGGAACGTCGAAATGCGCATGATTGTCCGGATCGACGTTCCGGGCAATTTCGACCAACAGCCTAGCCAGAGCCTCGCGATCAATCTCGGTATCGTTCGAGGCTGTACTTTGAGGAAGGTTGACTGGGTCGACGGTTGACGTCAAATTCCGATCAACTCACTTTCCAGCTGCGTTCCGAGTTGTTCTTGTTACCTACGGGATCCTGATTCAGACATTTTGCAACCTCGACAAACAGGCCAGCCAAAAGATTTCGGTCGGTCTTGACGTTGCTGAGATCGGAGAACATTTTCTCCATGATCATCTGAACGGTTTCATTCTTTTGCTTGATATCCTCACGCAGCGAATGATCATTTCGATTCATCCGATCCGCAACATCGCGCTCAAGCTCGCTCAATTGATCCGACAACGCGCGCACCTGCTTTTCAAGTGCCTGATTTTGCTCGCGAAGGTTCCGGTCAATCTCCTTGTCGGCCTCGGCTCGTGCGTCTTTTTCGTTCCGCAATTGCGCCGCAAGCGATTCGACCTGCTTCTTTGCATTTGACTCGTACATTTCGAGATTGCGCTTGGCCTCGGATTCGACATCCTTGAAGCGCTGCAAGAACCGTTCTTCAAGCTTGGAAAACCGGCGGTCATAGTCCTGCATCTGGTTGCCGAACAGCAGATCGCGTATCTTGTCGACACCTACAGCGTCGCCGGAGCCTCCGCCCTCGCGAGCCTGGGCCGCCATGAAGTTCAGCCCGTTACCCTCTGCATTACCCATCAGATTTACGTCCGCTTTAACTGCTGGAGAAGCGGCATTCGCAGATTCCTTGGCCATCTTTTTGCCCCAATTGCCATAGTGCAAAACTCGGAAACAGATAAATATGTCAGTAAATTAGCAAGGCTGCAAGCTAGAATCTTCTTAGCTTAAGCCGATCCCAGCGTCCCCTTTTCGCCTCTTGGACCAGCAACAAAGGCACGAGTTCCGATTGGTGTCACTCTTGTATTTCTTTGTAGTGGCGGCCAAAGCCGGCTAAGCCAATCGCCAGTTGGATGAAGTCTACTTGCCAAGGGAGTGAGACAAAGTCGGCTATAGCTGCTGGAGCGCAAATGAGCTTCCAAGAGTCTTTCGATCCATCGCAGCTCGCTGACATGTCGGCTCGCATATACTGCGTCACATCCAGCTGTATACTGCGACCACCGGCTTGCGATGCGGGCCCAAAGCTGGAAGGAAGGGTCTTCTTTCGGGACGGAGAATGGCTGTTCGAGAATGCCGGGGACAGCGACCGTTGTCGGCGGCAAGGCTGCCTGTTGCCTCTGTGGCCGAAACGCGGCGCGAAGCGGAAATTCGCTTCCGCGCCCACCCCTACCTTTCCTCCACAATCCTTAGATACGCCGCCGTCACGAACAGCACAATCAGCCCGAACAAGATCCGCCTGGCCCCTTCCGGCATTTGCAGGATGGTCAGCAGCGTCGTCAGCACGGTGAGGATCAGGGCGCCGATGATGGTGCCGGTGTAACCGCCGCGGCCGCCGAAGATCGAGGTGCCGCCGATCACGGCTGCCGCCACCGAAGGCAGCACCAGCGGTTCGGCGAGCGACAGGGAGGGGGCCTTGATCAGGCCGATATAGAGCAGGCCGGTGATGCCGGCGAGCACGCTGGAGATGACGTAGAGCGCCGTGATGACCTGCCAGTATCGCACGCCGGAGAGGCGGGTCGCGCGCTCATTGTCGCCGACGGCGTAGAGCAGGCGGCCGAAGCCGGTGCGGCTCAAGGTGAAGACGATGAGTGCGGCCAGCGGCACGAACAGCAGCAGGGCGTTGGGTACGCCATATGTCAGGCCGGTGCCGAGCCAGGCGAGGAAGTCTGGGATCTTGGCGCCCGACGCGATCACCGTGCGCTGGTAGACCTGCAGGCAGCCGGTGCCGATCAGGCTGGTGCCCAGCGTCATGATCAGCGGATGGACGCGGAAGACGCCGACGCCTATGCCGTTGACCAGTCCGATCAGCACCGCCGGCATCATCGCCAGCGCGAAGGCCACCGCCGGGTCCTGGTTGACGATTTGCGTGGCCATGATGAAGGCGCTCATCGTCGCCACCGTGCCAATCGACAGGTCGATGCCGCCGGTCAGCATGGTCATGGTCTGGCAGCCGGCGAGGATCGCCAAGGGAATGGCGAATTTGATGGTGTTGGCGATCCAGCGTTCGTTGACGATGCCGGGGCGCAGGATCTGCAGGATCACCACCAGGATGACGAGCAGGATGATCAGCGGGATCAGCGGTCGGTCGGCCATAAAGCGCTTTACGCGGCGGCCGAAGGGGACAGGTTGGGGAGAGATCGCGGTTGTGCTCATGACGCTCGTGCTCGCGATTGGTTTCGCCCGATGTTGGTTCGGTTGACGGGAGGGGATAGTGCTCCACGACGCCCCATTTCATGCCCGCTCATGACTGCCGGCTCCGCATGGTGATGAAGGCGCCGAACATCACCACGGCGACCATGATAGCGCCTTCGATGATGGCGGTGACGTTGGGGTCGATGGCAAGCAGCGTCAGGTCGGTGCGCACCAGCCGCAGCACGAAGACGGCGACGATGGGGCCGAGGAGGCCGCCTTTGCCGCCACCGAGTGCGACGCCGCCGAGAACCACCGCCGCGACGCTGGCGAGCAGATAGGGGCCGGGAATGGGCGCACCGATGCCGGTGCTCATGGTCAGCGCCAGCCCGCCAAAAGCGGCAAACAGGCCCGACAGCGCATAGGCGATGATGCGGGTGCGCGCCACCGGGACGCCACTGCGGAACGCCGCCAGCTCGCTCGAGCCGATGGCATAGATGGAGAGGCCGAGGCGTGACCGCCTGAGCGGTATCCAGATGATGCAGAGGCAGACGATGAGCAGCAGCAAAGCCTTGGGCAGCCAGGCATCGATGCCGTCGGGCAGGCCGGGTATCGACACCGTGCCCGAGATCAGCGCCTTCAGCCATTCGGCCGCCGCACCGCCCGGCGCATCGAGTACCAAAAGGGCAGCGCCTTGCAGCACGAACAAAGTGGCCAGTGTGACGACGATGTCGGGCACCCGGGTGACGACGATCAGCATTCCGTTGATGGCGCCGAGCACGAACCCCACGGCGAGCACGAACGGCACCACGAACAGCGCATATTCTTCGCTGGCGCCTGACATCATCGAGGCGGCGGTGACGCTGGTCAGCGCCATCATGGCGGCGACCGACAGGTCGATGCCGCCGGCGATGACGACGACGGTCTGGGCGGCGACCGCGAAGGCGTAAGGCAGCACGGCGCGTACGAGCGAGCCGAAATCGCCGCTGCCATAGGCCGGCTGGATCAGTTTTGTGATGATGAACAGGACGACGAAGAGGGCGAACAGGCCGGCGACCCAGCCCTGGCGGCGCAGGAAATGGCTCATGGCGTCGGCCCCGGCGTGTTTGAATCCGAGGAACTCGCGCTCTCAGGCGAAGAAGCGTGGGGATCTGCCAAAATGCCGATGTCGGCCTTGGCGCCGCGCGGCAGGCCGTAGGCGGCGCGCATCAGCGCCGGCTCGTCGGCCTCCTCGACCGCGAAGATGTCGACGACGCGGCCGCCGAAGATCACGATGACGCGGTCGCAGACACGCTGCACCTCCTCCAGTTCGGAGGTGTAGAACAGCACCGACTTGCCGTGGCCGGCGACCTCGCGCAGCAGTTTGTAGATCTCCTGCTTGGTGCCGACATCGATGCCGCGCGTCGGGTCGAAGCACAGCAGGGTCCGTGTGTCGGCGGCGATCCAGCGGGCGATGGTCACCTTCTGCTGGTTGCCGCCGGAGAGACGCTGCACTTCCCCTTGCGCGCGGGTGTCGATCTGCAGCCGCTCGATGGCGCTGACCACCTTGGCGCGCTCCTGGCGCATGGCGATCGGCCCCCAGTTGCGCAAGGCGGCACTGAAGGGCAGCGCGATGTTCTCGCGCACCGAGCGCTGCATGGCCAGCGCCTCGGCGCGGTCGCCTGGCACATATGCGAGGCCGGCGCTGATGGCGTCGATCGGGTGGGAGAATTTCGCAGGCTGGCCGTCGACCTCTATTGCGCCGCCCGATGGACGGATCGAGCCGGCAAGAGCGGCGAACAGCTCGTCCTGGCCCTGGCCCTCAAGCGCGACGACGCCGGCGACCTCGCCATCGGCGAGATCGAAAGAGACATCGTTGAGCTTGGTTCCGACGCGCAGATTGCGCACCGCCAGCCGCGGGCGGGCAGGGGCGGCTGCGGCCTTCTGGCTGGCGCTGCGGGCGGCGACATGGGTCTTGACGATGCGTGTGCCGAGCATCAGCTCGACGATCTTTTCCTCGACGCCGGGCACGATGTCGACGACGCCGACGGTCTCGCCGTCGCGCAGCACGGTGGCGCGGTCGCACAGCGCCGAGATCTCGACGAAGCGATGCGAGATGAAGATCACCGCGCGGCCGCTGTCACCCTGGCGGCGCACGACTTCCAGGACCTTTTCGGCGAGGTTGGCGGGCAGCGCCGCCGTCATCTCGTCGAGCAGCAGCACGTCGGGCTCGACGGCCAGCGCACGCGCCAGGTCGAGCACGCGCAGCACGGCCAGCGGAATGTCGCGGGCGGTGTCGCGGATATCGAGATCGGGAATGCCGAGTTCGCGCACCCAGGCGCGGAACGGCTCGACCGGCGTGCCGGTCAGCCTGAGATTGGACAGCACGTCGAGATCGGGGATCAGCGACGGTTCCTGGTAGACGGGTAAAAGGCCGGCGCGGCGGGCGGCGGCGGGCGAGCGTATGTCGCGGGCCTCGCCACGGATCAGGATACGCCCGGCATTGGCAGGAATAGCGCCGGTCAGGATCTTCACCAGCGTCGACTTGCCGGCGCCGTTGGCGCCCATCAGCGCGTGCACCTCTCCCGGCAGCACCGAAAGCGATGCGTTGCGCAGCGCGGCAACGGCGCCGTAATTCTTGGCGACGCCGGTGGCGTCGAGGAGCGGGTTGCTGGTCAAATCCGGTGGTTCTCGGGTTGCGTGCTCGGATCACTGCGAATGTCAGCGCCGCCCCTCACTGTCCTGCCGGACGACGACGTTCCTCTCCCCGTCTCTATACGGGGAGAGGATGCCGGCAGGCAGGTGAGGGGCGGCGCCGACCGACGGCCGTTAGCGAAAGCCCAGACTTACTCGCCCGGGCCTTTGCAGGCGACGATCTGGTCCTTGGTGTAGGTGGTCCAGTCGGGGATCGAGATCGAGACCGGCCATTCGGGGCTCAGCGACGGGTCGGCGGCGGCCTTCAGCTTGGCCTTGCCTTCGTCGGTGGCGTTCTCCCACAGCTGCGGCTCGACAAGCACGGTCTGTTGTGCCGGCTTCTTGCCGTCGAGGATCTGCAGCGCCAGCGTCACGCCAGCGCCGCCGATCGAACCGGGGTTGGTGACTGCGGCGCCGACGAGACCCTTCACCGAGCTCAACTGGCCGACGAAGCCGGCATTGTCGGCACCGACGATCGGCACCAGCGGCGCCTGCGACTCGACCAGCGCGTCGACGATGACGTTGTCGATGCCGGAGGTCCAGATGCCGTTGATCGGCGTTCCCGTCGAGAGGAAAGAAA
Source organism: Mesorhizobium sp. P2_D5 (assembly GCF_056404355.1). Lineage (NCBI taxonomy): Bacteria > Pseudomonadati > Pseudomonadota > Alphaproteobacteria > Hyphomicrobiales > Phyllobacteriaceae > Mesorhizobium > Mesorhizobium sp. P2_D5. Next base: position 473,329 of record NZ_JBFUEE010000003.1, read on the forward strand.
GGATCTGCTGCTTGGCCTGGTCCTGCTGCCAGCCGGTGAAGACTTCCTGTGCGACCTTCACGTCTGGGAATTCGGCCAGCGCCTTCTTGAAGCCCTTGTCGCGGTCGCTGTCGGCGGACGCGCCGGCGGCACCGCGCATGTAGAACACTTCGCCCTTGCCGCCCATCTGTCCGAACAGCCATTTGGCGCCGAGATAGGCGTACTGCTCCTGGTTGTTGGAGATGATGTAGGCAGACGGTTCGGTGACCGCCTGGTCGACGGCAACGACGACGATGCCGGCCTTGGTGGCTTCCTCGAGGCCCGCCTTGATGCCGGCCGGATCGGCCGGGTTGACGACAATGGCGTCGACCTTGGCGCTGATCAGGTTGCGGATGTCTTCGAGCTGGCCGGCCGCATCGGTGTTGCGGTGGGCGATGTTGAGCTTGGCCACCTCGCCGGAGGCCAGCGCCTGCGCCTTCATGGCGCACACCATCTCCTCGCGCCAGCCATTGCCCTGCACGGTGTTGGAGATGCCTATGGTGTATTTGCCAGCGGCGGACGAGGCGCCCACTGAGGCCAGGAAGGCCGCGCCGGCAAGTAGCGGGACCATGGTCAGATATTTCTTCATTTCAGACTTCCTCCACATTGTTTTTCAGTTCAGTTCCAAGCCGTTAAACCGCGTCGCGCAGAAAGAGATTCACGCGGCGCGCCTTAAGTTCTTGTGCTTGTTCCATGCATGTCATTGTCCCAAAATCGCTCCTCCGCGCTTTGGGCGACATGCATTTGCGCCGTCATTTCACGAACGGACGCAGCACGTCGCGGGCGAGCAGAAAGCCCCGCTTCACCTGATCGTCGCTGCCTTCAAATCGCCTGTCCTCGTGTTCGATGATGATGGGTCCGTCATAGCCGGCCCGGTAGAGGCCGGAGAAGAGGCCGCTCCAGTCGACATCGCCGAGCCCCGGCATGCGCGGCACCTGCCAGCCTATGCCAGCCGAGAGGATTCCGCGCTCGTAGAGTCCATCATGATCAATCATCAGGTCCTTGGCGTGGGCATGCAGCATGTAGGGGCCGAATTCCCGGATGAAGCGGGCCTGGTCGATCATCTGCCAGACCAGGTGCGAAGGGTCGAAATTCATGCCGACATCGCCGCCCCAGGCTTCCAGGATGCGGCGCCAGACCTGCGGCGAATAGGCGATGTTGTGCCCGCCCGGCCACTCGTCATAGCTGAAGATCATCGGGCAGTTCTCGAAGGCGAGCTTGACGCCATGGCCGCGCGCATGGGCGACGATTTCGGGCCAGACCTTGAGCGCCTCCTGCCAGTTGACGTCGACGGTCTTGGCGGCATCGCCACCGCAAAAAGTGTTGACGACAGTTACGCCCATATTGGCGGCCAGCACGATCACCTTCTTCAGATGGCCGATGACAGCCTCGCGGTGTGCGGCGTCGGGGTGCAGCGGGTTGGGATAGTAGCCGAGGCCGGAGACCGAGAGGTTCTTCTCCGCCAGCAAGGCGACGATCTCCCTGGCCTGCGCGGCGGAAGTCGAGGCGGCGTCGATGTGGCTGGTGCCGGCATAGCGGCGGCTGGCGCCCGACGATTTCGGCCAGCAGGCGATTTCCAGCGCCTCGAAGCCGGCGGAGCTTGCCCAGCCGGCGACCTCGCCAAGCGGCGTCTCCGCGAAAGGTGCGGTGAGTAGTCCAAGTTTCATCATGCCTCCCCTGAACAGTTCATCGTTTCACGGAACGAGGAACCGTTCTATCCCTTTGTTTTTGCCGCAATTCCGGGCGGAAAGCCGTTTCACACTTTTCCTGGAATTGCTCTCGTCGTGGCTTCATGACCGACTTCCACTATGCCGATTGTGCGGGCCGCTTCAACCGTACCGCCTCGCCCTGTTCCAGACTGTGCCTGACGGCGGCCATCGGATCGTCCGACAGCAGCTCGCCGAGCGTTGATGTGACGGACCTGCGGAACACATCGTTCGCGGCAAGGCCGGGCTCGAAAATCGTGTCGATGGCAAGGATGCCGGCCACCAGTGCCTGTGGATCGCGGCCGGTTGCGTCCGATATGTCGGCGACCTTGCCGGCATAGGGGTCCGACACCGGCCAGCGTTTGCCGAACCGTGCCGAGGCCTGGATCAGATAGGCCATCCAGCCGGCGACCGGGAGCGCCAGCAGCGCGATGCTTTGGCCCTGGCTCAGGCGGTCGCGGATCGGGTTGAGCAGGCGCTGGACGATCTTTTGCGAACCGTCGGTGGCAATCTGGTGGTTGCGGTGGCGGATCGCGATATTGCGCAGCCGGCCGAGGCTCTGCGCGACATAGGCCAGCGGTTCCATGCCGGGCACAGGCAGCAGCGTCGGCAGCGTCTCTTCGACAAGCATGCGTTGCACGAAGGCCAACAGCAGCGGGTCGGCGATCGCATCGAATGTGTGTTCGAGGCCGGCCAGCACGCCAAGCGTGGCGAGCGTCGTCTGGGCGCCGTTGAGCACCCGCATCTTGAGATGCTCGAACGGCGTGACATCGTCGACGAAGCTGGCGCCGACCCGATCCCAGCGCGGCACGCGGCCGGCGAATTTCTGCTCGATCACCCACTGCCGGAACGGCTCGCCGACGACGACCGCCGCATCTCGGTAGCCGAAACGCTGCTCGACGCCGTCGAGGTCGGCTTGCGTGACCGCCGGCGCGATGCGGTCGACCATGGCCGACGGGAAGGCGGCGTTGGCCGAGATCCAGTCGGCAAGGCCGTTGCCGCGCCGTTCGGCAAAAGCCTGCACGACATTGGCCAGGATAGTGCCATTGGCCGGGATGTTGTCGCAGGAGAGCAGCGTCAGCGGCCGGCCATGTGTCGCCCGGCGCACTTCCAGCGCCCGCGCCAGGAGGCCGGGCACACTGCGTGGCATCCCGGGGTTGGCGAGGTCGTGGACGATGTCGGGATGGTCGAGATCGAGTTCGCCGCTGGACGGGATGTGGCAATAGCCTTTCTCGGTCACCGTCGTCGTCACCAGTTCGATGTCGGAGGAGGACAGCACATCGAGCGCGGGTGCGGCACTCGCCTGGCTGTCGACGACCTCTATGATGCTGCCGATGACGCGCGCCTCGACGTTGCCGTTCTCGCGGATCAACCGCGTGTAGAGACAGCTTTGCCGGCCAAGTGTGTCGTCAAGGCGGGGTGGCCGGATGTTGATGCCGACGACGCCCCAGCGGTCGAAATGGCTGGCCAGCAGATCGTCGGTGTATTCGGCCTGGTGGCAGCGATGGAAGGCGCCGACGCCGAGGTGCGCCATGCCGGGCGCGAGCGCCGCGCGGTCATAGGCCGGTTTCTGGACGGTGGTTGGCAACCGGGCGAGCAGCGCCGGCCCAAGTGTCTCGGGGGAGGGGGCGACGCTCACCGGTTCGCCCCGATCACCCACTGTTCCTGGTCGACCAGCGTGCCGGTCATCGGTCCGGCCGTGTCGGAAAGCAGGAAGACGGCGAGGTTCGCCACATCGCTTGTCGAGAACAGGCGGCCGAAAGGCTGCGAGGCCTTGGCGGCGTCGAGCCAGCCCGGACCGTTGCCGAGCGTCTCGGCCTGCATGGTGCGTTCGGCCGGTGTGTCGGTCCAGCCGACATTGATGCCGTTGACGCGGATGCGGTCGAAGCGGTGGGCGTTGGCGGCGTTCTTGGTCAGCGTCGCCAGCGCGCCCTTGGTGGCCGAGTACACCGCGAGCTCCGGCGAGCCGCAATGGGCATTGATCGACAGGATGTTGACGATGGCGCCGCCCTGGCCGCGCTTCTTCATATCGGCAATCGCCGCCTGCATGAGGAAGAATGGTGCGCGCGCATTGACGGCGAACAGCGCTGCCCAGTCATCGAGGTCGGCATCGAGGAAGGACGCGCGGTCGGTCAGGCCGGCGGCGTTGACAAGGCCGTCGATGCGGTCGAAGCGATCGATGCAGGCTTGCGCCAGCAGGGCAGGGGCTTCAGGGTCGGAGAGATCGGCGGCGACGAAGACAGTGGGCGTGCCGAGCCGCGAAAGCTCAGCTGCCACGGCATCGCCGCGCGCCTTCTCGCGACCGGTGACCAGCAGACCACCGGCGCCCGAACGCGCAAGCGTTTCGGCAATCGCTCGGCCAATGCCTTGCGTCGCGCCGGTGACCAGCACCACCTTGCCTTTGAGCTGAAGCTCCATTCCTCCTCCCGGAACAAAGTTTCTATTTTTCGAAATATGGAACGTCAATTCCCGGCAGTCAATTGTGCCAGCAGCGCCTCATTGGCCGCGGCGCGCGACGACTGCGTGGACCAGCGCCATGCCGACGGCCAGCGACGCCGCCAGCGAGCGGAAGCCGGCAAAGTCGGATTCGACCACCTCCAGCCAGGTGTCCGACAGCCGGATCAGCGGGCTGAAGGTGCTGTCGGTGATGGTGACGATGCCGGCGTTGCGCTCATGCGCCACGGCGACGAGGTCGGGTGTGATCGAATTGTAGGGGCTGAAGGACACCGCCAGCACGGCGTCCTGCCTGCCGATGCAGCCGACCTGGTCGAGCGCGGTGGAGCCGACATTGTCGACCAGCACGTTGCGCACGCCCTGCTGCGAGAGCGTCAGCGACAGATAGGTGGTGACGGGGAAGGCGCGCTTGGAGCCGATGACATAGATCAGGTCGGCGGCCGCCAGCAGCGTCACCATCTTCTCGAAACTCTCGATGTCGAAACCGCTCTCGACGCGGCCAAGCGAGGCCTGCGAGGCGCCGACCATGCCGTGCAGGAAATGCAGATCGGCGTTGGGTTCGCTCCGCTGCTCGCCGCGTCCGTCCGGCCACGACCCTTTGATATGGTCCTTGAACAGGCCCTGGAAATCGGAAAAGCCGGCATAGCCAAAGATCTGGGCGAAGCGCACCAGCGTCGAGGGCTGCACGCCGGCCTGTGCCGCTACCTGCGCGATGGTGCCGAGCGCGACGTCGCTCGGATGTTGCCACAGGAAGATGGCGACCTGACGCAACCGCTTGGGGAAATGCACGGTGCCGGACGACAGAACCGCGCGCAACTCCTCATAGGTCTGCGGCTGGATGTAGCCGAGTGCCGCCAGCGAGCGTCCGCGTTTGCGGGTCGCTGCTTCGTCGGCAACGGATCGTCCCGATGTTTTGCCTGCCCCACTCATGATTTCAGGCTAGCGCGGCACGATCGTTTTACAATATGGAAATTGGAAATCGTGTTCGAAAGCTCTGGCGATGTCTTAGGCTTGCCCCCCCAGAAATCGCCTGTCCGGAGGAGTTTGAAAATCATGGTCTATGCAACATCGGACGGCTCGACACGCCAACGCTTGCGGGTCGGCATGGTTGGTGGCGGCCGCAATGCTTTCATCGGCGCCGTGCACCGGCTGGCTATGCGGCTTGACGACCAGATCGTGCTGGTCGCCGGCGCGCTGTCATCCGACCCGGAGAACGCCGCCGCCTCGGCCGCCGAGATCGGTATCGCGCCGGAGCGCAGCTATGCCGACTATCGCGTCATGGCGCAGGCCGAAGCCGCGCTGCCGGACGGCATCGAGGCCGTCGTCATCGTCACGCCAAACCATCTGCACGCACCAATCGCGACAGCCTTCCTCGAAGCCGGCATCGACGTGATCTGCGACAAGCCGCTGTCGACGACGCTGGCCGACGCCGAAACGCTGGTGGCGCTGGCGCGGTCGAAGAAACGCCGCTTCGTCGTCACCCTCAACAACACCGGCTACGCCATGGTCCGCCAGGCGCGCGAGATGGTGGTGGCCGGCGAACTCGGGCGCATCGTGTCGGTGCACGGCGCCTACATCCAGGACTGGCTGACCAGACCGATCGACGCCGAAGGCCAGAAGCAGGCGGAGTGGCGCACCGACCCGGCGCGCGCTGGGCAGTCGGCGGTGCTGGCCGATATCGGCGTGCATGCCTTCAATCTGGCAAGCTACATCTCGGGCTGTGAGGCCGAGGCGGTTTCGGCCGACCTGTTCACCGCGGTGCCGGGGCGCCGGCTCGACGACAATGCCCATGTGCTGGTGCGCTGGGCCGGCGGAGCGCGCGGCACAATCCTGGCCAGCCAGACATCGCCCGGCCACTACAATGATTTGTCCGTGCGCATCTATGGCGACAGAGCCGGGCTGGAATGGTCGGGCGCGCGGCCTGAGGAACTGCGCTTCTCCATCTACGGCGAGGAAAGCCGCACGCTGGTGCGCGGCGGCCATGGCTCGACGCAGGAGAGCCGGCGGGTGTCGCGCATGCCTGCGGCGCATCCTGAAGGTTACATCGAGGCCTTCGCCAATTTCTACCGCGACGCCGCCGATATCATTCGCGCGCATCGCTCGGGCGCGGCGGTCGATCCGGCCCGGGCGGCGCAAGTGCCTGACGTCGTCGACGGCGCGCGCGGCGTAAAGTTCGTCGCGGCGGCGGTGGAGTCGAATGCAGCTGGTGGAGCGTGGACGCAAGCCCGGTTCGGGTGAGAGCGAGGCGCGACCCGATCCGCCCAAACATGACCGCTTCTATCCGGGCCGGAAAGCCTCTAGACTGACGGCTGGTCATGACGAGGGGGGCGGCATGGGGCTCGACAGACGGCATTTGGTTCTTGGCGCCGGCGTGCTGGCGTTGTTGCCGGCGGCGCGAAGCTTCGCCGCCGAGACGCTTGAGGACATCAAGGATCTCAAGCCCGGCGAGTTCACCTGGCATCCGGAACGCCAGAAGAAGGGGCCGGTCGCCATCATCGTCTCCTTGCCGCAGCAACGCGTGCATGTTTATCGCAACGGCGTGCGCATAGCCGTCTCGACCTGTTCGTCCGGCAAGCCCGGGCATGAGACGCCGACCGGCATCTTCGTCATTCTCCAAAAGGACAAGGACCACAAGTCGAGCACCTACAATGATGCGCCGATGCCGAACATGAACCGGCTGACATGGTCGGGCATCGCGCTGCATGCCGGCAATCTGCCGGGCTATCCGGCCTCGCATGGCTGCGTGCGGCTGCCGCTCGCCTTTTCCAGCAATCTGTTTGGCATCACCCATATCGGCACGCCGGTCATCATTTCGGGCGCGCGCGGCGACCCGGCCGAACTGACCAATCCCGGAATGGTGCTGGGTGGCTACGCGGCCGGGCAGTTCCAGAACGTCGTCGCTTCCAAGGACGGCCACAAGCGCGCCGCCGATTGGGTCGAGCCGGAGGATTTCCCGGTCACCTCGATCATCGCCTCGTCGGGCGACAAGGAGATCATGCTGATCGAGAACGGCGTGGTCGTGGCGCAGGCGCCATTGACCATCACCGGCTCCGGCGGGCTTGGCAGCCATGTGCTGACCTTGCAGGTGGCGGGCGCCGCCAATGACTGGCAATGGGTCGACATCAGCCGCAGCGCCAGTTCCGGTTCGTTCTTCAACAATGAGCAAGACATGCTCAAGCGGCTCAGCACGCAAAAGAGCTTCCTCGACGCCATGCAGGCGAGGATGCATCCGGGCATGGTGATGGTGCTCACCGACGCGCCGCTGCATCCCGACAGCCGCTCCGGCCAGGACTTCGTCGTCATGTCGGCGACGGATTGAGGAGGTTTCCGCTTACGGCGGTCGCACACGAGGTGGCTTTGACCCAGCTTGCGTGTCTTGATCCGAGGCGGATGGCCGGGAGCGCAGGTTCAACTGGGGCAGTTGCTTCGGCCCGAACCAGGCGCGTTGCGGTCAGCGGTGCTGATCCCATCCTGCCCGAATATTGCCTTTCCGTGTCCCTTTCCCGGTTAAAAAAGTATCATCCACTGCCCTGAATCGTGGTGGCGCCTGCTGTCATGAGCCGGTAGCGTGGTCTCGAAATGCAGAGCCGAAACCAATTCGGCCGGTTTAGGGAATGTGGGTCGAACGCGGCAACGATCCGTGCCGGCCCGGAGGAGACGGACATGGAACCGGACCTGGAAGTTGTCCAGATACGACGCGGTGAGTCCTTCAAGGCGTGGTCGCATGGCTACCCCTTCCACACGGTGCGTTGGCATTTCCATCCCGAATATGAACTGCATCAGGTGATCTTCACCAACGGCCGCTATTTCGTCGGCGACTTCATCGGCGAGTTCGAGCCAGGCAATCTGGTGCTGACCGGTCCGAACCTGCCGCACAATTGGGTGAGCGATATCCCGAGGGACAGCTCCATTCCGCTGCGCGGCCGCATCATCCAGTTTTCGGAAAGCTTCATTGGTGATGCCATGCATGTGCTGCCGGAACTGGCGGGGCTCGGCCCACTGCTCGAGGCGTCGCGGCGCGGCGTGCTGTTTTCCAGCCGCACCAGCAAGGAGCTGGCGCCGCTGATGGAAGAGATGATGCAGGCGCAAGGCGTGCGCCGCATCGAGCTGTTCATGATGATATCGGGCCTGCTCAGCCGGGCCCAGGAGTTCCAGCTGCTCGCCAGCGCCAGCTACCGGCCCGATCCCTCGGGCTATATGACCGCCGGCATGAACAAGGCGTTGGCATATATCCGTGAAAACCTGACGCAGTTGTTCGACGAGACGGATCTGGCGGCCATTGCCGGCCAGTCGACCGGCGCCTTCTCACGCTCGTTTCGCCGCCACACCGGCATGTCGCTGGTGCAATATGTCAAGCGGCTGCGCATCAACCTCGCCTGCCAGATCCTGATGAGCGACGAGCAGGCCTCGATCACCGACATCTGCTACGAGGTCGGCTTCAACAATCTGTCCAATTTCAACCGGCAGTTCCTGGCGGAGAAGGGCATGCCGCCCTCGCGTTTCAGGCGCCTGCTGGCCGACAACATCAACGCGGGAAAAGCCGCTTAACGGAGGAGCCAGGGAGGAACCAAGGGAGGAACCACATTTTTCGCCTGACAACGTGGCCCGCATAACGCGGTCCGCGATGGAGAGCGCTTGTCCTAGAAATCCTTCGTCAGCGGAGGATGTCGGCGCGGCCAAGAGGCCGGTGCCGGGCCCTGGTTCCCAATTGCAGTTGGGGCGAGGGCGGAGGCGTGTCTTCACAACAAAGCAGTCAACGACCTTCTTACAACCATATCCAGAAACGGAGAAGACCGAATGACCCGATTTTCATCTTCATTGAAGTCCGCCGGCATGGGAGCAATTGCGCTGTCGCTGTTGGCCGGCACCGCCGCGATCGCAAGGGCCGCCGAGGTCACCGACGCCACCGTCGCCTTCCTGATGCCCGACCAGGCCTCGACCCGTTATGAACAGCACGACTATCCCGGCTTCGCCGCCGAGATGAAGAAGCTGTGCCCGGGCTGCAAGGTGCTCTACCAGAACGCCGATGCCGACGCCTCGCGCCAGCAGCAGCAGTTCAACTCGGTGATCTCGCAGGGCGCCAAGGCGATCGTGCTCGATCCCGTGGACTCGACCGCCGCCGCTTCGCTGGTCAAGCTGGCGCAGAGCCAGGGCATCAAGGTCATCGCCTATGACCGGCCGATCCCGACCGCACCGGCCGACTTCTATGTCTCGTTCAACAATGAAGGCATCGGCAAGGCTATCGCCGACTCGCTGGTCGCGCATCTGAAGGCGCTGAAGGTCGATCCGGCCACCGGCGGCGTTTTGCAGATCAACGGCTCGCCGACCGACGCGGCGGCAGGCCTGATCAAGAAGGGCATCCATGAAGGCCTCGACAACAGCGGCTACCAGATCCTGGCCGAATTCGACACGCCGGAATGGGCGCCGCCGAAGGCGCAGCAATGGGCCGGCGGCCAGATCACCCGCTTCGGGCCCAAGATCCTCGGCGTCGTCGCCGCCAATGACGGCACCGGTGGTGGCGCCATCGCGGCCTTCAAGGCAGCCGGCGTCGATCCGGTACCCCCGGTGACCGGCAACGACGCGACGATCGCCGCCTTGCAGCTGATCATCGCCGGCGACCAGTACAACACCATCTCCAAGCCGAGCGAGATCGTGGCGGCAGCTGCTGCCAACGTCGCCATCAAGCTGCTTTCGGGCGAGACGCCGAAGGCCGAGATGACGCTCTACGACACGCCCTCGCAGCTGTTCACGCCGGCGGTGGTGACGCAGGAAAACCTGAAGGCCGAGATCATCGACAAGAAGATCAACACCGCGGCCGAACTCTGCGTCGATCGCTACGCGGAAGGCTGCAAGAAGCTGGGCATCGGGAACTGACCGCGACCCTTGCCCCATTCCGCTCCCTGGCCGAAAAATAGGTTGGAGCCCCATCCCGAATACATCGGGCTGGAGCTCTGGCGGCGGCCAGGCAGCGCCCACCCGCTTTTTGAACCGGTCCTTTCTTGAAAGGTATTCCAGGCATGATCGATACCCCGGATGAACCGGTTCCGACAGGCGAGCTGGTGCTCAGCCTGCGCGGCATTTCGAAGAATTTCGGCGCCGTCTCGGCGCTCACCGACATCGATCTCGATGTCCATGCCGGCGAGGTGGTGGCGCTGGTCGGCGACAACGGCGCCGGCAAGTCGACGCTGGTCAAGATCCTCGCCGGCGTGCATCAGCCGAGCTCCGGCACCATCAGCTATCGCGGCAAGCAGGTGACGCTGGCCGACCCGAGTGCGGCGCTGACGCTCGGCATCGCCACCGTGTTCCAGGACCTGGCGCTGTGCGAGAACCTCGACATCGTCGCCAACATCTTCCTCGGCCGCGAGCTCAACCCGCTGCGGCTGGACGAGGTGGCGATGGAAGTGCGCGCCTGGACGCTGCTGAACGAGCTTTCGGCGCGCATCCCCAGTGTGCGCGAAGTGGTTGCGTCGCTGTCGGGCGGCCAGCGCCAGACGGTGGCGATCGCCCGCTCGCTGCTGCTCGAACCCAAGCTGATCCTGCTCGACGAGCCGAGGGCGGCGCTTGGTGTCGCACAGACGGCCGAAGTGCTCAACCTGATCGAGCGGGTGCGCGACCGCGGGCTCGGCGTCGTCATCATCAGCCACAACATGGAAGACGTGCGCGCGGTCGCCGACCGCATCGTCGTGCTGCGGCTTGGCCGCAACAACGGCATCTTCACCCCAGACGCCTCGAACCAGGAGCTGGTCAGCGCCATCACCGGCGCGTCGAACAATTCGGTGTCGCGACGCGCCGAACGCCGGCAAGCGCGGCAGGATCAAACCCAGGAGCCACACCCATGAGCCGTCAAGTCGAACAGGCAGCTCCGCCGCAGCTCGACCGCGCCGACGTGCGCGTCAAGCACGAGGCGGGCTTGAGCGGCAGCATCCGCGCCTTCGTCGACCGCGTGCGCTCGGGCGATCTCGGCTCGCTGCCGGTCATCGTCGGGCTGGTCATCATCTGGACGGTGTTCGCCAGCATCAATCCGATCTTCCTGTCGAGCAGCAACCTGGTCAATCTGCTGTTCGATTCCTCCACCGTCGGCGTCATTGCGCTCGGCATCGTCTGCGTTTTGATGGTCGGCGAGATCGACCTGTCGGTCGGCTCGATCAGCGGCTTTGCCTCGGCGCTGGTCGGCACGCTGTGGGTCAACCAGGGCTGGCCGGTGGCGCTCGCCATCCTCGCCGCGGTCGCCGTCGGCGGCTTCATCGGCGCGCTCTACGCGCTGCTGTTCAACCGGCTCGGCATGCCGAGCTTCGTCTCGACGCTCGCAGGACTGCTCGCGGTGCTCGGCCTGCAGCTCTACATCCTTGGCTCCACCGGCTCGATCAACCTGCCTTACGGCTCGAACCTGGTTAATTTCGGCCAGCTTCTGGTGATGCCGAAATTCGTGTCGTTCGGGCTGGCGGCTGTGCCCGGCATCGTCATGCTGATCACCGGCCTGCGCACCGTTGCGCGCCGCCGCGCCGCCAACCTGTCGGCACCCTCGACCGGCGGCATCGTCACGCGGGCGGTGGCGATCACGATCGTGCTCGAACTCATCGTCTTCTACCTCAACCAGGCGCGCGGCATCCCGTGGATGTTCGGCCTGTTCGTCGGCCTGGTCATTGCCATGCACTACGCGCTGACGCGGACGAAATGGGGCCGCTCGATGTCGGCGGTCGGCGGCAATCGCGAGGCAGCGCGGCGCGCCGGCATCAATGTGCGGCTGATCTATTCCAGCGCCTTCGTGCTGTGCTCGATGCTGGCCGCTTTCGGCGGCGTGCTGTCGGCGGCCCGGCTTGCGTCGGCCAGCCAGCAGGCCGGCACCGGCGACGTCAACCTCAACGCCATCGCGGCGGCCGTCATCGGCGGCACCAGCCTGTTCGGCGGCCGCGGCAGCGCCTATTCGGCACTGCTCGGCATCATCGTCATCCAGTCGATCGCCAGCGGCTTGACGCTGCTCGATCTGTCCTCGTCGCTTCGGTACATGATCACAGGCGCCGTGCTTGCCATAGCAGTCATCGTCGACTCGCTGGCTCGCCGTTCGCGTGTTTCCCATGGCCGGGCCTGAACCCATCAACAGGAAGAGAGCTATGACTCAACTGTCCGGAAAAGTTGCGGCCGTCACCGGGGCGGCGTCGGGGATCGGCCTCGAATGCGCAAGATACATGCTGGCGGCTGGCGCCAGCGTGGTGCTGGTCGACCGCGCCGAGGCGACGCTGAACAGCCTGTGCGCCGACCTCGGCCCCAAGGCGATCCCGCTGGTGATCGACCTGATGCAGCCATCAAGCGTCGCCACCATGATGCCGCAGATCCTGGAAAAGGCCGGGCAGCTCGACATCTTCCATGCCAATGCCGGCGCCTATGTCGGCGGCGAGGTGCTGACCGGTGATCCAGACACCTGGGACCGCATGCTGAACCTCAACATCAACGCCGTCTTCCGCTCGATCCACGCGGTGTTGCCGCACATGGTCGAGCGCAAGACCGGCGATATCATCGTCACCAGTTCGATCGCCGGGCTGGTTCCGGTGGTCTGGGAGCCGATCTACACCGCGTCCAAGCATGCCGTGCAGGCCTTCGTCCACACAGTACGCCGGCAGGTGGCCAAGCACGGCCTGCGCGTCGGTGCCGTGGCGCCAGGCCCGGTGGTGACCGCGCTGGTCGACGACTGGCCGAAGGCCAAGCTCGAGGAAGAGCTCGCCGCCGGCGGTCTGATGCAGCCGCGCGAGGTCGCAGAGGCAGTGATGTTCATGCTGACCCGGCCGCGCAACGTGACTATCCGGGACCTGGTGATCCTGCCGCAGAGCAATGATCTTTAAGGGAGTAGGGGAATAGGGGAGTACGGGAGTAGGGGAGTACGGGAGTAGGGGAGTAGGGCAGTATGTTGTTCTGCGGTCCAAAGTCCGGGCTCAAATCTAGTCGCTATTCGCCTGCTGCCTATTCCCCTACTGCCTGCCTTACTCCCCTACTCCCCTAACCGAAGGTTTCCCCATGCCCCATTATCTCGGCATCGACGTCGGCACCGGCAGCGCGCGGGCAGGGGTGTTCGACCAGGCGGGAAACCTGCTTGCCTCGGCCAAGCACGACATCGAGGTCTGGCGCGAGGCCGGCGACATCGTCGAGCAGTCGAGCCACGACATCTGGCGGGCGGTCTGCATTGCCACCCGCGCCGCTGTCGCTGAAGCCGGCATAGCGCCCGAGGCGATCGCCGGCATCGGTTTCGACGCCACATGTTCGCTGGTGGTGCTGGGTGAGGGCGGCGTGCCGTTGCCGGTGGGTCCGTCCAACAATCCAGAACGCAACATCATCGTCTGGATGGACCACCGCGCGATCGAGCAGACGCGCCGCATCAACCGCAGCGACGCGGCGGTGCTGAGCTATGTCGGCGGTGTCATCTCGCCTGAGATGGAGACACCGAAACTCCTATGGCTTGCGGAAAACATGCCCGCCACCTTCAACGCGGCCTGGCAGTTCCTGGACCTCGCCGATTTCCTGACCTGGCGGGCGACCGGCAGCCTTGCCCGCTCGGTCTGCACGGTGACCTGCAAATGGACTTATCTGGCGCATGAGAGCCGCTGGGATGAGACCTATTTCCGCAACATCGGCCTCGGCGCGCTGGCCGACGAGGCGTTTGCGCGCATCGGCACCGAGATCGTGCCGGCGGGAGCATCGCTGGGCGGCGGACTGACCGCGCAGGCGGCGGCCGACCTTGGCCTCGCCCCCGGCACCGCGGTGGCGGCCGGGCTGATCGATGCGCATGCCGGCGGTGTCGGCACGGTCGGGGCGCGCGGCGATTTCGGCAGTGTCCTGTCGCGCATGGCCTATGTCTTCGGCACCTCGGCCTGCACCCTGTCGTCGACCGCCGAACCGGCCTTCGTCGACGGCGTCTGGGGTCCGTATTTCTCGGCCATGGTGCCGGAGCTGTGGCTGAACGAGGGTGGTCAATCGGCGGCAGGTGCAGCCATCGACCATCTGGTGCGCATGCACCCGGCGGCCGGCGAAGCCGCGGCCAGGGCGCAGGCCGAAGGGCTCGGCCTCAGCGCCTGGCTGTCGCTGCAGGCGCAAGGCCGTGGGGGCGCCGCAGCAATGCCGGCGCTGGTCGGCGAGATCCATGTCGTGCCGGAATTCCTCGGCAACCGCGCACCTTTCGCCGACCCGGATGCGCGCGCGCTGATTGCCGGGCTCGATCTCGACACCAGCCACCAAAGCCTGGTCGGGCTGTATGTCGCCGGCGTCTGCGGGCTGGGCTACGGCGCGCGCCAGATCGTGCGGGCCGAGCATGAGAAGGGCATCCCTGTCGACACCATCGTCGTCAGCGGCGGCGCCGGGCAAAGCCCGCTGGTGCGCCAGCTGCTGGCCGACACGACAGGCATGGTGGTGGTGGCGTCGACCTCGCCGGAGCCGGTGCTGCTCGGCTCGGCGATGTTGGGCGCCGTCGCCGCAGGAGCATACAAGGACCTGGTGACGGCCATGGCGGGCATGTCGGAACTCGGCGAGGTCTATCATCCCAACGCTTCGCTGTCTGGCTGGCACGCCAAGCGTTTCGCGGCGTTCGAGCAGTTGCAGCAAGCCGGCAAGGCGATCAGAGGCTGAAGCAGGCAGCCACAAGAATGGCGTTGAATGGCAGAGGAACACACGTGCGCCTAGGCTGTCTGTCGTCGTCTCATTGAACAGACTGGATGAGCCATAGGAGAGCCAGAAGGTTGGCGAGCGACATGCCGGCCGGGCCGAAGGTTTTCATCCGATCATCGATCGTGGCGCCTATGATCGCATCCCCAGCCTGCACAAGGATCATTATCCAGGCGATGGCTTCAAGCCATTCCGTCGAACCCGTAAAAAACGGCACGGCGCTTGCGACCACCAAGGCCACGCTGCGTGCACAACCGTAGAAAGCTATTGTCCGGGCGTTGCCGGTTTCGTTCATGGCGGCAGCCAAGGAGAAACCGAGACTGACGACCGCGCTGAGAGCTGTGACTGACGCGCAAACGATGAAGGCTGTGAACATCGCATTCCATGGCTTGTGGCCGCTGCACCTTACTCGAATAGCCAGGGCCTGAAATCAAGTCACTCTTTTGCTGCTACCAGTTACAACTTGCGCGGTCATATGCAGGGCACGATTGGCTTCGGCGGCCCTCAGAGCTCCTTCTGCGCCAATTCCCTGAATTCGTCGGGCACGGAGCGTGCGGCCTCCAGCGCCACCGTGCCGTAGCCGACCGCCTGCTTGCCAAAGCGCTCGCGGATCTTGTCGATGGCGCGGTCGGCACCGAAGCGTGCCAGGCCTTTTCGAGTGCCCGGACGGCGCTTCTCATCGGCGAGGCCGAGCGGCAGTTCGAGTTGCAGCTCGGCACTTTCCTCGAGATGCGAGACCGAGATCGCCAGCAGCGAGATCGTCTTCTCGTAAGGGTGGTCGGCAAGCGCGCCGCGCACCAGGTCGCCGGCGATCTCGGCCAGCATCGCGGTCGCCGCGATCGGCTGGTCAAGCGTGATCGAGCGCGTGACGGCGCTGAGATCGGCAAAGCGCACGCGCACCGTCACCGTGCGGCCGGGCCTTGCCTTGGCGCGCAGCCGGCTGGCGACGCGGTCGGCCAGATGCAGCAAAGTGGGCACGATGACCCCTGCAACGGCGGGCTTCTGGCCGAGCGCAGATTGCGCGCCGGCCGAGTGCGCCCGGCGCTTCGTCTCCAGTTTGCGCGGGTCGCGGTTCCATGACAGCGCCGACAACTTTTCGCCGGCGGCGGGACCGAGCAGCCGCATCAGCGCGCCGCTGTGCGTCCTGGCCAGCTGGCCGATGGTCTCGATGCCGATTTCGGCCAGCCGCGCCTTCGTCGCCGGGCCGACGCCCCACATCAGCCCGACCGGCAGGTCGTGCAGAAATGCGATCTCGGTGCCTGGGTCGACCACCACCAGCCCGTCGGGCTTGGCGACCTGCGAGGCGATCTTGGCCAGATGCTTGGTGCGCGCCACGCCGATCGAGATCGGCAGGCCGAGCTCTGCCCGGACGCGGCGGCGGATGGTCGTGGCGATCTCTTGCGGGGATCCGAACAGGTGAGTGCAGCCCGCGACATCGGCAAAGGCTTCGTCGATGGAGATGCGCTCAACCACGGGCGTGAAGTCGTCGAGCACCTTGATCGCCGCGTCGCCCAGGCGCTGGTAGTCGCTGAAATTGCCGCCGACGAAGATCAGCTGCGGGCAGAGTTCGCGCGCCTTGCGTCCGGGCATGCCGCCGCGCACGCAGAAGGCGCGGGCCTCGTAGGAGGCGGCAAGCACGACGCCGCCGCCGACCGCAATTGGTTTGCCGCGCAGCGACGGATCGAGCAACTGCTCGACCGAAGCATAGAAGGCGTCGAGATCGGCATGCAGGATGGTGGCTGTCGTTTCCATCCAGACCGCACATCCGCAGTTGCTGATAGATTGGAACATATAGAGAACAAAGCGCGCACGACTGTCAAGCTGAATGTCGGCGTCCGGTGCTATCAGCCGCGTTCTTCAGCACAAATTGTTCAGGCGACGTCGGATCGCGGTTTTCAACAACGTCTTTAAGACAGGCAACGACACCGTCAGCACACGCCAGAGTGCGGAAGGAGGACGACATGACCGACCACATCATCGCGCCTTACACGGATTGGTTTGAAGCGCACAAAGCGCATCTCGAGAAAGAAAAGGCGTTCACGCGCCAGCGTCAACAACTCGCGGCGGACCGGCGGGCACTGCCGTGGCTGCGGATCGACAAGCCCTACGAGTTCGATACGACCCAGGGAAGGAAATCGTTGGCCGATCTCTTCAAGAACCGCAGCCAGTTGATCATCTATCACTTCATGTTTCCGCCCAATGCAGACTATCGGTGCACCGGCTGTTCATTCCTTTGCGACCACATCGACGCCGCCAACCAGCATCTGATGCATCACGACGTCTCCCTGGCCGTCTGCTCGCGCGCTCCTCTCGCCGAGCTACTGGACTTCAAGGCGCGGATGAATTGGCAGTTCGACTGGGTGTCGTCATTCGGAAGCGATTTCAATTTCGACTTCCAGGTATCGTTCACCGAGGACCAGATCAACTCGGGCAAGGTGTTATTCAATTTCGAGGAGGTCGCGATATCAGGCAGAGATCGCGGTGGTGCTACCGTTTTCTACAAAGATGATGATGGCAAGATCTATTGCACTTTCCAGGTGCGGGGCCGTGGTGGCGAGAACCTGATCGGGACCTATAGCTATCTCGACCTCACTCCCGTCGGCCGCAATGAAAATGGGCCGTCACATACGCTGGGCGATTGGGTCCGTCTTCACGATCAGTATGATGGTCGATGATTATCCATTTATCGCCGCACAGTTAGCCAACGCCCTGCCTTGGCCTCCGGGCGTCTTTCATAGCTTCGGCGATCATGTGTTCGCCAGATGCTCCGCCCGCAACGCTGCCTTCATCTGGTCCAGCGCAGCATCACCGCCGGCCGCCAATTCGTCGGCGATCCGGGACAGCTTGTCATCGGCCCTGCGGTGCTTGCTGCCCCAGGCGCCGAGCGTCGCCAGCACGGGCAGCAGGTCGATGCCGGCCTCGGTCAGCCGGTAGATCGTTTTCAGCCCGTGTGTAGGGTCTTCGCTGCGGGTGAGGATGCCTTCGTCCTGGAGCGTCTGCAGCCGCTCGGCCAGCGTGCGCGAGGAGATACCTTCGTCGGACTGCAGGAATTCCCGAAAATGCTTTTTCCCGGCGAAGATCAGGTCGCGGATGATGAGCAGCGTCCAGCGGTCGCCGAGCAGTTCGAGCGACAGGTTGATCGGACAGCCGGACTTTCCCTTGGTCGACATGTCTATGGTTCCATTTTTAAATCAATTTACTATTGACATCATTCTCCGCCGTGCGTCAAATGGTTCCAGAAGTAAATCATTCGTCAGTGTCGGACAAACCGGAGAATGGCCATGAAAAAACTGATCCTGCAGATGCAGATGTCGGTCGACGGCTTTGTCGGCGCCGACGAGGATCATCACTGGCAGCTCTGGGAATGGGGCGACGACAGCGCCTGGGACGACGAGCTGAAGCGGGACTTCAACGCCGTCTTCGCCGGCGTCGACACCATCCTGCTCAGCCGCAAGATGGCCGAGGAGGGTTACCTGACCCATTGGGGCAATGCGGCGAAGAAATTTCCGCACGATCCGTTCTATGCCTTTGCGCAACGCGTCGTCGAAGCACGAAAGGTGGTGCTGAGCGACAGGCTCAAAGCCTCGCGGTGGGAGCGCACAACGGTGGCGAGTGGCGACCTGCCGCGCGAGGTCAAGGCGCTGAAGGCAGGCGAGGGCGGCGACATGGCCGTCTTCGGCGGCGCCGGTTTCGCCTCCTCACTCATCGCGGCAGGGCTGGTCGACGAGTTCCAGTTGTTCGTCAACCCGGCGGTGCTGGGCGCGGGACGGCGGATCTTCGACCAGGGCGGTTTCGAGACCCTGCGGCTGCTCGGCTCGAAAGCCTATGCCTGCGGGATGGTGGTCAACCGCTACGCGCCAGTGGCGTGATCCGAGGCATCACGAAGGCATCTCGCCGATAAAAAGATGTTTGTGCGGAATCCTTTGCCCGCGTCTCTTCGTCTTCAACGTGCGGTCGCCAGCAGGGCGGGCGCATCAATCCTGAACGGAGAGACAAGACCATGATCCTGGTGACAGGCGCCACGGGCCTGAACGGCAAGGCGATCGTGCGCGAGTTCGCACGGCAGAAGCATGAGGTGAGGGCGCTGGTGCGGGACCCGGCCCGGGCCTCGGCGGCGGGGCTCGACGAGCTTGCCGGGATACAACTGATCGAGGGCGATATGCGCCGGCCTGAAACGCTGGGCGCTGCACTCGACGGCATCGACCGCGTGCTGATGATTTCGACCGCCGCCGAGGACATGACGGAAACGCAGTGCCGCTTCATCGACACCTGCAAGCAGGCCGGTATCGCCCATGTGGTGAAGTTTTCAGGCGCGGAATCCAACATCGGCTATGACGCGATGAAATTCCGCTTCACGCGGATGCATGAGGAGATCGAGCGCTATCTGGAAGGGGCAGGCTTGGCGTGGACGCATCTGCGCCCCAGCCAGTTCATGCAGGTCTATCTGCGCGACGCGCCAACCATTGCCGCCGAGGGCGTCTTCCGTCTCGCACTCGGCGACACCGAACTGTCGCCGGTCGATGTCGAGGACATCGCCAAGGTGGCCTTCCGGCTGCTGCGCGATGGCGGCCATGCAGGCGAGAGCCTCGACATGACCGGGCCCGAGGCGCTGACGATGTGCGATGTCGCGGCGCGGATATCGCAAGCGATTGGCAAGTCGGTTCGCTATGTCAATGTGAGCCCTGAAGTGCGGCGCCGCAATCTGCTGGCCGGCGGCGTTCCAACCGACTTCGCCGATGCGCTGGACGAGCAACTGGCCGAGCGGCTGCGGCGGCCGAAATCGCGGGTGCATCTGGCGACGCACGAGATGTTCGGCGTGCGGGCAACGCCGTTCGTCGAATTCGCCCGGCGTCATGCTGCAATGTTTGGCGGCGAGCACTAGCCGCGCGCGAAAAAACTTCCGCGGCCACGTATCCTTTCCGACCGCCCGTTCGTCCTAGGCTTCGAAGGTCGCGCGGCCCGCGATCCGCAACCCCGGGAGACCATAATGGCGAGCATACAGAGCGAGGCAAACAGGAACCACTATGCGGCGCTGGCTGCCAATGCCGGCAAACTGACTAGTCCGCAAGCGATCATCGACTACAACGACACGCATTGGACGGCGCTGACCGGCGAACCCGGCGGCGTCGACTATATCGAGGTCGATGCCGGTGGCGTGCCGGCGATGTGGATCGTGCCGAAGGGCGCGGACGAGCAGCGGGTGCTGTTCTACGCGCATGGCGGCGGCTTCATCGGCGGCTCGATCTACACGCACCGCAAGCTGGTCGGGCATCTGGCCAAGGCCGTCGGCTGCCGGGCGTTGCTCTACGGCTATCCGCTGGCGCATCAGGCGAAGCATCCGGCCCAGCTCAATGCGGCGATGACCGCCTGGAACTGGCTCACCGACCGCACCCGGCAAGGCTTCGACACCAGGCACATCGCACTTGCCGGCGATTCCTGCGGCGCGGTGCTGACCTATGGCGTGCTGCAGTGCCTTCGTGCGGAAGGCAGGCCGCTGCCTGCCGCGACGCTGATCATCTCCGGCTGGTTCGACATGGCGCTGACTGGCGCCAGCTATGAGACCAACCGCGACAAGGACCCGGCTTTCGCCAAGGCTGCCGTCGACTGGCTGGTGACGAACTTCATCGACGATGGCGATCGGCTCGATCCGCTGGTCAGTGCGCTCTATGCCGACCTCAGCGGTTTTCCACCTGTCTTCCTGCAAGCCGGCGCGGACGAGACGCTGGTCGACGAAAGCCGCATGTTCGCCGAGCGCGCCAGGCTGGCCGGCCTCGAGACGCGGCTCGACGTCTTTGACGGCATGCTGCATTCCTTCCAGATGATGGCCGGCAAGGCGCCGGAAGCCGACGATGCGATCGGCCGCCTCGCCACCTGGGTGCGGCCGAGGCTGGGCTTACCAGCTACCAGCGACAGAGCGGCGTGAGCATGCGCCGGCTGGTCGTATCGAGCTTCGTGCTTGTGGACGTGCAGCACTTGCGCAATGGTGTGGTGACGCTGACCGATATGCCGCGATGAACCAGCAGATCCGCAAACCCGTCGAACCGGCACAAGGGATGCAGCCGCGGCTTGACCCCGAAGGCCTGTTCGACCAGCGCTACAAAGAGTTCCTGGAGACGGTTTCGCATCTGCGCGTCAAGCTGCACCGGTACTGCGCGCGCATGACCGGTTCGGCCCTCGATGGCGAGGACATCATGCAGGAGGCGCTGTTCGAGGCCTATCGCAAGATCGAATTGCTCGACGATGCGCAGGCGCTGCGGCCCTGGCTGTTCCGTATCGCCCACAACCGCTGCATCGACTTCATCAGGAGCCGCCGCGCCCGGCAGCGAGCCGAGGCCGGCTATGCCGGCGACGAGATCGTGCTGCCTGTCGAGCCCGCCGGTCCCGGCGCCGGCCGTGCCATCGAGCGGCTGGTCGTGCATTTGCCGCCGAAGGAGCGCGCCTGCGTGCTGCTCAAGGATGTCTTCGACCATTCGCTTGAGGAGATCGCCGATCTGGTCGGCTCGACATCGGGCGGTGTCAAGTCGGCGCTCAACCGCGGTCGCGCCAAGCTCGCCGTCTTGCCGGCGCAGCCGATCGCGGCACCGCTACACGATGCCGAACTGGCGCGGCTGCTCGACCGCTATGTCGAATTGTTCAACAAACGAGACTGGGACGGGGTGCGGGCGCTGACCAGCGCCGATGCCCGGCTGCGCGTTTCGGACTGCTACAATGGCTTGCTCTCCAGCTCGCCCTACTTCGCCGAATTTGAGCGCAGCGAGCTGCCCTGGCGCATACGGCCAGGCGCCTTCGAAGGGGAAAACGTGCTGCTCGTCGACAGGCTGCATGGCGTGGTCTGGCGGCTGGCGTATCTGGTGCGGATCCATGCCGACGGCGGCGTGATCGATCATATCAGCGACTACTATGCGTGTCCCTGGATCCTGGATATGGCATCCGCCGACGCCGGATGAAGTCGGCCTCACTTGGCGTCGTGAAAAATAATGCCGACCGTGTGGCGCATGCCTGAGCGCAGGCGGCTGACGCCGTGGCGCAAGTTGACGCGGTAGTTGCCCTTGGTTCCCTGCACCGGCCGGTTGTGGACGGCGAAGGCAACCGCGTCGCCCTGGCGCAAGGGCACCACTTCGACACGGCTCTGCATGCGCGGCCGCTGTTCTGTCAGCGCGAACTCGCCGCCGGTGAAATCTTCGCCCGGTTCGGAAAGCAGGATCGCCACCTGCAGCGGGAAGGCGAGGTCGCCATAGAGGTCCTGGTGCAGGCAGTTGAAGTCGCCGGGTACATACTGCAGCAACAACGGCGTCGGCCGGGTCTGGCCGGCGGCATGGCACTGTTCGAGAAACTCGGCATGCGTCGCTGGATAGCGCATGGCTTGCCCCATGCGCTCGTTCCACTGATTGGCGACGCCGGCCAGCCTGGGATAGAGCGCGCTGCGCAAGCCGCCCAGGAGGTCGGGCAAGGGATAGCGGAAATAACGGTACTCGCCCTTGCCGAAGCCGTGCCTGGCCATGTGGATGTGGCTGCGGAAGTGCTGCTCATGAGGATAGAGGCTGGCGATCCGCCGGCACTCCTCGGGCGAGAGCAGCTTTTCGATCACCGCGCAGCCGAAGCCGTCGAGCTCGGTGGCAAGGGCTGGCCAGTCGTACGCGGCGACACGCGTCTCAGCGGCCTCGACCACGGAAGCGGCAACCTTGGCATGGGCGTTCATAGCGTTGCCTCCTTGTCGAGCAAAACGCGCTTGCGCTCGATGCCCCAGCGGTATCCGGACAGCGTGCCGTCGGTGTGGACGACCCGGTGGCAGGGAATGCCGATCGCGATGGCGTTGGCCGCGCAGGCTGTCGCCACGGCGCGGGCACCGTTCGGCTGACCAAGGCGGCGGGCAAGGGCGGTGTAGGTGATGGTGGCGCCGCACGGGATGGTGCGCAGCACGTCCCACACCCTCTGCTGGAACGGCGTGCCATGGCGCATGTCGAGCGGCAGGTCGAGACCGGCGCTAGGTGTTTCGACGAAGCGCGCTATCGCCGTGAGATCGTCGCGCAAGGCGGTCTCGTCTTCGACCAGCATCTTGCCGGGGAAGCGATTGCCAAGGTCCTGCTCGAGCGCGTCGGTGTCCGAGCCGATCAGGATGGCGCAGACGCCGATATCGCTGCGCGCCGCCAGGATCTTGCCGATCGCGGACTGGCCAATGGCATAGGCGATGGTGTCGAGGGTAGCGGTAGCGTTGCGTGCTATCGCTGTCTGTACTGCCGTTCGAGTTTGCATGGGGTTCATTGCCTTCACTCCTTTATCCGTGTCTGAACCCTAGTCGCATGCCGGCCGTGCCTCACTCCGGTGCTTGCTTTCAAATTCAAATCGCGAGCGCAAAAGTATGTGCTCTACGGCGCCCCCCTCTGTCCTGCCGGACATCTCCCACAAGGAGGGAGATTGGCAGTTCTGCCGCCGGCTTCTCTTCCTGCAACGCTGGAGATTGGCCAAGGTCGTGGTGACAGCCGATCTCCCCCCTCGTGGGGGAGATGTCCGGCAGGACAGAGGGGGGCGCCGTAGAGCGCTGATATTGAAACCATTCCCATTTTGTCATGCGACACGGGTGACGGAGATTTCACCGAGCAGGAACACTTCGCCGGTCAGGAGCCGCAGCTCGATCTCGCCGGTCGCGGTCAGGTTCCACTCGACCTTGCCATTATCGACCATCTGGCTAACGACGGTCATCACCAGTGATTTCGCGTCATCGGCGCGCCGGTCGCGTGAACTGTCGCGGGTTTGGCTGCTCCCATCAGCGGTAGTGTCGGGAGACCTGGCCATCGCGCGCATTGCGTCTCCTAGGTCTGAGAAGACCGATGGTCTGGTCTCGCCCCGCCCGATGAGCCGGACACCGCCTCCCGGTCGAGCAGCGCGCGCTTGCGCTCCGCACCCCAGGCGTAGCCGGACAGCGCGCCGTCTTTCCTGATCACGCGGTGGCAGGGAATGGCGACGGCAAGGCTGTTGGCCGCACAGGCGGCGGCTATGGCGCGGGCCGCCCTTGGCGCAGCGATGCGCTCCGCGATCTCGGCATAGGAAACCGTGTGGCCGACCGGGATGTCCTGCAAGGCCTGCCAGACGCGCTGCTGGAACGCGGTGCCGCGCACGTCGAGCGGCAGGTCGAGGCCAAGCGCCGGCGCTTCGACGAAACCGACGACGCGGGCGACCAGAGCCTCATAGTCGCGGTCGCCGCCGATCAGCCGCGCCCTGGGGAAACGGTCCTGCAGGTCGCGCACCAGCGTGTCCGGCTCGTCGCCGAGCAGGATCGAGGCGACGCCTTTTTGGCTCGATGCGACCAGGATGGCGCCGAGCGAGGATTCGCCGACGGCAAAGCGGATTTCTTCATGCGCGCCGCCGGCGCGATAGCGCGTCGGCGTCATGCCGAGCATGCCGGTCGATTTCTCGTAGAAACGTCCGCTCGAATTGAAGCCGGCATCATAGATCGCCGATGTCACGCTGGCGCCGTCCTCAAGGCCCTGGCGGATGCGGGCGGCGCGCTGCGCGGCGGCATAGTCCTTCGGCGTCAGCCCGGTGACGGCCCTGAAGACGCGGTGGAAATAGCCGGCGCTGCGCCCGGCGGCGGCCGCCAGTTCGGCGAGCGACGGTTCTTCCTCGCTCCGTTCGATCCTGCGGCAGGCGTCGGCGACCATCGCGGCGTTCCCGGCCTCCAGCGACGGGCCATCCGGATTGCAGCGCCGGCACGGACGAAAGCCGGTCGCCTTCGCCTGGTCCATAGTGTCGTGCAATTGCACGTTCTTCGGGTTGGCGCGTCGTGACGGGCAGGAGGGCCGGCAATAGACGCCGGTCGTCGCCACCGAATACCAGAATTCTCCGTCGGCCGATTTGTCACGCGAAACGATGCGCGCCCAGCGCGGATCGTCGGCAACCGGCAGCGGCGTGGATTTCAGATTCTTGGCCAGGGTGATGAACATGCCCGGCATTGAAGCCGCCAAAAGCCGGCCTCGCCACCCGTTTCCTGCCAAGTGTCAGGAGGCGCAAGCCTCATAACTGCCTTTCCTGATTGGGGAAACCCTCTTGTTCCCAAATTGGGAACTTGCTATATCAGGCCATGCAGATAATTGCCAAGAAAGCCCTGAAGGACTTTTGGGCCAAACACAACCAGGCCGAAGCTCCTTTGACAGCTTGGTATGTGGCTGTTGGCAATGCTGATTGGAAGACCCCGGCTGACATCAAGGACGCGTTTGGGGCGACAGTCGACTTCGTGGGTGACAATCGCGTCATTTTCGACATCGGCGGCAATAAGTTTCGCTTGATTGTCCACGTCGCCTACAAGTTTCACCGCGTTCTGATCAAATTCGTCGGGACACACAAAGAGTATGACAAGATTGATCCGGAGAAGGTGTGATGGAAAATATTCGACCCATTAAGACCGAAGCCGATTACGATTGGGCGATCGCCGAAATCACCAAGTATTTCGAGAATGAGCCGGAGGTTGGCTCCCTCGATGGTGACCGATTCGACATTCTCGCAACTCTGATCGAAGCTTATGAGGATAAGCACTATCCGATTAAGGCACCCGATCCCGTCGAAGCTATTCACTCACACATGGAACTGTTCAACCTGTCGCGAAAGGCTCTGGCCGAGGTGATCGGGTCGTCGCCTCGGGCGACTGAGGTGCTGAACAGAAAGCGCGCCTTGACCCTGGATATGATCTTCAAACTGAACAAGGAATGGAACATTCCCGCCGATGTCCTCGTGCAGCCCTACCATCTTGCAAATGCCAGAGGCCGCAAGCGCGCCTGAGCCGTCGCCGGACTGCCAAGCGCCGCCGACCGCCGTCGCCCGAGCCGTCGTTGCTACGCCGCCCGCTTGGGTTCGATCGCAAATGGGCTGAGACCCAACCAGGTCTGCATTTTCCTCGCGATGTGCTGGTCGCCGGTCAACGCGACCTTTGCCCCGGCCTTCTCGACCGTGATCAACCCCATCCAGATCGCCGTCATCGTGTGCAAGTCGGTCGAGACGTAGAGATCGACGTCAAAGCCCGGATCGTACCAGCACAGATCGACCTCACCGTGCTTCTCGACGATCAGCCACCACGACCGTTTGGACGCCGGTAGCTCCTGATACAGAAATTGTATCACCGTGCGCCCATCGGGCAGCGGCGAGGGGTTCAGGTTGCGCCGCATGTCCCACATCAGCAACGACGGATCGAGGTTTTTCAGCGACAGCCGGGACTCGACCCATTTCTGTCCCCAGAAGCCCATCGCCTCGACGACTGGGCGCAAATCCCTGCCGGCTTCCGTCAGCCGATATTCGAAGATGCCTTTCTCGCCCGGCACTTCCTTGCGCTCGATGATCCCGGCCAGTTCGAGCTCCTTGAGCCGTTGCGACAGAAGGGTCGGTGACATTTTCGGCACGCCGCGGCGCAGGTCGTTGAAACGGGTCGAGCCTGCCACAAGTTCGCGCAGCAGAACCATGGTCCAGCGGGTGCAGAGCACCTCGGCTGCCATCGATAGCGGACAGAACTGCTTGTATCCGTGCTGGGTCATGATTGGTGCCTCTCCCTCGAACCTGAGCTGAATATTAGGCCTTCATGAAGGAAGCGGCCAGTACGGAAACTGTACCACCCCAGTACAGATCGCGGACTGGTTGGCCGGCGTCCTGCCATGCGACCTCTTGGCCGGTGCACGGGATACCCCTTGCGCCACAACCAGGAGACGACCATGACCGCTTACATCATCGCAGACATCAAGGTGAAGGACCCGCAGTGGATGCCGTCCTATGCCGCCTCGGTGCACGATCTCGTCCACAAGCATGGCGGCAGATACCTGTCGCGCAGCGGCAATGTGAAGACGCTCGAAGGCAAGCCGCTCGACACCACGCTGATCGCCCTGATGGCGTTCCCGTCGGAAGCGGCGGCGCGTGCCTTCACCAACGATCCGGCGTATGCGCCCTTCGTTTCGGCCCGACAGGATGGCAGCGACAGCCGTTTCCAGATGATCGACAACACCGATCTGGCCGGAACGATCCCGTATCTGCCGAAGGGATGACCGTTCCCGGCATTCGTCGCATCGATTGCTGGATCTCCAAGCAACAACAGTCACAGCGCTTGCGTGTCGGGCCTCCGTATTTTCGGCCGCCTGCCAGCTGTGCTTTTTCAAGAAGAATGGAATGAACATGATATCGAACTTCCGAAACAGGCTTCTCATGGCGGGGGCCATGCTGGCCGTCTGCACCGCATTCGCGCAGGCCCATCAGGAAGCAGCTGCGTCCGGCCCCAATCCGCTGGCCGACAAGGTACGGGCTGCCAACAGCCGGTTTGTCGACGTCAAGGCCGCGACGGCCGAGGGCTATGCGCCTATTCCCTGCGCCAGCGGCATCACCGGCGGCGCCATGGGCATCCACTACGTCAGCGGCCAGTATCTGAAGGATGACAAGATCGACATCGCCCGTCCCGAAGCCGTGATGTACGAGCCGATGGCCGACGGCACGCTGAGGCTGGTGGCCGTCGAATACATCACCTCGAAAGGGCCGGCGTCGCTGGACGGACAGCTGTTCAATTTCAACAGCGCGCCCAATCGCTATGGCCTGGGCGCGTTCTACGAACTGCATGTCTGGGCCTGGAAAGGCAACCCGACCGGCACCTTCGCCGACATGAACCCGAAAGTGTCATGCGAACACGCGATGGCGCCGAGCCAGTAGCCGGCAATGGCCAGGCGGCGCCAATGCCGCCTGGCCACTCGCCCGAGGCCTGTGGGGCGCGGCTGTCCGGCGTCAGCCAGGCCCGGTCATTGTGCTACCGGATCGGGGATCGCCGATCCCAGCTCGGCGATGTCCCGGCTCGTTTGCGGCAGGAGCAAACGCCCCGTCACATACCAGAGCAGGGAGACGACAAGGATCGAGAGGTAGCCATCCACGGCATAGTGCCAGCCGGTATAGACCGAGCCGAACAGGATGAAGGCCGCAAAGGACCAGCCGACGATGGCCCAGCGACGACCGAAACCGGTCAGGAAGAGCGCGTTGAGCGTAACGAAGGCGACATGCATGCTTGGCATGGCTGAGATGCCGCTGCCCAGCTCAGGACGTCCGCTCCTGTAGGCTGCAAGCAGATAGTTGGCATAGATATAAACCGGTGCGGCGGAGCCGTTCTCAGTGAAAGTGGTCGACGGCAGGATCGTCGAGGAGATCGGCCTCGACGACGGCGTCGCCGCCCTCACCCAGCTCGGCCTGGTCAAGGCCGCCTGATCGCTGGGCCATCGCCGTCCAGGCGATGGCCCCACGTTCAATCGCGGCCGAAGCCTGATGGAAAGGCAGCCTGCAACGGTCGAAAGCCTCGGATGGCGGCGAATGTCGCAGGTGCGTTGCGGCGCAACATCGTTGTCAATGAATCCTTGCCAACAAATTGTGAATTATAACTGTGTGGCGAATAAAATTTTACTTGGATAGATGTCGTCGACCACCGACAGGTCGCAGGTTTCACCCCAGAAGTCGGTGAACCATCTGACGACGACGGCCTTGTTGTCTTCCTGTTTGGTCATTGGGAGGTCCTCTTCCTGTTTGTCTTGGGGATCACCGGTCTTCGCCGATGACCCTGGGCAAGCACTAGGACGATCCATTGGGGGCAAAACTCCGGTTCTTGCCGGCCAATCGAAAGGCGGGAACGTGCCGGCAACGCTCACGCAAGCTGGCAACGCAGGATCGCCGTTCTGGGGCAGTCTTCCTTCGGTAACTGTTTCTTCTCTGGTTTTGCTGCAGATTGCCCCCTTGGTGGGGATGAGCGAAACAGACGATGGCGCGTCAGGACAAGAAAACTCGTAATGGAACGTTCTGGGCCAAGGCCCTGGAACGCGCCCATCTTGGTGTCTGGGACTGGGATCTTGCGACCGGCGCGTGCTTCTATTCAGCGACCTGGGCGCGGATGCTGGGCTATGATGAAAGCGAACTTGCCAACACCAGTGACCTGTGGCTGCAACTGACCCATCCCGACGATCGCGAGCGGGCGCTGGCCAGCGGCGACCGCCACATCGCCGGACAGACCGACGCCATCGAGACCGAACTCAGGCTGAAGCACAAGCACGGCCACTGGGTGTGGGTGCTCGATCGCGGCGGCATCGTCGAGCGCGATGCGTCCGGAAAGCCGCTGCGGCTGATGGGCGTGCAGACCGACATCACCAAGCAGAAGGCGGCCGAAGCCGAGCTCGAAAAGGTCAATGTGCGCTTCCGCCTGGCGCTCGCCGCCAGCGGCACCGGCATCTGGCACTACGACATCGCCACCAACAAGAGCTATTGGGACACCCGTACCAGGGACATGTTCGGCCTCGTCGCCGACACCGACGAGGTAACGGCCGACCTTTGGCACAGCTATCTGCATCCCGAGGACAAGGAAGCCACCGAACGCGCGCACCGGGCACCGATGGGAACGGACGCCGTCATCGCCAATCAATACCGTATCATCAGGCGCGACGGCGAGATCCGCCACATCGAATCGCTGGTCCGCTTCGTCGCCGCCGCGGGGTCCGCCGGCCAGATCCTCGGCACGGTGCGCGACATCACCGAGGAAAAGCTGCGCGAGCAGGAGCTCGCCTACGCGGCCCGCCATGACGCTCTGACCGGCCTGTGGAACCGCTCCGCCTTCGACCGGCTGCTCGCCGACCATATCACGGCAGGTGCGCCGCTCGCCGTGTTCTATGTCGATCTCGACTACTTCAAGGCGCTCAACGATTTTGCCGGCCACGCCGCCGGCGACCTGGCGCTGAAGAGCGTTGCCGCCGGCATCCGTGCTTGTCTGCCGCCATCGGCGCATGCGGCGCGGCTGGGCGGCGACGAATTCGCGCTGGTGGTGCCGCATTGCGATGCCGCGCAGGCCGAGCGGATCGCCACCGCCGTGCTTGGCGCGGTGCGCGAAGCCGATCTCGGCCCGGCCGCATCGACGCGCAAGCTGGCGGCCTCGATCGGTATCGCCTTCGTCGATGACGCCAGCACCACGGTGGCCGACGCGCTGGCTTGCGCCGACGATGCCTGCTACGCGGCCAAGGCTGCCGGGCGAAACCGTTTCGCTGTGTTCTCCGTCAAGACGGCATCGGGGTCGGGCGGGCTGAATGCGGCGCGCATCGCCGCCGACACCGTCGATGCCATGGAAGACGGACGGCTGAAACTGTTCGGCCAGGAAATCCATCTGCTGGGCAGGCCCTGGGAAGAGAGTCGCCATGTCGAAGTGCTGGCGAGGCTCACCGCACGCAATGGCCGCCTGGTGTCGCCCGGCGAGTTCATTCCGGTGGCCGAGCGGTTCGGCATCGCTTCCAGGCTCGACCGCTGGATCATCCGCACCGCGCTGTCGCGGCACGGCGCGGCCTTGCGCTCGGGCGCGCTGACGCTCGGCTTCAACCTGTCGGCGCAGACGTTGAGCGATCCGCAATTGTGGGCGTTCGTCGACAGCGTCATCGAGGAGACCGGGGCGCCGCATTCGGGCATCGGCTTCGAGATTACCGAGACTGCCGCGGTCACGAATTTCGACGCCGCGGAACAATTCGTGCGCAAGGCGCGCGAGCGGCACTGCCGGGTCAGCCTCGACGATTTCGGTGCCGGCATGAGTTCGTTCGAATATCTCAGGCGTTTCCCCGTCGACACGATCAAGATCGACGGTTCCTTCATCGAGCACATCACGCAAAGCCGCTTCGACCGCGAGATCGTGCTGGCTATCACCAGCATTGCCCGCAGCCTGGGCTGCGCTGTGGTGGGCGAGAAGATCGAACGGCAGGATACGTTGACGATGCTGAGCGATATGGGCGTCGCCTTCGGCCAGGGGTTCCTGCTGCACCGGCCCGAACCGCTGGAGGCGATCGTTTCGCGCGCGACCGAAGTGGTGGCGGCCCGAAAGGCATCGTGATCCAGGTATCCAGGTATATTGAGATTCAGGTGTGTTGAGATTCAGGCCGGGCCAGCCGGCCTGAGTCTCAAAACATCTTAGGCGGTTCGCCGCGCCGTCGATTGCGGAAATTCCAGCACTCCAGCCTCGGACGGCCTGTGCTGTGCCTCTGCCACCGTTTCGATCAACAGATCGAGGGCCTCACATGCCATGCGGCTCGTCTCGTCACTGCCTTGTAGATAGTGATAGGCGCGTTCGAGGTGGATGCGGGCCGCTGAAAAATCACTGGTCAATGGTCTCTCCATGATCCCGCCCTAATCTATCTTGGCGGGCCTGGCGGAATTCGGGGTAAATATCCACAGGCGGCTTTTATTCAAATGCCGTCGAATGTCGCGCGCTGTCAGGAGCGAAGTCTCCAGCTCTTTGCCTTGTCCTGCTGCGCGGCTAGACTGCGACCTCCCTTGTCAGAGTCGAGATCGATGATCGTCCAGGCCTGCATCAACGGCGCGCGTCCACGTGATTTCCACCCCAGGCTGCCGCTCGATGTACAGGCGATGACCAGCGACGCCGCGGCCTGCGTCGCCGCCGGTGCGGCCGAACTGCACATCCATCCGCGCATTGACGGGCGCGAAAGCCTGGCGGCGGTGGATGCCGCTGTGCTGGCGGTACGCCGGGCCTGCCCGGGAACGCTGATTGGCGTGTCTACCGGCGCCTGGATCGAGAATGATGTCGCGCGGACCCGCGCCGCGATCGGCGCGTGGCAGGAACTGCCCGACTATGCGTCGGTCAATTTGTCGGAGGTCGATGCGCCCGCCGTAATGGAGCTGCTGCTCCAGCGCGGCGTTGGCATCGAGGCGGGACTTGCCATTGTGGCCGATGCCGAGCGCTTCGTCGGTCTTACCGACCACAGCCGCGTGCTGCGCATCCTGATCGAGATCGACATACAGGACCTGCCGGCTGCACTGGACGAGGCGCATGGCATCGCCGCCGTGCTCGAGCGTGCCGGGGTGCGGCGGCCGATCCTGCTGCACGGCGTCGACGCCACGGTCTGGCCGTTCGTCGCGCTTGCGCATCGCAAGCGCTGGTCGACGCGGGTCGGTCTGGAGGACGGCAAGACGCTCGCCGATGGCAGCGTTGCCAGGGACAATGCGGAAATCGTTGCGGCGGCCGCGGCGTCTTTTCGGTCCGCGCCTGCGGGCTAAACGGTCGAGCCTCAGGCTTGCCCGCTGGTCGGTGATGTCCAGCCGCGTAAAATGTGTTTCTGGATCTTGCCGGATGCGGTACGCGGCAGGGTATCGGTGAGCAAGAACTCCTTCGGCACCTTGTAGCGGGCGATGCGGGCGCCGCAGTGGCTTGCCAGATCGGCCGGGTCGACAACTCGACCGGGTTTGACCACCACGAAGGCGCGCCCGACTTCGCCCCAACGCTGGTCGGCGATGCCGATCACTGCCGCTTCGGCAATGTCGGGATGATCGAGCAGCGCCATCTCGACTTCGACCGGAAAGACGTTCTCTCCGCCAGAAATGAACATGTCCTTGCGGCGGTCGACGAGGGTGACGAAGCCTTCGCCGTCCTGCCGCGCGATGTCGCCGGTGCGGAACCAGCCATCGGCGGTGAAGGCGCGCGCCGTCTCTTCCGGCCGGTTCCAGTAGCCCGATGTGATGCCGGGGCCGGACAGCCAGATCTCGCCTCGTTCGTCGGGGGCGACGTCGCGGCCATCGTCGTCGACGATGCGCAGGCCGATCGTCGGCGCCGCAAGACCGGCCGAGCCTGCCTTGCGGGCGATCTGGTCGGCCTCGACCGGCATGCCGAGCACGGTGCCGGCTTCGGTCATGCCGAAGCCGTCGGCCATGCGCACACCTCGCGCCAGCCACCAGTTGATATCGGCTGCCGGGTTTGGCGCTCCGCCGGTGAAGATGGCGGTGAGCGAAGTCCAGTTCGCAGGCGCGAAATCCGGATGGTCGCGCAGCATTCTGGCCATTTGCGGCACACAGAAATAGTGAGTGACGCCAAGTGCGGGATCGGCGAGGCGACGGTTGGTGAGGCCGGCGTCGAAGCCGGGCGAGATCAGCACCGTGCCACCCTGAAGCAGAGGTGGCCGCAGGTTGGTGATGAGGCCGATGACATGGAACATCGGCGCGTCGCAGAGGAAGATGCTGGCGTTGCCGACCTGCCCCAGCACGCCGAAATTGATCGCGGTGGCCAAGGCGTTGCGCTCGGTGACGATAACCCCTTTCGGCCGGCCCGACGTGCCGGATGTGTAGAGGATGATCGACGGCGTATCGTCCGCCGGCAACGGGCGGCGCGCTGCCTGCGGATGCGCCTCGACCGCCGCCGCGAAGGCCGCGACTTCGACCGGCCTGCAGCCTTTGGGCAGCGTCATATCGAGGGCCGAGTCATGCAACAGAAACACCGGATCGCAATCCTGGAGGATCGTCTTCTGCTCGGCGCTGGCAAGCCGCCAGTTGAGCGGCACGAAGATGGCGCCGAGCCGCATCGCGGCCTGCTGCAGGATCAAGAGATCGGCGCTGTTGCGGGCTATCGTCGCGATCCGTTGCCCGGCCGCGATGTCATGGCCGGCTTCGAGAACGCCGACTGCACGCTGGATGGCTTCGTCCAGCGCGAAATAGGTCCAGCGCCGACCGGTGGCCAGGTCGACACAAGCGAGACGATCCGGCTGCGCCCTGGCGTGCAGGGACACGGGGTTTGATGTCGTCCAGGCCGGCATCTGCATCTCCTCCCAAGGATTGCCTGTGCTTTGCGGATCACCTAGCCTTGTCGTAGGCGCCGAGACCCGGCTTGTAGCTCTTTTCGTCGATGAACTGGCGGATGCCTTCCTTGCGGCCCTCATTGTCGTGGGAATTGGCCGCCTCCTGCGCCCGCACGAGATAGTCCTCGGCATTGTCGTAGGTCATCTCGGCGACGCGGCGGATGGCGTCCTTGGTCGCCTTCAGGGCAATCGGGTTCTTCTTCAGCAAGAGCGTGGCGACCTCGGTGACACGTGCCTTCAGATCCGCCAGCGGCAGGCTTTCATTGACCAGTTTCCAGGCGGCGGCCTTCCTGCCGTCGATGAGCTCGCCGGTCAGCGCGTGGTACATGGCGTCGCGCATCGACAAGAGGTCGACCACCACCTTGGTGGCGCCGCCGCCCGGCAGGATGCCCCAGTTGATCTCTGACAGGGCGAACTGCGCCTCGTCGGCGGCGAAGGCGAGGTCGCAAGCGAAGAGCGGGCCATAGCCGCCGCCGAAGCACCAGCCGTTGACCATGGCGATGGTCGGCTTGCCGTACCAGCGCAGCCGCCGCCACCAGCCATAGGCTTCGGACTGCGCCTTGCGGATGGCACCAAGGCCCTTGGCTTCGGTCTCGCGGAAATACTCCTTGAGGTCCATGCCCGCCGACCAGGCGCTGCCTTCGCCGGACAGCACCAGCACGCCGACATCGTCGCGGAATTCCAACTCGTCAAGAACCTCCATCATTCGCCGGTTGAGCGCCGGGTTCATGCAATTGCGTTTGTCCGGACGGTTGAAGCGCACCCAGGCGATGCCGTTCTCGACGTCGAAGGCAACGGTCTCTTCGGTCATGGTCGGGTCCTCCCGTTTCGCTGCTGCATTGGTGAAAATTGCTATGCAACATAGCGATCATATTTGCTATGTCGCATAGTCTTTTTCGCTTGACAAGGGCCTTGATCGCGGCGATCGGTTGCAGCATGGACGAGGCTCATATCAGTAGCAGGGCGCTAGTCGCGACACCTGAAGACGCGCTGGACGCGCAGATCGGTTACAATCTCAAACGCGCCTCGGCCGTTGTGCTCAATGATTTCGCGGTCGAGCTGGCGGATGCGGCACTGCGCCCCGTCACCTATGGCATGCTGGCGCTGATCGACGAGAAGCCCGGCATCCGCGCCGCCGAGCTCTGCCGCCTGCTCGGCATGAAGAGCGCCAACATGGCACCGCTGCTTGCCGAACTGGAAGAGCGCGGGCTAGTCGAGCGCGACGACCATGCCGGCGACCGGCGCGTGCAGATGCTTGCCCTGACGCCGGCCGCCAGGGAGGCCATGCCCGGATGGCGGCAACAGGTTCGCCGGCACGAGGACCGGTTCCTGCAGCGGCTGACAAAGAAGGAGCGGGCAACGCTGCTGCGCCTGCTGCGCCTGATCTGGACGGATGAAGAGGGCTAGAGCCTGTTCCATCCCGATGGAATCGGGATCATGCTCTGGCTGGTTCCTCGTCCGCAAGCCGCAGCAGCAGGGCAAAGAGCGCAATCACCGGGGGCACGACGAAGCACCAGACATTGGCGAAGGCAAAGCCAAGTGCGGCTGCGGCGCAGCCGGCCGCGAACACGGCGACCGCCACCGACATGCGCCGCAGGCGGGCAATGAGGGCAGGGCGGGCCTCTGGCTTCACGCCGCCCAGAAGATCGCTGACGTCGATCATGATCTGGGTGGTGGTGCCGGTCATCAGCGTCGATGGCGGTGCGGCCGCGAGATGGACGCGGTGCACCGCGTTCTGGATCGCCATGGCGGCGACCAGCACCATGCCGGTGACGATTGCCGCCGCACCATCACCGCCGGCGAAGGGGCCAAAGCGGATCGCCAGCGCAGCACCAGCAATCAGCAGCAAGAGCTTGGCCGTCAGCAGTGGCCCAAGCGCCTGCCGTCCCCGCCTGCGCAAGCGCTCGCCGGCCAGCCGGGTCAGGATGACGACGATGCAGAACACCGGCAACGCCAAAAGCTTGGCCAGCACGCCCGAGATGCCGAGCACCAGGGAGGCGCCCAGGGTGACGAAATTTCCCGTCACATGCGCCGTGAACAGGCCCTGCAGCGCCAGGAACCCGGCCGTATCGACATAGCCGCCATTGAGGCTCAACAGCAGCGGCAGTGTGGGTTTCATCGTTGCATCTCCTGGCCAGGCTTTGCGGTCAGCGTCTCATATCCCGGCGGAGCGTTCCACCTCCGCGCGGCATCTTGCCGTCGCCCGCGCGGCCTCTTCGCCATCGCGAGGTCGCCGCCACAAGACCGGCAAACTCGGATGTTCACTTGACGACAATTGTGTCCAACGGAGCTTTTGCATGTCGCTGTCCGGTACGACAACCCGCTACGGAAGCCTCGCCCAGGCATTTCACTGGCTGACGGCGCTGCTTGTGCTCATCGCCTTCCTGGTCTCCGAAGGCGGTCCGCCGGCGCGGGTCTATTCCGAGGCCCGCGCCTCGACCCTGTTGCTTCACGAGTCACTCGGTTTCGCCGTTTTCTGGCTGCTGGTCGCTCGTCTGGTCTGGCGCCTGTTCGACAGCGTTCCGGATGCACCGCCGATGCCCGCATGGATGGACGTCGCCTCCAAGGTGACGCACTGGGCGCTCTATGCGCTTCTGTTCGCGGTTCCGGCGACCGCCATGCTCGGCGCATGGTTCGGCGGTCACCCGGTGACGGTCTACGGTGTCGGCGCCATCGGTCCGTTTTTTGACCCGTGGGGCGCCGGCGCATCGCTGGCGGACATCCACGGCACGCTTGGCGATATCATCCTCTGGCTCGCCGGCCTGCACGCCGCCGCGGCCATCTTCCATCACGTCTTCCTTGGCGATCGCCTGCTGAGCCAGATGCTGCCCGGCTTGCCCAAGGCGCGTTGATATTCAACCGGCCTGCCCATCGTACGGGCTATGAGGGGCAGCGCCGACTTTAACGATGAGCCCGGCCAGCCCGCTACAACGCAACAGCCCGCCCCAATCCCCGCCGAACCGCTTCGCGATAGGCGAGGTCGGCCGCCACCATGTCTTCCATGGCAACGCCCATCGCCTTGTAGACGGTGACCTGCTCGGCGCTGACGCGTCCCGGCCGTAGACCGAGCAGCATTTCGCCGAGTTCGGTTCCGGTTTGCGGATCGAGACCGGCGAGCTCGCTGGAGCCGACCGGGGTCGGGGCGAAGGCTTCGCTTGTCTCGACGAACAGGCTTGCCCGCCTGATGAGGTCGACCGGCAGTTCACCGCCCGGCGGTGCGACGCCCACCGACGAGACATGGGTGCCGGGGCGCACCCAGTCGGTCGAGATCACCGGTGCGTAGGAATGCGTCGCCAGGCAGACGACATCCGACGAGCGCACCGCGCCTTCGAGATCGCGGACGGCGACGACGCCGGGATGCTGCGCGGCAAGCGCCTGCGCATCGGCGAATTCCTTCGAGGCGACGCGGATCTCGGCGAAGTCGCGCACCAGCGGCAGAAGGTGCAAGTGCTGGCCGGCCTGCACGCCGGCGCCCACCACCGTCGCCACCTTGGCGTCGCGCCGGGCGAGTTCGCGCGCCGACAGCACGGCTGAGCCGGAGGTACGCACGGCGGTGATGTAGGTGCCGTCCATCACGCAGACCGGCATGCCGGTCTGCGTGTCGAACAGATGGATGGTGGCGAGGTGGCTGGGGATGCCTTTGGCAATGTTGCCCTCGAATACGTTGACGATCTTCACCGTCAGATGCATGCCCGCCGTCCAGGCCGGCATCGCCAGTGAATAGCCTGCATGGGGAATATCGAGCTGCGGCCGCGCCGGATTGACGACCTTGCCATCGGACAGCGCCTTGAAGCCGCCGGCCAGCGCGTCGAGAAGCTGGCGAAGGTCGATGCAGGTTTTCACCTCGGCTTCGCTCAAGAAGAGCACTGGTGTATCGCCCTTGGCCTGGGCGTTGCGGGAGATCGATAGGGCTGGTGTCATGGGATCCGCTTTCGTTGTCGGCTGGAGTGCACGGCAACGGTATTGCGATCTGACGGCGTGATGAAATATGCTGTTTTTGCGATTTTGGCGTGACTATCACGCTAGTCCTGGCTCAAATGTGTGAATCCTGAAATGGACGATCTCGACCGTATCGATCGCTCGCTGCTGCGCTTGTTGCAGGAGGACGGCCGCCGCACGACGCTCGATCTGGCGCGGCGGGTCGGCCTGTCGCCGACAGGGGCGGCGCAGCGCGTCAAGCGGCTGTTCGCCGAAGGGTTCATCCGCGCCGTGCGTGCCATTCTGGACCCCGCCAGGATCGGGCAGGCACAGCTCGTGTTCATCGAGGTGCGACTCGACCACACAGCGCCGCAAGTCTTCGACCGCTTCGCCGAGGCGGTGTTGCGGGCGCCGGAAATCATCGAATGCCACATGGTGGTCGGCGGTTTCGACTATCTGGTCAAGGCGCGCATCGCCGACATGGCGGTGTTCCAGGATTTCCTGCAGCGGGTCATCCTGCCGCTGCCCGGCGTCCGGGAAACGCATACTTATGCCTCGATCGCCAATGTGAAGCCCGACGCCCTGCTGCCTGTCTGAACTCGCAGCGACATGAGAGATTTTTTCTGCATGCTGGTTCAGGCTTTCTGGTTCGAACTGGCTGACGAAACCGGCTATACACCGCCAACTGCCAAGGCTTCGCGCCCGCCAACCCGAGAAGGAAAAATCAGATGAGTTCAGAAAAAACAGCGGTCGTCGTGGCTGGCGGCAGCGGCATGGGTGCGGCGGCGGCGAAGCGCCTGGCGGCGGATGGCTTCAACGTCGCGATCCTGTCCTCGTCCGGCAAGGGCGAAGCGCTGGCCAAGGAGCTTGGCGGGCTTGGCGTTACCGGCTCCAACCAGTCGAATGATGATCTGCAACGCCTCGTCGACCTGACGCTGGAGCGCTATGGCCGCATCGACGCGCTGGTCAACAGTGGCGGCCACGGGCCGCGCGCGCCGATCCTCGAGATCACGGACGAGCAATGGCACACCGGCATGGACGTCTATCTGCTGAACGTCATCCGGCCGGTGCGCATCGTGGCACCGCAAATGGTCAAGCAGAAGGGCGGCGCCATCATCAACATCTCGACCGCCTGGGTGGTCGAGCCGAGCCCGATGTTTCCGACCTCGGCGGTGTTCCGGGCCGGGCTTGCCGCCTACACCAAGA
Organism: Mesorhizobium sp. P2_D5; assembly: GCF_056404355.1. NCBI lineage: Bacteria > Pseudomonadati > Pseudomonadota > Alphaproteobacteria > Hyphomicrobiales > Phyllobacteriaceae > Mesorhizobium > Mesorhizobium sp. P2_D5. Next base: position 511,883 of record NZ_JBFUEE010000003.1, read on the forward strand.
TCTTCGCCAACACCTATGCACCAGACAATGTGCGCATGAACAACGTGCTGCCCGGCTGGATCGACAGCCTGCCGGCCACCGAGGAGCGCCGCGACAGCGTGCCGATGCAGCGCTACGGCACCTCGGAAGAGGTCGCCGCGACCATCGCCTTCCTGGCGTCCGACGGCGCCGGCTATATCACCGGTCAGAACATCCGCGTCGACGGCGGCATCATCCGCGCTATCTGAGGCGCCGACCGGGAGGAGGAGCCATGTCCGATACCTATCTGTGTTTCGTGCCTCATGATCCGCGCTGGCACCCAGACGGGCCGGCGGCCGCAGCAACCATGAAGGTTGCGCGTGAGCTGTTCCCGCTGGCCGAGAATGTCGCCGTCGAATCCGAAGAAGGCGTGACGTTCTTCGACGCCGGAGCGAACACGGAAAGCGTCCATTGCCCGTTCTGCGGCAGCGATTTGGAGGAATGGTGGGGCGACGCGATGGACCAGGCCGCTGCGTCACGCTTCGAGGACCTGTCTGTCACCACGCCGTGCTGCCAGCGGCCGACGTCGCTGAACAACCTGCGCTACGTCTGGCCGGCGGCGTTCGGTGTCTGCGCGTTGACGGTCGTCAATCCGGGAGTGACCTCCTTGGCCAGCGAGCAGTTGCGGGCGATCGAGCAAGCCATGGGCTCGCCGCTGAAGGCGATCTGGCAGCGCCTCTGAGACGTCGGATTCTGAATATTCCAAGGAGCAAGAAATGCGGCTTTTGATACTCGGCACCGGCTGGATGGCGCAAGAACATGCAAGGCGGTTCGGCGCCATCGAGGGCGTCGACATCGTTGGTGCCGTCGATGTCGATGCGGCGCGCGTCGGCGAATTCGCCGACGGCTTCAACATCCCCAACCGCTTCACCTCACTGGAGGAGGCGCTGAAATGGGGCGGCTTCGATGCGGTGGCCAATGTCACGCCGGACCGCATCCATCATCCGACGACCATGGCGCTGATCGCCGCCGGCAAGCCGGTGCTGTGCGAGAAGCCGCTGGCCGAGAACTTCGGCAAGGCCACCGAGATGGCCGATGCCGCCGAGGCTGCCGGCATCGTCAACATGGTGAACCTCACCTATCGCAATGTCGCGGCGCTGCAGAAGGCCCGCCAGATGGTGCAGGCGGGGGAAATTGGCACGGTCAGGCACGTCGAGGCGTCCTATCTGCAAAGCTGGCTGGTGTCGAAGTTCTGGGGCGACTGGCACACCGATCCGAAATGGCTCTGGCGCCTGTCGCGCGGCCACGGCTCGAATGGCGTGCTCGGCGATGTCGGCATCCACATCCTCGATTTCGCCAGCTATGGTGCGGCTCTCGACATCGACCATGTCTTCTGCCGGCTGCGCGCCTTCGACAAGGCGCCAGGCAACCGCATCGGCGACTACGAACTCGACGCCAATGACAGCTTCGCCATGACGCTGGATTTTTCCAACGGCGCCTTCGGTGTGGTGCATGCCAGCCGCTGGGCGACCGGCCATCTCAATGAGCTGCGCCTGCGCATTTATGGCGACAGGGGTGGCATCGAGGTGGTGCACAATCTCGACGGGTCGCTGCTCAAGGCCTGCGTCGGCGACAATGTCGAGAACGCCAAATGGGAAGAGCTCGACGCCGGCTCGGTGCCAACCAACTACCAGCGTTTCGTCGACGCCGTCACCGGCGGGGTGCAGAGCGGGCCCAGCTTCCGCCACGCCGCCGGCCTGCAAAAGGTGCTCGACCTCGCCGTGGTGTCGGACGAGAAGCGGTCGGAGCTGAAGGCGAATGCCGACACGCAATAGGGTTTGTTGATATCCAAGTGATGCCGGCCTGCAAACGCTGGTTTTCTGCGCTTCCGGTGCTCACGTACTTGCCCCGTTGGTGCTGCTTATGCGGTCAAGGCATCTTGCAGTTCGGGCTGTTCGAAAAGCGTATGAAGCTCGGAAGCCGGCATTGGACGGCCAAAGAACCAGCCCTGGACATCCGTGCAGCCATTCTCCCTGACCAGCCTGAACTGGTCCTCGGTCTCGACGCCTTCCGCGGTCGTGGTCATGCCGAGCGTTGCGCCGAGTTCGGCGACGGCCTTGACGATTGCCCGGCTTTCGCCGCTCTCGCACATCAGGCTGACGAAGCTGCGATCGATCTTGATGCGGTTGAACGGGAACGATCTGAGATAGCTCAGCGAGGAATAGCCGGTGCCGAAATCGTCCATGGCGATGCTGATGCCGAGGTCGCGCAGGCTGTACAGCGTGTTTATGGTGTTTTCATTGTGCGCCAGCAGTACCGATTCGGTGATCTCCAGCTCGAGCCGTGACGGCAGCAGGTTCGAAGCCGCGAGCGCCGCGGCAACCTGAAGCGGCAGCCCCTGCTGTTTGAACTGGGCGGGCGAGAGATTGACCGCGACCTTGACGGGCAGGGGCCATTTGGCGGCGTCGGCGCAAGCCCGCTGCATGATCCACTCGCCAAGTGTGTCGATGACGCCCGTCTCCTCGGCCATCGGGATGAATTCCGCCGGCGGCAGCAGGCCGAGGCGCGGATGGTTCCATCGCACCAGGGCTTCGAAGCCGGTGAGTTTCGAGGTCTTGGCGTCGTGCAGCGGTTGATAGTACACGACGAACTGCTCGTTTGTGACGCCGAGAGCCAGTTCGGATTCGAGTTGGCGCCGCTCCTGCAGTCTTGCATCCATTCCCGGCTCGAACGACCTGCAAGTGCCGCGGCCTTCCATCTTGGCTTTGTACAAGGCCAGGTCGGCATTGCGGATGAGGATTTCCGAACTTTGTCCGTCGTCCGGGAAGACAGCGATGCCGATGCTGCTGCCGATGTTGATCTTGTGGCCCTGGATCAAAAATTCGACGGCCAGGGCGTGAATGACCCGGCTTGCCAGCACACCCGCTTCTTCGTCGCCATCGATCAGGAGCTGGAGGATGACGAACTCGTCGCCTCCGGTTCGCGCGACCATGGCGGTTTCACCCGCCTGCTGCTTCAGGCGCCTCGCCACCGCACCGAGAACCTCATCGCCGATCGGATGGCCGAGCGTGTCATTGACCGGTTTGAAACGGTCGAGATCGACGCAATGGACGGCCAGCTTCTCGCCATCCCTGAGGCTTCTCAGTGCCTCGTCCATCGTGTCGGCCAGCAGGCCCCGGTTGGGCAGGCCGGTGAGAATGTCATGCGTGGCGAGGTGCTGGATCTCGGCGGTGCGTTCCTCGACCCGCCGCTCCAAAGTCTCGGCGGCATCGGTCTGCATCATCATCGTGCGTCCGATCGCATACCAGCAGGCCAGCGCCAGCAGCGTGACCACCGCGACCGCCGCATAACCAGCCAGTTCGAATTGCCGCACCGACAGGGCGTCCATGTTGCTGTCGTATCTGCTGTTGGGAAAACCGGCCCAGAGACGCCAGGCGCTTCTGGGATCGTTGAGCGAGAGCGGGATGACTTCGGAATAGATCAGATTGGGGTCGGCTGCCGTGAAGGCACGGGAATCCGCCGCCAGGGCCGTCGACATCTTGTGCTGGTCGGATTCAAATCCGTAGCTTGAATTGACGATGACATAGTCGCTGCTCGGCAACAGTTTCCTCAGTGCCGAGGTGAGCATGATTGCCGAGACGGAGCCGCGCAGGCTGCCATCCTGGCCGAAGACCGGGACCGAAAGGATGAAACCGGAGCGATCCGCGTCATTGCCGGTGTGGATGAAATCTGTGTTGTCGCAGGTGATGAGCTCCTTGGTGCCGATGATCGGCACATTCAGCCCGTCAATGGCGCTCGAATTCGGATAGTTCGCCTTCAGCCAGGCGAGCTGTTTGGCCAGTTCCTGGTACTCATAGGTCTCGACCTCTTCGGCGGGCCGGGTCAGCGCGTTCTCGTCAAGCTTTCCGGACTTTGCGGCTGCTGCGTCGGACCGCGCCCTGGCATTCACGATCAGCTGGTCGAACTGGAGGATCGGCTCCTCGAGCTTTCCGGTCACGGCATCGAAGCGGTCGGGGTCGAAATCCAGCGGCAGGAAGTAGACCTCGGAAATGGAGACGTTGTTGGCGAGGTTGTTGTAGATCTGCTGGATTGTCGCGCGGCCCTCGTCGCCGAGGTTCGTGCCATGCCGGTCGAGGTTTCGGACGCTTGGCAGGTAGCTCAGCGTCCGCACATTCTCGTAGACGGCCCGCAAGGCGTCTTCGACCGTCTTGGCGGTTGTCCGTGCTGCCGCCTGGGAGTTCTCGATGTAGCGTTCCTTGGCAAGCGCGAAGTTCCGCTGGGCGTCGATATGCAAGGCCGCCAGCATCGCTGCGCCGGTGACAAGGATCACAACAAATCCGACTGCTCGCCAGAATGCGTTCATCGGCGTCCCACCATCAATTGGTAAGGGATACCCCAGAGCAGTTTAGGAAGCGCTAATGAGTAAGCGCCAATAGCCAATGCCCTTCCTTGCGGCCCCGGCGCCCCCGCACCCCAATCCGGCAAGATCCGGAAACCTGTTTTGCCGATGCGAGAAAGCGACTGGGCACGCGCAAGGTCCAGGCAATCAGTTCGCCGGTACCGCCCCGGCCTGCTGATCGGCATCGGTCAGCGTTTGCAGGAAGGCGACGATGTCGTCGATTTCGGGGTCGGTCAGTGCCGGTTTGTCGCCGGGCTTCTTGCCGAAGGGCGGGTCCTGGTTGAGATTGGCCCAGTAAGCCTTTGGCAAATCGTCGTTTTTCCGGATTTTGCCATCGGCATTCCGAGGATACCAATGGCCGGGATCGCTGTCACGGCTGGCATAGAAGGCGACTGCGTCGCGCAGCGTGTGGAAGTAGCCGTTGTGGAAGAAGCTTTTGCGCAGCGCGACATTGCGGAGCGTCGGCGTGCGAAACAGGCCGCAATACTCAGCCCGGCCATGGAAGTCCGTCCTGAGCGGCCCGCACAGGCCGAGATCGAAATAGGCGGGGTCGGCATTGGCCGGGATGGCCGGGTTGCGCGGCACGGCGACGGCGATCAGGCCGAAATCGGTGAATTGCGGCGGCTCGCCGTCATTGGCGGGTTCGCTCAGGTGGCAACTGGCGCAATTGCCCTTGGTTTCGTCCTCGAACAGCGCGCGCCCGCGCAATTCCTGCGCTGACAGCGTCGCCTTGCCGGCGAGGAAGGCGTCGTAGCGGCTGGAATAGGGGTAGAAGTCGGTGCTGCTCTGCTCGAAAGTGCCGAGCGCCTCGGCAGCGGCCTCGAAGGCGTCGTCCGGGTGGTCGAACACGGTGTCGCCGAAGGCGGCCTTGAATTCATCGGCATAGCTGGACTTTCGCAGTCCGGCGGTGACGGCGGCGGCATCCTTGTTGGCCATCTCGAATGGCGACAGCAGCGGGATCTTGGCCTGGTCGCGGCCGCGGTCGGCGCGGCCGTCCCAGGTCAGGCCGCCGGTTGGGCCGTTGTCGACGCTTTCGTCGCCTTCATCCTCGGAATCGTAGAAATGCTCGGTGAAGGCGGGCATCGCCTGAAGGTAGCGCAGCGACGGCACGGCGCGCAGTCCGGGCTGGTCCAGCTTCGGACCGCCCATCTCGACCGGTGCCGCCGAGGCCGGACCGAAGGCATGGTGCGGATCATGGCAGGACGAGCAGGATTGTTTGCCTGAAGCCGACAGCGACGGGTCGAAGAACATCTTTCGGCCAAGCGCTGTCAGCGCCTGCGCCCGCGCGAAGGCATCCGCGCGCGACATCGGTCCGGGATGGACACTGCCGCTACCGGCGCTGACGGCGTTGCCGGGCAGGATGGTGGCGAGGCCAAACATCGATGCCGCGGCGGTCGCGATCATCAAGCCTTTCCATCGTCTTGCGGTCATAAGGTTCAGTCCGATTTGTTCCGCAATTAGGTCCGCACTGCAACGGATTGATGACCGGTCCACCCGCTCACGCAACCGTGTTCGGATGGGCGATAAATGTCACAAAGGTGACAAAGCATCGACCTAGCGTCCGAAGCCATGGCTCGTCGCCCCCAAGCCATACACTGCCCTCTAGCCATCACCCTAGCCATGAGGACCTCCCATGACGCGGTTCACGCTTTTCACCTCGCTTTGCCTGGCCGGCACGGCGCTGGCCTCGATTCCGGCTACAGCCAACGCAGCCCCTCCCGGCTTCGACAAGATCGACACCGTCGTCGTCATCTATGCCGAAAACCGCAGCTTCGATAATCTCTATGGCGGCTTCCCCGGCGCCAACGGCCTGGCCAACCTTTCGGCCGGCCAGGTGCGCCAGCTCGACCGCGACGGCAAGCCGCTGAGCGAACTGCCGCCGGCCTGGGGTGGCCTGACCGCCAAGGGCGTGACGCCGCCGGTGACCGAGGCGCAGACGGCCCATCTCAGCAATGCCAGCTTCGCCATCGACGACGCCAGCGGCTTCAACGAGAAGACCTCCGTCATCACGCGCGACCTCTGGCACCGCTTCTATCAGGAGCAGATGCAGATCGACGGCGGGAAGAACGACAAGTTCGTCGCCTGGGCCGATTCCGGCGGCCTGGTGATGGGTCATTATGACGGCTCGGTGCTGCCGATGTGGGCGGTGGCGAAGAAATACGTTTTGGCCGACAATTTCTTCCAGGGCGCCTTCGGCGGCTCCTTCCTCAACCATATCATGCTCGCCTGCGCCTGCGTGCCGGTCTATCCCAACGCCGACACCAGCCCGGTCAAGGGGCAGATCGCCGTGGTCGGGGCCGATGGCACGACACTGAAGCTCGCCGACAATTCGCCGGCCTCGGCCCTCGGCGGGGCGCCGAAATTCGTCAATGACGGTGCCATCACGCCAGACTTCCATGCCGTCAACACCATGCAGCCGCCCTATCAGCCGAGCGCCAACAAGCCGGCCGAAGGCGGCGACAAGGCACTGGCCGATCCGGCGCAGCCGACTACGCTGCCGCCGCAGCACGACATCACCATCGGCGATCTGTTGTCGCTGAAGGGCGTCAGCTGGGCCTGGTATTCCGGCGCCTGGCAGGCAACGCTCGACGGCAAGAACGCGACGCCGGTGCCGAACTTCCAATTCCACCACCAGCCATTCAACTATTTCGCGGCATACGCGCCCGGCACGGCCGCGCGGGCAGAACATCTTAGGGATGGCGGCCTCGACGGGACCGAATTCATCAAGGCGATCGACGACGGCAAGCTGCCGGCGGTGAGTTTCTACAAGCCGCAAGGCAATCTCAACGAGCATGGCGGCTACGCCGATGTGGCGAGCGGCGACCAGCATCTCGCCGACGTCGTCTCGCACCTGGAGAAAAGCCCGCAATGGAGCCATATGCTGGTGGTCGTCACCTATGACGAGAATGGCGGCTTCTGGGACCATGTCGCGCCGCCGAAGGCCGACCGCTGGGGACCGGGCAACCGCATCCCCGCCTTCATCATCTCGCCCTATGCGAAGATGGGTACTGTCGACCACACGCAATACGACACGACGTCGATCCTGCGCTTCATCACCGCGCGTTACGATTTGCCGGTGCTGCCCGGCATCGTCGCCCGCGACAAGGCGCTGCGCAACAACGACCAGCCGCCGATGGGCGATTTAAGCGCGGCGCTCGATCTCAGCCGCTAGGACAGCTCAGGACCTCGGTGCGGCGAGCCCTCATTGCTCTAGCCGCCTGATCTCCGGATCAGGTCGCGGCCGATCGGCTTCGGCGCCTCGCTGCGCAGCACCAGCGCCGTGGTGACCGCGCCGTGGCGGGCCACCGCGTCGACGATGGTTTCAAGCTGCGCTGGCGAGGGGACGACCACTTTCAGGATGAAGCAGTCTTCGCCGGTCAGCCGGTGCACCTCGGTGATCTGCGGCATCTCGGCGAACTGCTTCAGGCAGGGCCGGATGTGCTCATGCGTGGTGCGCACCCGGATGATCGCCATCATGCCGAGGCCAAGTGCGGCCGGATCGATCACCGCGGTGTAGCCGGCAATGACGCCGCGCTCCTCCAGCCGTTTCACCCGCTCGGAGGTCGCCGGCTGCGACAGGCCGACCCGGCGGCCAAGCTCGGACATGCCGATGCGGCCGTTTTCCTGCAAGGCTTCGACAATGGCGATGTCGGTCGGGTCGAGCGGCGCGCGCTCATCGTTGTTTTTCATGGCGACCTTGAATCCATCGGAAATGCCGTGACTTTTCCGATGATTTCCCATTCCCAGGATCATTGCAAGACGCCACCATCCTCCTTCAAGAGATAGGAGCAAGGCGACATGGCGCATTTCATCATCCTGCCCGGCAGCGGCGGTTCGGGTCCAGCCCACTGGCAATCGCGCTGGGAAAGCGCCAATCCGGCGATGCGGCGGTTCCAGCCCTCGAGCTAGGACCTGCCGGATTTCACCGACTGGCTGGCGGCGCTCGAGGCTGCCGTGATCGAGGCGCCGGAGCCGCCGGTGCTGGTCGCGCACAGCCTGTCCTGCCTGCTGATCGCGCATTGGCAGAAGATCTCGCGGCGGTCGGTCCAGGCGGCCTTGCTGGTCGGTGTTCCCGATCCGGCGGCGGCCGTGTTCCCGGCTTACGGGATGGCCTTTGCCAAAATTCCCGAGGGCCGGCTGCGGTTTGCCTCGCTTGTGGTGACCAGCACCAACGATCCCTATGGCACGCCGGACTATGCCGAGGCGAGGGCGAAGCAGTGGGGCAGCGGCCTTGCCGTCATCGGCGCGTTCGGCCACATCAACGCGCAGAGTGGCCTGGGCGACTGGCCGGAAGGTGCTGCGCTTCTCGACGGTCTGGTTTCGGAGGCTCGAGGCTAGCGTCAGCCGCCATTCACCAGGGCAAGGATGAGTTTTTGCAGATTGCCGCCCTGGCCGAGTTCGATGCGGTCGAAATCGCGGCTCGCCTGTCGCTGTGCCTGAGACAGTCCGGACAGGCGCTTTGTCATCTCGGCGCGGATCTTGCTGCATTTGGGGTCGTCGGCGACGCTGAGGCCGACGGTCGCCGCTTCGATCTTGCGCACCATGTCGACAATGGTTGCGCCGTGGACCTTCTCATGGGCGCTGACGCCGGCAATGAAAACCTCCCAATTCTTCTGGATTGCTGGCGGCAGTGGCGAGGAGGGGCTGGGCAAGGTGTAGGTGATGATGAGCTTCGGCCGTGCCGAGACCAGCACGCAGGCTCCCGCTCGCGCCTGATAGTCCCTGGTCCAGGTCAGCTTGAAATTGGTGTGGGCGATGGCGCGGGCAATGCCGACCTTCGGTCCGTTGTCGCCGATCGAGCGGTAGAGCTCCGGCCCGGACTGGCCTGATATGGCGTAGGTCTCGACCTTCTCGACCGGCTTCCAGTCGGCATGGGCGGCGAGCGGCAAGCCCAATAGGGCGGCCAGCGACAGGCACAGACGAACACAGGCTCTCAACACCGCTCTCCGCACAATCAGGATGGCACGCCGCGACGGGCGATGCCACGGAACCGCTTTTCCTATAGAATGCCGATGGGTGCGGCCGCAAATGCCTGAGGGGGAAGTCATGAGATATCTGATCGTCGCGGGTGCGGTGGCGGTGTTGCAGGCCGTACAGCCGGCGTTGGCCGCGTCCTGCGGCGGCTGGAGCGCTGAGATGGAGGAGGACGAGGGCGGCAGCGTGCTGACCGCCTCGGTGTGCGGCGGGCCGAAAGGCGATGCGCATCTGATGCTGGCCTGTTTCGACACGCCGGTGCTGAGCTACGACCTCGGCGCCACCGGCCAGCAACTGGAGCCCGGCATCAGCGGCGCGTTCGACTTCAAGGCCGACGGCAAGACGGTGACGAAGACGCTGCAGCTCGAAGCCATGTACAACTACTTCGTGGTGAACCTGGCCAAAGCCGATCCGCTGCTGGATCTGCTGCGTGGGAAAGGCGATGTGCTGGTCAGCGCCGAAAAATACGGCCAGACCAGTTTCCCGCTGAAGGGCTCAAGCGCGGCAATCGGCAAGGTGCTGGCGCAGTGCGGCAAGGCTAAGGCTGGGGATGCGGATTGATTTGCCTGCCGGGTTCGTGGAGCCTGGTCGCTGAACCTCAAACACTGGCGCTGCCCCTCATTGTCCTGCCGGACATTTCTCCCCGTATAGTGACGGGGAGAAATGGGCAGCTTCAACGCCGGCGCTTTTCTGCAACGCTGGCGATTGGCGAAATCATCGGTGACGGCGTCCTTCTCCCCGTCACTATACGGGGAGAAGATGCCGGCAGGCAGATGAGGGGCGGCGCTCCCGTTGCCAACTCAAGTGCCTTGCCGCCACCGGCACTGCGCCGTAAGTCATGCACCATGATCGAATTCCGCCGAGCGCAAGCGTCCGACCTGCCTGATATCGTCGCCATGCTGGCCGACGATCCGCTGGGCGCCGGCCGTGAGGACGTCTCGCTGCCGCTGGCGCGCGGTTATGTCGATGCCTTCAATGCTATCGACGCAGATCCCAATCAGCTGCTGGCGGTGGCCGTGGACGGCGCCGAAGTGATCGGCACCTTGCAGATCACCTTTCTTGCCGGCCTCTCGCACAAGGGCGCCTGGCGCGGGCAGATCGAGGCGGTCCGCATCGCCAGCCACCGGCGCTCAGGCGGCATCGGCAGGTAGATGATCGAATGGGCGATCGGAGAATGCCGGGCGCGCGGCTGCAGCCTGGTCCAGCTCACCACCGACAGGTCGCGCGCGGACGCGCACCGCTTCTATGAGGATCTCGGCTTCACCGGCAGCCATCTCGGCTACAAGAAGACCTTGTGATGCCCGGCGTGGTTCCGGGCCGGCGGCAACTGGCGTATAGCGGAAGGCTGTCAGGCTCTATTCAAATTGCCGGGGAGAGCTGATATAGGTCAGCTAGGTTGACCTATATCAAAATTGTCGCGGGAGGCGCGCCTTGACCTTGATGAATCTGTTGGCTTCGCGCTCGTCGCGCATGAAGGCGTCCGAAATCCGCGAACTCCTGAAGCTGCTCGACCAGCCCGACATCATCTCGTTTGCCGGCGGCATTCCCGATCCGGCGCTGTTTCCGGCCGAGGCGATCCGCGACGCCTATGCCTCGGTGCTCGGCGGCGGCGAGGCGGGCGCGGCGCTGCAGTACCAGGTTTCGGAAGGCTATCTGCCGTTGCGGCGCTGGCTGGCCGGGCAGATGGGCAAGCTCGGCGTCGCCTGCGACGAGGCCAACATCTTCATCACCTCCGGCTCGCAGCAGGCGCTCGATTATCTCGGCAAACTGTTCCTGTCGCCGGGCGATACCGCACTGGTGACATGGCCGACCTATCTCGGCGCGCTGCAGGCGTTCAACGCCTACGAGCCGCGCTACGACCGGCTGACGGTCGAAGGCGGCAACATGACGCCGGCGGCCTATCACGCGGCCGCCGCCGCGAATGGCGGCAAGGTCAAGTTCGCCTATCTGGTGCCGGATTTCGCCAACCCGACCGGCCAAACCTTGAACCGCCAGCAGCGCGAGGCGGTGCTCGACCTCGCCGGCGAACTCGACATCGCCGTCATCGAGGACGCCGCCTATCGCGCGCTGCGCTATGACGGCGAGGGCGTGCCGCCGATCCTGGCGCTCGACTGTGCTCGCTCCGGCTCTATCGACAAGGCGCGCACGCTCTATTGCGGCTCGTTCTCGAAGATCCTCTCGCCAGGCATGCGTGTCGGCTGGGTCTGCGCGCCGCGCCATATCGTCGAGAAGCTGGTGCTGATGAAACAGGCCTCCGACTTGCACAGCCCATCGATCAACCAGGTGGTGATGCACCGCGTCGCCGAAGCCGTATTCGACGGCCAGGTGGAAAAGCTCATCGGCGCCTACCGCGAGCGCCGCGACGGCCTGCTCGCAGCACTTGAAGCCAACATGCCTGAAGGCGTGAGCTGGAGCCGCCCGGAAGGCGGCATGTTCGTCTGGGCTACGCTGCCAGAGGGCGCCGACGCCACGGCACTTCTGGCGCGAGCCGTGAAGGAGGCGCGCGTCGCCTTCGTGCCCGGCAGCGCGTTCTTTGCCGACGCAACCGGGCGCAACACGCTGCGGCTCTCCTTCACGCTCGCCGACCGCCGCGCGGTGAGCGAGGGCATACCGCGGCTGGCGGCCATCCTGAAGGGGTGAGCCCATGCCGGGCGCAGCTATGCCGCCACGTTCACCATGTGATTGAGCTTCGAAAGCCGGCTGCGAGCCAGTTTGCGGATTGGCTTTTCGAACTCTTCCTCGCCGGTCTCGACGACGAAGACCAGTGTCATGAAATCCAGCATGAATTCGTCGATAGCCGTCGCGATCTTCTGCGATCTGCCCTTGAAGCGATGCAGCAAGGCGTTTGCTTCTTCGACATCGTCGACACTGGCGCTGTCGACCAGCGCCTCAAGCCTCTGAAAACTGTCCAATTTGATTCCTCCCAGCCGCGCCTCAAAACTTGCCTTGGCGGGGAAAGTTCCGGCTGAGAGGGGTTTTGCGAAAAGAAATCGCCTCCACCGCTTGAATCTGCGTGAATTCGACGACCCGTTGGCAATCTTTTTTGTTCGAGTGGAACCTCTGCGGCACATAAAAGTTGTCACCGTGTCTGACCCCCCGTCAGACATCTGAAAGCTCGGTACCAGCTTTCCAAAGGCCCGTCGGATCCCCCTCCCGGCGGGCTTTTCCGTTTGAAGGATCGACCGCGGGCTCCATGGCCGGACGTGTGGTGGGACCTGGCGGTCGGCAGGCACCTGTGTTGACGCCGCCCTGTGCGGACCTAAGTTCGCAAGCTCACAAGGAGGAATTTTCATGGAACTGCATCGCGGCCGGCTTATCGATCATATCCAACTCGTGGTGAGGGACCTCGCCGCCAGCCGGCGTTTCTACGAGGCGGTCCTGCAGGTACTCGATGTGCCGATCGGCGGTGTCGACGACGACTATTTCTGGGCCGACGAACTGTTCGTTTCCAGCGCCGACAGCCGGGCGGCGCAGGGAAAGCTCACCGGCCGTCATCATCTCGCTTTCCAGGCAAGGGACCACGCCATGGTCGATGCGTTCTACAAGGCCGGGCTCGCAGCCGGCGGCACGGACAATGGCGCGCCGGGCGAGCGGCCCTATCATCCCGGCTACTACGCCGCCTTCCTGCTCGATCCGGACGGCAACAACATCGAGGCGGTGCATCACGGCCCGGCAAAGCGCAGCGCCGCGTCCGTGACGATCACCTTCTGAGAGACTATTGGGAAATTCTACTCCGGCGGCCATCTAACGGCGTCTTCTGCGCTTCCGGTGCTCACAGACCCAAATGTCCGCGGCGCTCCGGGCCTCGAAGCCTCAACCGCCAGAGCGAATGTCGAAACGGTCTCTGAGCGGGTTTCCAATCGCCGTGTATCCTCGTTTACGAGAATCCGAATCTGATCGAGGAAGCGCATGAGCCCACTGTCTGAAACCGTGCCGTTTTTCAGCCAGTGGGAAACGCCGGACATGACCATGGAGGTGCTCGCCGAAGGTGCTGAAGTCGCGCTGCGGCGCGATCCGCTGTGGCAAAATTCGGGGGCTGAGACACCGGACGAATACGCAGTCTGGGCCGCCATATCTGCGGCATGGCGTGCCTGAAGATGATCCTGGCGACGCGCGGCGAGATCGTGCCGACGATCGAGCTCGCCAGGCGCTGCACCTCCTATGGCGGCTATGTCGTCAACGAGGGATCGATCAAGGGGCTGATCTATGCACCCTTCGTCAGCTTCGTGCGGGAGACCTTCGGCCTGCGGGCCGAAGTGATGACCAATGTCGCGACATCGGACATTCCGGCGATCCTGGCGCGGTCGCGGTTCTTCATCGCCTCGGTCAGCAGCTGGATCCGCTGGCCCGAGCGCGAGCCGCCGGCGAAGGGAGGCCATCTGGTGCTGGTCACCGCGGCGTCGGACCAGGGTTTCCGCTTTCACAATCCGTCCGGCCATACCAGCGCCACACAGGAGAACGCAGTGTTGGCACCGGTCGATTTCGACCGCTTCTTCGCCAATCGCGGCATTGCGGTTGCCATTTGATTTTTTGACAGTTGAGGGATTTCGATGACGGGCAAGACAAGGGTGGCCATCCTCTATGGCGGGCGTTCGGCCGAACATGACGTGTCGCGCCTTTCGGCCGCCAATGTGCTGAAGGCAATCGACCGGACGCGCTACGAGATCGTGCCGATCGCCATTTCCAGGGACGGCAGATGGCTGCTGCAAGCTTCGTCCCTCGGCGATGCGGCAGGGGCTCCGGTGTCCGAGGACGGCGTGGAGGTCGCGCTGTTGCCCGGCGGCAAGGGAACGCTGGTCGCCGTGTCGCGGGATGGAACGCAGCCCGACCCCGTCGATGTCGTCTTTCCCGTGCTGCACGGGCCGTTCGGCGAGGACGGTTCGGTGCAGGGCTATGCGGAAGTCGCCGATGTCGCCTATGTCGGTTGCGGCATCCTCGCCTCGGCCGCCGCAATGGACAAGGATGTCGCCAAGCGGCTGATGCGCGAAGCCGGCCTTGCCGTCGCGCGCTCCGCCACCTTGCTGGGTGGCGAGCCTGTGTCCTTCGACGACGTCAGGGCAAGGCTGGGTCTGCCGGTCTTCGTCAAGCCGGCGCGCCAGGGCTCGTCCTTCGGGGTGAGCAGGGCTGTCGACGGCGCCAGTTTCGCCGACGCCGTCGAGGCGGCTTTCCATCATGATAACAAGGTTTTGGTGGAAGAATTTGTCGAGGGACGTGAGATCGAGTGCTCGGTCCTGCAGCGGGCCGACGGCACGTTGACGGTGTCGCTGCCCGGCGAGATCATTCCGGCCGGCAAGCACGGCTTCTACACCTATGAGGCCAAATATCTCGATGCCGACGGCGCGGTGGTCAAGGTGCCCGCCGATGTCCCGGCCGCGGTTGCCGACATGGCACGCGACATGGCACGGCGCGCCTTCCAGGCGCTCGGCTGCGAAGCCATGGCGCGCGTTGATTTCTTCCTGCGCGCCGACGGTTCGCTGCTCGTCAACGAGGTCAACACCATTCCCGGCTTCACCGACATCTCGATGTATGCCAAGGCGCTGGCGGCATCAGGCACAGGCTACAGCCACACCATCGACGTGCTAATCGAGCACGCGCTGGCCAGGCATGGCGCGAGAACGGTCTAAAATCTTCGCCGGGGAACGCTGATGGCGGCCGCCTGATCGGGCCTTTACGGGATGTGAGGCGGCGGGTTTTCCGCCGCCCCGCATCTTACCGGTCACGGATGATGATGGAGATGCCTTTCGGCATCGACTTCGCCAACCGTAAAGCTCTGGAAGCCTGGCATGAGCTGCCATATGGCCGCAAGGCCGATGATCAGATAGGCCAGGCGGGCCAGCGTGGCGCCGCCGAGGACAGTCCCGATTACGTCATAGCCCGTTACACCCATGGACAGGAAGTTGAGACCGCCAAGGATGATCAGGGCGAGTGTGACGAGGTTCATGTTACGCATAAACGCCTCCTAAGGTTGCCTGACAAAAAGACGTCTGAAAAAAAACGCCTTCCGTTTCAAACGGTTCCTTCGATCACGAAATTGTGAACGACCGCTATTGTCCGTGAATGCAACCAGCCTACCCGACCCGGCTTACTCGACCAGGATATGCGCCTCGCGCGCGGCCTCGACAAACGCCTCCCTGGCGATATCGGGGGACACCTCGCCGCTCGTTGCCCGGCGGCAGGCGCGTAGCGCGGACTGATGTTTCAGGCTGCCGGCATCGCGCCAATGTGTCGTGAGCAATTCGATGGCCTGCTCGGTGTTGGACAGGTTGCGGGTGGACCCGGTGACGCCGACCGAAACCACCACGGGTTTGGAGAACCATGCGGTTTGCATTGGAACCTCGACTGCGTTGCAGTCGTAAACGCTTCTGGCGGCGCGAGGTTGCATCGCCGCCAATCACTGTAGCGTGAGGATCGTCGCCCAACTTTGGCTTATGGATACTTTGTCGTGGCGGGGGGGCTCGGCTCGCCCTCGAGTTCCTTCGGCAGCGGCAAACTTGAGCACCGCAAATGGATTTCGCGGGCGAAGATCTTTCGCTCCTTTTGCTCGTGCTCTTTGATGGCTGCGGCCAGCCCCAGTCCGTAGGGCCCAAGGAACACACCAGTCCCCCAACCGGGATGCTCTTTTTCGCGAGCATCATAGTTCGAAGCGTCGACACGGGCCTGTTGACATTCCGGCGATACCCATTTCGGGTCTTGCGTCGAAAGCGACGCTCCATACTCGACGGGAGAGCTCACACATCCAGTTGCTGCCGTGGCCAACGCGACTAACACTGCAAGTCTCATGCCGGGTCTTCTCCAGAGGATTTTCGAAAGTACACAGAACCGTCCCTGCGACAAGGGGACAGCTATGGTCAGACTGGGGGAATACAGTTCTCGGTGCAGTTGATCTACCGAGGGACATGAATTTTCTTTTCTGGCCCAACGTGCTCGTTCTACCCCATCGCCAGGGCGCGGCCGGGATAGCACTGGCCGGAGATTTCCCGGCGCCATTGCTTCGTCGCGCGGCCATCTCGCGCCATCCCGATCATCGACCTGCAGCCGGTGACGAGCAGTTCGTCACCGGCGAAAGTTGCACGCCGGCTCAATATGCCCGATCATGACCGTTGGCAGGGGAGAGACCAAGTGGCGACCAATCGTCGAAACGGCATGGCGTCTCCGGCGCATGGGTTGGAGGACATTCTTTCGGCCGCCGCGCCCCACCCGCGAACCTCATTGCCCAATGTGGCAACCACCGTCACGACGGTGGCGGCGCTGTATTTCGGACGCGAGGTTTTCCTGCCGATCGCCATCGCGCTGTTGCTGACCTTCGCGCTCGCGCCGCTGGTCGCGGCGCTGAAACGCGTCGGCATCCCCAGGATCGCGGCTGTCATCGTCAGCGTTCTCAGCGCTTTCGCGGCACTCGCCCTGTTCAGCTTCATTGTCGCCTCGCAGGTCAGCGAACTGGCACAGAACATCCCGACCTACCAGATCAACATCCTGACCAAGATCCGTTCACTCAAGGAAACCGGCGTCGGGGGAGGCATCATTGCCAGGTTGAGCGACGTGGTCGAGCGTGTCGGACAGGAGATAGACAGGCAGGACGCTTCGCCGCCCGCGGCCACTCCGGACAAGCCGGCGCGCGAGCCGGTGCCCGTCGTGATCGTCGCGCGCCAAAAGCCGCTCGAAGTCCTGCAGAGCATCGTCGGTCCGCTGATCAGCCCGCTCGGATCGGCCGGACTGATCATCGTCGTGGTTATTTTCATGCTGCTCGAACGGGAGGATCTGCGCGACCGCTTCATCCGGCTTGTCGGCTATGGCGACCTTCACCGCACCACCGAGGCGCTGCAGGATGCAGCCAAACGGGTGGGCCGCTATCTGCTCATGCAGTTGGTCGTCAACATCGTCTACGCCATACCGATTGCGCTCGGACTGTGGATCCTCGGCATTCCCAATGCACTGCTGTGGGGGCTGCTGGCGCTGGCGCTGCGTTTCGTTCCCTATATCGGTCCGGCCATCGGCATGCTGCTGCCGCTGTTCCTGGCGCTGGCCGTGGCACCCGGCTGGTCGCTCGTCCTGTGGACGGCCGCCCTGTTCGTGGTGATGGAATTGGTCACCGGCAACGTCGTCGAACCCTGGCTTTACGGCTCGCGAACGGGGCTGTCATCGCTGGCGATCATCGTGGCCGCCATCTTCTGGACCTGGCTCTGGGGGCCGCTCGGACTGGTCCTGTCGACGCCGCTCACTGTCTGCCTGGTGGTGCTGGGCAGACACGTGCCGCAGTTCGAATTCCTCGACGTGTTGTTCGGCAACGAGCCCGTGCTCGAGCCCCATGCGCGCCTCTACCAGCGGCTGCTGGCTGGCGATCCGGAGGAAGCCACCGACCACGCCGAGGAGATGCTGGAAGAGAAGTATCTGTTCGAATTCTACGACAAGGTGGCCATTCCGGCACTTCTGCTGGGCGAGCGCGACCGTGTGCGCGGCGTCATGGGCGACCTGCAAAGACGGCAGGTGGCGGACAGTGCCCTGACGCTGGTGGCCAACCTCGACGATGAGGCGCAACAGGAAGCGGCCGAGGAGGATGACCCGGCCGAGGCCGGGGAGCCCGGCGATAATGGCGATGGCACCGGCGTGGACGAGGCCGACCTTCCCGATGGCACTGACATGTCGGTGCTTTGTGCCGGTGGGCGAGGCGAACTCGACGATGCCGCGGCCGCGATGCTGGCGCAGGTGCTGGAAGTGCAGGGTGCGACAGCATCGAAAGCGGGCTTCGCCGAGATGGAACCGGCGAGCATCCGCCGCCTCGAACTCGATGCCATCGACACCGTCGTGATCAGCTTCCTGAACCGGGATTCCGTCAAGCACGCGCGTTTCCTGGTTCGCCGGCTGAAGCGTGCGAAGGCGGCGCTGCGGGTGGGCATCGTGTTCTGGTCGGAGACCGGCAATGACGACAAGGAGGCGACCGCCAGGCTGGGCCAGGACATGAACGCGGATTTCGTCGCTTATGGCATGGTCGACGCCGTGGTCGGCGCGCTGTCAAACGAGCCGCCGGTTGCCCTCAAGCTCGTCACCAAACGCCGCATGCGCCGGCAGCGGGCCGCGCCCAAGAAGGTTCAGGCAGCAACCGCGAGCTAGGGGCGTCTTGGCACCGGGCGCACCGGCACGATTTACGCGCAGCAAATACGCGCTCGCCCTGACCGGCGGGACGGGGTCCGATCTCGACGACCTTGGTCGCGCTGGTGCCATCCTTCGGTCCAAGCGTGAACAACCAGGAACCTGCAAGGTCACGGTTTTGATGCCTCCGATGCATAGTCGCAGTAATGGAAGCTGGCGAGATAGCCGGGGAGTACGCGCATGAACTCCTGTTGATGGGTCCAAGCTCTGCACTCGGCCATGGAGGTCATGGGTTTCACTTGGGGGATCCTGACCAGCTCCCCCTGGTCGGTCAGAAGGATTGTGACAGCGAAGGTGGTGAACATGCAGTCATCCATCGACCTAAGGCTGGCGGCATAATAGGCGCCGGGGTTGGGACGGACGTCGTCTGAGGCCGCCTCGATGACGTGATCAGAGCCGCAGAGTTTCGCGATGCGGGAATCCGCTTTCGCAGCCGTTGGCGCTGTCACGAGAAGAGCGAGAGCGATGATGAGCCTGGCGCGTTTCATGTCATCCTCCCGTCCAATCCGGCACTGGTGGGATCACTTGGAAGCGAAGGCCGAAAGGGATAAGCTAGGAAGCGCGCCAAGAGGGTGAAATGTCCCGAAAGGCTCCTGAAATTGACCCGAAACCTGCTGAAACGATCACATTCGGCGGTTTTTTCTCGCTGACGAAAAGCAAACAACTCCGGACCGTCGACGGTAAAGCGGTCGATCTTCGCAGCCAGTCCACTGAGGTGCTCTGCCTGCTCGCGGCGCGACCGGGCGAGATCGTGTCCAAGGACGCGCTGATGCAGGCGGTCTGGCCCGACACCTTCGTGACCGACGACAGCCTGACCCAATGCATTGCCGATATTCGCCGCGCATTGGGGGACGACGCGCATGCGATCGTGGAAACCTTGCCCAAGAGAGGCTACCGACTGAATGCCGATCCATCGGCCGCGGCGGACCCAAACGCCGCGGCCGGCATGGAACGAGCCAAGACACGGTTTTCGCCGCGCGGCTTCATTCTTGCTGCGATCGTTCTCGTCGCGGCAGCGATCGGCGCATACTACGGCGCGGAAACATGGCAAGCCGCTCCCGTTCGTTCGAGCGACATGCCGAGGATTGCAATCCTTGCCTTCGACGACTTCAGTGCCGGCGGGGACAAGGGATATCTTAGTGATGCCGTCGCCGAGGGGATCATCACCGAGCTTGCGCGGAGCAAGACCTATGCCGTCATCGCCCGGTACTCGAGCTTCAAGTACCGCGGCCAGCCGGTTGATATTAGGCAGATCGGAGATGAACTCGGCGTCGACTACCTGCTCGAAGGCAGCCAGCAGAAGATTGGAGACCGGCTGAAAGTGACCGCGCAGTTGCTGAATGCGCATGATGGATCGCATGTGTGGGCCAACACCTACAACCGGGAGATTGGCGATCTTTTCGTCGTCCAGGAGGAGATCATCCGAACGCTTGCGGATCGGGTCGGGCAGAGCATCGAGCGCCCGCTGCCAAGGAGCGGCGCCGCGCATGTCAGCGCGCTCCGCTATTACCTGATGGGGAGGGCCAAGATCGGAGAGGATATCTCAGCCGAGGGGAACGATCTCTTTAGGCAGTTCAGCCTCAAGGCGATCGGAGCGGATCCGAACTCCCAGTTCGGCTATATCGGGCTGGCCTGGTCCTATCGCAATGACGCGGTATTCGGGTGGCACGCGCAGGAACACAACCGGGACGAGGCGCTGAAACTCGCTGCCGAAAACGCCGACAAGGCCATCCTGCTCGCTCCTAATGACGCTGGAGCGCATGAGGTCCTCGCCAGCATCCAAACCGAAGCTGGAGAGGTCGAGCAGGCCCTTGCCCAGTACGATCAGGCGATCGCCTTGAACCCCAGCGACTCGCATATCCTCGTCATGAGTACGAACGTGCTGCTGTATGTTGGCCGCGCCGACGAAGCGATCGATCGGATCGAGCAGGCCAAGGGCATCGATCCCTTCCACCCTGACTGGTTCCACTGGCAGATGGGCTGGGCGCTCTGGGAAAAGAATGATTGTGGGGCAGCGCTGGCGGCGATGCGGAAAATGTCCAGGATCCCGAGCGGCGCACAGCGCATGCTTGCGGGGATCCAGGCTTGTCTAGGAAACAAACGAGAGGCAAAGGAAGCGCTTACGGTTTTCCTCCAAAACACTCCCAGTGAATCCATCAGTAAAGAACGAAGGGAGTGGGATAAGATTTGGACCGCACCCGGAAGCCTCGACCGCTGGATCAAGCAGATGCGGTTCGCAGGGTTGCCGGAGTGACGGCCGACCGTATGCGGCCTGGCAGAAGCCAATTGGCCGCATAAAAACCGTTGAAGCCTTTGGATTGTGGGCGGTAGTTGCCCTCAAAAGCAAGATCATCCTTCGCAGGAATATTGGGTGCGGGAAAGTCGGTAATGGGACCGGCTTGCGCCAGTCAGCCGAGGGCCAATGGCATTTCTAAAGGAACGCTAATATACATGGACGCTCAAAGGAGCAGCGCCTGCCAGATAGTTGAGGAAGGCCATGCGAAGGTTCATCGTCACGGCGGTGTGTATCGCCGCCGCAACAGTCGCCAGCGCCCATGATTGGTACGAAAACAAGTTCGATCCGCAGACGAAATTCAAGTGTTGCGGTGGTTCTGATTGCCGCGCCATACCTCGTTCTTCGGTGCGGATGAGGGGCGACGGCGGTTACATTTACTTGCCGCATAACTTCATCATCCCACGGGACCGCGTGCAGGAATCCCCGGACGACCAATACCATATCTGCGAGAATACCTACGTCGTAACCAATCAGCTGTATTTGCGTTGTTTTTTCGCGCCGCGCGTGAAGATCTCCCTACTCCTCCCAGGTTAAGGTCAATACTGCGCGTCGCTACCGGGATCGTTGCCGCGCCGCGCCGATAAAGCCGCGCCCGGCGCGGCGAATTCGTAACCCTACTCGATGGCCGTCTCCGATGGCGCCTCTGTCGGCCCCGAAGGCGCGGCCTCGGCACGGGGCTTGCGCCGTGAAAACAGCGACCGGAGCGTGACGTAGAACACCGGCGTCAGGAACAGGCCGACGAAGGTGACGCCGAGCATGCCGGAGAACACCGCGGTGCCGAGCGACTGGCGCATTTCCGCGCCCGGGCCCGTTGCGATCATCAGCGGCACGACGCCGAGGATGAACGAGAAGGCGGTCATCAGGATCGGCCGCAGCCTGAGCCGGCAAGCTTCGACGGCAGCCTCGGCGGCCGACAGGCCGCGTTCCTCCGCCTGCCGCGCGAATTCGACGATCAGGATCGCGTTCTTGGCGGCAAGCCCGATCAGCACGATGAGGCCGATCTGCACGAGGATGTTGTTGTCCAGGCCTCGGAAAGACACGCCGATCAACGCCGCGAGCACGCCGAGCGGCACCACCAACACAATGGCGAACGGCAGCACCCAGCTTTCATATTGCGCCGCCAGCGCCAGGAACACGAACAGCACCGACAGTCCGAAGATATAGACAGCGGCATTGCCGGTGTTGCGCTCCTGATAGGCGAGCTCGGTCCATTCATAGGAGGTACCGGCCGGCAGCGTCTTTGCCGTGATCCCTTCCATCAATGCCAGCGCGTCGCCCGTGGAAACGCCGGGCGCGGCGTTGCCCTGCAGCGGCACCGAGACGTACATGTTGTAGCGCTGGACCAGCGCCGGGCCGGTGACGTCGCGGATCTCGATCAACGTGCCGAGCGGAACCAGCGCGCCGGTCGCCGAGCGCACCTTCAGTTTCAAGATGTCGGCGCGATCGAGGCGGAACGCCTGGTCGGCCTGCGCCCGCACCTGGTAGACGCGCCCGAAAGCGTTGAAGTCGTTGACGTAGGCGGTGCCCAAATTGATCGACAGCGTCTCGAAGATGTTGGGGATCGGCACGTTCAGGATGCGCGCCTTGTCGCGATCGATCGCCAGGAAGAATTGCGGGCTCGACGCGGAGAACGTCGTGAACACGCCCGTCAGCCCCGGCGTCTTGTTGGCCTGGCCGGCGATGTCGTTGGCAAGCGCCAGGACCTGCCGCATGTCGGCGCTGTTGCGCTCCTGGATCAGCAGCTTGAAGCCGCCGGCATTGCCGACGCCGCGGATCGGCGGCGGCGGCAGTGCGATGATGAAGGCTTCCTTGATGGTTTGCAGGCTACCGAACAGATTGCCGATGACCTTGGTCGCCGACTGGCCGGCTTTCAGTCGCTCGTCAAACGGCTTGAACCTGGCGAAGATCACGCCCGCATTGCTGGCGTTGGTGAAGGTCGCGCCGGAGAAGCCGGCGAAGGCGACTGCGTAGTCGACGCCTGGCGTTTTCTGGATGATCTGCGACGCCTGCTTAATGACCGCATCGGTCCTCGACAGAGAGGCGCCGTCCGGCAGTTGGACGACGACGATCGCATAGCCCTGGTCGAGCGTCGGAATGAAACCGCGCGGCACCGCCTGCACCATGTAGACCGTGGCGCAGATGAGGGCAGCGAAAACGGCCAGCATGGCGGCGATCGTTATCCACGAGCCGACCAGAACGCGGATGATGCTCGAATACCAATGGGCGACCCTGTCGAAGCCGCGATTGAAGCCGTCGGCGAGCGCCCGTGCGAACCGTGCCAGGAAAAAGCGCGGCGGCGCCGCCGCGGCGTGGTGCGGCTTGAACAGCAGTGCGGCCAGCGCCGGCGAAAGCGTCAGCGAATTGAATGCCGAGATCGCCGTCGACACCGCGATGGTGATCGCAAACTGCAGGTAGAACTGCCCAGAAATGCCGGGGATGAAGGCTGTCGGCACGAACACGGCTATCAGCACCAGCGAGATCGCGATGACCGCCGTTCCGACTTCGTCCATGGTCAGGTGCGACGCAGGATTGGGCGCCAGCCCTCTGGCGATATTGCGCTCGACGTTCTCGACCACGACGATCGCATCGTCGACGACGATGCCGATCGCCAGAACGAGGCCGAACAGCGTCAGCATGTTGAGCGAGAAGCCGGCGGCGTAGAGCACCGCCAGCGTGCCGATCAGCGACACGGGGATCGCCACGATCGGCACGATCGCCATGCGCCACGATTGCAGGAAGACGATGATGACGATGATGACAAGCACCATCGCCTCGAGGATCGTCTTGTAGACCTCCTGGATCGACTCGGCGACGAACTCGGTCGGATTGTAGACGATGTCGTAGCTCAACCCCTTCGGGAAGTCGCGGGAAAGCTCCTTCATCTTGTCCTGGATCTGCGCGGCTGCGGCGAGGGCATTGGTGCCCGGCCGCTGGAAGATGGCGAGCGCCACCGCCGGTTTGCCGTTGAGATAGGAGTTGGTGACGTAATCCTTGGCGCCGAGCTCGATGCGCGCCACGTCCTGCAGCGAGATCAGGCGGCCGTCGTCGGCCGATTTGACGATCACGTATCGGAAGTCGCGTGCGTCGTTGAAGCGGCCTTGCGTGGTGACCGTGTACTGGAACGCCGTGCCGGTGTTGGTCGGCGGCGCGCCGATCGAGCCGCCCGACACCTGGACGTTCTGGTCGCGCAGCGCCTGCACCACATCGCCCGAGGTCATCGCCAGGGCGGACAGTTTTTCCGGATCGAGCCAGATGCGCAGCGAATATTCGCGTTCGCCGAAGATGGTGAGGTCGCCGACGCCGTCGAGTCTGAGCAGTATGTCGCGCACCTGCGAGCGGGCGTAGTTCGAGACGTAGAGCTGGTCGTAGGTATTGTCGGGCGACAGCATGTGCACGACCATCATCAGGTCGGGCGAGCTCTTGGTGGTGGTGATGCCGAGGCGGCGGACTTCTTCGGGCAGGCGCGGCTGGGCGATCGACACGCGGTTCTGCACCAGCACCTGCGCCTGGTCGAGATCGGTGCCCAGCTTGAAGGTGATGGTCAGCGCCATTGCCCCGTCGCCCGACGAATAGGACGACATGTAGAGCATGCCCTCGACGCCGTTGATCTCCTGCTCGATCGGCGTTGCCACCGTCGCTGCGATCGTCTCGGCGTCGGCGCCCGGATACTGCGCGCGAACGACGATGGTCGGCGGCGCGATCTCGGGATATTGGGCGACCGGCAGCTGGGTATAAGCAATCCCGCCGAGGATCAGCAGGACGATCGAAACGACCGATGCGAAGATCGGACGGTCGACGAAGAAATGTGCGAACCTCATTGCTGCAACCCGGCGGTCTCGGCCTTGGGCGGCAACGTCACCATCTCGACCTTCACCTTGGTGCCGGGCCTGGCGTGCATCAGCCCGTTGACGATGATCGTCTCGTCGCCGGTCAGGCCCTGGCGGATCACCCGGTAGCCGTCGAGAAGCGGGCCGGTGCGCACGGGCTTCGCTGACACCATCCCGGCCTCATCCACCAGGAACACGATGCGGCGATCCTGATCGGCGCCGATCGCCTCGTCGGGCACCAGCACGCCGCTATGCGGCAGCGACCCCGGCACGTTGATGCGCCCGAACATGCCTGGCTGGAGAATGCCGTCGGCGTTGGGAAACGTTGCACGCACCCGCATGGTGCCGGTCGCGTTGTCGATCCGGTTCTCGGCAAAATCGAGCTTGCCTTTGAATACCGCCTCCGCGCGGTCGGCGACGCGAACCACCACCTCGAGCCCGCCGTCGCCTTCCTGCATGCTGCCGCCGCGCTCCTTCGCGTCGCGGGCGTAGCTGAAATACAGGCGCTCATCGACGTCGAAATAGAAGTCGATCGGATCGCGCGTAACGATGGTCGTCAGCAAGGTAGAATCCGGCTGCACGAGGTTGCCGACCGACACCAGCCGGCGGTCGATGCGGCCGGACAAGGGCGCCTTGATCTCGGTGAATTCCATGTTCAGGCTGGCCGTCCTCAGCGCAGCCGTCGCGCCCTGCATCTGCGCCTGCGCGGAAAGGTATTCCCGCCGGCGGTCGTCGACCGTCGAGGTTGAGATATTGCCGGTCTTGGCGAGTTCGTCGGCGCGATCCAGCTGCATCTTGGAGAATTCGAGCAGACTCTTGGCGACGTCGACTAGCGATTTGGCGGCATCATAGGCCGCCTGGTACGGACGCTGGTCGATGGTGAAGAGCAGGTCGCCCTTGTTGACCAGTGCGCCGTCCTGGAAGCTGACCTTGTCCAGATAGCCGCTGACGCGCGAGCGGATGGCGACTTGGTCGACGGCTTCGAATCGCCCGACGAACTCGTCGTCTTCGACGATTTCACGGACCACCGGCTTGGCCGCCGTCACCACGGGTAGCGGCTGGTCCTGCGCAAACGCAGTGCTGCCGAAAGCGATGCCGAGCAGGAACGCCGCCGACACGGCGGCGCGGGCAAGCCAGCCGGCCGATCGACGGGGTTGCCCGCCCGCGTCGCGATGCCATTGCGCATCCTCAGGGGTGTCCATTTGCGTCCTCGCTCGCTGGACCCGGAGGTCGGTTGATCCGCTTCTACGCTCAGGCTTGTTCGTCGAGATCAGAGCACTGCAGTGTTGTGCAGGGCAACATGATCATTTTCCATGTGGGCTGAAATGTCCACCCCGTGGCTGCCCCGCACCGGGCTAAAGCCAGTCGAAAGCGTGCGCAGAGGCGCTGCGCTTAAATCCTCGCGCTCCCGGTTGGTATTTCTGGCTTATTGGAATGGCTCAGATTTCCGCCGGCTATGCCCAGACCCCTACCGGTCGACCATCGCCAACCCGCGCTGGCCGTAGCGCGGGCCGGAGATTTTTCCCGGCGCCAGCGCTTCGTCGAGCCCGGCCATCTCGGCGGCATCGAGCTTGATTGCGACGGCGGCGATATTCTCCTCCAGGTATTTTCTCCGCTTGGTGCCGGGGATCGGCACGATGTCGATGCCAAAACCGGTGCCCTTGTGCAGCAGCCAGGCCAATGCGACCTGGCCGGGCTTGACGCCTTTGGCCGCCGCGATGTCGCGCACCTTGGCCGCCGCCTCGACATTGGCGTCGTAGTTTTCGCCCTGGTAGCGCGGGTCGTTGCGGCGGTAATCGCCCTCGGGATAGTTTTCCGCACGACTAACCTCGCCGGTGAGGAAACCGCGGCCGAGCGGCGAGAACGGCACCAGGCCGATGCCGAGTTCGCCGAGCAGCGGGATGATCTGCGGCTCCAGATTGCGCTCCCACAGCGAATACTCGCTCTGCACCGCCGACACCGGATAGACGGCATGCGCGCGGCGGATGTTGGCCGCACCCGCCTCGGACAGGCCGAAGAACCGCACCTTGCCTTGCGCGACCAATTCGCCGACAGCGCCGGCGACCTCCTCGATCGGCACGGCCGGGTCGACGCGGTGCTGGTAGAGCAGGTCGATATGGTCGGTGGCGAGCCGGCCGAGCGAGCCTTCCACAGCCGCGCGGATATGCTCGGGCCGGCTGTCGGTTCCATCGAGCTGCTTGCCGTTTTCGATGCGGAAGCCGAATTTGGTGGCGATGGTCACCTGGTCGCGCTTGCCCTTCAGCGCCCGGCCGAGCAGGGCCTCGTTGGTATGAGGGCCATAGACCTCGGCGGTGTCGAGGAAGCTGCAGCCGAGTTCGATGGCGCGGTGCAGGGTGGCAATGGATTCGCCCTCGTCGGCCGGACCGTAGGACTGGCTCATGCCCATGCAGCCAAGGCCGATGGCCGAGACCTGCAGCCCTTGGCTGCCGAGCTTGTGGGTTTTCAGGGTCATGGCTGGCGTTCTCCGGTGGGGGGATCACCAGACTATAGCGGCCGCTCGCTCATTTCCCACAGCCTTTCGGCCGCGCTGTCTTCACATGTTCGAGGCCACGTCGCGGGAAGACAGTGGCTTGGGCTTGTGGGCCGGACGCTGCCTTGTCTTGTGTTCAGCTTTGCGGGGCGCGGCTTTGACCGTGTTCAAGGTCTTGGGGGTCGCGGTCTTAAGGTTGGCGGTTTGCGGCGCTTGCGCCTTGCGGCGCCTGAGCCAGCTCAAAGACAGTTCGGCAAGGAGACTGCGCAGACCTTTCACAACGTCCTCCTCCTGTTGGGCGACGGGATAATTTCCGATGGCGCGACTTGTTCCACCCGCGGATGTTCCCGGGTTGGGCTTGGGTCGAGCGGCGCATGCGACCTAAGTCCGATCACAAACCGCAATGGTCTTGCCGGTGGCGCCGCTGGGAACAGTCGGCTCTCACGGTCGTTGTCCGCTGCAGATTTGCTGGAGGAAGCTATGGATAGGAGTGTTGGCCAGGCACGCTGGTTGCTCGCACCGATCTTCGCGGTTGCCATCACTTTTATGGTGATTGGAATTACCTTCGGCTGACCGACCTCCAAGGATCGACCTCGAACTTTTCCGATCGGCGCAGCCACGTCCCTTCCTGCGCTGATAGGGTTTGCTCGCCGCACCTGTGCGGCGAGCAAACCCTCAAGTCTCAGCCCTTATGTGTCAGTGAGAGTAGTAGGCCAGGGTAAGATAGACTGCCGGTGCGGAGATCAAGCAAATCGCCATTCCGATGACCAACGCCATCGCAAGGCGTTCTGTGCGCCTGACAATATCAGCAATCTCGTGGTCGTCGGGAGAGGGGATGAGATCAAGCACGGAAAGCACCTCGGGGACGCGAGCATGGTTGTCATTTGCTGGTCGGGTGTCGTCATCATGTGTGCTCGGTCTCTGGATACAGGTCACTGTTCGCCTCGCTGTGGGAAACGCCACGCCGCCGCTGCGGGGACGCTAGAGGTGGTACCCCGCTGTGTGGGGAAATGGTGGACTCTCGGTTGATGCCGAGGAAAAGGGCTCGTGCTCGGGGCCCCAGTTCTCGCGCGGTTCTAACGTATCGGCCAGGCATAGGTTGCCCGCTAAGACTTCAGTCGTACCACCCCCGGACCTTAGCCTGAGCGGCGGAACGCAATGCTGTGGGGCTCGTTGCTGACTCGTGATTGGCAGTCAAACCTGGCTGCCAAATTGGCGCAAGAAGGAAAGATTTTGTCATGAAGAAATATCTTGTCAGTGCAGTCGCAGGCCTCGCGCTGGTCGCTGGAATTGGTGCTGCCCTCGCGGAAAACGTCGTAATTCTCAAGCCGGAACAGCAGACGGTGGTTCGCGAATACATCCACAAGCAGAAGCTCGCATCCATCAGCCTGCTGGGTGTCGAACTCAACGTCGGCACGGCCCTTCCGGACACGGTCGAGCTTCACGCCATCGAGGTGCCCGACGTCAAATACAAGTACACGGTCATCGGCGACCACGCCGTTCTCGTGGATCCCGATACCCGCAAGGTCGTGCAGATCATCGAGTAGGTCTGCCGCAGCAGGCGAGCCCGCTTCGCGATCTATTTCGGGAAGCGGGCTCCATGCATTTCTCCGTTGCAGTCATATGAGGAATCACTAATGTTCACTGACAAAGAGACCCGGTTTTTGGAGGCGGGCATGCTCCTGGCAGTGCCTGTCTGCGTGGCGGTCACCGCGCTGATCGCTGTCTTCGCCTTGGCTAGGCTATGATGGACAATATAGCAGGCTGCCGGCGCGATCTCGAGGCTTGGCTAGTCGGGAACGGGGACGGTTAGCATGAACCGCTTCCTGTTCGTCGCGGCCGACTTTCTTTCCCGGCCCCCGGGTTTCTATGTGATGCTCATAGCCATGGTACTTTGCACTGCGCTGGTGCCTTTCGGGCTGACAAATGCTGTTACCTATGCGCTGTCGGTTGCGGCCATCGTGATCACCGGTGTTGTCCTCATACAGGGCTATCGCGACACCGCCGCCATCCACGCCAAACTCAATGAGATCATCATTGCCCTTGACGAAACCCGAAACGACGTTGTCGGGTTGGAGCATGCCGAACCGGAAGAGATCCGGGCAAAGCTTGTGAAGCTCGAAGAAGAAGCGGCCCGAACAATTGGGCCGGCATGAATCCCCATTGCGTGACAAGGAAGATCTGCGGCACGCCGCCTTGCAGGGTTCCAGGAGGAATGAACGATGAGCCCCACGGATCCGCCAGTAGAACGACGCGCTGATGCACGGGGGATTGTTCTGAAGGATGCGATCATTATCACGGACGATGCCAAGATCAGTTGCTCGGTCAGGAATCAGCACGTTCACGGCGCGGAGTTGCGGGTGGACCCAGGCGTAACAATTCCCGACCGTTTCGTCCTTCACGTGCCCGCGGACGACGCCAGCTATCGTGCCGTGGTGCGGTGGAGACGGAACGAGCGGCTTGGCGTGCAGATTTATTGAACCAGGATCATCCCTGGCCCGGCCAGTGGGTGGCCAGGTCGGGACTGCGCTACCCCTGACGAGAATGCGCTATCCCTGATATCCGAGCGGCAACCGCATCCAATCCGTTGTCATAGATCCGCGTCAGCACGCCTTCCGCGGCGTTGGCTCGCTGGGATGTGCAACCAATCAGGTCCCGCCCTCCCAAGCTCGCCGGCGCATTGGCAATACGATCCCAAACCGCCCAGGTTCCGTCTGTCTCGATGTGGCAATAGAATCGGTGTTGTTGATTTTCCATAATGGGAAACGCTCAACACCCGCTTTGGGGTCCATGCTGATGGCAACGTGGTTAATGTCGCAGCCGTTTCGACTGAAAGCCGCCTCAGGCGCACAGCGCCGCAAGGCACGGAGCGGGACGGCAGCGTCCTGCGTCTGGTCGAATGGCGCAGCGCTTACAGGCAGCCCGCCGTTTTGGCTGCCTATTGGATCGAGGCCAGATGAGGCAGGTCAAGCGGGGAAATGCGCTCGCCATCTGCGTCGGCAAGGTCATCCACGAGCAAACCGGCCATGCCGTCGAATTCGATTGCCGCGCCAATGAGTTGAGCCGCCTGCAGGACCAGGCGTTCAATGTCCTCGAGGGCGACATTCTCGGCCAGATTCCTGATCCTGACCTGCTCCGCAACCATCGAGATGTTGACGATGCCCGCCGTCCTGAATGCCGTCAGGACCGCTGAATTGACGTCATCGCGCAAGCGCGCCGAGTAATCATATCGCATCGAAACCTCCCAAAGGGATCGGTTTTCTGTTCAGAGTGCACTATGCGCCGGGCGTAAACTCATGGCAAGTGAAATATACAAAATACTCAATTAAATCAGTTAGTTAGCATAGTTACACAAATGCGAAGCCGGCGTTTGATGCTTATCATGTGTGGGAAACGCCGTTCACCCATCGCAGGGTCTTGACGCATAATGCGGCCTATCATAATTATAAGCTGAGTGAGACAGATACTAACTCAACACATTCTTGGTCCTGAGCGAGGAAGCGCCATGGCTGAACTGGAACGCCCCGAACGACTGCAGATCATGCTGACGGCTGACGAACTGGCCGCGCTGGAGAACTGGCGATATGACAAGCGCATGCCGAGCCGCTCGGCTGCGGTCAGGGAACTGCTGCGGCGCGGTCTGGCCTCGGACGGGTTCCTGACGGCGGAGCAGGGGGTGAAGTCGCAGGATTTTGGAATCCTGCCCACCGACGGCAATGGGATTGCCGAGGGCGACAAGGAGTAGGTCGCAACTGAGCTGGTCAGTTGGTCGCAAACGGCAGCGGGCGCCGGCTGACAGGCCGGGACCCGACTGCTCTCGACCCCTACAGGATGCTGGTCGTCACTTCGACGACGATCGCCGCACCTTCCAGCGTGCCATTCGTCACATGCACCACACGCGATACCCGCAGGTCCTGCGCATTTCCGTTGATCGACAGCGAAACGCTTTCGCCGATCCGGGGAACCGCTTGGAAGACGGCATCGGTGGCTTCCGGCCGGTTGTCGATCGAGATGCGGCAGTTGACGGTCATGGGATATCTCCTGGGTCTGACGGCCCCCGGTCGTCAACGCAGGTTCGACAAAATGGTTTCAGGATGGCTGGAGGTGAAACTTATTGGAGCCTGGGTTCGTATAGGGCTCCAGTTGCTCCATTTCTCGTTCTACGCGGAGCAACTGGCTCGCTGGGGAGGGCGTTGGGGCTGCCCCGGCGAGTTGCTTATCATCGATGATGCGGGTCGCCCGGTTTTGCCTTTGCGGGATTATCTTCAGGGTGGCCAAGCGGCCACGCGCGCTTCCGGCACCGGCTCTTTTCATTTTGTCTCGCGTGGCACGAGATAGCTGGTCACCGTGCCTTGCCCAATTCCTCGCTTGACCACGACCGTCGTGTATTGCGCGGGCAGGGATGCGGTGACGTTCGGGTCGATCGACTTGCACCTTCCGACGATTTCGCCGTTGGGAGAGCTTGCCAGCCTCCGCGCCAGCGAAGCCCGGCACTGGTCAAGCGATGTGTACATCGTCGACGCCGTATCGATGGGTTTGCACACGGAAGCTTCTCCCCCCGGGCTGCACGAAAGCAAAAGCATCACTGCCGCGGTTGCCGAATCCATTCCCTGAGCTCCCATATTGGATGAGCTTCAACGCGGAAGTGCGAGCTTGGTTTCGCGGTCGCTAAAAAACCAATCCGCATTGCCCAACCTGGCGAGCGGAGAAGTGCCAGGGATGCGCGAGGCACTTCGGCGGCATGGAACTACAGCACGGCGAGCTGCCGCTTCAGCTTGTATGATCCAGCAGTCTGGTGGTGGGATCACGACGATGTTCGGTATGGGTGCGATCGATGCCTTCCACGGTGATCGCGAACGTCCCGTTTTCGATCCTTCCTATCCAGCCTTTGGCTTTCAGATACCAAAGATGAAACTCCAGATGTTCACGCGGGCAGTCTGCCATGCGTTCGAGTTCTGTATCGCCAATGCCGGGATTGTTGACGTCTTGTCGGCGTTTGACATAGAGCAACGAGAGCACTTTGGCCTGAATGACGGCATCCCGTTCTATGCCTTTGGCGTTGCTGGCTTCCTCGCTCAACCCGTGGCGAATGTTCAAATGCTCTTTATACTCGATGTCGTACTGCGCGCGCTTGACCGGATCTTTGAGCGTATTGTGGGCATCTATGATTTCACTGAAGCGGGATTCGTCCCCGGTGTCCCGGTTGTCGGGATGGTAGCGCATGGCAAAATAACGAAATATCCGTTCTATCGTTTCCGAGTTGGCGTTCGGACTGATTTCCAAAAGTTCATAGTAATCAACGAACAAATCGGTGCTCCCACGACATCGTTGTCAGGCAATGCATTGGTCTTAATAAGACAAAGGGCCTGGCCGCGAAAGAGTTGCGATCACAGGCCCTTGTCGTCGGGTTCATTTCGAAGAGTGCGCCTGTTACCGCACTGTCGCAAGCTGGACCATGGTCCGTGGACCTGAGATGGTAAATGCAGCGTCAAAATGCCTGACATAACCAGTCAGCGGCGGCGCGAGCCTTGTTTAGATGCCGCGATCGCCAGCCAAAGCGCGTCGCGTTTGAACGTATTCAGGCGACGCGCTTTGGGTCTTTGTGTTGTGCATTTCGTCTATCCCAAAACCGGGCCACTTTTGGGCACATGCACTAACCGCGCGGTCTAGCCTTCGGCCCTGGCCTGCTTTCCGACGGGTTTGCGGTCAATCTGGCGGATCGCCTGTCTCTCAGCCACAAGGCGGTCTTTTTTCTTGCCAGCAGCTCATCGCGAGCGCCTTCCGCGCCATGCTTCGCGGCAATCGCATAGTCGGCCCTGTTCGTTCGATAATCGTCGTTTTGCACAGACATTGCTTCCTCCCGTGCAGCGGGCGTTTTTCCCCTTGGCCCGCGCAGGACTAGCTAAATGCCGGTGCACCGCGCGAGTCTACAAATTGGGGATTGTATTAAAATGATACAGGCCGCCGCCGCGCCTGCCTCTCGTTGTTTTTGATGGCGTCTGCCTGGCTCGGTGCCTCCTTGGAGCCTGCAAGATGGAGCCTGCAAGATCGAGCCGGCAAGGAAACCTGGACGCGAGCACCCCGACAAATCCAACCCGCGGTGAACGGCTCAGTCCACAATGATGTGTCCCTCGACATCTCCGTCGATGCTCATCCCACTCATGCGGCGATGCCAAAAAAGGCACTGGGCCGAATGATGGACAAATGTGCCGTGGTCGTCCCGCGTCGCGTACTCAATCCTTGCTTCGCGGGCGGCGAAATCTTCTTCGGCATGCAGGAGCCGATAGCCGTCGTATAGGCGAACAGACCTAACTGTCCTGACGGCCGAAGCTGTCCTGAGTGCCGACATCATCCTGACGGCCGAATCGCACGCCGGTATCATGCCCCAGCGCTCGCCATCGGCGTGCGCAGACAGAGCGGCCGTTGCTGCCAATAGCTCTGCCAGGCAAACGCGCTTCATCGCCTCGCCTTTCGCCAGCCCACTGCCAGCGCTTCATGCCATCGCTTCGTGAGGTGCTTTCGCTAACGGTCAGCCTGATTGGCGCCGGATGATGGTGGACCTTGCCCAAGTTCCCTTGAGAGCTTGCGATTTTTACGCGGTCTGAATCTGTTCGGGAGGCGTCCCGCCTGACATTGCAATCAACCGTGCACCGGCAAAGGCGGCCAGAATTGTGAACACCGCAGTGATGTTTAGGAACGCAAGAACGATCCCGCTCTGGTCATAGCAACTGGCGAATTCCATGACATTTCACCCCTTGAAACCACCCTGCATGATGACTCCAGTTCAGGCGAAATACAAGCTACCGCTAATGGAGGAGTGGCTCAGTCTGAAATAACCGGAATGATCAGCACGCCGAGGACTTCGATGAGGGGGATTACCACGTAGATAGCAACGAAGCCGGCAATCCACATCCCGATCTTGACCAGCCAGGACGAATGAAGGGTCGCCTTCCAAGCGAAAAATGCGCTCGCGACGCCCAAACCCAATGCGAGAATGCCAATGACCGGAGACCGCGTCATTGGCAGCATTAGGTCACCAAAAAGTAGAAAGATCGCGCTAATGAAGATTAGCTGGGCCGCGAGCCCAAATAGAAACGCGCGTTTCACGCGGCCCTCCCGGTGCTATCTTTTATCGGCATCAGGCGACGGCTTTCGCTTGTAAGGGCCGCAGCCCCAGCTTCGGCGCAACTGCATTCATCTTCTCGCAAATATCGTCAATTGACCAGAGTGTAGCGGAAACGCCAGCGGCCATTGCTGGCGTCATCTTCAGCGTCTTGTGCATTTTCCTTCGCCAGGGCGTAGGCGAGCGGACAGAGGGCACGCGCTGGTAGGGGCCCTGGTCACCTGGCCGCAATCGCGGCGCTAGCGTACTTGCCAGCCGAACACAAGCCGGTAGGCGATTGCCGACACTATGGCCCCTATTTGTGCGTCGAGGGCGAGCGTGCCGATCGGGTTCGGCCACGGGGCAAGCGCATACTGCAGACACCCTACAGCAAATGCGACAAGCGCCCCCAGGATGATCGCTTGCTTGAAGGAAATAATGACGTGCCCGGGGGCCTTCCCGAGAGGCATTCCCGCTGGCCGATCTGAAGGCAAATTTCCGGCCGATGAAAGAATGGCAGAGTGAGCCCCGGCCACCGCGCTCACCGGCTCGGCTTCGTTGCTCAGTGCCTGCTGCCGATAGGTGTTAAGGACTTCGACCATCTTCTCAGTCGATAGCGGCCATCCCGAACCGGACAGGCCAAGCTCCATCCCAGGCCTCCGGTTCAACGGCGACTTGGCGCCAAGTTCGAAGCGAAAGCCGATCGACTTGTAGCGGTTCTGCTTCCGGACGTGAAAGCCTTGAATGTCCCGCCATGCAATCTTCAACGGAGATCGAACAAAGCCGCCGCCGATCGCAAAGCCACTCCCGTCAAGGATCAAAGCACGCGGGCGGATGAACGATAATGCGCCGCCCAGCGCAGCCAGTCCGAAGAAGACTATGGCAACCCATCCCACAACTTCGTACTTGACCGCGACCAGGCCAGATTGAGCGGCGAAGTCGCGGACCATATGAGCTCCCATCCAAACGAAGGCGATGCCTCCGAGGAGATAGAAAAGGCTCTTGGCGCGTGACCCTCTTATGGTCTGAGGCTCGACTGGTTCGGTCGCGTCCTGCATGATTTCCCCCGAAGGCCGCCGCTGCCGCCAGCAAGCTGACATTCGAGAATAAATCTCTGCCCATTCGGCCGCTCTTAACAGTGACCTACTTTCCCTCGTCCAGGATCAGCGCGATGATTAGCGCGTCATCTGATCAGTAACAGATTGTGCGTGGGTGTGAGAAAACGACAGCATTTGTCGGCCGCGACTGCATCAGGCAGGCACGGCAGAGGTTGTCCAGACACAAGGGCAGGGCTGCCACTGCGCAGACGTCAGACAATGCCGCGATGGCATAGAGGAGAACGTGATGAGAGTGATCTTGCTGTTGCTTATCACCTGGGCGGTAGTCGCGCCGGACACCTTGACGACAGCACTTGCCGCTCAAGCCAACCGGGTGACCGTGAGCTATGTGCTTCCCAAGAATTCAGCGCATCAGCCGATCTACGAACAACTGAAGGAAGTCAGGTTTCTGGAGAGGTTGCAGCAATTTCTCAGTCCGTTCCGACTGCCGCGCCCTTTGCTGGTAAAGGTGGAGGGATGCGACGGTGACGCCAATGCCTGGTATGAAGACAACGTGATAACGATTTGCTACGAGTACATTGAGCAACTCCGGAAAACCATGCCCGCAAACACCACGTTGGCCGGCGTCACGCCGGACGACGCCGTCACGGGTCCCTTGTTGGATACCTGTTTCCATGAATTTGGCCACGCCCTATTCGAGATGCTGCGGGTGCCGGTGTTTGGACGCGAGGAAGACGCCGCTGATCAGGTGTCTGCCTACATCACGCTGGAACTCCATAAGGACGAGGCACGCAGGATCGTCGGGGGCACCGCCTACGCGTATAAGACCGAGGCGGAGGCCGCGACAGCTCCACCTCAAATGGCGAAATTTGCGGACGTACATGGCACGCCAGCGCAACGCTTCTACAACGAGTTGTGCTTAGCCTATGGTGCCGACAAGGAGCAGTTCGGCTACATCGTCGATAAGGGATACTTGCCGAAGGAACGAGCCGAGGATTGCGCAGACGAATACCAACAGGTCAGTTATGCGTACAAGAAGCTGATCGAGCCACATGTCGACCGTCATCGTGCTAAAAAGGTGTTCGACAAGGGTTGGCTACGGCCGAGTGGATAGTGGCGGTGTCGTGCCGGCCGTGCGGCCCGAACTCATCATAGCTAAGCCGGCCGCGCACGATTCGAAGATCCGTGTGCCCCGACTTGCCGGTTGCGAATCGCCAAACTCGCTATGCGCCTCGGCGGTTGCGATAGGCAAAAGCCAGGGCTAAACGGCCAAAAAGAAAATGGCCGCCAGGGCACGAAACCTTGGCGGCCACCGCATGGGATTTCAAGCGCGCGCGAGGCGGGCTTGGCTGGCGGCCGCGAGTTTCCGCTCAGCCACGACGCCGAACAAGAGCCCGATCACCGTCCACAGGATGAGCTGGATCCCCATCGACGCGACGCGGAACTGCCACAACAGCACGGCCGAGAACTTCTCCGGCACCTCGTTGATGTCGGGCAGCGCCACCTTGACCAGCGCAAACACGATCAGGAAAGCGATACCGGCTATGATCGAGGCGTTCCACGCTCCGAGCTGCTTCCATAGGCGCCAGGCCGCGCGGAGCGCTTTGGCGGTCTAGGACAGCGGCATTTCTCATTGGCGTTTCAGCCATGTGGATTTCGGACATCCTGTTCGAGATGATCGTCCGGAAGTTCAGGCCCGCGGCTGAAGACTGAGGCCTCTCATTCGCGGCACTTCAAACCACGCCATCGGCGTGCTCTCAGGGGTGACGGTAGATTTTATATTTAGGCTTTATTTGGCGATAAGCCAGATTTAGGTAAAGGCTTTCATTTTGTATGAAATCGGAAACCCATATTCTACCGTCATAGATAGCCATGTGTCCGGAAAGATGCCCATCTATTCCCTGTATAACTACAACGTCTCCAGCAATTGGCATGGTTATATTTGTCTCAACAAATCCAGCGTTTGTTAGATTCCGTCCGTAATCTTTCGCGTCACCAGTTGGAACCAACGTTATGCCGCCGCTTTCAATTGCCTCCCTTACAGATCTTGCACAATGACCTTTGCCATGACTTCCGCCAGCACCAGCATGTCCTCGCGCAAAGGAAATAGCCCTATTTTTATCCCAAGGCATAATAATGCTCCCGGCGTGAGCGGCATGAGCCTAGGGCAATTTACCCCAATACCGGCCCCTTGAAAATCGGACACCGCGCAGGGCGGCGGCCTTCGCTTATCGCCGCCGCGCTGAGCGTCATCCCTCGTTTGTAGTTCGCAACCAACCCCACCGCCGCTCGTTGATCCGATGCTGGTTGATCCCAGCACTCCATAAGACCCTGGCCCGCTGCCTCGTGGTGGCGGGCTTTTTTGTGCGCGAGGCTGGAACCCGTTGCAGAAAGTGGAAGTTCTGATTCTGCTCGGCAGTCACTCCCCGAGCAGCCGCTCCCGCCATCGTTATCCGGTGGCGGGCCTTTTTCCGCTAGCGGTGCGTCGCTCGCCGACACTCTGGCCGCTCGCGAAACGATGTACGTCAATTGCGGTCACCCGATGTGCTGCAAGTCGACAAAGCTCGATATCCAGTTGCTGATCGACAGGCTCGGGCCTGATCATGGGTCAATGCATTGGGATCTGGTCGGGCGCTTTGACTGCTCGGATTGCAAGGCAGAGGGTCGCGGCCGCAGCCCGGTGTTCTTCACGTGCATTCCCGACTACGCCGGCCAGCAGCAGGCACGGAACCGCGACTGGAAACCGACTTTCGAGAGCAGCTAGGATCATCTCTGATGGAAGTAGGCCGACGCCTATTGGGCGGGGGGCTTTGGGGTAACAGGCGCCGGCCAGAGACGGGCTCGAAAGTCCGCCCCCGCCTCCAGGTAGGGTAAGACGGTCCGTTCTCGTATGGTGTGACCGCGTAGGTTAGGGCCTTGCCGTCAACCGAGGACCACCAACAGGTCGATCACAATGGCTGTCACAACAGGACCGATGATCCACCGCTATCGCGTCAGCCTGGGCTTCCCCAGTCCCCCGATGTTCGGCGAGGGTATGCCTATGCGGATGCGATACTTAAGGCTCTTGCAGATTCGGAGAGGCCTCATGCGTCACAGCGGAGCCTTGCCCGCCGAAGACACGACCATCTCTTTGTGGCACCGGCTGCATAGCGCGCTTGTTCCGACAATCTCGCAGGCATAATCGCCCGATAGGATGAGGCGTCGGCATTTTGGGCAGCCGTAGCCACCGGCTGATGGCACAAAATCGTATTCCGGGCCAACATACGCGCACATCATATGATGGAACACCGGGAACAGCTTGAGGGCGCCACCACAAGCGGGGCACTGCGACTGGTCGGTTTCAATTTGCATCAGGTGTTGCCGTTCAGTCGAGTCGCAGCAGCTGGATCAACCACTTAGCGATTCGGGCGGTGAAGTGGGTGTAATACATGTGAACGTAAACCGTTGAGCTGAGCGGCGGCGGGGTCACGCCGTTGTTGAAGCGGACTCGCGCAATCTGGGTAGCCTGTCGGTCGCCGCCGAACTGCGGCTGCCGGCCAGCGTAAATATCCGAGACCGGCAGAATGTCGATTATCGTCCCAGGAATTCGACGGTTGCCGAACAACACCTGGACCTGATCGTCTATCGTGGGATTGGCCAGACGCTCGTTGGGAACGTACCAGTCCACGAAGATGTCCGTCGGATCGAGGATCTCGGCGATCGGCGCGCCCGCCACCAGGGACTGGCCGGCATACGCGACATTGGTTGATACCACCCCCGCAACCGGCGCCAGGACTTCGCCGCCTGCGAAACTGCCCTCGATGGCATCCATGTGACCGCGAATCTTCTGGTTGAATTTGTCTAGGTCGGTAAGCTGAACAGTGGCCTCGGCGATTTCCGCTTCTTGCGAAACCACGGTCCTGAGGGCTTGCGCTCGCTCGCGGTACATGTCGACGCGATAACTGAGGCTGGCGGACGACATCTCCTCGATGTGTGCGATGGTTTCCTCGGTGAGTCGTAGATAGGAGCGCGAGGACGCCAGCGATTCCTGTGCCACCCGGAGTTTGACCCGTAGCTCGGCCCTGCGAACCGCGATGTCCGCCAGAGCGTTCATGTAGGTTGCGATGACGCTGTCGACCTGTGGCGAGTTGACCGTACCTATCACTTGACCGGCCTTGACCGTGGCTCCGGGCACCACGTTCATGGTCTTGATCTGTACGATATGGGGCAGTGAGACCACATAGCGGGGAGCTGTTACGGTGCCGGGTCCGCTCAGCAACACCAAGGGCGCGCCGAAATAGACGACGAAGAACGCAAGGATGCCAAATACGGTAGCGCCATATGCGAACCGCACAAGGCGCCCGGCCGCGCGCCGGCGGCTCTCGATCGGGTCAGGCACATTGGGATCGAGGCGGTTGATCGTTATGTTCATGACACCCTCCTTCAAACGGGGCCTCCGAACAGCGCACGACGGACGCGCGGTGGAACAAAGTCGTCATGCCGCGATGTGGCAAAGATGATCTCCGACGAATAGGAGAAGAAGCGGGCGCATTTCAGGTAGACACCTTGGTAGAATGGAAAGATCAGCGCCAAGCCCAGCCGAAAAAAACTGGCCGATCGGTCAAACATAACCAAGGCGAGTGCCATGTTGAAAAATGATAACCAGAGCAGCAGGACATAGATTGCGACGAGGAACGTAAGCGCTTGGCTGCCGAACAGCAGCACCACATAGGCCAGATAGAACGGAAGGCTCAGGGTCGGGACGAGGTCGAATATGATGAAGTCCAGCCGTTGCAACGAGTCCCTCAGGCGCTCGCGGCCTTGGAACAAGCCTAGCTCGCCATACATCATCAGGCGGACACGCAGCGCATCACGATCCCATCGGGCGCGTTGGCGCAACAGG
Source organism: Mesorhizobium sp. P2_D5 (assembly GCF_056404355.1). Lineage (NCBI taxonomy): Bacteria > Pseudomonadati > Pseudomonadota > Alphaproteobacteria > Hyphomicrobiales > Phyllobacteriaceae > Mesorhizobium > Mesorhizobium sp. P2_D5. Next base: position 552,017 of record NZ_JBFUEE010000003.1, read on the forward strand.
CTGACGCCACTGACCGGACCGAGCGTTCCGGCCCAGGCGTTGGGGACGAAGCGAACCACATAACCCAGTCGTCGCAGCCGCAGCGTGAACTCCAGATCCTCACCAGGTCCGACGTCGAGCCCGCCCTGCCGCAGGAATACCTCGCGCCGATAGGTCGAGCAGGCGCCCGAAAGGCACGCGATGGCGCCGACGATGTCGAGCACGGACCGCCCAGCGCTAATCGACATCAGGTACTCGATGCTTTGAAGGCCGGTCCAAAGCGATTCGCTCTCGTTGACAATCCCAATGTTGCAGCTCGCGCCACCCACCCGCGGATCGCTGAACACCGAGGCGAGCCGCTCGACCGCGGTGGATTCGAAAATCGTGTCCGCATCAACGGTCATGAGTAGGTCAGCGCTTGCGAACCTGGCTGCGGCGTTGATCGCCGCGCTTCGACCGCAGCGAGTACCATGGCAAATCACCATGTCGACAAGGCCGAGAGCGCGCGCCTGCTCCGCGGTCGCGCGCGTATCGTCTGTCGAACCGTCGTCGACGATGATGATTTGGACCGGCCGTTGGGTCTGGCGATGCAACGAGGCGATTGTCGGGTGCAGTCCAGCCCCGCCGTTGAACGTCGGCACTATCACACTCACCGAAGGATGGTCGGAGCGCACTGGGCCGTACTGCGACTTCCGCCATGTTCCGAACAGAACCAATGACACCAGCGACAAGGTGTAGCGCGGTATGTCGAAGATCAACGCCGAAAAGGCAAGCAGGAACAGATTGGTTTCGGACAGCGTTTGCACCATCGCGAGCATGCTGGCCATCTCCCGAAATGTAACTTGGTAGCTAAGCACGAAAGCGCTGAAACCACGACTATCGGCGCTTGGATTCATCGGGCTTGCTTAATAGACCACGAAGCGCACCCTTCCAGTCGCCGGCTGCTGCCGGGCTACATTGTCGGCGTTGCCCTTGCTGACTGGAGGCGCTGGCGCTTACGTACGTGGTGGCCGCAAGGACGCGCCACGCCAGCGTTTAGCGCAAAACGAGAGGAACCGATCCGAAGACCGTCGTTAGCGTAACATTCAGAAAATGGATTCTGTGGGTTGCTTTTCGGGTCTCTTGTCGGGACCGCAGATTGCGGATTGGGTCTCTTATCGGTACCGCCGCCACGAATTTTGTCTAAGTCATTGATTTTCTTGGTTCCCGCTCATGGGCTCGAACCACGATTCACGCCTTCAAAGGGCGCTGTCCTACCATTAGACGAAGCGGGAAAATGCAACCTGCGCCGACACCCCTAGCCGGTTCGCGCGCCGGGATCAACGCGATCCTCTTGTGATCGGCCACTGGCGGTCGGCAAAGCCGTCGCCGTCACGGGAGACGGCCAACCGGCTCGGCGCACCTGTGGACCGGGCAGCGACCGTCACGGGTCGGGACATAGGCCGACGTCGGAGCGTCGGGCCAGTCGCATTCGTTGCCGAACTGCCTGACATAGCGGTCATAGGTGTTGGGGCCGGTGGTCAGCACCACGGCGCGGCGGCTCTGGATCAGTTGTTGGAGCTGTTGGCAGCTCATTGTGCGGGTGTCGGGCCGGGCCTCGGTGAGACCGGTCGCGGCAAGCAGCATCGCTACAGTCGTCAGGGCAGTTCGATGGATGGGCATGGTGGTTACCTCAGCGGTTCACGTACCAAGCAAACGTGTCACGCAAAACTCGCATCCCGCCAGCGGTTCCGCAACAGCGCGATCCTATTTTAATCGAGTAACTGGCGATCGGCAATTGGCGGCAAGCCGTCGCCGTCAATCCGGGAGATCGCCGATCGCCTGGTCGCAGCGGTAGACCGGGCAGCTGCCGTCACGGGTCGGGACATAGGCCGACGTCGGCACCTCCGGCCAGTCGCATTCGATGCCGAATTGCCTGACATAGCGGTCATAGGTGTTGGGGCCGGTGGTCAGCACCACGGCGCGGCGGCTCTGGATCAGCTGCTGAAGCTCCTGGCAGCCCATCGTGCGGGTGTCGGGCCGGGCCTCGGCGAGGCTGGTTGCGGCAAGCAGCATGGCCGCTGTCGTCAAAGCAATTCGGCGGATGAGCATGGCGTACCTCAGCGTTTCACGTACCAAGCAAACGTGTCACCCGAAACTCGCATCCCTTCCAGCGGTTCCGCAACAGCCAGTTGGCCGTTTTTTGCGGCGCAACCAAATGCCGCGTCGCGCATTGCTGGGGATGGACGGCAGGAAACCCTACGAGACCCCGCAATGGCCACCCGGAGACGAGGATCGCGAAGCCATGTGTTGTTCCTTTTGCGGCGGCCGCGACCACCGCTACGAGGATTGTCCGCAACGGGATCCCGACGCCGATCCTCCGCTTGACGCCCCGGACGACGCCGCCCCCGAACCGAACTGATTGCGAAGCTTTTGGTCCGCGCACTTCGGTGGCTGTCGCCGCCGGCCAAGGAATGTCGCCCGTCGATTGCAACCAAACGCGCCACCATGCATTGCTGGGCATGGGGTGGAACGTTGTCACGCCGTGAGAGCGACGTGACGGGGGAAGGTGGGCAATGACAGATTTGGCAAGCATCGATGGTCCGCTCGACCCTCCCGCCGACGCACGGCTGGCGGCTATCGTCGATTCATCGTTCGACGCCATCATCAGCAAGGATTTGAACAGCATCATCACCAGCTGGAACGGGGCGGCGCAGCGCATGTTCGGTTACACCGCCGAGGAGGCTGTCGGCAAATCGGTGCTGATGCTCATTCCCGATCACCTCAGGGATGAAGAGGTCGATATCATCAGCCGGGTTCGCAATGGTCAACTCGTCGCCAGCTACGAGACGATCCGGCGACGCAAGGATGGCGGGTTCATTGCCGTATCGCTGACCGTCTCGCCGATCAGAAACGCAACGGGCGAGATCGTCGGCGCCTCGAAGATCGCCCGCGACATCACCGCGACCAAGGAGAGCGAGCGCCGGATCAGGCTGTTGTTGCGGGAGGTGAACCATCGCGTCAAGAACCAGTTCGCGGTGATCCTCTCGATGGTCAGGGAGACAAGCAAGCGCTCGACCGATCCGCGCGAATTCGAAGAGCTCATCCGCTCCCGCATCATGGCGCTATCGCGGTCGCACGACCTGCTGGTCAACTCGGAATGGGCGGGTGCCAGCCTCTTCGACCTCATCCAGGAGCAGCTCAAGCCGTTCGGCCACGAGGCACAGGTATCGCTGTCGGGACCGCTGCTGACCTTGCAGCCGAACGCCGTGCAAAATCTCGGCATGGCATTTCACGAGCTTGGCACCAACTCTTCCAAATATGGCGCGCTGGCGGTCGATGCCGGGAGGCTCGAGATCACCTGGCAGATCGCCGCCGGTGCTTCGGGCAAGCGGGAAATCCATCTCGTCTGGGACGAAACGATGCCGGTGCCTGAAGGCGACCGGCCAGGGGGACGGCAAGACGAAGCCACGCGCAAGGGCTTTGGCACGGTCGTCCTGCAGCGGGTCGCGCCGCAATCGCTGAACGGCTCGGCGGTCCTGGAGCGCAACCCGGGTCGTGTCAGCTGGTCGCTGACGGCGCCGGTGGAATCGATCGTCGTTCCGCAGCTCGGCGCCGAAATGGCTGCCGCGGAGTCGTCTTTCGACCTGTGAGGGTCCGGCCCGGTCGGTTCACCTAACCTTTGGGGCGCTGCATCGGCTTGAACTCAACCCGGCTTCGCCGACGGCCAACCTTTTCCATCGACAGGCGTTGTCCCCGTGAAGGGAAGGGTCGCCGCGAGCGGCCGTGACGGGAACAAGGAGGCCGAGATGAGAATCCTCGCCATCGTGCCATTCACCCTGCTGGCGCTGTCGGCAGCGGCGCAAACGGGCCAGCAGCAGGACCCTGGGTCGCAGACCGACAAATGCCGGGTCCAGACCGAACAAGGCGCAAAACAGCAGCCTGGCAGCGACAATCTGACGGACACGCTCAATGACTGCGGCGGGGTGCTGAAACCGCCGGCCACCGGCGATCAGGGGATGGCCACGCCGGCCCCCGATGAAGGCAAGACACCGGTCATCAAGCCGGGCGAAGTGCCGGCCCAGCCGCCGGCACAGTAGGAGGCACGGCAGCCGAAAGGATTAGCGAACCAGCACGCCGGCCTGGTTGCACAGGGCAACGAAAGCTTCCTGCGCCTGGGCGGCACCCGCCTTGTTTTCCAGCGCCGCTTCGACCTGCTCGCGCGCGGCCTGATAGAACGGGCCGCGCTCGGCCTGCGGCCAGTCGATCAGGATTTCGCTGGCATCCTTCAGCGTGGTGATGTCGCGGATCGTGTCCGAGCCATGCGGCCTGATCCGCATCGGTGTCGACAGCATCGGCTCGGCCATTCCTGTTTTCCCGCTAATGGAGGAGTTTTGCTTCGCGCGCGGCGTCGACCATTGCCCGCATCGCCTTTTCCGGCGGCGTCCAGCCATCCAGTGCATCGCGGCAGCTGCGCAATGCCGCCCGGTAGCGCCGGCCCTGGCCCGCCGGCCAGTCGCCGAGGCATTCGAGGCTTTCCCAGGCACTGCGCACCACGCGCTCGCGCCCGGGGCTAAATTTCAGTCTGATCGGATGGGGAAACATCTTGTCGTTCAACGGTCGTCTCCTTGACTGGTGCATGCCGTCCGAAAGTGCGCGGAGGTTTCGGGACGACATGCACAAAACGAGGCGCCGGTTAACGTCGGCAACAGGGCAGGGTTCCCTGCCTTCGAGATCAAAATTTCAGTCGCCCGCAACGGCGTCCGACAAGGGCCTCGGCGGCGGCAATTCAGCGGCGTTCGCCGTTGGCCGGTCATGCTCGAACTGCTCGGTGCCGGGCAAGGCATGCAGCCATGTCTCGCGCCGGCTGGTCCACAACTCGTATTCGGGCATGAGATCGGTCGGCGCGATGTCGAGGCTGCCGATCATCACCTCGGCCTCGTTGTCGTCGACCCAGGCAACACGACCGCCGCAAGTCGGGCAAAAGCTTCGCGTGCCATAGGAACTGACGATGCCCGTCGTCTCGAAGGCCTCGCGCGGCCAGATGGCATAGGCCCGAATAGACCGAGCCGCTGGCCTTGCGGCAGTCCTTGCAATGGCAGAGCCCGATTCTGAGCGGCGCGCCGTGGACCTCGAACTGCACGCCGCCGCACAGGCAACTGCCGGTCCTGCGTATGGTGTCGGACATGATGCGACCTCCATCTTGTCAGTCTGCTGCGGGGCCGGGCGGGACAGGAGATCGTCCCAGATGTTTCGTCCAGGACAAAGCCCCATCCCGATCCCATTGGACCTAGCCGCGGGCCGCCATATGGGCGTCGAGCTTCTTGCGCGACGGCCCATAGCGCTTGATGATGGTTTGCGCCTCGCTTGGCGGAATGCCGTATTTCCGGGCAAAGGCGGCGACCTCGTAAGGCTCCTCGCTCGAAACCAGCTTGCGGTCCTGCTTCGTCTTCGACTTGTCGTCAGCCATTTCAGGCCTCGCTTTCTGTTGCCGTGGAAACGCGCAGCCGTCGGCGCCCGATTCCACGATCAACAGGACATAACACAGATCGGCCGTCGCGAGTTCCAAGGCCACGACAATATCGCCGTGCCGCCGGCCTTGCCGCTATGGCATCAGGCGGGCGTGAGGCGCTTGGCGGCGAGATACATCAGCGCCGACGCGGCCTGTCCGCGCTCCCAGCCGGCGGCCTCGACCTTGTTGAGCAGCGCGTCGAGATGCGGGACGAGCATCTCCCTGCATTCCTGTTCATAGGCGGCGCTCGTCACCGGATGTTGCGGCGCAGCGATGGTCAATGCCTTGGCCATGTCCTGTTCCCCGTTTGAGTGCGGCGCCATCATAACATCAGCCGGCAAAGTGAAATCGGTTTTGCCGCAACAGTGGATTCAACGGGTTAGAGGTGTCTTGGCGCCGGGGCACGGCGCCTGCATCGGGGATTCCCACAAAAAATCTGGCTGATGTGTCGGATTTGGCGCCGGTCGCCCGTCCTTGGGCCGGAGCCCATTGCAATCCTGGAGAAAAGACCATGTCGTCGCAAATCATTCAGTCGCAAACCACTCAGTCGCAAAGCATTCAGGCACCGTGGCAGACCGCGGCACTTCTCATCGCCCGCCTGATCTTCGCCGGCGTCTTCCTGATGGCCGTGACCTTCAAGTTCATGGGTATGGGCGACACCGCCGGCTATATCGCTGCCGCCGGCTTTCCGTTTCCGCTGTTCCTGGCCTGGTGCGCGGCGCTGCTGGAAGCCGCGCTCGTGCTGTGCTTGCTGACCGGCGCCTTCTTCACGCCGGCGGCCCTGGTCGCCGCCGCCTATGTGCTGTTCCTCGGCTTTTCCTTCCACGGACCCAGCCACTGGGCCGGCAACCAGGCCGAGTTCGGCTTCTTCATCGACCATTTTTCGTTCATGGCCGGACTGCTGTTCGCGGCGGTGCATGGCCCGGGCAGGGTGCTCTCGCTGAATCCAGGATGGCCGGGCCGGGCGTAGGCGCAGGAGCCCGTCGCTAGCCCCGGATCAACCATTTGCTCACCTGGCAAGCAGTTTATGAGTTTACGGCCTAGACGAAACCCTTGGAGATGGACACATGGCGCTCAAACGGATGGACAATGTAGGGATCGTCGTCGATGACCTCGGTCAGACGATTGATTTCTTTCGCGAGCTCGGCCTCGAGCTCGAAGGGCGGGCCACGATCGAAGGAGAATGGGCCGGACGTGTCACTGGACTGGGCGATCAGCGCGTCGAGATTGCCATGATGCGCACACCGGATGGCCACGGCCGGCTCGAGCTATCCCGCTTCCTCGCGCCACCTGTCGTCGCGGATCACCGCAACGCCCCGGTCAACGCTCTGGGCTACCTCCGCGTCATGTTCACCGTGGACGACATCGACGAGACGCTTGAAAGGCTCCGCAATCGCGGCGCGCAGCTCGTCGGCGAAGTGGTCCAGTACAAGGACGTGTATCGGCTCTGCTACATCCGCGGGCCTGAAGGGCTGCTCATCGGACTCGCCCAAGAACTCGGCTGAGCGCAATACGACGACAATGACGAAGGGCGACCAGGGGTCAGAGAGCGCGTTCAGGCATTCCCGTGGTCTCCGCTACGCCTTGCCGGGAGCCAGGCCCAGGCGCGCGACCATCCCGCAGCGGCAAGCCCGCGTTGGCGTCCTTCATATCTGGTCGTTGTAGGGCTCCTTGATCTGGCCGACCATGCGGGCGAGCTTTGAAAAGGAGGGCATGTCCGCCTCCGGCTGGCATTGATTGGCCAGTTCCAGCAGCCGTATCGGAAAGCTGACGGCGTCGCGGCTTGACGCGGACATGCCTTCGGACCGCTCCTGGCTGATTTCGCCGGCCTCGGCCTTGCGCAAGGCCAGGTCTATTTCCTCCGCCGTCAGCACCCCCTTTTGGACCAGGAGGTGGTTGATCGACGCGACGGCCATCAGCAGGCCTTCGAGTTGCAGATTGGCGACGTTCATGGCGATTGCTCCCGTGGCTATGATCGAAAACGCGCCAGCGGCGTTTCCGCTCCGGCGGTGAGGGCAGGGCGTAGTCGAGGTCGCAAAAGATCACAGAGCTGGCTGCCTGGAAATGCCTATTCCTGCGTCAGGCGCTCGCCATATTCGCGCCACAGCGCTTTCACGTCCAGACCCCCGAGGCGGGGGATCGAGGGATCTGCCGCGGCGATGGCGACGGCACTGATGTCGTATTGGGGGTAGGCGTGGGCGACGAAGCGGATCGCCTCGCCGAGCGAGCGCACGCGGATGATCGGGTCCGCCTGTCCCTGACCGGTGCTTCGCACACCCGAAACCGTGGCCGGCGCATGCCGCACCCTGAAGACGGATGCCATGGTTGGTCTGTCCATCGCCCTCTCCTACAAGGCCGTACGACGCGAATCATTCCATGAGCTTCAGCTAACGGTCTCACAGATGTCGGCTTATGAAAAGTCGACACGAAAGTCTGGCCTTGCCGCCCGCTCGCATGCCGATCGGGTTGTCCGGTGAGGGCATGCTATTGATTTGGGTATGGTGTTGATTTGCGCCAACGACCTCCAGACCCGCCGCGCCGGTGGGTTTTTTGTTTTTCGGCTGCCCTTCAGCGATGCGCGGGAGCTTGGTTGGCGGGCGTCGAAAAAGGGCTTATAGGAATTTTTTCTCAGAAAATCGTTGACTGGGTGAGGGCAGCTATGCTACATATTTGTCCATGGTGCTGATTTGCGCCAACGACCCGCCGCCGAGGCGGGTTTTTTGTTTCTGGCGTCTGTCTATCGATGCGCCCTTGAAAACCACTTGAACGTTGGCAGGACAGAGGGGGGCGTGACGGAACGCCATCCTTTGCCCGACGACCCTTCGCAATATCCACGAGAACTCCCATGCGCCGCTACGCCACCATCATCACCGACGATGACGGCCGCGAGGTCGTCAGCGCCATTGGCGCGTTCGAGGGGGCGGCGCCGCAGCCGCGTCTCGGGCTCATCGAACAGGTCGCGCCCGGCGTGCTGATCGGCATGGTGCGCGGCGGTCCGGTCGATGCGGCCGGCGGCTTCGGCTTTGGCCTGGGATCGCTGGGTGGCAGCGACCTGGCGATCGGGGCGGCACGGCTGATGAAGCGGCTGCGCCTTGCCGGCCACTCTGGTGCGGCGGGTTCCGGCGTGGCGAGCTCCAAAGCGGCAACACCAGCCGGCGCGACAGAGACGGAGGCTGGTCCGGCCAAGCCGGCTCGGGCAGCCGGCAAGCCGCGCAAGCGCCTCGCCCGATCAAAATCCAAAGTGGCGAAATCGAGGGTAAAAAGAACCGCTCGATCAAAATCCACGGTGGCGAAATCCAGGACGACCGCGGCAAAGACCACAGGGGGCGAGCATGGCTGACAAACCGCCGCCGGCTCGCTGGGCGCCGAAGCGCCGTACCGCGACGCCAGCCACCAAGCCCGCCGCAAAGCGCCAGCCGAAGCGCGCGAAAAAAACTCTCGGTGATGATTTCCTGGCCGCGGTGCGCGCCGATTTCCGCACCCATGGCGCCGGGGTCATTGCCGAGGTGCGTGCCGACAAGCCCGACCAGTATCTGAAGATCGTGCTTTCGGTGCTGCCCAAGGATTTGCCAAAGGGTCTGCATGTTTCCATCAACCAACTGGACGGCTTAAGCGATGACGAGATCCGCAGCCGTATCCGCGGCCTCGAAGCCGCCCTCAAGCCGTTCCTCGAAGACCTCGATGGCGAAGACGGAATATCTGGCGCTGCTGGCGGAACTGGACCGCAGGCGCCGCACTAACCAGCTTGCCGCCTACCGGCCCTATGCCAGGCAAGCCGAGTTCCATGCCGCGGGCGCGCAGAACCGCGAACGGCTGTTCATGGCCGGCAACCAGCTTGGCAAGACAAGGGCCGGCGGCGCCGAATGGGCCATGCACCTGACCGGCCGCTACCCCTCGTGGTGGCGGGGCAAGGTCTTTGACGGCGCGGTTCGGCTGTGGGCGGCTGGCGTGACCGGCGAGGGCACGCGCGACAACCCGCAGCGCGTGCTGGTCGGCCCGCCGCAGCAGCAGGCGGCCTGGGGCACCGGCATGATCCCGGCCGACGCTATTGTGCACACCATCATGGGGCGCGGCGCGCCGGGCGCGCTCGACAGCGTCGTGGTGCGCTGGGGCGGCGGCGGCGACGTGCAGGCCGATGAATCGGTGCTGTCGTTCAAGAGCTTCGAAAAGGGCCGCGAGAAATGGCAGGGCGAGACGCTGCACGGCGTCTGGTTCGACGAGGAACCGCCGCTCGACATCTATTCCGAAGGCCTGACCCGCACCAACGCCACCGGCGGCATCACCATCGTCACCTTCACCCCGCTGCTCGGCATGTCGGACGTGGTGCTGTTGTTCCTGTCGGCGGAGGAGGTGGAGGGAATGGGGAAGGGGTGAGGACGCAGGACTTCCCTTCTCCCCCTGTGGGAGAAGGTGGCCGAGCGAAGCTCGGTCGGATGAGGGGTGTTCCAGCTGGGCAGTGAAGGCATTTCTTCCAGCACCCCTCAACCGTCTCGGCGCTGCGCACCGATCCACCTTCTCCCACAAGGGGAGAAGGAGAGACCCGCCGCGCCTAGCTCGAAAATCGCGCCTAAACAAAACGATACCCCTTCGCCTCGCAAGGTGATTCAGGAGTTCACCATGACCCGTCACGTCACCTTCATGACCATCGACGATGCCGAGCATTATTCACCCCAGGAGCGCGCGGCGATTGTCGCCGCCTATCCGGCGCATGAGCGGGAGGCGCGTGCTCGCGGCATTCCGGTGCTGGGCTCCGGCCGCATCTTTCCGGTGGCCGAGGAAATGATCGCCTGCGCGCCGTTCCGGCTGCCGCGCTACTGGCCGCGCATCGGGGCGCTGGATTTCGGCTGGGACCATCCGTCGGCCGCGGTCGAGCTTGCCTGGGATACCGAGGCCGACGTCGTCTATGTCGCGAAAGCCTGCCGCGCTTCGCAGCAGACTCCGGCGATGCAGACGCTGACCCTGAAGCCATGGGGCGACTGGCTGCCCTGGGCGTGGCCGCGCGATGGCCGCCGCGAAACGCTGGAAGGGGCGGGCGTGGCGCTTGCCCGGCAATATTCCGCGCACGGGCTGAACATGCTGACCCGCCACGCGCAGTTCCCCGACGGTTCCGTCTCGGTCGAGGCCGGGCTGATGGAGATGCTCGACCGCATGCAATCCGGCCGCTTCAAGGTGTTTTCGACGCTTGCGCCCTGGTTCGAGGAATTTCGACTTTATCATCGCAGGGACGGCCAGGTTGTAAAACTGCGCGACGATCTGATGGCGGCGACCCGTTATGGCGTGATGATGCTGCGGGAGGCGATGGTCGATCCGGCGGAGTTCAGGAGCTCGCGGCGACAGGCGAGGCAGAGTGATCCGCTGGGGGAATTTAGGTGAGGGCAAAGTGCCACGTGCTTCGTCATCCTCGGGCTTGACCCGAGGATCCATGCCGCGACTTCCAGCGTCGCGACGGCACAGAAATTCTGCGCCGCTGCATGCGTCGGCCGAGGTCACGGCATGGATCCCAGGGTCTCCGCGACGTCGCTTCGCTCCTGCTTCGCCCCGGGATGACGAAGTGGCGAGGCTTCGGCCGCCATGCCGTCCATATCGTTCCCGCCGCTTCGAATAGCTGCGATGTCTCGAATTGATCCCGTGGGTCACTCCACGATTTTCCAGTAAGAATCCTTGCGGATCACCTTGCCGTCGCGAAACGTGTAGAAGTCGCAGCCTTGGACTTCCTTTCTCACACCCTCGCGGGTGGTGCCTGTGAGGGTCCATTTCGAGATGCCGGTATCGGCGGCCGCGTCGGCAAAATGCTGGCCGTTGCCGTAGTGGACATCGGGCAAACCGTCGAAGCGTGTCGCCAGCGCGTCTCGTACATTGCGTTTGCCCTCGCAACGCGTTCCCCAGGGCTGGCTCCCCCGCGGCATCTCCAGGACGCAATCCTCGGCAAAGAACGCCATGATGCGATCGAGATCGTGCGCGTTGAAGGCGTCGCATAGCTCCGTCAGCGTCGATCGAATGTCCATTCGCCCGTCTCCTCCAGTTGTCGGTAGCCTGCGTGTTCGATGTCCGAAGTAGGTCACTGGCGACAGGGCCGGTCAAGTGCGCGGGCCTTCGAGACTCCGCCCGAAAGCGGGAAGCGCACCCCATCGCTCTGGCCAGTTCATGACCCTCCGCATCGTCCCCGCCACGCTGCGCGATCTCTCCTACATCGCCGCCAACCTGCGCGCGGAAGACCGCGCCGAGATCGACTGCCAGATTGACCAGTGGTCGCCGGCGCTGCTGGCGCTAACGGCGTTGCAGGGGTTTGCCTATGTCGCCGAGCTCGACGGGAATCCGGAGGCCGGCTTTGGCGCCGCCGAACAGCGTAGCGGGCTGTGGATCGCCTGGAGCTGGGGCACGCGCCGCATGCGGCGCTGCGTGCCTGGTATCACCGAATTCTTTCACACCGTGCTGGCTCGCCAAGTCGCGGCGCGGGGCGCCTGGCGGGTCGAGGCCCGCGCCTTGGCTGCCAATGAACTGGCGCTGCGCTGGCTTGGCCGGCTTGGCGCCACGCAACGCTGCCTGCTGCCGGGTTACGGCAGGAACGGCGAAGATTTTTTCCTCTATGACTGGACAAGGGAAGGCTGGAACCATGTGCCTGTTTCAAAAGCCACCGGAACTGAAACCGCTGCCGCCGACGCCGACGGCCGAGGACAAGGATGTGCAGGCGCGCGAGGCGGCGCTCAGGGCTGAGCTCGAACAGCGCCAGGGAACGCTGAGCACCATCAAGACCGACCTCGCGCCGGCAAGCCTCACCGGCCAGCGCCGCGTGCTTCTGGGGCTTTAGACCATGACCGCGATGAAGCGCAGTTTCAGGAAGCGCGTGCTGGCGTGGTGGTATTGGCGCCGGCATGCGCGGTTGATGAGAAGGCGGGGGTGAGGGTCAGCTGATCTCCCCCCTTGCGGGGGAGATGCCCGGCAGGGCAGAGGGGGGTGGGAAGGATCGCCAACCTTCCCATATCTCACTCTCAACGAAAGTCGGTCGAAGGCAGAGTTGTGTTTGGCTGATAGGCGGGAGGGACAGCACCCCCCTCTGTCCTGCCGGACATCTCCCCCGCAAGGGGGGAGATTGGCAGCTTCGCCGCTGCTGTCCGTCGAGAGCTGTCGCGCCCCTCGATGCTTATAGCTCACCCCTTCTTGGCAAACGCCCAGACCATCAGCGGGTATTCCTCGTCGTTGCTGAGATCGCGCCACAGGCCGTAGGCGCGGACGGGGCCGCCGATGTGGGCCCTGGCGCAGGCCTTGTTGCCCCAGCCGTGGACCTTGACGCTGGCTTCGGAAAAACCGCCATCGACCATCAATTGCTTGAGGCCGGCCGGTGTCCACCGGTTGTAGTCGTGCGGCCTGGCGTGGACGCGGAACAGGAAGGGCGTCGCCACCATCGCCCAGCCCCCGGACCGGGTCATGGTGTGGATGTTCTGCACCGCCGCCAGCGGCCGCCGCACATGTTCCAGTACCTGGTCGGCGATGACGATGGAATATTGCTCGTCGGTGCGGTCCTTGCAGATGTCGAAGGCGGGGAAATCGACGCAGCGGTAGTTGGGGCACATCGCCCGCCAGGTGCGGTTCCAGCCGGGCGAGATCTCGATCACGTCGGCGGCTTTGCGGTTTCCGGCTTCGAGGAAGACGGTGAACGCCTCGATCTGGCGGATGCGCAGCCAGTTGCGGGAATCATAGCCAAGCAGGCGTTTGGCCACCTGTTTGCCGCGGTTCTTCAGGGTGCCGGCAAGGCTTGTCGTCGTCACATCGACCTCCTCCAAAACCCGCCGCGAGAAACTCGTAGTACCGCCAGGTGGGCAAAAGATGACAGGGGCGATTGAGAGGCTGGCGATCCTTCACAGCCCCTCTGTCCTGCCGGACATCTCCCCCGCAAGGGGGGAGATTGGCGGCTTCATGGCCTTACTTTTCCTGCAACGTTCGCGCTTGGAGAAGGCGGTCGCGACGTCCGATCTCCCCCCTTGCGGGGGAGATGTCCGGCAGGACAGAGGGGGGTGCTGTCCCTCTGCATTTCCAATCAATCGGCAGCCCCGCAGCGCCAAACAAGTGAGACATCCCATGACCGATTCCCGTGCCCGCGATATCCTGTCCCGCCAGTCCGAGCTCGAGAGCGAGCGCAGCCAGTATGAGGCGGTGTGGGAGCAGGTGGCGGAGTTCTGCGATCCCGACGCGCCCGACATATGGGGCGGCCGCCGCGGCGGTGGGGCGGGTTCGCAGGCCGAGCGGCAGGAGCGGCGGGGGGCGCGGGTCTACGCCAACACCATCAACTCGGCCGCCAACCGGCTTGCCGCAGGCCTCGAAAGCCTGATCATTCCGCAGTCGGAAAAATGGCACGGCCTGTCGACCGCCGAAATGAACGACGAGGAGACCGACGAGGAAAAGGAGTGGGCGGAATCCCTGCGCGATTTCCTGTTTTCGCTGCGCTACTCCGCCAATTCGAACTTCGTGCCGGCGACACAGGCCTGCCTGCGCAATGTCGTGCGCTATGGCCCGGCCTATCTCTATGCCGAGGAAGGATTTGGCTCGACGCTGATCCGCTATGCCTCGATCCCGGTGGTCGAAGGCTATCTCAGCCGCAACCGCTGGGGCCAGGTCGACATCTTTCACCGCCGCTACGAGCGCACCGCGCGGCAGGCCGCACAGCTGCTCGGCTATGAAAAGCTGCCGGTGCGCATCAAGATGCTGGTCGACGATCCGGCCAAATGCGAGACCAAGATCTCGCTGGTCCAGTGCATCCAGCCGCGCGACGAGCGCAAGATGTACAGGCTGGGCGACCACACACAGTATCTCGACACGGCGTTTGCCTCCTACCACGTCATCGAGGACGAGGAGGAGATCGTGCGGGAAAGCGGCTTTCGCACCTTCCCGGTGTCGACCTTCAACTGGCGCCGCTACGAGGGCGATCCGTACGGCATCTCGCCGACCATCGAGGCGCTGACCACCGTGCGCGAGGAAAACGCCGTGCGCCGGTCGGGCTTGCGCGCGCTGCAGCAGATCACCGATCCGGCCACCGCCTCGAAAGCCAGGCTCGACTATGTGCCTGTGCTCAGTCCCGGCGAGAACTATCCCGGCCTGATCGACGACAATGGCAGGCCGCTGATCGCGCCGATCTCGACCGGGCAGAACCCGACCTATGCCTTCAACTACGCTCAGAGCCGCGCCGACGAGATCCGCGACATGATGTTCGTCAACCTGTTCCAGACACTGGTGCAGAACCCGCAGATGACGGCCACCGAAGCGCTGATCAGGCAAGAAGAAAAGGGCGCGCTGCTCGGGCCCTCCGGCTCGATCATCCAGGCCGGCTTTGCCACCAATCTCGACCGCGAGCTCGGCATTCTCGAGGACAAGGGGCTCTATGACGAAGACAGCCGATTCCTGCCGCCGGCGAGCCTCGCCGGCAAGGCCGTGCGGCCGACCTTCACCGGCCCGCTTGACGTGCTGCGCCGCTCGGCCGAGGCGCGCGACACCATCCAGGTGGTGACGACGGCCATGCAGATGGCGCAGTTCGATCCCGGCGTGATGGACAACATCGACAGTGACGAGGCGATCAAGATCGTGCAGGGCGCCGGCCGCAGCCCGCAGCGCATTTTCCGCCGCAGGCAAGAGGTCGACAGCCTGCGCGATGCCCGCGCCAAGGCAAGCCAGGCTCAGGCCGGCATGGCGGCGATCGCCAGCGCCGGAAAGGCGGCCAAGGATGCCGTGCCGGCGGCCGTGCAGGCGCGCGACAGCGGGCTGCTCGACGGGTTGCAAGGCATGCTGCAGGGACACGCCGGGCCGGCTGGTGAAGGTGTACAGGGAACATCGGGAGCGGCGGGTGGTCGGGGCGCTGCGGGTGGCGGCGCATGAGCCACAAACGCTTCGCCCATTCCGAGCAGGCAGGCGGCCCAACCAAGGCACGCGAGGCGCTGGCCAAGGCGTATCTCAGGGTGTTTTCCGGCACCGACGGCGAGATGGTGCTGGCCGACCTCGCGGCGACGGTCGGCTACTACAGGCGCCCATCCTATGGCGAGTGGATGGCGCGGACCCGCACACCCAACGGCTTCGAGCTGCACAGCGCGCTCAGCAACGCACGCGCCGAAGTGGTGCAGCACATCATGGGATTTCTGACGCTGGACGAGGCGCAGCTGGTGGCGCTGGAGAACGCGGCAAGGGCGGAGGAGGGGTAGGAACGCTCAAGCTGCGTCCCTCTCCCCGTTCACGGGGAGAGGATGCCGGCAGGCAGGTGAGGGGCGGTGCCAGCATTTCGCAACATGGCGCTGCCCCTCATCCCCCTACCGGGACCTTCCCCCCGTTGAACGGGGAGAAGGGGCTAACGATCAATAATCGCCGTTATAATACCGGTCGTCGCAGGGCGCGGTGTAGATGCGGCCGTCGCGGTCCTGGTAGCGGCACATCTGTTCGCCGCGGCGCTGCGGTTGCGGGGTGGTGGCCGAGCCGACGACCGCGCCGAGCAGCGCGCCGCTGGCCGCGCCGATGACCGTGCTCTTGGTGTTGCCGCCAATGGCCTGGCCGACAAGGGCACCGCCGGCGCCGCCGATCAGCGCGCCGGTTCCGGCTCTCTGCTGGCCTTCGGTCTGTGCGCAGCCTGCAAGTGCTGCGGTCATCAGCAAGGCGGCGATGGCTTTGTGAAAGTTCATATGAAGTCTCCCTTGAATGCCTGAAATCCCTATCGCTCGCCACGTGCCGCCGCATTGCGGCGGAACGGGGGCACCAGGCCTCACGATATAAGACAGGGTTTCTCGGGCGTTGATGGATCGAGGCCCGAAAACACCTCATGCGAACAAGGCGGTAGCGCCGATCCTTGTCAGAATGATTCAGCCTTTGCCGGTTCGGCCTGGCTGCGCCCGGCCCTTCGCTATCGCTCCGGGCGTTCGTCGTTTGGAAAGCCAAGCAATTGGCTTCCCATGCGCTGCGCGCACCACTCCTCACTCAAACAATGGAGACATACCAATGACCCGAGGTCTTCCCCGCACACTTGTTCGCGCCGCCGCCCGCGACGCCGGCCTTGCCCCGCCGAAAGCCGGCCTGAAAGCCGTCACATCAGGGCAGGGCGGCGCCTTCCGCACCGTCTTTTCGTTCAGTGCCATGCCGGTGCCGGTCACGGACGCGCTGGCCTATGCCAGCCAGAAGATCTTCGACTTCGCCGACGGCAAGGTGCGCATCAAGGGCGGCACGGCAAGATTGCAGTTCGCCGTGCTGACGGCGCGCGCGGCGACCGTCAACGACAATGCAGCACTCACCTGGTCGCTCGGCTCGGCGCCGGCATCGAGCGCGACATTGGCCTCGACCATGGTCAATGTGCTCGCCGCCACCGCTCGCACGCTCGACGGCGCCGGTGCGGCACTCTCCACCGCCTCGACCGCCGACATCGCCGCCGCCGCGACTCTGGATGGCACCGCCACGCCGGTCGATCTCTATCTCAACCTCGCCTTGCCCACCGGCACCGATATCGATGCCGACGGGACGATCGCGGTGACCGGCACGATTACGGTGCTGTGGGAGAACTGGGGGGATAATATCTAGGCGCGCCCACAAACATAGGCGATTGACGCAAGCGGCGATGACGGC
Source organism: Mesorhizobium sp. P2_D5 (assembly GCF_056404355.1). Taxonomy (NCBI): domain Bacteria; kingdom Pseudomonadati; phylum Pseudomonadota; class Alphaproteobacteria; order Hyphomicrobiales; family Phyllobacteriaceae; genus Mesorhizobium; species Mesorhizobium sp. P2_D5. The sequence continues at coordinate 569,073 of NZ_JBFUEE010000003.1, forward strand.
CGATCTCTTCTCTCGTGGAGGGAGATTGGCAGCTTTGCCGCCGGCTCTTTTCTAACCCCTCACAAAGGAACATCACATGACAGATCTGGCAGACGCCGGGTCCGTGGCGGCGCGTGCGCAGCCGGCGGGCAACCCGGCACGGTCACCGGCCGGTGCGGACAACGGGTCCGCCGCGCCTGTCGGCCAAAGTTGGTTTGACGGTCTTTCCGAAGGCAACCGCAAGCTCGCTGAAACCAAGGGCTGGACCAAGCCTGAAAGCCTCGATCGGGTTTTCACATCCTATGCGGAGCTGGAGCGGCAGCAGGGTGAGAGCCTGCGCATTCCCCAGCCCGACGCATCCCGGGAAGACTGGGACCGGTTTCATGCCCGGCTGCCCGAGGCGATGCGTCCGGTCACCTCGTCCGAAAAGGTCGAGTACCGGCGCCCGGAAGGGTTGCCGGAAAATTTCGCCTATTCGGACGAACTCGCCCAGGCGTCCAAGGCCTGGGCGGTCGAAGCCGGTGCCTCGCCAAGGACCGCGCAGGCCTATCACGACAAGTTCGTCGGCTACATGGCCGAGCAGGCAAAAGCACAGGAGATCGCGCTCGCCCGCTCGGTCGAGGCCACCCATGACGACCTTGTCAGGGGTTGGGGGCCGACCGACAGCGACGGCTTTCGCCGGAAGCTCGAGGTCGCCAACCGGGCGATGAAGAAGCTCGGCCTGGTCGACGCCTACAAGGCGAAGGGCATCCTTCTGCCTGACGGGGCGCTGACCGATCCGCAGATCGCCAAGGCGTTCCACGCCATCGGCGAGGCGATGTTCACGGAAGACACCATCGACGGCGGCGCTGCTTTCAGCGGAGCCAATCCGTTCAAGCGCAACGCCGCCGGCGAACGCAACATTTCGGCGATTTCAGCCCTCGTCAAAAGCGACCCCGCCCGTGCCCGGAGGCTGGCCCGCGAAGCCGGTGAGAACCCGGATCGGTGGATGCCGAATAATCCTCGCTGACTTTGAGAGATCACCGCTAACCAACGCAAAAGGAAGAGAAAAATGGCAGATGCCTACACCCGTATCGCGGACGCGATCGTTCCCTCCGTCTATGCGCAATATGCGTTCGAGGAACATGTCCAGTCGCTCGAAATCTACCAGGCCGGAATCCTGTTTTCCGATCCGGCCATCGCCTCGAAACTGTCGATGGGCGGCCGCTCGGTCGACATGCCCGGCTGGAAGGATCTCGGCAACGACCCGTCCGAGCCGGTCAATGACGATCCGGCCGATTCGATCGAGATGAAGAAGATCGGCTCGCGCCGCGAGGTCGCCGCCCGCAATGTCCGTGCCCAGGCGTGGGGCGTTCCGGACCTGACCTCGATCCTGGCGGGTGACGATCCGCAGAAGCTGATCGTCAAGCGGCAGACCGAGTACTGGCAGCGCGCCAACAAGCTGACCTTGCTCGGCATCCTGAAAGGCGTCGTCGCCGACAACATCGCCAATGACGGCAGCGATCTGGTGCGCAGCACCGGCGCCTCCATCGTCGACACCGACATCATCGAGGCCGCCTATCTGATGGGCGACCGCGCCGACAAGTTCAAGACGATCTGGATGCACTCCAAGCAGATGAAGGCGCTGAAGCTCGCCGACCTCATCGACTATGTGCCGTCGTCGCAGCAGGGCGGGCCGCTGATCCCCTATTACATGGGGCTGCGCGCCGTCGTCGACGACGACATTCCCGTAGTGGCCGGCGTCTACACGGCGTTCATGTTCAAGGACAAGGCGATCCTGTGGAATGAGTTGCCGGTTAACACCGAGGGCGGGCCGCTGGAGTTCGACCGCAAGCCTCGCCAGGGCCATGGCGGCGGCGTCACCGAAATGGTCGGCCGCCGCCACTTCGTGCCGCATGTTCCCGGCACCCGCTTCCTCGACGCCGCCTCGGCCGGCGAATTCGCCACCGATGCGGAACTCGCGCTGGCGGCCAACTGGGACCGCACCGCGTCGAGCGTGAAGGCGATGACGTTCATCGCGCTGAAGACGACCGAGGCCTGATCAAACGGGCGAGGGGCGGGGGCGACGAGCTCCCGCTCCCTGCACGAATAGTCGAATTGTAAATGGTGACGTAACTGTTTCCTTGCCGAGGGCAGCTAGAATGGCGGTCTACTGCGGTGCGAGAATATTAATTTGAACTGGTTCTTTCCTGCCATCATCATAGGCCTTGTCCTGTCCGCGCCGTTTCAATTGTACGGAGGCCATCTTCTCGGAGAGGAAATCGAGGCTGACCCTCCAAGGGGCAATTCCCTGTACTCGATGCTCTATTCAATCTCGAGTTGGGCAAAGTATGGCGCTCTCAAGCGACAGGCCGACCGGGGCGATCGTTTCGCCTGGTGGTGTTTGCTCTTGTTCGGCTTGCAGCTGGTATGGTGTGCTCTCGTCGTCTTGGCGTTGTTCTCCACCATGATTTGGCACAAGTGGCTAATCTGACAGGCTATAGCCCGCCAGCTCCAAACTTTCATCGACACAAAATCCCAAGCCGCTTCGCAGCGGCTTTTTTCATGCCCGAACTATCCCCATCAACCCCGTTCACGGAGGCGCTGACCCCATGGCCATCACCCCACTCGATATCGCCAACATGGCGCTTGCCGTGCTCGACGAGGCGCCGATCGACAGTCTCGACCAGGACGTCAAGGCTGCACGCCTCATCAACCTGCATTTCGACCTGACGCGGGAGGCGGAGCTGACCAAATATGCCTGGGTGTTCGCGATCCTGCGCGCCACGGTGGCGGGCTCGGACACCGGCGGCGACGCGTCCAGCTTGAACTTCGCCTATGAGTTGCCGGCCGACTGCCTGCGGCCGCTGCCGCCGACCCGCAATGGCGAACCGGATGGCGTGCCGGTCTCGTGGCGGCAGGAGGCCGACTTGATCTACAGCGATCAGCCCGGGCCGCTGGCGATCCGCTATGTCGCCAACCTCACCGATCCGAACGACTGGGACGCGCTGTTCACCGAAGTGCTGGTGGCGGCACTTGCCATCAAGGTCGCGCATCCGCTGACCCACAAGTCGGGCATGATCGACATTGCCCGCTCGGCCTACGACCGGGCGCTTGACGCCGCACTCAACGCCAGCGCCATCCAGCGCGGCGGCCGGTCCTACACCGCGTCCTGGGCGCACCAGCGCGGCGACAACAGGGTTGCGCCCGGCGACAGCAGGACTATGCGCTGATGACGACGCTCTATCCGATCCAGGACGTCTTCACCCGCGGCGAGATCTCGCCGCGCCTGCATGCACGCGCCTCGCTCGATTTCTATCGGGCGGCACTGGCCAAATGCGAGAACTTCGTCACGCTGCCGCATGGCGGCATCCGCAAGCGTGGCGGCACCTACTTTGCCGGCGAGGTGAAGATTTCGACGAAGAAGACGCGGCTGATCCCCTTCATCTTTTCGGCCAACCAGGCCTACGCGCTCGAATTCGGCGACCTCTACATCCGCGTGTACGCCTATGGCGCCCGCGTCGGCACGGTCGAGGTGGTGACGCCGTATCTCGAGGCCGACCTGTTCAACCTCCAGTTCGTGCAATCCGCGGACCAGATGTGGATCACCCATGAGACCTATCCGACCAAGGTGCTGACGCGCACCGCGCAGACCGCATGGGCCCTGAGCGACTACCAGTTCCTCGACGGTCCCTATGACCCGATCAATGCCCATGCGACGGCGCTGGTCCCGTCCGACTACGGTTCGCTGACGCCGCCGATGACATCCAACGCCGCGCCAAGCGGCACGGTGTCGGGCTTTAGCGGGTCCGTGGACGCGTGGAAAGTGTTCGACAAGGACAGCGTCAGCCACGTCGGCACTGTCGGTGATACCGGTTCCGTCACCTACCGCACGGCCGGCGGCGCGCAGGTCATCGTCGAAAACTACACGCTGACCGCACGCTCGGGCGGCACCCAGGACAGGACGCCGACGAACTGGGTGCTCGAAGGGTCGAACAACGGCACGACATGGGTGGCGCTCGACACCCGAACCAGCGAGATCGCCTGGAACGCCGGTGAAACCCGCTTCTACGAGTTCGTCAACAAGACCGGATTTGAATACCATCGCTTCACCTGGAAGGCGATCGACGGCGCCACCGATGTCGACTTCGCCGAACTGACCTTCAATCGCGCCGCCGCCAGCCAGACGCCGTTCAACCTGACGGCCTCCTCCACCGTCGGCATCAATGGCGGCACCGGGTTCCAGGCCAGCGATGTCGGCCGCGCTGTCCGCCTGTTCGGCTCGGACGGGCGCTGGCGTTGGGCCAAGATCATCGCCCGCACCAGCACCACCGTGGTCACCATCCAGCTTTATGGCTTCGCTCTGCCTGACCTCGGCCCGATCACCCGCTGGCGGCTCGGCACCTTCGTTCCCGGCAAGTACGTCCAGTCGGGCTCGCTCTATGAGGAACGCCTGGCCTTCAGCCGGAAATTTTCGGTCTATGCCTCGGCCACCGGCGATTTCGACAATTTCGCGCTCGGCGAGAAGGACGACGACGCGCTGGAGTTCGTGCAGGCCGGCGGCGGCCAGGCCAACGACATCGTCTGGATCGCCGAATCCGACGGCGCGCTGCTGATTGGCACGTCGGGCGGCGTGCGGGCCCTGTCGGGCTCGGGCATCGACGAGGCGCTGACGCCGACCTCGTTCAAGAACCGGCGTTCGCGCACCTTCGGCTGCGCCCGCATCCGCCCGGTCGATGCCGGCCAGTCGTTTCTCTATGTCACGCGCTCGCGCAAATCGATCGCCGAGCTGACGCAGACTGCGCAGAGCCGTTTCACCTCCGACGATGTCGGCCAGATCTCCGAGCATATCCCGAAACTTGGCGTGGTCGAACTGGCCTTCCAGACCGACCCTGATCCCCTGCTGTGGTTCCCGCTCGGCAATGGCGAGCTTGGCGGTTATACCCATCAGCCATCGCAGGAAGTCCGAGGCATGCACCGGCATCGCCTGGGCGGCGACTTCGGCGGATTGGGACGGGCGATTGTCGAAAGTGCCGTGGTGACGCCCGGCCAGAACGGCAACGACGATCTCTGGCTGGTCGTCAAGCGCACCATTGGCGGCGCGACCAGGCGCTTCATCGAGATCAAGACCGCGCCCTTCGAGTATGGCGCTATCGCCGACGCCTTCGAGGTCGATTGCGGCCTGACCTACTCCGGCGCGGCGGTGACCACGGTGGGCGGCGCGCTACATCTCGCCGGCCAGTCCGTCGATGTGCTGGCCGGCGCAAAGGTCTATCGCGGCCTGACGGTCAGCAGCGGCGGCACCGTGACCTTGCCGCCTGGGTCGGCCGCATCCGCCAAATGGCAGCTCGGCCTGCCCTATGCGGCGGGCGCCGACACGCTGGAGCTCGATGTCGGCGGCCGCGACGGCTCGATCATCGGCCGCCGCAAGAAGGTGGCGAAAGCGATCCTGTCGCTGCTCGAGACCGACACAACGGGGCTCGAAGTGCAGTCGCTCATGCGCGGCCGCTGGGAGCCGGTGCGGATGCCCTCGATCGTCGCGCCGGACGGCGGGGCAACGCTGTTCACCGGCAATGTCGAGGTGCCGATCGACGACAGCTGGGAAGGGCAGGGAAGGGTGAGGATCCGCCACGTCAACCCGACACCCTGCACCATCCGCGCCTTCACGCCGGTGTTCGACGCGGAGCCTTAGCGGCGAGGCGCAAGCCGAAGGCTGCATTCCCGCCCACCCCCCTCTGGCCTGCCGGCCATCTCCCCCGCAAGGGGGGAGATCAGACGGCACCCCTGCCTTCGCCAATCGCCAACGTTGTAGGCGCAGCGGCAACGTCTGAACTGCCAATCTCCCTCCTTGCGGGGGAGATGGCCGGCAGGCCAGAGGGGGGTGCTGTCCCGTCGGCGTTGATCCTTTCCGCTTCGCGGATCGCCCCCTCACTCCCCCAAAAGGACCCACCCCATGACATCCCCCCATGCCGAGCAACTCGGCAGGGCGCGGACGGCTGCCGAATTCGCTGCCGTCATCGCCTTGCTCGACACCGACCTCAACGACGCGCGTCGCCGCAGAGCCGAGCTGGCGCAAGCCGAGGACCGCGCGGTGTTCGGCGATGGCGACCTTGCCGCCGCGCGTGCCGCGCTCGACGACTGCAACGCGGCAATCGCGCTCTTGGAAAAGACCATCGACACCGCCGGCAAGCGCCGCGCGGAGGTCGCGCAGAGCGAAGCCCGCGCCGACATCGCAGCGCTTGGCGACGAGATCACGGCGAGGGCGGCCCTGCTTGGCGAGCGCTGGCGCTGCGTCCACCGGCTGGTCGAAGAGCTGCGCCAGCAATTGTTCGAGGCCGATGCGCTCGTCCGCGCCATTTCCACCGCCAACGGCCTGTTCGACGCCGCCGGCGTCGCCGATTTGAAGGTGAACCTGACCACCACCCGCCGCACTGCCATGGCCGGGCCGCGTGCCGCAGCACCCGCCCGGCTCAGCCGGCCGGCGCTGCAGGCCGACAGGCTCCTGCTGACCTTCCTCAGCCCCGGCGGCGCGCTCGACCCGCGCCCGGCGCTCGGCGCGCCGGTCAAGCGCGTCGAGGTCAGGCCCCCCGACGTCAGGCGCCCCGAGGGCGTCAAGAGCCAATTCCTTCCCGCAACCAAACCCTTGGGCGAACGAGGCTGAACCATGTGCACACTCGCTCTTCTCGGCACCGCTCTTTCGGTCGGCGGCGCGCTGGCCGAGGGCCGGCAATCGAAGCAGATGGCCGACGCCCAAGCCAGGGCCTACGAGCAGCAGGCGCGGGCCGACGCGCAAAGCGCCGCCTTCGAACAGGGCCAGGAGCGCCACAGGCAGGATCTCCTGCAGGCGCAGGCGCGCGCCCAGGCCGGCGCTTCCGGCGTCGGCATGGCCGGCTCGCCGGCCGAGGTGCTGGCGGCCAACGCCGGGCAGGGCCAGCTCGACCTCAAGGCGATCCAGTACAGCGCGCTGCTGCGCCAGAACAATCTCGGCACGCAAGGTGCCATTTCGCGCTTTTCCGGCAAGCAGGCGGTGGCGGCGTCGATCTTCAACGCCGGCCGCAGCCTCGGATCGGGCCTCTCCGGCCTCTACGACCCGACCAAGGCGGTGACCTTCGGCAAGGGCGCCTTCCCGCCGCCACCGGGCGGCTTTTCCACCGGGGGTCTCTACTGATGGCGACCATTCCTCTCCAAATAGCCCAGCGCCGGCTCGAGACCGGCAATGCGGTGCAATACCCGCAGGGATCGCCGGTCGGCCGGGCGATGCAGGGTTTTGGCGACGAGCTTTCCGCCGTCGCCGAGCGCTACCGGCAGATGAAGGAGCGGCAGGACGCGTTCGACGCCGAGATCGCGCGCCGCCGCTTCAACGGCCGCATCGCGCAGGCGGAAGACGAGGTGACGGCCAATGCGCCGGCCGACGGCGCAGGCCTGCATGACGCCATGTACGGCCAGGTCGATCCGCGCACCGGCCGCGTGGTCAAACCAGGCCTGTTCGACACGCTGTTCGACGATGCCTTGCCGACCATGCCCGAGAGCCAGCGCGCCGCTTTCGCCAGCCAGAAGGAGGCGATGCGCGCGCCCGGCTCGCTGCGCATGGCCGCAAGGCAGCAAGCGCGGCGTGATGATTATGAACTGGCCGAGTTGACCGAGGTCGACAACATCTCGACCAGCGCGATCGCAAAGAGCAATCCGAACGACATCGGAAGTTTCGAAGCGATCCGGCAGAGCGGGCTTGACCTGATCGCCAAGATCGGCAACCCGCTCGCCCGGCAAGCGGCGGAAGTGGCCTGGCGCAGCAACACGGCCAAGGCGTTGGTCCAAGCGATGATCGCGCAGGATCCGAAGCGCGCTGCCGAGATGCTAGGCACGGCGCAGGCTGGAGGCCGGACCAAGGACGACAGCGCCGAGGCCGTTGGCGCAACCAACTCGACACCGCTGGATGGCCAGATAGCCGCCGTATCGCTCGACGCCATTACCTATTTGGCGCCAGGCGATGTTGCCGCGCTACTCGATCAGGCCAACACGGCGACCACCGCGCAGTTGGTCGATGCCCGCGCCAAGGTGCAACTCGCAGAGCAGAATGCGCCGGCGGTCATCGCCAGCACGGGTCAATATCCCGAGGAGAAACCAACCGCACAGGATTTCGTCAACATCTACGGCGCAGGCGAGGGCGCGGCCCGTTTCCAAATCTTCAATCTAACGACCGCCCTCGCCGAAGCATTCTTCAAAATGCGCCGTGCGCCAAACCAGGCGATCCATGCCGAGCTTCGGGATTTTGAGCCAGGTCCTGATGGCTCGCCGGAACAGCGCGAGCAATACGAGATTAAGGCTGGCGCGGCGCAATTGGTGCTGGGCGCCAGGCGCGACGACCCTGTCGACTACGTCAGCCAGATGTTCCCGGGGCCGGCCCCCGACTGGAGCAAGGTCTCGACGCCTGAGGATTTCCAGGCTGCCGTGACTTGGGCCCTCGCTGCGCAGCAAGAGTTGGGTTTCGACAGAAAACTTCCCCTGCCCCGGGCAGTTTCGAGCCAACGAGCCACGCAATACATCGACCCAAGCGTTCCGTTCGAGAAGCGTTTTGCGGAGTTGAGTGCGATTGTCCTGGCGGTTCGCGACCCGGGCGCGCGCAAGGCGGTGGCTGAACAGATTTCCTTGGCGGCGCAAGCCCAATGGCGAGCCAGGGCGGCCCAGGATTCGAACATCACGCCAGAGTTGTTGGAAGCCCAGCTTGCCGAGCTGAAGAACGGACTGGCCTGGATCGGCGAACATCCGGCCCGAGCCCAGTACAGCACCATGCCGCTGTTGCAGCAGTTCGGCTTGGCATTCGGGGATGTCGGTCGCCTCACCGCTAAGGGCGGGACCGCCGGCGGTGCGGACGCGATCTCCGCCGGGCTCGATTCCGCTTTGTCGGGTGGGAGCTACGAGGACCTTCTCAAAAAGGAGCAGACCCGGACCGAGGATGCCGAGGACCGGGCCGGCTCAGCCCGTTGGGCGGCAGAGGCCCTCGGCGCCGGCTTGACCGGATATGGCCTGGCGAAGGGCGTAACCGCTTTGCTGGGCTGGGCAGGGATTGGCGCGGCGACGGAGAGTGGCTTGACTGGCTTTGCCGCCCGAACCGCCGCTGGGGGCGCGGCGGGTGGCGCTTACGGCGGCGCATCCGCCTACAACACTGGCGGGAGTATCCCCTGGGGGATTGCCAATGGCGCGCTTTGGGGTGCCAGCGGCAATGTCCTTGCCGAAGGGCTTAGTGCAATTGGCAGCCAGGTGTTGGCAAGGCTCGCCGAGCGCTCCAGCATTGCTAAACCCGATATCGCTCCGGATAATGGGCCGGGCTCTATCTCGACAACTAGTACAGAAGAGATTCCGGTTTCGACTGGCAAGGCAGACGAAATAAGGAGGCCGTATGCACATTTGGAGGATCCTCCCAACGTTGCTCCAGGCAACAAACCAACAAAGAAGCAGAGAATAGCCATATTTAAGGAAAACATGAAAATCAACGGTGGTTATCTAAGATCAGATAAGAGCGGAATAGAGGTAACTGCACCAAATCAAAGTAGGAGAGGTGTTACTCCTCCCAAAAATGAAGCGCATATTGATCACATAGATCCAGTTAATCCTGCCGACAAGACGAAATCACCTGGATCAAATAGCTACAAAAATCTCCAGATTCTCGCCAGGTTTGAGAATTTGGACAAATCAAACAAATAGGTAATGAGATGGGCAGCTGGAAGTTCAAAGACAAAAAAAATTTGGCCGTCATATCTACTCGGAAAGTATTCAGTAGTGCAGGTTGGATTGCGTATGTATCACATGATGACGATGACGAGTCGTGGCAATTCTATGGAAGTGAGGCTGAGATTGATCAAGATGACCTAATTTTGGTGGCCTTGGTCGAGGTGGTAGAGCTTGATCAAACTGTTGCGCAGTTGGCGGATTTGCCGTTGGGCTGGCATGCTTGGCGCGATACAAAAACCTCGCCGTGGAAGCGTGCCAAGATGCCTGATGAGCCGAAAGAATCGGAGCTGAGTTAGTTTCGTCTTATGGACGTTTCCCATGATCTACCGCTGGCCGATGGTGGGGGAGATCACGTATTGAATGCGAAGCCTCGTTCCCGAGACGACCATATAAGGCATCATCAAGATGCTGAGATTTTGCGCGCTGGGCTAAGAGGCGATGGCGCAAGAAGAACTTGATTGGTGGAGACGGAGTATGAATGCAATCGCCCCAGATCTCAGCAAGGTCAGTCGCTTGCCGCTTGCGGCGGACGATCCGGACGCGGACGACAATTTTAACACTGCCCTTGGCGAGGCCCGTGAATACATTGAATTTTTTGAGTGGGGGAAGAATATCAAGGCGGAGTATTTTGGATATGGTGCCGAGGGCATAGTATACATTTTTCTCTTCGAGATATTGCCTGGAAGGCCAGATGTACCCGCATGGATATGGGTGATCGTGGGTGATGTGCCTCCAGCTTACATGCCAGGCGACGACGTTAGAACTCCGTATGCGGCGCTGGATGGATACATTGGCGCCATGGAAGAATGGGTTGAAGCCGCTCGGAAGGGGAAGTCCGTTGCGAAGCTGATTCCTGTCAATGTTCCGGCGAATCCCGCCAACGCGGAAATGTTGGGTAGGCGTCTCAAATTCCTGGACGAAAAGGTTCTGCCGCTGCTTCAAGAGTAATGTGTGGTCGGCAGGTGTGTCAGGGTCCGGCCTCGCGCAAGCGACAGAGACAGAGACAGTTGTGCAAACATCGCGGGATGGGCTGAGCCGGCAAATTGCGCGGAATTGTGCTGACAGTGCACCACCTTTTCGCCGCCATCCTCCCTCCCTCTACGTTCAACCTACCCGCAGTGGCAGCCAGACGAACAGGGAAGTGCACCGTCACTGTAGTCGCACCGCTCGCGCCTGCAGAAGGGCACCTCGTTGCGCTATGTCGATGGCTTTTGCGCTTTAGGTAGGCTTAATTCCGTAGCGGTTGTGCCTTTCGGCGGCCAGTGCTTGCTGCCGTGTGCCGCCGAGCGTCTTGCCAAAGCTGATTGCGGGTCCGCCACCGCGTTGCAAGCTACCTCTTTTGGATGAGATGGGACCAGACCATATTCGTTGGCGCAAATACGGTGACTGTGCACGGTTTCTTTTCGCCACCTGACTCGTTTTCCGGATTTCGCGGGCTTTCCAGTTTGCCCGGCAATCCGATCCAGGCATGCCTCGCCGCCCACCGGCCGGCCGACAGCCCTGCGCAAGGCGCAGTGTCACCGCAATTCCTCTGCGTCCGGTTCAACGGCTCTGGGACCGCTGTGGCAAGCCAATCCCGGCGTTCCATCAAAGTTTAACGATCGGGAAAGGGCCGTGGAAAGCACGTGCGGTAACAGTTGATTCAACCATCGCTGGTATATTAGGGAGTGTAAGTAGCGGCTCCGACAGTGCGGGGGGCGCTGTATGCCGGAGCCGCCGGCGCAGTCCGGTTGGGGTTGACCGCGCCGTCCTATTCTGGGACAGCGCGGTCAACGATTCGTTAAAATTTTCCGGAACTAATTAAGCGCATGCTAATTGCGTCTGCGGCCGACGTTTCTCATTTCGGCGCCTGCCTCGCCTTCCCGCCTGCACACAATGACGGCCGAACGGACTTGAGTGCACACTGGCACGGTAATTCCGGGCCAGGCTGTTTCAAAGCAGGGCCAGGCCGCATTTAAACCGCCACACAATCCGCAACTTTCACAGCCTCGCTTTCGCGAGGCTTTTTTCATGGAGCAAGCCTTATGGCCCGACCTGCAACTGCCGCCGTTCGCCTGTTGACCGGCGAGCGCGAACCGGTGCGCCTGGCAACCACAGCCAACATCAACTTGTCGGGTCTGAAGACCATCGACGGCGTGCTGACCGAGGTCGGCGACCGGGTGCTGGTGACGAACCAATCGGACCAATCAACCAATGGCATCTACACGGCCAGCGAAGGCGTATGGTACCGCGCAGCTGACGCGCGCACGTCGCGGACTATGCAGAAGGGGACCACTGTCTACGTGCAACTGGGGTCGGGGAACGGCGCGAAAACGTACCAGTTTAACACTGTCGACCCAGTCATCGGCACTACCAGCCTCAGCATTACGGGGGATGCCGATCCGGTGCTGAAATCTGACATCGTCGATGAATATGACATGCACTCAAACAGCGATCAAAAAGTGCCCACACAGCAAAGCGTCAAAGCCTATGTGGACAATAACATTTTGCTTGCCTACGGCGGCGCAAAGGCCGCGCTGGCGGCAAAGGCCGTTGACATGTGGAACGGCGTGTCCACACAGATTGAGTGCTTTGGGGACAGCACTATGCTCGGTGTTGACAGCGGTCTTGGAGGGATTACTCCACAGCCCGCCCCGGACAAGCTGCAATCCGTGCTGCGGGATTACTATTTTAGCTCTGCCGTTACGGTCACCAATCGTGCGGTCAGCGGTTCCCGTTCACAGCAGATGCTTGAGGGCACCGATGGTTCCGGCTCAACATTCGAAGCCAAGATGGCCGTCAGCACTGCGGAGATCGTCATCTGTAATCACTGCATCAATGACTGCCAGAACATACCTCCAACCACACCGGATCAGTATCGGAAAAACCTGCTGGCATTTGTCAATGCTTGCATCAAGTACGGCAAAATTCCGATCCTGCAGACGCCCAATCCGATGTTTGCTATTGCCGCCTTGGGGACGCCCGACAAGGCAAACCGACTGAAGAACTACGTTCAGATCATGCGGGACGTGGCACTGGCTACCGATGCGCCTCTCATCGAGGTTTACGACATGATCAACTCATGGGTGCGCACTGGCCGCTACCGCGTGTCGGACCTTGTGCCGGATGGATGCCACCCCACGGTAATCACCTATCGGGCTATTGGCTTACAGATGGCGACCCCCTTCTTGCATCCTCATGCTGGTCTTGCTGGTCCTGAACAGTTTATATCGACCATCGAGGGAGCCGTTACCATCGATCCAGCGAATGCGCCCCTCCCTGCGCCGGCCACACGGACAGGCTTCCAGTTAATCTCGGACGCCATAGACCACGCCAAGAGCCTCAAGGTTGCGGTGCGCGTCGACGTGCCGGGGTTAGACATCTGCATCGCCTATCCCATCTGGACTGGCGGCAAGAACGGTGTTGACGTCGCTTGGGATCAAGTGTCGGTCGGTGGTATCAACCAACTGTCGACAGCCGCTTTTGGCGGTGACTTTGTGCATGATCACGAAGTGTGCATCGCGCGGGACGTTCCCGTTGGGCTCCATCTGCTCACCATGGCATCCGGTGGCGGGACAGCCTCCCTCGGCCTTAGCTACGTTAGATCGAGAAGGACGAGAACCAAGAAGGCATTCGTCGGAGGTGCGCAAAGCCGTGACCTTTGGAGGGATCGCGCCTTGCAGACGATTACGCACTATGGGGCCGGTCCAGACAGCGCCTTCATTGAAGACGATCTCCTGATCTCGCCGCATTTTGCAGCGGGTGGGCTCGACATCACCTTCAACTCAAACATGGCGAAGGACACTCAATTCATCCTGTACGGCGTCACGACAGTAGCCTCTGGTGGTGCTGGCCCCCTTACAGCCCGTATGGGAGTCGGCGTCGGACTGGATGCCTCCGGCTTCGTCAACGTCTACCAGTTGACAGGCGCCGCCACATACGCAACGACCGCTCTTAACGCCGTGGATTTTAGCGGTGTGGCCCGCCAATGGCGGCTTATCCTTGCGGCCGGTACGTCTAACCTTCAAGTCTTCGTCAGCGGTGCCAACCTTGGCACCGTGGCGCTCACCGGGCCATACCTTGGCGGCTTCATGGGGGCGCGCGCGAACGGCGCAGGCAAAACCATCATCGTCACCGACCTTCGCGACATCGAGCATTAGCGCCCGGCGGTGATCTTGCGTCGAAATTCTAATCCATGTACGGCAGGGACATCACGGTTTGGCGGTGGGGTCGATCTGGGAAAAACAATGACGCCGGGCAAGTCGGATCGCTTCCCCTACCTCAGCGCGCTGCGTGGTATAGCCGCCCTGTGGGTCGTGATGGCTCACGTCGCGCTGATGCCCAATCCGCGCTTTGTGCTTTCATGGTGGCCGGAAACATTAGTCCGAAGCGGCGTCATGGGCGTCAATCTGTTCTTCCTTGTGAGCGCCTTTTCCCTCTGTCTCACAATGCCGAAGCACGACAACGAACAGAGGCCATATCTCGGCTTCATGCTGCGGAGGTTTTTTCGGATAGCTCCGCTGTTCTATGCCGTCGTAATCTTTTCGTATTGGTGGAACCCGGCCGGCCTTCCCTACAATCTCAAAACGATCCTGGCGAACCTGACGTTTATTTTCAACTTCATCCCAGGCCGTGGCTACCAGACCTCCATCATCTTTGCGGGTTGGACGATTGGTGTTGAGATGGCGTTCTACCTGGTGTTCCCCTTCATTTACGCCAAGACCAAAAGTGTAACCTTGGCGATCCGAGCGCTTGTCATTGCGCTCGTCGTGGCCACGGTCTTTCGCTCGGTCATCGGGGATCTAGTGGCAGACCCGGGCATCTACATTCGTCAATCGATATTTGACCTGGCGCCGATGTTCATGTTCGGAATCATCGCGTTTCATGTGGTTCAGGTTGCCGGCGAATGGAACCATAGACGGGCGATCGGCGCCGTCCTGCTGGCGTTCGTGCCGCTTCAGTTCTATGTGATTGTCACGGGTAGGGTGCCATTTGGCCCGGCTATCTATTGGCAAGGGCCGATGTTTTTTTGCCTGCTGGTTGGGCTCTACCTGTTCCCCATCAAGCCGCTGGTCAACGCGGCAACGAGATGGCTAGGCGATATCAGCTATTCGGTCTACCTAGTGCATGGTCCGATTATTGCTGCTCTTTTTCCGTTGTTCGGACGGCTTAGGCACTCAGGGCTCAGCGAACTTCAGGCCTATGCGCTTGCGCTCGCAATATCGTTACTGTGTATCGTCCCGGTCGCAACGCTGACTTTCCACGCATGGGAGAACTGGACCAATGAATGGGGCAAACGCTTTGCCTCGCGACGCGCCGGCAAAAAGCGTGTCGAGATTGATGGGGTCAAAGTCGAGAGGCCGGCAGTGCCTGTCGCCGCCTAACCCTAGGGTGAGTTCTTGCCGGCCGCCTGCTTTGTGTCGAGAAACGGGAAGATGGCTACGCCGTTCTTGGCCGCTATAAGTTGCACACCGGCTTTCGTCCAATGCATGCTATCCCAAAAAACCGGCGCGGATTTGTCGGTAAATATTTCGCACTGGTTATGCGGGCATACGGCAACCAACGGATCGATATAACTTACGTGCGATAGCGTCTTGAGGAAAGTGTCGATCTTTCTAGCCACGGGGCTGATTTCTCGAAATGCGTACTCGTCGATGCCTGCAAAGGTGCCGTGCTTATTAAGCAACTGAAGGCTGCTGCCTGTGAAATTTTTGCTGCCGACAACGTAGATTGGAGCGCTTGTTTGGGATCGCATTTCGTCAACCGAAGTCTGGACGTATGGAAATGCGAAATCTTGCCAATACAGCGCGATCATCACCAGATCGGCATGCTCTAGCGACGCCGGTGTAGACCGGATGAGTGAGTACGCTTCGTTGCAGGGTTTCATAACTGCTGCAGCAAACGGGTTTATTGATTTCCAATACCTGTCAGACAGGTCGACAGGGAGGGTCGGTACGCCACACCGCCAATCGAGTTGGCGATAGATAATTTCGAATTGTTTTGCCGCGCCAGTCTCAACGAGCAGGTTAATGATATCCGCTCCCTGAGAGTCTCCAATGATCAGAAGATGCCTTTTGGTGGTTTTGAAATCGTGCGGTGTCAGCAACGGAGTGGAGTTCGAAAAGGTGTATGTGTGTTCTTTTCTCAGGTCCAAAACATAAGCACTACGGAATGCAGCAGGCATCCGCCAGACCCACCCATCTGTCGCCCAGCTCTGTGTGGCGGCTGCCATGAAGCCGGCAGTGAGGCAGGCGAAAATCAACGTCTTCCCCAACTTCAACGGGCGCGGCTTGCGATAGCGCACTTCGATGAAATGGTAACTGGCTGCGCCAAGGGCCAAGGTTGCAACAAGCGAGGCGAGGATCTGCCACCCTTCCAAGGCGCCAAATCTATACACCATGAAGACAACCAGCGGCCAGTGAACCAGATAGACCGAATAGCTGATCTTGCCGAGGTAGATAGCCGGTCTGAACTGAGCCTGTCTTGCCAGCCGGCCTTGACCGCCGAGCAGCATCAATACCGCGCCCAGGACGGGCGCGAGAGCGGCAACGCCAGGATAAGCCGTCCGTCCTGAATAGCCGAAGATGGCAAACAGGATCGCGGCCAGCCCCACGACATAGAGCAGGTCCGCATACACTTTCGACAACCGTCTCTCGGTAAGAAACACCAGCCCGCCTGTAGCGAACTCCCAGACCCGGAATGGGACGAGGAAAAAGGCCGCCGTCGGATCGTACCCCATCATCCACAGGCAACCCGCAAGTGATGCAGCGAAGGCTGCAGCGATCAAAGAGAAGGCCACCCAATAGCTTTTTCGAACGGCCATGGCGATGAGGAAGGGCCAGAACGCGTAGAACTGCAATTCAACGGCGAGCGTCCAAATGTGAAGCAGCGGCTTCAGAATTGCGCCGGAATCGAAGTAGCCTGACTGCATCCAGAAATCGACGTTGGCCAGTCCAAGCAGAGAGAATATCGCTGACCTCGACAGATCCTGGAATTGCTCCGGTATGAACAGAAAAGCGGCGACGACGAAGGTGACGATGATGGTTGCAAACAGGGCTGGCAACAGCCGGCGAGCGCGCCGAGCGTAGAAATTCTTGAGTGAGAACCGACCTTGCGCGCTCTCAGTCCAGATGATGCGTGATATCAGATATCCGCTGATTACGAAGAAAATATCAACGCCAACAAACCCGCCGCTAACCGTCGTCCAGCCGAGATGAAACAGCACGACCGCAGCAACCGCAATCGCCCGCAAGACGTCGATATCTGAACGATGATCCGACCTGCTGCCAATATCCGTGGTCGACTTGGCTTCTACCATTTGATTCATAGAAATCGTCTCTACGCGAAGGCCATATTCCAGGCAATCCATTGCGCCTTCCGGGTGCCGATAATCCCCAATCCTTGTCATCGCATCGGGCGGCGGTGCGATGCTGGAATTGCCCGGCAACCGCCGATAGAGGATGGCTTTGGAGACTTCGGGGCTATGCACTATCGGAACGTCCAGTTCCTGCGCGCCGTCGCGTCATTGATGGTCCTGGTCAGTCATGTGCTTCACCCCTTCGTGCCGATGCGGGGGTACTGGACAACGCCTTACATCTACAATTTCGGGCCTGGCGGTGTCGACATCTTCTTCGTTATTTCGGGCTTCATCATCTACACCGTTGGAGAAAGGGCCGGCAGCCAGTCCATGGACAGGGGCCGGTTTGCCGTGTCGAGCGATGGCTGCTGGACAGGGTCTGCAATGCCTTGATCGGAATGCGCGTCAGGGTTTCGACAATCCAGCCGGCCGAGTGCCTGGGACCACTCGCCGAGCGTTTCGGGTTCAGAGTGGTATTTCCCCAACCCGAGCTGTTCCATCCAGTGTGATGTTCGCCAACGTCCGCTATGTGAGCGCCGGCGCCGCCGAGGCTTCCTCCGGTGCTGGCTGGCCGGATCTAACACCTCCATTGGCAACCGGTTGCTGAGGCGCCGGTGGCTTGGGCGCCAGGCGCGATATGCGTCTGCGCAGCGGCGTCTCGACGTAGCGGAATGAACAGTAGCTGGCGATCGTCACAACGATCAATGTCAGCCCGAACCAGATGGGTTTGGGCAAAAGCGAAATTGGCGTCCACATCTTGAGCGCGACATGGATGGGCAGATGGAGCAGATAGAGGGAATAGGAGATGTCGCCATACCACTTCAGCACGCCCCGTCCCAACAGGCGCTGGGCAAGCGGGGAGGCTGTCGAAACCAGGACGAGAGAAGGCAGATAGACAAGGTACAGCGTGCCGCCGAAAAGGGATCTTGGCAATTCCAGGACATCGATCATTCCAGGCCAGGACAAGACGTAGAGGACCAGCAGCGCAACCAATGGGACATCGTACGACTTGTCCGGCTCAAGCTCGATACGCCCGGCGACGACGCCGGCGAGAAACAGAGGGGCGGCCTGCATGAGAACGGGCGTGCCGATAGCGGCTCCCAGGAGAATGGCCGCCGCCGCGAGCAGCAGGAAGTTGGCAGCATTGCCCAGACGCTGGCAAATCCACCAGATCAGCGGAAAAACCAGATAGAACTGGATCTCTCTCGGGATCGTCCAGAACACGGATTGGCCGGCCCAGAAAACGTAATGGTGCCACCATCCATCCCATTTCAACCCGTAAAAAGGCTGGTCGCGACCTGTCAGCAAAAGCCAGGCATAGGCTGCCGTCACGCAGATCAAGAACAGTGGAAGGACGCGCGCCGCGCGCTTGACCCAGAAGTCGATCACCGCCAAGCCTGAAATTGGCGCAGTCGAATACTTCCTGCCCATCAGAAACCCGGACAGCACGAAAAACAGTTCAACGCCGATGAGCCCGCACCAGGCAAAGGTGAGGGGATGCCAGGGTGTGTCGGTCGCGAAATGCTGAAGGAAGACTGACAGCGCGGCGATGCCGCGCAGCCCATCGAGCGCGAATATTCGCGCATTGTTGTTCAGCAAGTTATTTCCCTCGTCCTGCGCCAACTATAGCCAAATTCCAAAACTCAGCAACCTGCCCGGAGAGGGCGGAAAGGAACTGCCATGGACCGCAACTTTGCGCGGGCGCTTGCGCTCGTCTTGAAATCGGAAGGTGGGTGGTCGGACAATCCGGCCGACCCCGGCGGCGCCACCATGAAGGGCGTGACGCTCGCCAACTTCCGCCGGTATGTGAAGGCGAGTGCCACCAAGGCCGACCTTCGCAAGATCAGCGACCAGCAGGTCGCTACCGTCTTTCGCCGCTACTACTGGGATGCGGTGCTCGGCGCCGAATTGCCCGACGGGGTCGACCATGCCGTGTTCGATTTCGCCGTGAACAGCGGGCCGGGCAGGGCGGCGAAAACCCTGCAGGCGTGCCTGGGCGTCGCCCAGGACGGCCGGATCGGGCCGGCCACCCTTGCCGCGGCCAGGGCAAGGCCGGCCGGCGTCACCATCGACGCGCTATGCGATGCGCGGCTGGCGTTTCTCAAACGGCTGCCGACATGGGCAACATTCGGGCGCGGCTGGTCCGATCGCGTCACGTCGGTGCGGGCTCAGGCCTTGCTGATGTCGGCGACACCTGTGACCGCGCCGGCGCCTGTGCCGGCCGCGTTGTCGCCCGGCGTCGAAAAGCCCATTGGCGGGGCGCCGGCGGCCCAGCCCGTGCCGCCGGCCGTCAAGACTGCTGCCGCGGCCGGCATCCTCGTCCTCATCGCCGGAGCGCTCGCGGCCTTCCGGCAGCACGTCACCGATATTTTCGGGAGCCTCTTTTGATGAAATTCCTCAACACCAACGCGCTGCACAATCTGCTCAACACGCTGATCGCGATCATCTGCGGTGGCGCCCTGGTCGGCTTCGACTGGACGATGTTCGGCGTCACCGATCGCACCGCGCTTCAGATCAGCGGCGCCATTGCGCTTGCCAAGATCATCATCAACGCGGTGCGTGACGGTCCGCTCGGCATGGTCGCGCCGCCGCCGGTCGAGGAGAAATGAGATGGGAGCGCTCGCCCTGCTTGGTCAGTTCTGGCCGTATCTGCTTGCAATGGGTGCCGCGCTCGCCGGTCTCTGGACGGCCTACGCCAAAGGCAAGGCCAGCCAGAAGGCGAGGCAAGATGCCGCCGACGCCGCCGCGCGCAGCCAAGCCCAGAAGATCGACGACGCCGTTGCCGGCCGGACGCCGGCCGACAACAGGGGGAGGCTGGCGAAATGGTCAAGATCATAGTGCTCTCGGTCCTGCTGGCCGGCTGCGCAAGTGCTGGCGGGTCGTTCTGCGCGGTCGAGCATCCCATCCGGCTGGCAAAGGCAGAAGTGGCGACTCTTTCCGGCGCGACGGTGGCGGCGATCCTGGCGCACAATGAAAAGGGCCAGGCACTTTGTGGATGGAGGCCGTGATGCACGATCTGTTCGACCTGCTCGGCATCAAGGGACCGGTCGTCGCCGCCGGCCTTGCCGGTGGCGTCCTGCGGGCGCTGTCGCGGCATCGCTACAAGCTGCGCGAAATGGTGGCTTCGCCGATCTGCGGCGCGCTTGCCGCGGCCTATTTGACGCTGCCGGTGGTGTCCTATGTCAGGATCGCCGGCCTGCCGATGCCCGACCCCGCCGACGACACCACCACGCTTGCAGCGGCTTTCCTGATCGGCGTCTGCGCCATGTGGATCTCTGACATCCTGTTCGAGTTTGTCGTTCGCAGGTTCAAGCCGGGGGTGCAGGAGTGAAACCGCAAACGGCAACCAACCCCTCCGCCGCTCGTTGACCCTATGCTTGGTTGATCCCTAGCACTCCAGAGCCTGCCCGCCGCCGCAAGGTGGCGGGCTTTTTTGCGTTCCGGCCCGATCAGGCAAGGATGTTGACGGCGCGTGCCGCGACCAGCGCGATGGTCAGCAGCGAGATCATGGCCTCGGCCATCATCAGCAGCTTCGCGCGTTGGCTGAGTGGCAGCGTGTCGGTCGGAGAGAAGGCTGTCGCATTGGTGAAGGCCAGGAAGAAATAGTCGACGAAGCCGGGCAGCCAATCCCGGAGATCACGGTCGTTCAGCGTCATCTGCGCAAACAGGAAATCAGCCTGCGCGAGCTTGACGAGGCCGCAGGTCGGCGGTCCGCCCCGGTCGGTGCTCCAGAACCACAGGGCAAAGACGATGACGTTGGTCACCCAGATGTTGAGCGCGTCGATCAACAGCGTCGTGCCGCTGTTGCCGGCGTGGCCCTCCAGCAAGGCTCGCACCAGCAAGGCCAGCGAGCCGCAATTCATGACGCTGATGATGGCGGTCATGGTCAGGGCCGTTCTGCGGATCATGATGCGAAACTGGCCGATCGCATGCCATTCGTGATCCTCGACCGCCTTTCTTGTGGCGACCTGTGTCCAGGCCGTCGCCACCGACAAGGGCAGCAGCAGGGCGGCTTCTAGCGCCGGCGCCAGCCAGCGCGGCCCGAAGGAGAGGTTGTTGATGACCAGAAGCTGCAAGCAGATGATGACGAGGACGGCCGCACGCGCCATCCAGAAGTCGAGCGCACGGTAGTGGATGACGGCATGGTGGTGGCGCATCGGGACCCGGATTTTTTCATACAGGGTCAGACGTGCAACGCTGTCCTGCCTGGAGAGAGGAGCGCCGATGCTCCTGCCCGATCTTGGTGCTGCAATGGCACACAGCTATACTTTTTCGTAAGCTTCGATTTTTGGGGCTGTTCGTCAAACCGGACTATGTGATTTAAGCGCCGCATGGCGGGGATAGATGGATCCATGGATCACTTGGTGCCGGCGGGATTGCCCGCCGCCGGCGTCCATTCCCCATCGGTTTTGTCCAATCTGATCCGTCATCCCTGGCATTTGCTTGCGCTTTTGTGCCTGATGCAGATCCTGTGCTGGACGGTGGCACCGGCGCTTATCAACGTCTCACCGCCCAACGATGTCGTCGAAGGCTTCATGTGGGGACGCGAATGGGTGCTGTTGACCTACAAGCATCCGCAACTTCCGGCATGGCTGCTCGAGACCAGCCATCTCCTGACCGGATCGTTCCGCTGGCCGCAATATCTCGTGGCGCAGTTGACGATCTCGGCGACGTTCGTCCTGGTCTATCTGCTGGCCCGCGACATGCTCGGGCAGAGGCGTGCGCTGGCCGCCGTGCTGTTGATGCCGTCGCTCTATTTCTTCGGCTGGCCGACCCCGCAGTTCAATCATGACTACGCGCAGATGCCCTTCTGGGCCGCTATCTGCTGGCTGTTGTGGCGTGCGGGCCGCGGCGGTGGGCCGGTCTGGTGGCTGGCGCTCGGACTGGTGTCGGGCGTCGGGCTCTACGCCAAGTTCTCGACCGGCCTGCTGTTGCTGTTTGGCGCGATCTGGCTGTTGTCCGACGCGCGGGCACGCAGCCGGCTCGCCACGCCTTGGCCATGGCTTGGGCTTGCGGTTTTCGTCGCTGTCGCGGCGCCGCTGGCCATCGAGCTCTACCGCGTCGATTTCCTGCCGCTGACCTACGCCGCCTGGCGCGATCAGTGGGTGATGGCGCATCGCTCCCGCTTTTATTATATCGGCGTCCAGACGGCCGGACTCTGCGGCTTTTTTCTGGTGCTGGCGATATCGGGGCTGCTGCGGCGCTCGCCCCCGCCGCAAGAGCCGGTCGGGCGCGGTACGCTCGTCTATCTCCTGTGGATGGGACTTGGCCCGGCGATCCTCATCATGGTGGCGTCCCTGTTCACCGGCACAGGCGAGGCCTGGGGCGCGCCGATGTACAATCTTGCGGGCGTCGTGGCGCTCGCCTTCCTGGGCCACCGTCTCGGCGCCGTCGAGATGCGAAAGCTGGTAATCTGCGCGCTCATCTGCATCATCGCCATATCTGGTGCCTATGCGGGCATCCGCTGGACGAAATGCAATCTGCGCGGGCGCATGGACGCCGTCTGCTGGCCGGCGCAGAAGATCTCGGATGAGGCAGAAGCCGTCTGGCACGCGGCGACGCCCGGTCGGCTCGACATCGTCGGCGGCCATAACATTGTTGCGCCGCTGGCGGGCCTCAATGCATATGACAAGCCGTCGATCTTCACCGAGCTGAACATGCAGTACGCCCCCTGGATCACCAAGCAGCGGCTGCGCGATCACGGCATACTCCTGGTCTGGCCCGGGCGCGACGTGCCACCCTATCTGCAGGCGTGGCTAGGCAAACTGCCGGTCAAAACCGTTCTCTTCGACTGGTCGCTCAAGGCGCCGCCGATGGCGATCAGCTTTGCCGCCGTTCCGCCCGGCGCGCCGCAGCTGCCGAGTGTGATCGACAGCCTCGCCCAACCCGGCAACTGAAGCAGGTCGGCCGGTCCGCTGGACGAAGCAAGAGACAATGCCCATTTATGGGGAGATCCAACTTGCTTTTGCGCAATTCCAGACGGAAAACCACTACGCATTTTTCCTGGAATTGCTTTTTGAGGAGACGTGATATGGCGACTTCGACCGAACGCGCAGTGCTTGCCGGCGGCTGTTTCTGGGGCATGCAGGATTTGATACGGCGCTATCCCGGCGTCATCTCCACCCGTGTCGGCTACAGCGGTGGCGATGTGCCCAATGCCACCTACCGCAACCATGGCACCCATGCGGAGGCCATCGAGATCAATTTCGATCCGGCCATGATCAGCTATCGCACGCTGCTGGAGCGCTTTTTCCAGATCCACGATCCGACGACCCGCAACCGGCAGGGCAACGATGTCGGAATGAGCTATCGCTCGGCGATCTTTTACACGAGCGATGAACAGAAGCTAATCGCCGAAGACACCATCGCCGATGTCGACGCATCTGGCCTGTGGCCGGGCAAGGTCGTCACCGAGGTCGCACCGGTTGGCCCCTTCTGGGAGGCCGAGCCTGAACATCAGGACTATCTGGAGAAATACCCCAACGGCTACACCTGCCACTTCGTCAGACCGGGCTGGAAGCTGCCGGTTCGCGAGAAGGCGGTTTCGTAGGGTCTACAGCGCCGGTTCTGCCAGGCATGCCGCTTGACGAGGTCGTCGAGCGGCATCGTTGCATTCCAAACGCCTTTTTCAGTCAGCTTGCCGCGTTGGTGAAGCCGTCCAGCTTTTCACCAATGTCCGAAAGTGCCCTTCGAACGATTGTTTCGACCATGTCTTGCCGATCGGGATCGAGCATACGAAGACCCCGCTGGATCGCATCACGCCAACTGGTGCCACGGTTCCATGCTTCGGCAAACACCGCGGCGAGGTCGTCTTGCCTGCGGGCAGTTTTCATCGCCTCGACAAGCAAGCTTGCCTGAAGAACGTCCTTTTCCCGCTTTGCGGCACCGTTTGCGTTCTTTTGGCGCAGGGAGGCAACAATCAGTTTGTGGACAGCATATCGCTCGGGTGAGGGGACCAGCACCGGGACTCCGGAACGATGCAGCAAGACGGTTCGTACGGGTTCGCGGATCAGAAAATCCAGGAATCGCAAAGGCTGCGCCGATGCGCCGCCCAGAGACGGCATCGCGCTCGCGTGGTCGGCGTAGTCGTCGCTGCCCCGATTTGGGGTCAGGAATTCGACCTTATACCGGGAAGCGTTTTCGAACTGTGTGGTGCGACCGGCATCCGTTCGGTTTGGAATTTCGCGAAACGAAGGATCGATATCGCGCAGCACATCCATGATCGGCGGCAGACTGTCGTTGACTTCGACGGAAACCGAGTGAAATTGAGCAAAGTCGGCATCGCCTGTTTGCAGCGCCACCCCCGGCAGCCTTACGCCTAGATATCCGGCGTAGGTTTGGAACGCGACGGTGCCGACCAGTACGCCTCGCAGGTGGAAAAACCCGGCCTTGCCAAGGGCTTCTACGATATCACCGGTAAATTTCTCCGGCTCCATCAACCCAGCCTCGCGGACAAGCGTCGATACAAGCTTGCGACGGCTCTTCAGGTCGCTTTTGATTTCCCTGAAGGCGGCGACGCGTTTTGCGATCTCGGGATCGTCGGCCGGGCCGACATATCGTCTTGTTGTCTTCGGCCGAGTCTCCTCAAAATACCAGTAGTCGCGGCCCTTTACGGGGACTCGCACGAAATTGCCCGCGGTCGAGAAGTCGGTTTGGAACGACGCGTCCAGGCTTCGTTGCACGAGTTCAGCGAACAAGGTGTGATAAGCGATGTCGATCGATTTCATCGTGTGTTCGACCAATGTCTCTAGGTTATAAGAAATTTGCGGTTCTCTTATAGCTCGCACTTTTGCTCCGCATTTCAAGTGAGTTATAAGAAAATTGCGAAAAACTTATAACTGTCGGACTGGCGCCACGCTCATACGCCACGGAGCAATCCATTGCGGCGGGGAACGGGGCTGCGGCGGATTGTCAAGCCTGCTGTGTCGGATAGAGGGTCAGGATATTGACGTTGACCCTTGGCGGCTGCGAGACCGCGTAGAGCATGGCGGCGGCGATGTCCTCGCTCTCCAGTTGCTCCATGTCGCCCAACCTTTGCTCGACAGCCAGCCGAACATCGTCGCGCATATTGGCGGTGAACTCGGTCCTGACCGCGCCCGGCTCGATCACCGTGACGCGGATACCGTCCTTGCCGATTTCGCGGCGCAGTGATTCGGCGATAGCGCTGGCCGCATGCTTGGTGCCGGAATAGACCACCGACGGGTGGATGTAGCGGCCGGTGCCCGACGAAACGATGACGATGTGGCCTGATCCCTGCCGTTTCATTGACGGCAGCGCCGCGTTGATCGTGTAGAGCAGACCCAGAATGTTGAGGTCGACCATCTCCCGGTATTCGCGGGTGGTGGTGTTCTGGAAGGGTGCGGCGACGCCGACACCGGCAACATTGAACAGCAGGTCCAGCCGGCCATGGCTTTCCAGCACGCGCCGGACCATGGCTGTGGCCTGCGCCTCGTCGGTGATGTCGGTCTCGATGGCCAAGGCCTCGCCGCCGTTGTCGCGGATGCGTGCCGCCAGGTCGTCGAGACGCTGCCGACGTCGCGCCGCGATGGCGACGACAGCACCTTGCTCCGCCAGCGCCAGCGCGGTTGCCGCGCCAATGCCCGAGGAGGCGCCGGTCACCAAAGCGATTTTTCCGTTGAGTTTCTGCATGTTCGTTGCTCCTGCTCAGAGGGAAATTCAGGTGTGCTCGATGCCGATTATTGCAGCCGTTCGAGGCATGTCCTCAAGCTAGGCAGCAGACGCCATACCGAAAATGCGATAGGATGCCATCATACTCATTGGAGAATCTGGCATAATGCGAGGTAGCGACTATGCCGAGCTGAAAGCCTTTGCCGCTGTCGTGGCGCATGGCAGCTTCGCCCGTGCCGCTGAAGATCTGCGGATTTCAGCGTCGACGCTCAGCCAGACGATCCGTCAGCTCGAAACGCGGCTTGGCCTGCGCCTGCTCAACCGCACGACCCGCAGCCTCTCCTTGACCGAAGCCGGCGCGCGCCTGCATGCGCGCTTCGCGCCGGCTATGGCCGAGATGGAGGCGGCGGTCGGCGATGCGACGGCCTTGCGCGACACACCGGCCGGCGTCTTGCGCGTCCATATGCCCAGCGTTGCCGCCGCCACATATCTGGAGCCGCTGCTTGGCCGTTTTCATGAGGCATGGCCGGACATCGTGCTCGATGTGACGATCGACGATGCCGCCGTCGATATTGTCGAGGCCGGCTATGATGTCAGCGCCAGGCTCGGCGAATTTCTCGAAGCTGACATGGTCGCGGTGGCGCTTGGCGGCACGCAGCGCCAGCTCGCAGTGGCCTCGCCGGACTATCTCGCCCGTTACGGATCGCCGTCGGCACCGGCCGATCTGCTCCAGCACCGCTGTATCAATTGGCGCCGGCCGGGCAGTGCCGGGCCCTACGCATGGGAATTCGCCAGAGGCGGCGAATGGTTCTCGGTCGTGGTCAATGGTCCGCTTGTCGTCTCCAGCCGCGACATGGCGATTGCCGCCGCCGTGCAGGGCGTCGGCATCGCCTTTTGGGCTGAAGACCTCGTGCGCCCGTTGATCGATGCCGGCAAGCTGGTGTCGCTGCTGGATGATTGGTGCGCGGCCTTTCCCGGTTGGTTCCTCTGCTATCAGAAGCAGCGTCATACAGCA
Organism: Mesorhizobium sp. P2_D5; assembly: GCF_056404355.1. NCBI lineage: Bacteria > Pseudomonadati > Pseudomonadota > Alphaproteobacteria > Hyphomicrobiales > Phyllobacteriaceae > Mesorhizobium > Mesorhizobium sp. P2_D5. The sequence goes on from NZ_JBFUEE010000003.1 coordinate 595,739, forward strand.
CCAACCGTACTGGCCTTCGTCGATTTCCTGCGCCATGCGCATACCGGGCGCCAGACAACGCCTGTTGGTTGAAAGTTTGTCGCTCGACGGTCCGGTTTCGCAGGCCTGGCGCAATGCTTTTTGGAGGAGCACACCAAAAAAACGGCTTTCGCTTCAACTCGAATGGTGCTTTAACCCGCGCATCCACAGGGGTGCTCCGTACGGTCGGGGCTGAGACGGGGGTGGCAAGCCCACAGACCCTAGAAGCTGATCTGGGTAATACCAGCGGAGCGAGGCGGGCGATGTTTTCAGGCGCACAGATTTCCCTATATCCCATGGCCGACGATTTCGTCGGCGTCATCCTTGGCGCGCTGGATGGGCTCGACCCCTACCGCGATCGGCTCAGGATCGAGACCGACGACATCTCGACCTTGCTGGTCGGGCCGCCCGAAGTGCTGTTTCCGGCGATGCGAGACCTGTTCGTGGCGGCGGCACGCAGCGGCAAACATTGCGTGTTGTCAGCCACCATCTCGCGCGGCTGCCCTGGCGAGCCGGATGATCCGATCTGCCGTTCCGATGCGCTTGGTGGGCCTGTCGGCCCCCTCGGCCCGCGCAAGGATGCGGCAATCGCCGCGGTGCGTGGCGCGGCTTTGACCGGCCAGCCGGCGGCAGCGCAGTTCTCGCTCTATGTGATGGGCACCGACGACCACATGGAAGAGATCTACGGCTGCATCGATTTTCTCAAGCAGTCCGGCGTCTATGAGCGCTCGAAGCATTTCTGCACGAAATTGCGCGGGGATGCCGGCGCGATCTTTTCGGCGCTGGACGAAGCCTTCTGCCGCTTCGGGCCAGGCGCCGGCCACGTAACCCTCGACGTCACGGTCTCGGCGAACAGCCCGTCGGCCAGCTGAGCGGCCGCATTCGCGACCCCGTCAAAGGTTATGCCCGTGGTCTCATCATCAGCCGCTTCGAGCCGCCCGATCGCGAGCCTTCTTGTCAAGGCAGCGCCGGCCATGATTTCGGTCGGGTTGCTGCTGCTGGCTTGGGAGCTCTATGCCACTTATTCCGGCATCAAGTCGACGACACTGCCGGCGCCTTCGCGTGTGTTCGAGCAGGCGATGCTCAATCGCGAAGCGCTGGTCGACAATGCCATTCCGACCATCCGGGCCACGCTGATCGGCTTTGCCTTTTCGCTCAGCGCGGCCTTTGCGCTGTCGATGCTGGTCGACTTCTTCCGGCCGCTGCGGCGTGCGCTGTTTCCCGTCTTCATCGTCAGCCAGACCTTGCCGCTGGTGGCGATCGCGCCGCTGGTGGTGCTGTGGTTCGGCTTCGGGTTGATGCCCAAGATCATGCTGGTGGCGCTGGTCACCTTCTTTCCGATGCTGGTGGCGCTGGTGCAGGGCTACGAGGCGACGGAGGCCGAGATCGGGCAGATGCTGCGCGCCATGGGGGCAGGGCGCTGGCGCGTCTTCTTGTTGGCGCGACTGCCCTCGGCGCTGCCCTATTTCTTCGCCGGCCTGAGGATCTCCATCACCTATGCCGTGGTCGGCGCCATCTTCGCCGAATATGCCGGTGCCGCGAAGGGGCTGGGCATCTACATGCTCAACGCCAAGAACAATTTCCGCCCCGATCTGGTGCTGGCCGCCGTCGGTGTCAGCGCCGCGCTCACGCTCACTCTGTTTGGGCTGACGGTGCTCCTGCAGCGCCTTGCCATGCCCTGGGAACGGGCCGCCGGCCAGCACCCCGCCGGGACGGGGCCGTGGCGATGAGCCGGCTCGAACTGCGGCATGTGCGCAAGGCATTTGGCCGGCTCGACGTGCTCGCCGACATTTCGCTCAGCGTCGGCGCCGGTGAATTCGTCTCCATCCTCGGGCCGTCGGGCGCTGGCAAGTCGACGCTGTTCCAGCTTCTGACCGGCGCGCAGCACGGCGAGGGCGAGATGTTCTTCGACGGCACGCCGCTCGACGACCACGGCAGGCATTTCGCCTTTATGCCGCAGCGTGACGCGCTGATGCCGTGGCGACGCATCCTCGACAACACGACGCTTGGGCTCGAAGTGCAAGGCATCAGGCGCAAGGCGGCGCGGGCGCGCGTTGCGCCGCTGTTTGCCGAGTTCGGGCTTGCCGGCTTCGAACGGCATTTTCCGGCGCAGCTTTCGGGCGGCATGCGCCAGCGCGCGGCGCTGTTGCGCACCGTGGTGCAGGAGCGCGACATGCTTTTGCTCGATGAACCGTTCGGCGCGCTCGATGCACTGACCCGCACCGCCATGCAGCGCTGGCTCGAGCAGATGTGGCGGCGCCATCGCTGGACGGCACTGTTGATCACCCACGATGTGCGCGAAGCCGTCTTCCTGTCCGACCGCATCTATGTGCTGTCGGCGCGTCCGGCCAGCATCGTCCGCGAAATCAAGGTGCCGCTGCCGCGCCCGCGCAGCCTTGGCGGCGCTGACGCGTTGCAGACAAGCGCAATCGAGGCCGAGATACTCGACATCCTGCTCAACCCCGAGCCCAACCCGCACTCATCCAAAGGACACGACCATGACTGACTTGACGCGCCGGCAGGCCTTGTTGCTCACCCTTGTCTCCGGTCTTCCGCTGGTGGCCGGAGCTGGCCATGCCCAAGCACAATCGGCTGCGCAAAAGGTCACCGTCGCCCTCGACTGGACGGTCAACACCAACCACATCGGGCTGTTCGTCGCCCGCGACAAAGGGTTCTATTCCGAAGCCGGGCTCGAGGTCGACATCCTGCCCTACAGCGATACCGGTGCCGGCACCCTGGTCGCCAACCGCGTCGCCGATTTCGGCATCAACGGCACCATCAGCCTGTTCACCCAGAAAACCGCCGGAGCCGACCTGAAGGGCGTCTATGCCGTCGTGCAATCCGAAACCGGCCGGCTGGTGTTCAACGCGGCACGCAGCGAGATAAAAAGTCCGAGGAACCTTGACGGCCTGACCTATGGCGGCTTCGGCAGCGCCTGGGAAAACGCCCTGATCGGCACCATCATCCGCCACGATGGCGGTAAGGGCAATTTCGAGACGGTGACACTCGGCACTTCAGCCTATGAAGCGCTGGCCAACGGTTCGGTCGATTTCACGCTGGAGGTCTCGACCTGGGAAGGTGTCGAAGCCGGGTTGAAAGGCGTCAAGCAGCGCAGCTTCGTCTACGCCGACTATGGCGTGCCTGATGAGCACACGACCCTGATCTCCTCGAGCGAGGCCTATCTCCAGGCAAACCCCAAACCTGCGGCCGCCTTCGTCCAAGCGACGCGGCGCGGCTACCAATTCGCCGTCGACCATCCCGATGCGGCTGCCGCACTTCTGATCGCCGCCAATAAGGACACATTGACAAATCCGGCGCTGATCGAAGCCTCGCTGAAGGCACTGATCGATGGCCACTATTTGCGCGGGGACAATGGCGCAATCGGCACGATGGATCCGACCAAGATGCACGCGATTGGCGACTACCTCTTCGCTGCGGGCATTCTGCGCGATGCCGATGGCAAAGTTCTGACGCAACGCCCTGAATTCGCGGAGTACTTCAGCAACTCAACTCTGGGGTAGGGAGCCTATCTGATTCTCGAAACTTCGAAGGACTCGCGTGGCGTGGCAGCTTCCCGTCAAACGCGCACGCATTGGCAGATTCCAGCTAATTCCTCGCGATCTCGTAGAGCAGAGTGGTTATGCCGCCCGGGTTCACCCTGCAGCGACAAAGCGGCTGCGCAGAGTTTCGCCACGCGACAGGTGGCTCCGGTTTCCCGCGACATGACATGGTTGAGCACGGCCAATTGTGCACGCAGCGCCTCGGCGGCTTTGCTGTGGAGCCGAAGACAGCAGAGACGCGATCTTTGCCTGGGGCCGGAGACATCCTGCTCGTGTTTCGCACGATCGTTGAAGGCGTTCGCTGGCGTCCGGAGACACATAAGCGCTTTACTGCCGATCTGATCTTCTTGATTAACCGTACGGCAATGGTTGCGTGCAAAGGTCGCCCCGAGGGATAACCGGGTGCTTGGCCTTGCTCATGTCAAAAATTGAAACCCTTTCGCACGTCAACGACGAAGGGATTTTGTCCGCAGCCCGAAAGCGGGAAATCCTGGTCGACCTGCGGGAAGGCTTCTTTCGGCTCTGCGCGCTGGCTTTCGCGGGGCTGTTTGTCTATCGCGGCATACACCACCTCATGCTCGACCCGACCCGTATCAATGTGGCACTGGTGGCGACGTCCGAGATCCTAACCTTTACCTGGCTGCTTTTGTCGCGGCGGCCGCAGGTTCGCGACTGGAACCCGCTCACGGTGATCGTATCCGTGATTGCCAGCTTCGGTGTCGGCTTCATCACCTTCGAGCCGGGCGTTGCCATCATCCCGGTCTATGTCGCCGCGCCGCTGCAAGCCCTGGCGTTGAGTTTCGTGATCTGGGGCAAGGCATCGCTGGGGCGTTCGTTCGCCATTCTGCCGGGCAATCGCGGCGTGATGACCGGGGGTGCCTACCGCCTGGTGCGACACCCGATCTATGCCGGCTATCTGGTCGGCCATGTCCTGTTCCTGCTGTCGGCCTTTTCCTTCTACAATCTCGCCGTCTACGCCGTCATCACGTTCTTCCAGGTGCATCGCATCCTGCGCGAAGAGGCGCTGCTTGCCGCCACGGCGGAATATCGGGACTATATGAAGCGCGTCCGCTACAGGCTGTACTACGGGATCGTCTGACAACAAGGCCTGTGCACAACGTCGTCGTTTTGTCGGCAATCGCGCAGGCAGCGTTTTGGCATGACCCGCCTTCTATTCCTGTCTGGCGCAAATTGACGTCATCGGGGCAGCCGTGACGCCAATGCGTTGCGTTTTGATGCGGACCTTTCGCTGACGGGCTCGGGGACCCATCGCGGCGGCCTGACCAAAAAGTTCATGCGGTCTCTGGCCTGGCGCCGCCTCGAACAAATTCCATAAAAATCGATTCTTAACAAACTTCGAAATACATATCGATCATAACGATCCGCTTCACATCGTTATCACGAAGATTGTACGTCAATTTTATTATTTTTATACTTTTACAATTTCAAAAATTAACACCATCAATCGCGCTGGCGAAGCGCTTTGTGAAACTTAAGTTCACTCCCTGCGTAGGTTAATTCGCAATCGGCCTCTGGCTGACTGCCTTATCTCAACGGCAACAGGGAGAGTGTTATGACTTTTTCGATCAAAACAGTCGCCAGTGTGTTGGCAAGTGGTGCGGTAGTCTTCGTTCTTTCGCTGCCAGCGTATACTGCAGGGCTCGGTCTTGGCGCAGGCGCCTCGGTGGGCGGTAGCGGCGGCGTCAATGCCGGCGTCGGTGCGTCGGTCGGCGGCGGCGTCAGTGCGGGCCTCGGCGCTTCCGTAGGCGGTAGCGGCGGCGTCAATGCCGGCGTCGGTGCGTCGGTCGGCGGCGGCGTCAGTGCGGGCCTCGGCGCTTCCGTAGGCGGTAGCAAAGGCGTCAATGCTGGTACCGGTGCGTCGGTCGGCGGCACTGGAGGCGTCAACGCAGGCCTCGGTGCTTCCGTAGGCGGCAGCAACGGCATCAATGCCGGTGCCGGCGCCGATGTCGGCGGGGCTGGCGGCATCACTGCCGACCTCGGCGCCAGTGTTGGTGGAACGGGTGGAGTCGGCGTCGGCGTTGGCGGAGGCGTTGGTTCAATCAACCCGAGCAATCCCGGTAATCCGGGCACAACAGGGAACCTGGGCAACTTCGGAACACCGCGTACTTTGGGACATCCGAACCTGCCGGGTGTCGTCGCCGACATGTCGGACAGTCAAGTGGCACGGTTGAAGAGGCGCTGCGTCGATGTCCTCGGCAGTTCCGGGGACTACGACCGCGACCTGCGCCAACTGTGCCTTTTGATCGCACGTCGCTGACGCCAAGAGCGCCGGGAGCGGACTGGCCGTGAGGCTTTAACCGCACTCTCCTGGCGTCCGTCCGGTCGGAAAGCCCGCCATCCCGGCGGGCTTTCCGCACACCTGCATGATTGTTCCCGGGCGTCCGTCGTCGCTGCGGCGGCGGAACGCCATTGCGTCGAGAGCGTTTACATCTCGGCAACACGCGAATGGCGCAGTGTTCAGCTGGCGCAGAAGCGCACAAAAGGGAGCGGGAAGACCATGAGCTTGGGAACCATACTAATCATTATTCTTGTCTTAGCGCTGCTTGGGGGCTTCAGTGGCCTCGGTGGCGGTCCATTCTATGGCACCGGTTACTATGGCGGCGGCGGTCTGGGGCTCGTGCTGCTCATCATCATCGTGCTTGTCGTGCTCGGGCGGATCTAGCCGCTTGCTTGCCGAACCGATCGCAATCCCGTGACCGCATCGATTTCGGCGCGCACCGGAATGTGAACTTCGCAAGCCGGCTTGTGATCCGGCTTGTTTGGAAAACTTTGTAAGGTGATCGCGGTCCACACCCCCCGTGGAAACAAGAGGAAAGGGTCCCACCCCTTGTCCTCCTCCAAGGCCCGCTCCGGTTCGCCCGTGGCGGGCTTTTGCTTGGCGGTCTAGGAAACCGGCTTGCCGCCGACATCGAGTTCGGGCCAGGGGCCGGGGCCGATCGATTACTCCATGTCAGGCACGTCGCCGCTGACGAACAGGGTGTTCGGCGGACCGTACTCGCCAAGTGTCGGGTCGGCCTCGCGGCTCCAGGCGATGACGCCGACATGTTTTGCCGCCAGCGCCCTGGCCGTGCGTATGGCACGGTCCTCGCTCTGCTGGTCGGCAGGGCCGAAGGCCGGAAACAACTCGCCGTCATCGCCGCGGTCGAACGCGACCACGACAATCAGTCTGGGACTTTTCTGGCCTTGGGAATCGGACATCTTGCACCTTCCTCAGGAAATCTATCACACTACAAGGAACTAGGTCGGCACGTTCGATTTCGGGAGGTGGCGTGGTGCAGGACCAGCGTTTCGATGAGCCGGTGAGGATTGCGCTCGGGGCAAAGGCACATGGCAGCCCGTAAGGTCTGCCTGGCCGTGCTTGAGGGAAGGAAGGAAGCCTCGGCGGCACGAGCGGCGTTCATTAGCGCCGCAATCGAAGCGGATATCCTCGTTGAACCCCGTGAGATGTCGATGCCGTCCGGCCAAAATTGAATCAAGACTTGGCTCTATCCTCTTGATTGATTGCGGTGTTTTCGGCGATCACGATCAGCTTTTCGGGTTCATGCTGCCCGGCCCGCCGACGCCTTGCAGACACTTCCGCACCATTCGCTGGCCGTTTGGCTTGCCTTCGGCATCCCGTTGACATGGTACCCACGTCCATATATTGAACAGGACTATACAGGTTCACTAGACAGGTACGCATATGAAGCGGCGCGCGGTTCAACTGTCTCCCGGCACGGGCAAGCCCGAGCAGATCGCCACTGTTCTGGAGCATGAAATCCGCTCCGGCGTGCTCGGCTTCGGCGACCGCCTGCAAAGCGAGAACGAGCTGGTCCAGCGCTTCTCCGTCAGCCGCAACACGATTCGTAAGGGCCTCGAGGAACTGTCCAGCCGCGGGCTGATCACCACCAAGGTCGGCATCGGCTCGTTCGTCACCTTTGACGGCATGCCGGTCGACGACGCGGTCGGCTGGTCGCGGGCGCTGGCCAATGCCGGCGCCAATGCCGAGACGCGGACGCTGCGACTGGAGGTGATCGAGGACGCAGACCTGGCTGCCTGGCTTGGCATTGAGAGCCCGTTTTTCATCGCCGTCGACCGGGTTCGCACCAACGCCAGCGACGGCCATGCCATTTCCATCGAACGCAGCCGGCTGCCGCTGTCGCCGGAACTGGAGGACGTGCCGCTGCGCGGCCTGCGCGAGGGTTCGCTGCACCAGACGCTGCGCGACGCGGGGCTCATTCCTGACCATGGTGAGGAATGGGTCGAAATCGAGATGCTCAATGCCGAGGATGCCGCCATCCTCGGTTGTCCGCAAGGCTCGCCGTTCCTGCGCGGCCGGCGGTTGACCCGCGCCGCCGACGAGCGGCCGATCGAGTATGTCACCAGCCTGCTCAACCCGGCGCATTTCGCGCTGCATATGAGGTTCTGAGCGATGTCGGATGCAGCCAGCAAGGCGATCGACCGCGCCATGGGCGCACTTGTCGGCGGGGCGATTGGCGATGCGCTGGGCATGCCGACGCAACTCCTGTCGCCGGCCCGGATCGCCGAGCTTTATGGCCATGTCGACGATTTCGTCGCCCCGGTTGCCGACCATCCGGTGTCGAAAGGGCTGCTGGCCGGCACCGTCACCGACGACACCGAGCAGGCACTGCTGCTTGGCCGCATCCTTGTGGAGTCCGGTGACCGTTTCGACCATGCGCGCTGGGTCAACGCACTGCTCGACTGGGAGCGCGAGGTCAAGGCGCGCGGCAGCTACGATCTGCTGGGACCGTCGACCAAGCGCGCCATCGATGCCATAAACAATGGCGTGCCGGCGGAGGAAGCAGGGCGCGGCGGCGACACCAATGGTGCGGCGATGCGCATTGCGCCGGTCGGCATCATGATGCCGCTGGAGCCGCTCGACGCGCTGGTCGCCAAGGTGGCGGAGACCTGCCAGGCGACGCACAACACTTCGATCGCCATTGCTTCGGCCGCCGCAGTCGCTGCCGCCGTCAGCCGTGGCGTCGCCGGCGGTGGCTGGCGCGCCGCATCCGACAGCGCCGTTGCGGCAGCAAGGCGCGGGGCCACGCTCGGCCATTGGGTAACCGGCGGCGACATCGCCGCGCGCATCGTCTGGGCGCAGGATATCGTGCGTGGCAAGGTGATGAAGGATGCGATCCGGCTGATCACCGATCTGGTCGGCACCGGCGTCGCCAGCCAGGAATCGGTTCCGGCCGCCTTCGCGGTGCTGGATGTCGCCGGCGGCGATCCGTGGCAAGCGGCCGTCATCAGCGCCAATCTCGGCGGTGACACCGACACGATCGGCGCCATCGCTGCCGGCATGGCGGGAGCCTGCACCGGCTTTTCCCGATTGCCGCAGCAGCATATCGCCAGGCTTGTTGGCATCGACATGTCGGAGGTTCGCGCCCTTGCCTCCGATCTCATGGCGGCAAGGGTGGCGAAAAAAGGTTCCGGCAAGGACGCGGCGGCATGAGCGGGCGCCTCGTCCATATCGGCAGTGCCGTGGTCGACTATGTCTACCGCATCGATGCCTTGCCGGCGCCCGGCACGGAGAAGACCGCATCGAGCTTCGCCCAGGTCGCCGGCGGCGGCTTCAACATGATGGTAGCGGCCAGCCGTACCGGCATGAAGGTGGTGTTCGGCGGCCAGCTCGGCAGTGGACCGAACGGCGACTTCCTGCGGGCCGCTTTCGCCAACGAGGGCATCGAGACGCTGACGCCGCCATCGCCCTTGATGGATAGCGGTAATTGCGTCGCCATGATCTCGAGCGACGCCGAACGCACCTTCGTGTCGTGGCCAGGTGCTGAGAGCGTGCTCAGCCTCGACATGATGGCGCCCGTCTTGGTCACACCGGGTGACTGGGTGTTCACCTCCGGCTACACGCTGAGCTACCCCGCAAGCCGTGACGTGCTCACCGACTGGATCGAAACACTGCCGGCGGACACTCCCTTCGTCTTCGATCCGACGCCGGTGATATCGGACATTCCGCGCCTCATCCTGTCACGGGTGCTGGCCCGCACCACATGGCTAAGCTGCAACGCGACGGAAGCGGTCGAGATTGCCGGTCCGGGCGACGTTGAAACGGTTGCCGCGCGGTTGCTGGAAGTCCATTGCCCGAAGGCAGCGGGCGTGATCATCCGCGCCGGGGCCAATGGCTGTCACGTACGGCGGGCCGACGGCTCGGTGCAGACCGTTGCCAGCTTCAAAGTTTCCGCCATCGACACCAACGGCGCCGGCGACACACATATCGGCGCCTTCGTCAGCGCGCTGTCGCGCGGCATCCCGCCTTTCGAGGCAGCGCGCTATGCCAATGCAGCGGCGGCGGTTTCGGTGACCCGCCATGGCGGTTCTTCGGCGCCGACCGATCACGAGATCCAGACATTCCTGAGCCATGCCGCGGACCCGTCGGGCGCACAGGGCCGGACACAGAAGGCCAATGCATAACTGCCAGAAAGCCTGACAAGCCCGGGAAGCGGGCAAACACAGAGAGGAACCAACCATGCGCATGCCTGACTTGACTGCTCTTTTGACGGCGACCGCCGTATTTACCTCCGCACTTGCGTTTGCCGCCAAGGCCGACGAAGTGCATGTGCTCAACTGGAAGGGCTACGGAACCGACGAGCCGTGGGCCGTCGAGGCTTTCGAAAAGGCCACCGGCAACAAGGTCATCAACGACTTCTTCAATTCCGAACAGGAAATGCTGACCAAGATCCGGACCAATCCCGGCCTCTATGACGTCGTCATGATCAATGCCGCCTTCAACGACCAGGCGATGGACGGAAAGCTGATCCAGCCGATCGATACGTCCAAGTTGCCGAACTACGCCGACATCAGCAAGGACAAGGCGGGATCGCCGATGCTTGTCCATGACGGCAAGGTCTATGGCGTGCCATGGGTGTGGGGACTGACAGCGCTCGCCATCAACGAGAAATCCTTCGACAAGCCACCGACCAGCATCGCCGCGATGTGGGATGCCGCCCACAAGGGCCGCGTCGTCATTCGTGACGACGCCGTCGAGGCGGTGCAGTTCGGCGCCATCGCCACCGGCCAGAACATCAACGACATCAAGGATATGGATGCGGTCAAGACGAAGCTCACCTCGCTGATGCCGCAGATCAAGACCTTCTGGAGTTCGGAGAACGACTGGAACCAGATGGTCGCCTCCAACCAGATCGACATCGGCACCTACTGGAGCGGTTCTGCCGACCGCGCCAAGACGCATTTCAAGCTCCCGGTCTCGCTCGTCGTGCCGCAGGAAGGCGCCGTCGCCTGGCTCGATGCCTTTTCCATTCCGGTCGGCGCCAAGAACGTCGCCGGCGCCGAGGCCTTCATCAACTACATGATCGACCCGAAATTCTATGTCGAATGGGTCACCAAGGTCGGCGCTCCGGTCTCGGCCAACACGAAGGCGGTGGAAGCGCTGCCCGAGGATGCCTTCAACCGCAAGGTGATGGGGGACCCCGAAGTGGCCAAGCGCATCCAGTTCCAGGCGCCGATAACCGACGCGCAGCGCGAAGCCTATCTGGCGCTGTGGCAGCAGCTCAAGGTCGACGTGAAATAGAGCCGACATCCGGGCCAGCCGGCAGTTCGCGCCGGCTGGTTCTTTCAATCCTGGGGAGGAGGGTATCATGGCAGCTGCGACAGCGTCGCGAAGCGGGCTGAGATCGGCATTGCCGCTGCTGGCGCCGGCCTATCTCTGGCTGACGTTGGCGATCTTCCTGCCGCTCTCGGCCATGGTCTTCTTCTCGTTCATGACCGAGCTGCCGCTGTCGGGGAAGCCGTGGGCGTTCACGCTCGGAAACTATGCCGCCTTCTTCTCGCAGAGCCTCTATCTGACACTGCTGCTCGCCTCGCTGCGGCTCGGCCTCGAAGTGACGCTGTGGAGCATCGTCATCGGCTATCCCGCGGCTTACGTGCTGGCCAAGGTGCTGAAGGGCCGCAGCCGCGAGGCGATCTTCCTGCTCGTCATCCTGCCGTTCTGGTCGAACGGCCTAGTGCGCATCTTCTCCTGGGCGATGGTGCTGCGCGAAGGCGGCATCCTCGATACGGCGCTCAACGCCGTGCTGCCGTTCAAGATCAATATCGACCTCATGTATTCCTATCCGGCCGTGATCATCGGGCTGGTGCATTCCTATGTGCCCTACATGGTGTTGACCTGCTACCTGACGCTGCAGGCGATCGACGACTCGCTGATCGAGGCCGGGCGCTCGCTCGGCGCCTCGCGGCTACAGGTGCTGAAGCGCGTGATCATTCCGCTGTCGATGCCCGGATTGGTGGCCGGCGCTGCGCTCATCTTCGTGCCGGTTGTCGGCTCGTTCATGGAGCCACGCATCCTCGGCGGCCGCACAGGCACCTTCTACGGCACGGTCATCGAGGACCAGTTCGTCGCCGTGTTCAACTGGCCGCTCGGTGCGGCGCTCTCCTTCATCCTGCTGGCCGTCGTCCTGGTGATCCTGGCGGCTGCCTCGCCAGTACTCAAGAGGGCCGCGTGATGGCGACAACCCGCATCCTCGAATGGCTTGGCCGCCTTTACATCTGGCTCCTGCTGGCCTTCCTCTATTTGCCGATCATCATCATGGCGCTGATGTCGTTCAACGTTTCGCCCTTCTACCAATTGCCGTTCGAATGGACGACGGAGTGGTACGCATCGCTGTGGCAGAACGATCAACTGATTGCCGCCACCTGGAACAGCGTCGAGATCGCCGTCATCACCACCATCGTCTGCACGGTGCTTGGCTCGGCGGCGTCGCTGGCGCTCTATCGTTATGAATTTCGCGGCAAGAAATTCCTGCAGGCGCTGCTTTTCCCGCCGATCGCCATTCCTTGGCTGATCACCGGCACGGCGATGCTGATCTTCTTCTTCGGCGTCGGCATCGGCCGCGGCCTGCATGCCATCCTGCTTGGCCATGTGGCGCTGGCGCTGCCATATGTCATCGTCGTCGTTTCGGCTCGGCTGCAGACCTTCGCGCCGGAACTGGAAGAGGCGGCGCGCTCGCTCGGCGCCAACCAGTGGCAAGTGACGTGGCGTGTCACGCTGCCGTGGATCATGCCCGGCGTCATTGCCGGTGGGCTGTTCGCCTTCGCCGTCTCGTTCGACCAGTTCGTGGTGTCCTATTTCCTGGCGACGCCGGGCCAGACGACGCTGCCGGTCGAAATCTACGCCGCGATCCGCAAGGGCTTCACGCCCGAGATCAACGCGGTCTCGACGATCATCATTGTCGTGTCGATGGCACTGATGCTGCTCACGGCGCGCTTCTTCAAATTCGGCGGAGAGAAATAATGGCCGGCGTACAGGTATCGAACGTCTCGCGCAGCTTCGGCGCGCACAAGGCGCTGGACGATGTCTCCATCGATTTCGCCGATGGCGGCTTCTATGCGCTGCTTGGGCCGTCGGGCAGTGGCAAGACCACGCTGCTGCGCCAGATCGCGGGGTTCGACTTTCCCGATTCCGGCCGCATTGCCATTGGCGGCGAGAGCGTCGAGCGGGTGCCGGTCGAGAAGCGCCGCATCGGCATGGTGTTCCAGAACTATGCGCTGTTTCCCAATATGAGCGTTGCCGACAATGTCGCCTTCGGCCTGTCGGTTCGCGGCGAGGCCAAGGCGGTGATTGTCGCCGAGGTGCAGCGTGCGCTCGATCTCGTGCAACTCGGCAAGCTCGGCGGCCGGCGCCCGCACCAGCTGTCGGGCGGTCAGCGCCAGCGGGTGGCATTGGCACGGGCCATCGTCACCAAGCCGCGCGTGCTGCTGCTCGATGAGCCGCTTGGCGCGCTCGACAAGGCGCTGCGCGTCGACATGCAGATCGAACTGAAGCGCATCCAGCGCGAGATCGGCATCACCACCATCTTCGTCACCCACGATCAGGAAGAGGCGCTGACGATGAGCGACCGCATCGGCATCTTGCGCGACGGCAGGCTGGTGCAGGAAGGGCCGCCGGAGGAAATTTATGACCGGCCAAAGAGCGAGTTCGCCGCCACTTTCCTCGGTGACGCCAATATCTTTCGCGGCGACACGACGGGCAGCGGCATCCGCCTGGCGGACGGCACCGCGATTGCCGCGGGCGCGGGCGCGACCCTTGCTGTCGGCGCCAAGGCGAGCTGCGCCGTGCGGCCTGAACGCATCCGCATTGCCACCGATGCCGGGGTTTCCAATGCCACCGACACGAACGTGCTCAAGGGCCAGGTTTCCAAGCGCATCTTCGCCGGCAACAACAGCACGTACTTCGTCGACCGTGCCGGCCAGACGCTGAAGGTCATTGTGCAGAACACCGGCATCGAGCGGCTGTCGGAGGGCCAGGACGTGGTGCTGCGCTGGTCGCCGGAGAGCACGGTGCTGATCGCTGCGGGCTGAGATCTGCAACGGGTCTTGCCAGACCGTTCGCAATCAGGGACAGCATAGCCGGGCAAGAGTCCGGAGTGGCGATGACCTTGGAACTGAGTGGGCGGGACCAGTCGATGCTCGATGGCGAGCAGGGCCAGTCGGCAGCCGCTGCGATGAAAATCCTGGTCGCGTTTTCCAATGCAGTTGGAGCCGGCAGCCTGCTCGATATTGCCGGCGCCCATATCGATGGCTGCCTTTACCACGGCAAGGCCGGGCTCGATTTCGTCGAACGGCTGGTCGAGGGCGGTGGCCGTGTCCGGGTGCCGACGACGCTCAATGTCGGTTCGTTCGATCTCATCCATCCCGGCATTGTGAAGATGCCGGCGGCGGAGGAAGCGCCGGCGCGGCGTCTGATGAAGGCGCATCTCGAACTCGGCTGCCAGGCGACGTTCACCTGCGCACCCTACCAGACGCGGTTCCGGCCGGGCTTCGGCGAGCAGATCGCCTGGGGTGAATCCAATGCCATCGTCTTTGCCAATTCGGTTATCGGCGCGCGCACCAACCGTTATGGCGATTTCATCGACCTTTGCTGCGCCATGACCGCGCGTGCACCGGCCTGGGGCCTGCATCTGAGCGAGAACCGGCGCGGCCGCATCCTGTTCGACCTGGCCGTTCCTGAGCCGGAGCCGAGCGACAGCCTGTTCGTCGGCGTCGGGCTGTTCATCGGGCAGGCGAGCGGCGATCAGATTCCGGTGATCGCCGGCCTGCCACAACCGCGTGACGAGGACCAACTGAAGGCGCTGGGTGCTGCGGCGGCAACCACCGGCGCGGTGGCGCTGTTCCATGCGGTCGGCATTACGCCAGAAGCGAAGACGCTCGATGAGGCGTTCCAAGGCCATGCGCCAGAGGCTTCGATCCGCATCAGTCGCGCCGACATCGATCACGCGCTGGCCAGGCTATCGACCGTGCCTGATGGTGCGCCGCTGGCGGCCGTGTCACTGGGCACGCCGCACTTTTCCCATGACGAATGGATGCGTCTGTTGCCGATGGTGCGCGAGATCGCGCCGGCCAGGCGTATCCCGATCTATGTCAACACCGGTCGCGCGACGCTGACGCGATTGCAGGAGGAGGGCGCGCTGGCAGGCATGGAGGGGTTCGGCTTGATCCCGGTCGCCGACACCTGCACCTATGTCACCTCGATCCTCAAGCGCCTAGACGGCGTGGTGATGACCAATTCCGGCAAATGGGCGCATTACGCGCCGGGCAATATCGGCGTGTCCGTGGCCTTCGCCGACATGCGGGATTGCATCCGCTCGGCTGCAGTCGGACATGTCGTGCGGAGTGCGTCATGACGCAATCGGCGGAAACGAGGCCCGTCGAGCGGTTCGGCACCTTCCAACTGGCCGGTGAGGCCGAGGGCCAGGCGCTGGTGTTTTCGCAGCCGCTCAGCTTCTGGGGCGGCGTCGACGCCGAGACTGGCGACATCATTGACCATTCGCATCCCGGTCTCGGCCAGAATATCACCGGCAAGATCCTGGTGATGCCGAGCGGGCGTGGCTCGTCCTCCTCATCCTCGGTTCTGGCAGAGGCGATCCGCAGGGGCACGGCGCCTGCCGGTATTCTCCTGGAGCGTCCGGACCCGATCGTTGCCGTGGGCACCATCGTCGCCGAATTCCTCTACGACATCAGCATGCCGCTGGTGGTGTGCGACATTTCCGGTGTCGCCTCCGGCGACCGGATAGCGATCGCCCTCGGCGCGGATGGCCGGGCGATCGTCAGCATTGGGAGACGCCCAGACTGAGTGGCTGGAAGTGCTGCCTCGCGTTGCCACTTCGACAGACGGCGCGCGCTTGTCAGCGCGGCCTTCGTCATTCCTGGTCTGAATGGTTCGGTCGTCACACCCCATGATGGGAAATGATGGTGTCGGCCTTGGCCGAGGCGCAGGCCATCGCGTTATATCCAGTCCTCCACGGGAGGAATGGATGGCAGGCACGGATTTCGAGCCGGATGCGAAGATTCGCACCAGGGAATACCGGATTGGCTGCGTCGGTGCCGGCATGATCATGGCCGAATGCCATCTCGCCGCCTATGAAAAGGCCGGCTTCCCGGTGGTCGCGATCGCTTCGCGTACGAAAGCCAGCGCCGAAAAAGTGGCCGGGCGCTGGGGCATCCCAACCGTTCATGAGACGCCGGAACAGCTGATCGAGGACGACCGGGTCGAGATCGTCGATCTTGCCTTTCCGCCCGACCAGCAACCGGCGTTGATCCGCCATGCGCTGAAGCAGAAGCACATCAAGGCGATCCTGGCGCAGAAGCCATTGGCGCTGTCGGTCGAAGAAGCGGTCAGGCTGCGCAACGAAGCGGCCGGGTCCGGCAAGATCCTCTCGATCAACCAGAACATGCGCTACGACCAGTCGATGCGCGTGCTGAAACAAATCATCGATAGTGGCGCGCTGGGCGACATCGTCTTCGCGCAGATCGACATGCATGCGATCCCGCACTGGCAGACTTTTCTTGCCGACTATGACCGGCTGACGCTCGCCAACATGAGCGTGCATCATCTCGACGTGCTGCGTTTCCTTTTCGGCGATCCGCAAGAGATCACGACGCTGACGCGCAAGGATCCGCGCACGAAATTCGACCATTCCGACGGTATCACCGTGTCAACGTTGCGCTTCCCGTCCGGCGTGCTCGCCGTGTCGCTGGAGGATGTCTGGTCCGGTCCCCGGAAGGAGGGCTACAAGGACGACCAGCACATCAACTGGCGTGTAGACGGCACCAAGGGTGTCGCCAAGGGCACCATCGGCTGGCCGACGGGCGTGGCTTCGACGCTGACCTATGCCTCGACCGAGACGACGGGCGGCGAATGGGTCAGTCCCAACTGGGACACGATGTGGTTCCCGCACGCCTTCATTGGTGTGATGGAACAGTTGCAGCACGCGGTGAAGACGGGCACTCCACCGGCGCTGTCCGTCGCCGACAACGTCAAGACCATGGCGCTGGTCGAGGCCGGCTACCGCTCCATGGCGGAGGGCCGCACGGTCAAGCTGTCCGAGATATCGATCGACTGAACATCTGGCCGCCGAATTGCGTGGCGGCTGAATCGCTTACCCGGAGGAGTTCACATCATGATGCAGGCGGGTATCTTCACCGGCTATTTTCCCTATGGCCCCGAAGAGGCGGCCAGGCGCATTCGCGCGCTCGATTTCAACACGGTACAACTCGATCTGCATTTCAGGGATATCGACCTCTCGGCTGGGCAGATCACCAAGGATAAGGCGAGGACTGTGCGGGATACGTTCCGCGACCACAATCTGCCGGTCTGCTGCATTTCCGGCTACACCAACATCATCCACCCGGACAAGGTCGAGCGCGACAAGCGCGTCGGCTATCTCAAGGAGATCATCCGCAACGCGCGCGAATTCGGCTCTCCTTACGTGATCTCGGAAACAGGCACCTACAACACGGAATCCGATTGGGTGCACCACCCCAGGAACAAGACTGAGGAAGGATTCGAGGAATGCCGTAAGGCGATCTCCGACCTTGCCCAGACGGCCTATGACCATGGCGCGGTCTTCCTTCTCGAAACTTATGTCAACAATGTCGTCGGCTCAGTCGAGGAAACGGTCAAGATGTTCGCGCAGGTCGACCATCCTGGTCTTGGCCTGCTTATGGATCCGACCAATTATTTCGAGGCGCACAATATCGACCGCATGGACCAGGTGCTGAACCAGGTGTTCGACACGCTGACCGACAAGATCAGGATCGCGCATGCCAAGGATGTCAAGCGCTCCGGCAGCGACAAGTCGGAGAAGCACGCCGACATTGGCGATGACGATGCTTCGGAAGGCCTCACCTTTCGCGGCGTCGGCGAGATCGAATTGCCGGCGCCCGGCCTCGGTTCGCTCAATTATGATCTTTATCTCAAGCGGCTCAGCGAAAAGCACCCGAACATCCCGGTCATCATCGAGCATCTGACCGAGGACGACGTGCCACGCGCCAAGACATTCCTCGATGGAAAATTCCGCGCCAACGGCCTTTGAGGACCGCACGGGAGGCGACGATGGCGACAGTCAAGACAAAGCGCGACTACAGCCTGGTCGGTGAAAGCACGCGGATCGCGATCGAGACCGGGCTGGCCTCCGCCGAGTGGTATCACACGGACGTGCCGCGCAAGACTATGAAGGAGCTGATGCAACGCTCCGATATGCCGGCGATCCGCGACACCCTCATCTGGATCGCCGCCATATTGGGCTCGGCTGCCGGCGGCATCTGGTTTTGGGGTTCATGGTGGTGCGTGCCGTTCTTCTGCGTCTACGGTGTGCTCTACGGCTCCTCCAGCGACTCGCGCTGGCACGAATGCGGCCACGGCACAGCCTTCCGCACCCGCTGGATGAACGACGTCGTCTACCAGATCGCGAGCTTCATGCTGATGCGCAATCCGGTCACCTGGCGCTGGAGCCATGCCCGACATCACACCGACACGATCATCGTTGGCCGCGACGCCGAGATCGCGGTGATGCGTCCGCCGGACCTGTTGCGCGCCGCACTTGCCTTCACCGGCGCCCTCGATTTCCGCTATTCGCTGCCGACGCTGGTGCGCAATGCGTTCGGCAAACTCTCGCCGGACGAGAAAAGCTTCGTGCCGGAGATGGAGCAGCACAAGGCGGTCATCGCCGCGCGCTGGCAGATCGCTATCTATCTCGCTGCGATTGCGCTGGCGCTCTACCTCTGGTCGTTCCTGCCGCTGGTGCTGATCGGCCTGCCGCGCCTCTACGGCAGCTGGCACATGGTGCTGACCGGCCTGCTGCAGCATATCGGGCTGGCTGACAATGTCACCGATCATCGGCTGAACACGCGCACCGTTTACATGAACCCGATCAGCCGTTTCATCTATTGGAACATGAACTACCACGTCGAACATCACATGTTTCCGATGGTGCCCTATCATGCGCTGCCGAAGCTGCATGAGTTGATCAAGCGTGATCTGCCGGAACCGAACCCTTCGATGTGGCATGCTTATCGCGAGGTCTGCCCGGTACTGATCAAACAGCTCCAGTACGAGGACTATTTTCTCAAGCGCGAATTGCCGCCGACGGCACGGCCGTACCGCGACGAATTCCATGCGCTGACCGTCCCGGCGGCAGCGGAATAGGGGAGAACCAGATGGCCGGCTGGGTTGAAGCGTGTGGCGTCGATGATGTCGAGGAAGAAGACGTCATCCGCTTCGACCATGGCGGTCGCACCTTCGCCATCTATCGCAGCCCGGATGACGAATTCTTCGCCACCGACGGCTACTGCACGCATGAGAAGGCGCATCTGGCTGACGGGCTGGTGATGGACGACATCATCGAATGTCCCAAGCACAATGGCCGCTTCAACTACAAGACTGGTGCCGCCAAGGGCGCACCAGTGTGCGTCGATCTCGCGACCTATCCGGTGAAGGTCGAGGCTGGCAAAGTGATGATCCAGATCGGCTGACCTGCCGCAGCACGTAACAGAGGGAATTCTTTCGATGAGCCGAAAAAGACCGACGGTGGCGGACCTGCGCGCCATGAAGGGCAAGCGCCAGCTGACCATGCTGCGCGTGCTGACGATGGACGAGGCCGAGGCCGCCGAGCGGGCAGGGGTCGACATCGTCTCGGTGCCGCCCGAACTGGTGCTCAACCCGCAATACCGCGATGCGGCGCCCAGCCTGTTCACCATGCCGGGGGAGAATTTCTTCGAGATCGGCACGGCGGACGATTTCCTGCGCTGGGCCTTCCGGCTCTATAAGGCCGGCGCAGACGCGGTCTATTGCAGCGCCGGCTACGCCACGATCAAGCGGATGGCCGACGACGCCATCCCGGTCATCGGCCATGTTGGCCTCATTCCATCGCGCGCCACCTGGACGGGCGGCTTCAAGGCTGTTGGCAAGACAGCCGACACCGCCATGGAGGTCTTCGCAGCGGTGAAGCACCTGGAGGCCGCCGGCGCCATCGGCGCGGAGATCGAAGTGGTGCCGGTCGAGGTGGCGAAGGCGATCTCGGAGCGGACGTCGCTGATCATGCTGTCGATGGGGGCGGGGACCGGCTGCGACGCGCAATATCTGTTCGCCGACGACGTTCTCGGCCAGAACCGTGGGCACATGCCTCGCCACTCCAAGGTCTATCGCAATTTCGCCGCCGAATATGATCGTTTGCAGGCTGAGCGGATCGCGGCGTTCTCCGAATATGTCGCCGACGTCAACAGCCTGGCCTATCCCGAGGACAGGCATGTCGTGCACATGGATCCGGGTGAACTACGGCTGTTCCTCGACAAGGTCGGCCGGGCGTAAGGTCACCTGCCAGGGTCCGTTGGCGAGTGCGGCGAAGAGCGCTTCGGCGTCGATGCCGAGTGGCCGATCCTCCTTCAGGCTAGGGACCAGCGCGCGTATCGCCGTGTGAATTGCGGCGGTGCGTGGCGCCAGGGTGAGCCCGTCGCGCAGGTCGACCGCCTGTGCCGCCGCCATCAATTCGAAGGCGATTAGCCGCCGCCACAGCGCGACCATCCCAGCGCATTTCGCGACAGCCAGCGGTGTCTGCGTGGCATGGTCCTCGACGCCTTCCGAGACGGCCAAGAAATCCAGCATCACCGGATTGGCTCTGTGGCGGATGGCGGCCAGGATCGATGTCGCCGTCTTCTGCAGCGGCACGAAGCCGGCCGAGGCGCCGCCGACCGGCGACAGATATTTCGGCAGGCCGTTACGGCCGGAGCCAGTAAGCTGGATGAAGCGGGCAGCGCTCGCGGCGGCACTCTGGGCGATCGCCAGGCCGAGCGTTTCGAAGGCGAGCGACAGCGAAGCAGTGTGGAAATTGCCGGTCGACAGCACCAGCCCGTCGTCGCTGAGCACCAGCGGGTTGTCGGCGGCGGCATTGAGTTCGATCTCGACGGCATGTCTCGCCTGGCCGATCGCCTCGATCAGCGCGCCATGGATCGAGGGCATGCAGCGGATCGACAGGGGATCTTGCAAGGTGGTCGGCGCCGGTGCCTCGTCGCGGGCGAGCAGATATTGCAAGGCCTTGGCCGCTTCCTGCTGGCCGGCCGCCGGCCGCGCCATATGCAGGCGCTGGTCGAGGATGGTGCGATTGGCGCCGATACCTTCCATGGTCAGCGCGCCGGCCTGGTGCTGCTGGGCAAGGGCGGACAGCGCATCCGTCACCACGAGCGCACCGCTGCCCGCTGAAACAGCCGAAGCGTTAATCAGCGACAGCCCGTCCTTGGGCGCCAGGCTGATGGGGACGAGGCGGGCCATCATCAACGCCTTGGCCGCCGGCATGCGCCGGCCCTGATAGTCGGCGTCTCCTTCACCGGTCAGCAGGCGGGCAAGCGCCGTCATCAGCACCAGATCGCCGGCGCCGATCGAGCCGAGCGACGGCATCACCGGGTGGACGCCGGCATTGAGCGCGTCGACCAAAGCGACAAACACGGTGGGCGAAAGTCCGGAGCCTCCCGTTGAAAGCATCGCCGCGCGGGCAAACATAGTTGCCCGCACGGTCTCGACCGGCAGCGCTTCGCCGACCGCGCCGCTGCGTCCTTCCAGCAGCTGGCGCTGGAAGGCGCTGGCGTCGCCCTCGACCGTCGTGCCGAGATTGGCGCCGAGCCCGGTGTTGAGGCCATAGATCTGCTGGCCGGAGGCGGCGGCCTGGTCGAGCACTGTTCGCGCCTTCTGCAGCCTGCCGAGGACATCGGATCGGACCTCCACCTTGCGCGCTTCGCGGGCCACAGCGGCGACATCCGCAGTGCCCACGCCGGCTCCGGTGAGGACGAGCGCACTCATGCGAAGCGCAGCCGCTGGCCGATGCCTTGCGCCTGCGCCTTGGCCAGCATCGCCTTGCCCAACGCAATGTCGGACAGCGACAGGCCGCGGTGCCAGAACAGGATCGTCTCGCTGTCATTCTCTCGCCCGGCCTTGAGACCGGCGGCGATCTGGCCAAGCTCGGCATGCAGCGTCTTTTCGCTCAGCCGCCCGGTCTCGACATGGGCGCGCAGCGAGCCGAACTTGCCGCCCTTGCACTGGCCCCAATCGTCGACGACCATCTTCTGCATGATGTCGGTCAGCGACAGCTCCACGGCGCTCATGGTGCCGTAGGGCACGACCAGCGCGCCGGGCTTGATCCATTCGGTCTTCAACAAGGGCTGCGGTTCCGGCAGCCGCGAGGCCTCGACCACGATGTCGGCGCCTTCGACACAGCTCTTCCAGTCGGCCACAGCGGTGACACGCTTGCCGAGATCGGCGGAGAGTTTTGCGGCGAAACCGTCGCGGCTTTCCGGGCGGCGCGAATGGACGCGGATTTCGTCGAAGTCGAAGAGATGGTCGAGCAGGCGCACGTTCCAGTAGGCGGTGCCGCGCGCGCCGATATGGGCCAGCACTTTTGAGCCCTTGCGCGCCAGATGCTTGGCGCCGATGGCGGTGACGGCACCGGTGCGCATGTCGGTGATGACGGTGGCGTCGAGGATGGCGCGCGGCGTGCCGGTGCGCGGATCGAACAGATTGAGGATGCCGAATTCGGAGGGCAGGCCGTGCAGGTAGTTGTCGACATAGTCGCCGACGATCTTGACGCCGGCGGTGTCGAGAGGCGCGACGTAGCCGCGCAGGACATTGAAATGACCGTGGAAGGACGGGTCCGGCTCGAGATGGACGCGCGGCTCGATCACCGTCTGGCCATTGCCTTGCGCCACCAGGCCGGCCTCTACGGCGGCAATGATTTCACCATCGGACATGGCAAGGGCGTCGATATCGAGGGCATTGAGATAGTCGATATAGATGGGTTTCATCTGCTGCGTGCACTTTCCCCGGTCGCCTCTCATCCATAACAGGCCGTGGCGCGACACGAAAGTTTGTTACGCCGTCTATGGACGCGGCCGGCTAATTGCTGTTCAAACCGGTTCCGTCATGACTGCCATTCCCGACAGTGAAGCCTTACCCGAAACGGCCACCAATGCGCGGCGCGTGGCGCTGATCGTCGCCATCGCCTTCTTCATGCAGTTGCTGGATTCGACGATCATCTCGACATCGTTGCCGCAGATGGGCGCTTCCTTCGGCGTGCCGGCGGTGGCGATGAGCATCGGCATCACCGTCTACATGCTGACCATGGCGGTGTTCGTGCCGCTGTCGGGCTGGCTCGCCGACCGGTTTGGTGCGCGCAATATCTTCCTGCTGGCAATCATCCTTTTCACCTTGGCCTCGCTCGCCTGCGGCTTCTCGCAAAACCTGACCCAGTTCGTCGCCGCACGTGTCGTGCAAGGGCTGGGCAGTGCACTGATGACGCCGGTCGGCCGCATTCTCGTCTTGCGCAATGCATCGAAGTCCGAGCTGCTCAACGCCACCGCGCTGATCACCTGGCCGGCGCTGTTCGCGCCGGTGGTCGGGCCGGTGCTGGGCGGCTTCATCACCACCTATCTGTCCTGGCACTGGAATTTCTTCATCAACATCCCGCTCGGCGTAATCGGGCTGGCGCTGGTCGCCCGCTTCATTCCCGGCGACCGCGAGGCCAACCCAAAACCGCTAGACTGGCCGGGTTTTTTCCTGACATCGGCGGGACTTGCTTGCCTTCTGTACGGGCTCGAACGCATCGCGCATCCAGAAGACGGTGTCTTGCCGACGGTGGCGCTCATCGCCTTCGGTGTCGCCATCGGCTGGCTGGCGGTGCGCCATCTCAGGCGCGCACCGCATCCGCTGCTCGACCTCTCATCGTTCAAGGTGCTGACCTTCGCCATCTCGACGCTTGCCGCCGGCACCAATTTCCGGGTGGCGATCAACGCCACGCCGTTCCTGTTGCCGCTTCTGTTCCAGGTCGGCTTCGGTCTCAGCCCCGTCGATGCCGGCATGATGATCCTGGCCTATTTCCTCGGCAATCTCGGCATGAAGACGGTGACGACGCCGACGTTGCGGCGCTTCGGCTTTCGATCTGTGCTGGTCGTCAACGGCCTGATCGCCTCGGCGTCGATCATGGCGTGCGCGGCGATCTCACCGCAGACGCCGCAAGCGCTAGTGATCCTACTGATGCTGATCGCCGGCCTGTCGCGCTCGATGCAGTTCACCGCCCTCAACACGCTGGCCTTCGCCGATATCGACGCGGCGCAACGCAGTTCGGCCGCGACACTGTCCAGCATGCTGCAGCAAGTGGCGATGCTGTTCGGCGTCGCGGTGGCGGCGGCGATCCTGAACCTGTCGCAGATCGCCAGGGACCGGCCGGCGCTCGACCTCGTCGATTTTCGCATCGCCTTTCTGGCGATCGGCGCCATCGGGCTGGTGGCGGCGTTGCGTTTCCTCGCGCTGCCACCAGGTGCGGGTGCCGAGGTTTCCGGCCACGCACGGGGGAACTGAAATCGAATTCTTCCACCTGATGCGGAGATAAATTCCGCCTTGCCCTTTCGCCTTGGTCGGTGCTTTCGCAAGCGATCGCATTGACGCAATCATTTGCTAAAAATCCAGGCTTTTCCGGGCATTGCGCCAGTTTTGGCAATCGATGCGTCCACTCGATGAATATCGCCACCGGCCGGGCTTCTGAACGCGGATTCATTTGACGAACCGGCGCTAAGCCGATTAGCTTTCCGTGGGATGGCAGCGCTGCCATTGGGGCGTAAGCGGGACATGAACGCGATCGGCTGGCCGAATTTCAGGAGCCTGAATCAGGAAGGCATTGTCTTTGCCATCGCCGTGGTGCTGTTTATTGCCGCTGCCATCGGCCTGCCGGGCTTCATCGACCCAAACAATCTCGTGGCCATCGTCCGCTCGGTGTCGGTGCTCGGCATACTGGCGCTCGGCATGGCTGTCGTCATCATCGGCCGAGGCATCGACCTCTCGGCCGTGGCGATCATGGCAATGTCTGTCGCCTGGTATCTGCAACTTCTGAATTCAGGAACGCCGGATGGGCTGGCCTTCGCCTATGTGCTGGCCGGCGTGCTCGCGATCGGCCTGCTAAACGGCTTCCTCGTCGCCTATGCCGACGTGCCGGCGATCTTCGTGACGCTGGCGACCGGTTCCTTCGTCTTCGGCTACGTCCGCTCGCAACTGATCACGCAGGATGCCGTGCCGGTGCCGCAGGGCCATTGGGTCGAGCTGCTCGGCGGCCTACGCTTCCTCGATATTCCCATCGAGGTGTTCGTCTTCGCGGGCCTCGCCTTCCTGTTCTACCTGTTCCTGCGCTACACCAAATGGGGCCGCTACATCTATTTCGCCGGCGACAATCCGGTCGCGGCGCGCAACATCGGCATTCCTGTGCGGCCGATGCTGGTGCTGCGCTATGTGCTGTCGGCCTTCGTCGCGCTGATTGCCGGCCTGCTGACGGCGGCCAGCCTACATTCGATCAACACCCGCGTCGTCAACTCGACGCTGCTCTACGATATCGTGCTGGTGGCGGTGATCGGCGGCATCGGCCTGTCCGGCGGGCGGGGCGGGGTGCGTAACGTGCTGGTCGGGGCGGCGCTGATCGGCATCCTGCTCAACGCCATGACCATCATCGACATTCCGCTGCTCTACCAGAACCTGATCAAGGCGGCGATCCTTCTGGGGGCGATCATCGTCGATGGCGTCATCAACCCACGTGACGAACAGACCGCGCAGCAGGGCGATATCTAAGCATGATCCCTAAGAGATCATTCTTGAACCAGAAGACTTGACCAAACGCGGACGGTTGGGCCGTCGGTGAACCACAGTGACCAAAACAGAGGATGTGACATGAAACTGATCAAAACACTCTTGGCCGCCGCCACAGCGCTTGTCGTTACCGCCTTCGTCGCGCCCACCTTTGCCGCCGACGATCCGGGCCCGGCCGCCTATGCGCAGTCGCTGAAGGGCAAGCGCGTCATGCTGGTGCCGCTGGCGATGGGCTTCGACCTGGCGCAGGGCTGGGCGCATTATCTGAAGACCGAAGTCGAGGCCTGGGGTGGCGTGTTCGAGACGCGCGATCCGAACTGGGTCGTCGATGCCGGCGCGCAGGCGATCACCGACGCCATTTCGTCGGACACTCGGCCGGACGTGCTGATCATCCATGCGCCGGACCTCAACTCCTATTCCAAGCTGATGAAGAAGGCGCAGGCGGCCGGCACCTACGTGCTCCTGGTCGACAATCCTGCCAACTTCCCGGCCGACGCCTTTGTCGGCAGCGACTGGGACCGTCTAGGCCAGCTCGAGGCCGAAGCGGCGATCAAGGGCTGCGGCGAAAACTCGTCGAAGAAGATCGGCCTGGTGCAGGGCGACCAGGCGAACTCCTCCAGCCTTTATCAGTATGCCGGCATCATGAAGGTTCTGGACAAGCATCCCGACTTCAAGGTGGTGGCCAAGCCCGACTCCAACTGGGATGCGACGACCTCGCGCAACGTGACGACGACGATGCTGCAGCAGAACCCGGACATTTGCTCGATCATCGACTTCTGGGATGGTGACGCCACCGGCGCTTCGGCCGCGATCCGAGACGCCAAGCTCGAGGGCAAGGTGTTCCTGGTCACCACCGGCGGCGGGGAAAAGGCGGCGGACTGCGACAAGCTGCAGGACGGCACCTATGGCGCCGTGGTGATGACCGAGCTTGCCCGTCAGTCGGGCGACATGAACGCCATCATCAAGTTCCTGCTGCAGAGCGGCCAGCCGGCCGGCACCTCGCACACCTACATTTACACCCTGGAGAAGGCGACGACCAAGGCCGACCTCAAGCCCGACAGCTGTTGGGACCTGAAGGCGCTGCAGGCCGAAGCGGCGGCGAAATAGACCGATCCTTGCCAACACCAATCAACGAGGTGGCCGGATTGCCCGGCCACCTCTTTCTCTAGCAGCCCAGATTTGGCAGCAGTGACCCGATGTCCTTTCGCGAACGCCTCCAGTCCTGGCGCTACAATCTCGTGCCCGACCATCTTGTCGGCGAGATCCTGACCAAGCGCTGGACCGACAACGCCATTCCGTTCCTGGCGCTGGTGGTGACGTTGGCGACCTTTGGCTCGATCATTCCGGGCTTCTTCAAGCTGACCTCGCTGCAGGAATCGACCCGCCAGCTCGGCGAGTTCTCGATGGTCGTGACCGGCATGACGGTGGTGATGCTTGGCGGCGGCATCGACCTGTCGGTCGGCTCGATCTTCGCGCTGTCGTGCTTCTCGGCCGTCTATGTCTTCTTCATCCTCGAACAGTCGATCTGGCTGGCGCTGGCCGCTTCGCTTGCCACCGGCCTCGTCTTCGGCGCAATCAATGGCTGTCTCGTCGGCTATCTCCGCCTGCGCGCCTTCCTCACTACGCTGGTCACCTTCATCTTCGGGCGGGCACTGTTCGACATCCTGGTCACCACCTATGCCGCTGATGTGCAGCTCTCGACAGCCACGTCGGATGTGCTCGACTTCATCGGCGACAGCACCTTCTGGGGCTTGTCGGTCTCGGTCTGGCTGGCAATCATCCTCGCCATCGTCACCCATATCGCGCTGACCCGTTCGCGACCGGGCTGGCACGTGCTGGCGGTCGGCGGCTCCAGGCGCTCGGCGCACAATGCCGGTATTCGGGTGCGCCGCACCGTGTTCATGACCTATGTCTTCTCAGGTTTCTGCGCCTCGATCGGTGGCTTCCTCATCGCTTGCCGCCTGAGCGGGGCAGGGCCGGGCACCGGCCTCAATCTCGAGATCATGGCGCTGACGGCGGCGGTGGTCGGCGGCGTCAGCTTGGGCGGTGGGCGCGGCTCGGTGATCAAGGGGCTGATGGGCGCCATCATCGTCTTGACCATGACCAATGGGCTGATCCGGCTGGGCTATGGCACCGGAACCAACCAGATGGTGCTCGGCATCATGCTGGCGGTGGCGGTGACCATCGACATCCGCTGGCTGAAGAACCGCCACAAGGTGCTGAACGAGGTCTATGTCGCGCCGGTCTATCTCAAGATGGGCGCGACACAGTCGGCGGCGCCCGGTTCGGGCACGCCATACGAACTCGACAACAGGCTCTCGGCTGCCGACCACATCGGGCTTGGCGAACTGGAGGGGCCGGAGGATGTCATCCTCGACCGCGACGACAATCTCTATTGCGGCACCCGCCATGGTGAGATCGTACGCTTCTTCGCGCCGGACTACGTCAGGTCGGAAGTGTTTGCCCATATTGGCGGCTTTCCGCTTGGACTTGCCTTCGACAAATCAGGCAACCTGATCAGCTGTGTCGGCGCCATGGGGCTCTATTCCGTGTCGCCGACGCGCGAGGTCAAACGCCTGTCGGCCGAGACCTCGCGCTCCTGGACCTCGATCGTCGACGATGCGCGACTGCGTGATCCCAATGACTGCGACGTGGCACCCGACGGCCGTATCTATTTCACCGACTCGACCAAGCGCTACGACGCCCATGACTGGGCGCTGGATTCGATCGAGAACCGCGCCACCGGCCGCTTGCTGGTCTACGACCCGAAGGACGGCTCGACCAAGACACTGCTCGACGGTTACCGCTACACCAACGGTGTGTGCATGGCGC
Source organism: Mesorhizobium sp. P2_D5 (assembly GCF_056404355.1). Classification (NCBI taxonomy): domain Bacteria; kingdom Pseudomonadati; phylum Pseudomonadota; class Alphaproteobacteria; order Hyphomicrobiales; family Phyllobacteriaceae; genus Mesorhizobium; species Mesorhizobium sp. P2_D5. The sequence continues at coordinate 624,086 of NZ_JBFUEE010000003.1, forward strand.
ATGACGGCAAGTCGCTGTTCTTCGCCGAAAGCTGGGCCTGCCGCGTGCACCGCTACTGGCTGGAAGGGCCGAAGGCCGGCACGGCCGAATGCGTCATCCGCGACATGCCGGGCTACCCCGACAACATCAACCGCGCCTCCGACGGCAACTACTGGATGGCGTGGCTCGGTATGCGCACGCCGAGCTTCGACCTGTCGCTGCGCCATCCCGACATGCGCAAGCGCATGACGCGCCGGCTGCCGCAGGATGAATGGCTGTTCCCCAACATCAACACCGGCGGCGTGGTGAAGTTCAACGAAAAGGGCGGCATCGTCGAGGCGATGGGCGACCTTACCGGCGGTGCGCACCCGATGGTCACCTCGATGCGCGAGCACAGGGGGTATCTGTTTGTCGGCGGTATCCTCAACAACCGCATCGGTCGTTACAAGATATCAGGCGCCGACCCGAACTGGACCAGCCCCGCTTCCTACTGGGGGGCGGCCTCATGATCCTCGATCCGGTGCTTGACCTGTTTCGCGGCAAGGCGGTGACCATTCCGCCGCTCGACGGCGCCTTCCGCCCGAACACGCGGCTGGACGACGCGCCGGCTGTCGCTGAGCTGACCGAGCCGGACAATCTGCTGATTTCCAGCGACAGGCTGTTAGCCTCCAGCGGCAATGCCATACACGCTATCGCTGCCGGCGCTGTGCCAACCGTGGTCGAGACTTTTCCATCTCCGGTCACGGCGCTGGCGCTGTCGCCATCAGGCGAACTGACGGTCGGGCTGGAGAGTGGCAGGCTGTTGATTGCCGGCAAGGAGGTTTCGTTGCCGGCCGGAATGCGCTGCATCACCGCACTTGCCTATGCAGATGATGGCATGTTGTGGCTGGCCAACGGTTCGGCTGAACACGCGCCGTCGCAATGGGCCGCCGACCTGATGAAGAAGGGCGCGTCCGGTTCGCTGTGGAAGCGGGATGCGGCGGGCGGTGGGTTCCGCAAGGTGGCAGGCGAGATCGCCTTTCCCTATGGGCTCCATCCCATAGGGCAGGATGTGCTGGTCAGCGAAAGCTGGCGCCACCAGCTCGTCCGCTTCGACGGCGCGACCGGCAACCGCTCGACGGTGCTGGCGCATCTGCCCGGCTATCCCGCACGGCTGTCGCCGACCGCCGATGGCGGTGCGTGGCTGACCTTGTTTGCGCCGCGCAACCGGCTGATCGAATTCGTGCTGCAGGAAACGCACTACCGGCAGGACATGATCAATCAGGTGCCACCGGCCTACTGGATCGCGCCGGCCCTGGCTTCCAGCCGCAGCTTCCTTGAACCGCTGCAATGCGGTGGCATCCGCACCATGGGCATCCACAAGCCTTGGTCGCCAAGCCGCTCCTACGGGCTGGTGGTAAGGCTCGACCAGAAGCTGCAGCCGCAATTCAGCCTGCACAGCCGCGCCAACGGCACGCGCCACGGCATTTGCAGCGTCGCCGAAAGGGCCGGCCTTCTGTTCATCGCCTCCAGGGGCGGCGACTGCGTGTTGTCCGTCGACCTCGCGTCGGGAGGGTTTTGATGGAACCGATCGTCCGCCTGGAAAACGTCACCAAGACTTATCGCGGCGTGCCCGCGGTGAAGAACGTCAGCTTCGACCTGCGCAAGGGCGAGATCCACGCGCTGCTCGGCGAGAATGGCGCGGGTAAGTCGACGCTGACCAAGATCGTCGCCGGGGTGGTCGACGCCACCTCCGGCAGGATGTTCCATAAGGGCGCCGAAATCGCCTACGCCTCGCCGCATGCGGCGCTCGAAGCCGGCATTGCCATGGTGTTCCAGGAAACCAGCCTGGTGCCGTCGATGACGGTGGCGCAGAACCTCTATCTCGGCGCCGAAAAATTCCTCAACCGGCTACGCGGCACCTACATTTCGGCGCAGCAGTTCCTGCAGTCCCTCAACTTTCCCGTCGACCCGAACGCGATGGTGGCGACGCTGGGTGCCGCCAAGCGGCAGATGGTCGAGATCGCGCGCGCCGTCCACCACAATGCCGAGGTCATCATCTTCGACGAGCCGACGGCGACGCTGACGCCAGAGGAGAAACGGCATTTCTTCGCGCTGATCCGGCGGCTGAAGGCGAGCGGCGTGTCGATCGTCTTCATCAGTCACGCGCTTGAAGAAGCGCTTGATATCGCAGACCGCATCACCATCTTGCGCGACGGCGAGTTGGTCATCACCGACGACACATCCGCCTTCGACCGCGACCGGATCGTCGCCGCCATGGTCGGGCGTACTTTGTCGGGGCAGATCTATCGGCAGCGCGACGAGGCGAAATTGCGCAAGGCCGGCAAGAAGGTTCTGTCGGTGCAGGACATCTCGATGAGCAATGTCGTGCGCAACAATTCGTTCTCTATCTTCAAGGGCCAGATCACCGGCGTGTTCGGGCTGATCGGCTCTGGCCGCACCGAGACGTTTAAGATCGTCTCCGGCATCTACAAGCGCGATTTCCTGCGTGGCGGGGCGATCGAACTCGACGACAAGCCGGTGCGCTATCTCGTGCCGAGCGAGGCGGTGGCCGACGGCATCGTCTATGTCACCGAGGACCGCAAGAGCGAGGGCATCTTCGAGACGATGGGCATTGCCGAGAACCTGTTCGGCGGGCTGTTGGCGGCGGGCCGCGAAAAGGCCTGGGTGATCGACCAGCAGGAGATGCGGCAGCTTGCGGCCGAATGGACGAAGACGCTGAACATCAAGGCGATCAACGACAATGCACGCGTCGTCGAGCTATCCGGCGGCAACCAGCAGAAGGTGGTGATCGGCAAGGGGCTAGTGCAGCGGCCCCGCATCGTCATCTTCGACGAGCCGACGCGCGGCGTCGATGTCGGCGCGATCGCCGAGATCCATCAGATCATCAACCGGCTGGCCGATGAGGGCCTCGCTGTCGTCGTGATTTCCTCCTACCTGCCGGAGATCATGAACCTGTCGGACCGCATCCTGGTCTGCCGGCAAGGCCGTATCGTCGAAGAGTTTTCGCCGGCGGAGGCAACCGAGGAAAAGATCATGTACGCGGCGGTTCACTAGATTCAGGTGAGGCCGGCCTGCAAATGGCGGCTTCCTGGGCTTCCTGAGCAAAATCGCCACTCCGTCGCTAAAAAGTGAATCGGGCAAATGGATTGGCTGCGATTGCTCAAGACCTGATTTAATTCACAAGACGTTCAAACGAAAGGACCAGCCATGGCCACCACGAAACTTCTGAGCGATGCCGAGGTGGAGAAGATCCCGGCTGTGAAGGCGGTGTTCGACGACATCCGCGCGACTCGCAAAGCCGATTTCGTCAACAATTTCTGGCGGGGGCTGGCCAATGATCCACCGGCGCTGAAGCGGATCTGGGAACAGTTGAAGGTGGTGATGGTCGCTGACAGCGCCATCGATCCATTGACCAAGGAGATGATCTATATCGCGGTGTCGACCGCCAATGGCTGCTCCTACTGCGTCCACTCGCACACGGCGGCGGCCCGGGCGAAGGGCATGACAGACGTGCAGCATGGCGAACTGGTTTCGATCATCGGGCTGGCCGGCCAGACCAACCATCTGGTCACGGCGATGCAGATCCCCGTCGATCCGCAGTTCGAGGTGAAGTGAGGGCGGTTGCTTCCCGCGGCTGGAACTTTCATGGACAAAAGCACCAGATTTCCAACGTCGCTCTCTGGCTACGAGATTGAAGGCCTGATTGGAATTGACGCTTCACGACTGGTGCCGCTGTATCAGGGCCGCTCTGACTATGTCGTGCTGGAACGAGGCGAGCCGCCCAACGTTGCCACCGCAAAGGAGGAATTTGAGAACTTTCCACCGAACCGAACGGAAGCCGACAAATTCGTATTCGGGGTGAAGGCAATCGATGGTGAATTCGTGGGCTTGCTGGCCTGCGACCGCAATTATCCGCGAGTGGAGTGTTGGTGGATCGCGTTGTTCATGATCGACAAAGCACTTCGCGGAAGAGGGTTGGGGCGTACACTGTGCGACGACTTTTTCAGGTGGCTGAAATCCCAGAACGTCAAGTGGGTGGAACTCGGCGTGATCACAGAAAATGAGCAGGCTCTTCGCTTTTGGCAGCGGCAGGGCTTCAAGCTGGTGCGGATGGCGGGGCCAGTCAGTATTGGGGCGAAACGGCATATGGTCCAGGTTTTAGGCCGGCCGTTGTGAGCAGATACATCAAAGGCGCTTGGCCACCTTCTTGAGAAGGGAAGGCGTGTGCTATGCAGGCCGATAAACTCTCTCGGCCGTGTTCCAGAAAATATCCGCCTCAGCTTTCGCGCCATGCTTGGCCACCGCCGCGCGATGCGCCTTGATCAGCTCGGCGTGGCTGGTCCACAGTTTCTCGATCGGGAAGTTCGAGCCGAACATCAGATGGTCCGCGCCCAGGATGTCGATCGCATTGTCGACGATGTAAGCGATCAGAGCCGGGTGGTTGCCGTGGACGAAGGTGCCGAGGCCGGACAGTTTTGCATGGAAATTGGGCGCGGCCGACAGCGTGCGCAGGCCTGCCTTCCAGGCTTCCGTGATTTCGGGCTCCATGCCGGTGAGCATGCCGGCATGGGTGAGGATGAAATTGGTCTCCGGGTTCTCGCCGACCAGCGTCAGCCCGTCCTTCATCTGGGCAGGGAATAGCTGAAGGTCGAAGGACAGGCCGTAGTGCTTCAGCCGGGCGACATTGGCGCGGACCTTGGGATCGATGACCTGGTCGGCCGAAGTGGCGAAGCGGAAGGCCGGCGTCTCGTGCCAGTGCAATTGCATGCGCACGCCGCGCAGCAGCGGATATTTCTTCAGCCGGTCGATCTGGGGCCTGATATCGTCCACGGTCATGTCGGTGTAGCCGACGATGGCGTGTGGCCAGCCGGTCTCATCCGCGGTTTTCTGCAGGAAGGCGACCTCCTTCTCGAAATCCTCCTTGGCCCAGTTGGTCTGGACATAGACGGCTTTTTCGACGCCCGATCCCTTCTGGTCGGCCAAGAATTCCTCGATCGGGTAGTCGCGGCGGATCGGCTCATAGGGGCCAAAGATGCGCGGCACCATCGGTCCGACCAGCCAGGGCTGGTCCTGTTGGCGCCAGATGTGGAAATGCGCGTCGATTGCTTTCTGCATCACGAAACCCTCTTCCAGATTGCCGCCGCCGCCGGGGTCGGGCGGGCGAGCGACAGGATGAAATCGGTGAGGCCCTTGAGCGACGAGCCGTCGATGAGATCGTCGAGCACCGGCAGGATGGCGCGCAGTGCTGCCGTTGCAGGCCAGAAGCGCGGGTCGCCGGCGAGCGGCGTCGCGAGAGACAATCGGAAAGCGCGCGCGCTCAGCCGACGCATCGCTGTCTCCAGTTCGGCATGATCGCCGCGCTCCAGCGCATCGGAGAGGATGACGATCGCTGCACCGCGGGCGAAAGCGGAGAAGCGTGGCACCGACAGGAAAGCGAGCAGCGTCGGCCCCATGCGGGTGCCGCCGTCCCAGTCATCGACCTGCGCCGCCGCGCGGGCCAGCGCCTGGTCGCGGTCGCGAATGCGCAGTGCGGCGGTAATGCGGGTGAGCCGGGTGCCGAAGGTGAAGATTTCGGCGCGGTCAGCACCTTGCACTGCGGCATGGGCGAGCTTGAGATAGTCTGACGTGTGCAGCTTCATCGAGCCGGAGACGTCGATCAGGATCAGCAGCTTGCGCGGCACAGTCTGCCGGCGACGCAGCAGCGGCGAGGGCACGTCGCCATCGGCACTGACGATTTCCCTGAGCGACCGGCGCAGATCGAGTTTGCCGCGCGAGTGGGTGCGCACGGTGCGGAAGGAGCGGCGGGCAGGCAAGGCCGGGGACAGCTTGCGGCGGAAGGCGGCCAGCCTATCGTCGTCGCGCTGGAAATCGCGCGCGCTCAATTGCTCCAGGGCCGAGGACAGTTCGCCGCCTTCTTGGCTGTGCTCGGCTTCGATCCGTTCGACGTCAGCGCCGCCATCATCCTTGATATTGATTTCCTCATCTCCGTCTCCTTCGACCACGGCGGATGCGTTGCCGTAGAAATGGTTCTGGAAATGCGCCTCGAATTCGTCGCGGCGGTCTGGCGGCGGCGCCAGCGTCGCAAGGGCCGCTTCGCGGATGTCGGCCATCGAACGCGGCCCGAGCAATGTCACGGCCTGCATGAAGCCGGACACCTGCTCCGGCGCGACGGCAAAGCCGTAACGGCGCAGCAGCCGGCCGAAGCCGAGGAACGGCGCGGCCGCGCGGGGCAGGGCGTTCACGCCATGGCCTCCTCGACAATCCGGCCAAGCTCCGGCGCGATGTAGGTCAGGTCTTCTTCGTCCTTGATCAGCACGCCGATCGATCGGCGGAAGGCTTCGGGCCACGGGCTGCCGCCCCTTTCCAGAATGGTCGCTGCGTTGGCCCATTCGACCGCCTCGGCAATGCCGGGCGGCTTGGCCAGCGGGCGCGCACGGATGCTCTGCACGGCTGTCGCCACTGCGCGTGCGGTGTCTTGCGCCACATCGCCGGCGCGCAGCATGATGATGGCGGCCTCGCGCTCGGCGTCGGGATAGCCGATCCAGTGGTAGACGCAGCGTCGGCGCAGCGCCTCGGCGAGTTCGCGGGTGCGGTTCGAGGTCAGGATGACGATCGGCTGAGCTGTGGCGCGGATGGTCCCGCGCTCGGGAATGCTGATCTGGAAATCGGAGAGGAATTCCAGAAGCAGCGCCTCAAATTCATGGTCCGATCGGTCGATCTCGTCGACCAGCAGCACGCGCTGCTCCGGCGCCTTCAGCACCTGCAGCAGCGGCCGGGCGATCAGGAAGCGATCGTCATAGATGTCGATCTCGTGCTCGCCGGCGTGGCGGATGGCGAGCAACTGGCGCTGGTAGTTCCATTCGTAGAGCGCGTGCGCGGCGTCGATGCCTTCGTGGCATTGCAGCCGTACGAGATCGCGGCCGAGCAACTGTGCGATCGCCTTGGCCGCTTCCGTCTTGCCGACGCCCGGCGCGCCTTCGAGCAGGAGCGGCTTGCCCAGCCGGATAGCCAGGAAGATGGCGGTTGCCAGGCTGTCATCGGCTAGATAGCGCGAGGCGGCCAGGTGCTGCGCCACAGCCTCCGGCGAGGTCGGCGATGTCTCGGCGTTCACCTCGGGCATTTCGATCACTCAGTTCGCCGCTTGCGCCCTGAGCGCGCGCAGGATGCGCTCGGGCGTGATCGGCAGCGTGTCGATGCGCACGCCGACGGCGTCGAAGACGGCATTGGCAACGGCGGGGATCTGCGGGTTTGCGCACATTTCGCCCGGCCCCTTGGCGCCATAAGGCCCGTCGGCCGACGGCCGCTCCAGCACGATGATCTCGGTCTCGGCAAGATCGCCGGGGCCAGGCATCAGATACTGGTTGAAGTCGGTGCCGCCATGGTCGCGGTTGGGATAGTAGGGCTCGGTCGTCTCGTAAAGCGCATGGCTGATGCCCATCCATGAGCCGCCGACGAGCTGCTGCTCGACCATTTTCGGGTTCAGCGCACGGCCGATCTCAAAAATGTTCTTCACCGTCAGCACTGTGACCTCGCCGGTCTCGTCATCAACCTCGACCTCGGCCACGGTGCAGGCATGCGCATAGCAGGTCGACGGCTTCATCGCGCCGGTCTCTTTCTCGGGATAGGAGCGCGGGATCAGGAACATGCCGCGGCCGGAGATCGAGCGGCCGCGCTTGAAATGAGCCGACAGTGCGACGTCGAAGATCGAGATCGATTTTTGCGGCGCGCCCTTGACCAGGATGTTGCCCTGTCCATCGGTCTCGAGGTCGGAGGCGTTCACTTCCAGCTCCTCTGCGGCCACTTCCAGCATCACCTGGCGGGCTTCCCTGGCGGCCTGGATGACGGCGTTGCCGGCGCGGTGGGTGCCGCGCGAGGCGAAGGTGCCCATGCAGTGCGGGCCGGTATCGGTGTCGGCGGTGTCGACGACGACGCGGTCGGTCGGCACGCCGATCGTCTCGGCGCAAATCTGCGCCATGATCTGCTTCATGCCCTGGCCGAGATCGACCGATGACAGTGTGACCATGAAATTGCCGGTCGGCGTCGAATGCACCAGGGCCTGGGTCGGGTCGCCGCCAAGGTTCATGCCGGTTGGATAGTTGATGGCGGCAACGCCGCGTCCGCGCCTGATCGCCATCTCAAGCTCCCTTCACGTAGGAAGACATCGCCATGAATTTTTCCGCCACCGGCCAGTTGGCGGCGCGCGAGGCTTCCTGCATGCACTCGATCAGCGCCGCACCCTCGGTCGGCTGGCGATGCGCCTTCATGTCGCCGTCACGATAGGCGTTGATGAAGCGGAATTCGAGCGGATCCATGCCGATCAGCCGCGCCAGCTTGTCCATCTGCACCTCCAGAGCGAAGTCGCCAATGGTGACGCCGAAGCCGCGCATGGCGGAGGAGGGCGTGCGGTTGGTGTAAACGCAGTAGGTGTCGATCCAGACATTGGGGATGGTGTAGGGGCCGGGATAGTGGCCGGCCCCCTTCTGCGCGCCGTAAGGCGAATGGCGCGAATAGGCGCCGGCGTCGGTATAGCCGGTGACCTTGCGCGCGACGATGCGGCCGTCCTTCATGACGCCGTCCTTGATGACCACCTTTTCGGCGGCGCGCGGCGAGGAGATCTGCATCTCCTCCTCGCGGCTGTAGATGAAGGAAACCGGACGGTCGGTGAGCTTGGCGCCGAGAATGGCGATCGGCTCGACGATGACGTCGACCTTGCCGCCGAAGCCGCCGCCGACGGTGCCGCCGACGAAATGGAGCTTGTTGCCGGGCATGTGCAGGATAATCGAGGCGTTGTCGAGGGTGAAGAACATCGCTTGCGTGTTGGTGTAGCAGGTGAAGCGGTCATTGCCTTCGGGCGCCACCACGCAGCCGGTGGTCTCGGTCGGCGCATGCTCGATCGGCGAGGACTGGTAGCTCTGCTCGAGGATGTGGTCCGCGCCCGCGAAGCCTGCCTCGATATCGCCGAAACGCACCTTGCGGCATTCGCCGCTGTCATAGAGATAATAGTTCTGACCGTGGTACTCGTTGACCAGCGGCGCGCCGGGCTTCAGTGCTTCCTCCATGTCGAAGACGGCCGGCAGCACTTCATAGTCGACCTTGACCTTGGCGGCGGCTTCTTGGGCGGCGCGCTCGGTTTCGGCCAGAACGGCGACGACGGCCTCGCCCTTCCAGCGCACTTTGCCGTCGGCGAGCACCGTCTCGTCCTCCGGTCCAATCTGGATCAGGATCAGGATGGTGTAGACATTGTGCGGCACGTCCTTGGCGGTCAGGATTTTCACCACGCCTGGATGCTTTTCCGCCTCGGCGGTGTCGATCGAGCGGATGCGGGCGTGATGATGCGGGCTGCGCACCATCTTCAGGTGCAGCATGCCGGGGAAACTGCGGTCGGCGAAAAAAGCGGTCTTGCCGGTGACATGACCGGGTGAATCCGAGCGCGGCCGGGGCTGGCCGATCTCGTGCAGATCATCCTTGCGGACATCGGCGAAGTAGCTCTTGCGCAGTTCCATGTTTGCTTCCCTCAGGCCGCGTTCTGCGAATTGGCGCGGGCTGCACGCAGCACCGCCTGGATGATCGGCTCGTAGCCGGTACAACGGCAGATGTTGCCCGACAGCGCCTCGACCACGTCGTCGCGGCTGGGATTGGGTGTATGGTCGAGCAGCACCTTGGCGGCCATGATCATGCCCGGCGTGCAGAAGCCGCATTGCGTGGCGAAGGTGTCGAGGAAGGCGTGCTGCAGCGGGTGCAGGACGCCACCTTCCGAAAGCCCCGATGTCGTCGTGATGGCAGCACCATTGCACGTCTCGGCCAGCGTCAGGCAGGACAGCCGGAGCTCGCCGTCGATGATGACCGAACAGGCGCCGCAGGTGCCTTGATGGCAACCGCCTTTCGGCGAGGTGTCGCCGATCTTGTCGCGCAGTGCGTGGAGCAGCGTCGTGCCGCTGTCGATGAATTCGGCCTTTTCAGAGCCGTTGAGCGTGAACTGGACCGGGACCTTTGCCATGTTTCCTCCTTGCGCGCCTGCCCGATTGATCGGACAGACGCGCGCCCCCCAACGGGTGTTTCAGGTCAGCAGCAGCCGGCCGAGATGGACCGGCAGCACTTCGTTGCGATACCAGGCGCTGGCGATCGGATCGGTGGCGGGCGAGGTGCCTTTGTTGCCCGCAGCGAGCGCCGGGGCGATGCCGTCCTTGGTCAGGCTTTGGCCGATCAGTGCTTTTTCCGCGGCCTTGGCGCGCATCGGCCGGTTTGCCATGCAGCCGAGCGCGATCCGCGCCGAGGACACGGCACCGTCGCCGGCCAGTTCAAGCACGGCGGCGATGCTGAGCACCGAGACGCCCTTTGGCTTGACCCGCGACACTTTCAGGAAGCGAAAGCCGTCTGCCTTCGGAAGCGCGAAAGCGACCGAAGTGACGATAGCGCGGTTGCTGTCGCGCCCTGCCAGGAAGGTTTCGATCGGCGTTTCGCCGTCATCGGTGCCAATCGTGGCATCGAGCGCCAGCAGGGCAACGGCGAAGTCGCCATAAGGCGCCGGTGCGAACAGATTGCCGCCAACGGTCGCCATGTTGCGGACCGCCGGGCCGCCGACGGCGCGTGCGGCCTTGGCAAGGAAACCGAGATCCGGATGACGGGCGACCGCCGCCATGGTCACCGAAGCGCCGATGCGGACCTTGCTGTCAGTGACGGCAATTGATGAAAGCGACGGCTCGGTCGAACGGATCAGGCTGGAGACCGAAACATCGCCTTCATTGGCGGCGCGCACGACCAGCGTGCCGCCTCCGAGATAGCGGCTGCCCTGGGATTTCAGCGCCGCGTTGGCCTCCTTCACCGTCGCAAAAGTCTGCAGTGCTAGCGCCATAGCCGGGCTCCCTCAGCTCTGGCCGGCGAAATGGCTCTTCAGGGCATTGAAGCCGCCCTGGAAGACGTTGGCGCCCATGCCCTCGGCCAGCTTGCCGGCTTCCTCGGGCGCCGCGTCGAAGCTGGCGGTCCATTCGGCATAGGTTCGGTCGCCATCGGTCACGCGTCGCAACTGCAGCGTCGCCTTGTGGTTGGTGAGCGGCTGCGGTGTCTCCAGGATCGAGTAGCTGACGAGGAAATTGTTGTCGGAGAAGTCGAGCAGCTTTTCGCGAATGCGGGCGCCACTGGCGAGCTGGAAATTGCGCACGCAGCCGATCGTCGAGGCGTCCTTGCCGTCCTCGATATGGCTTTCCACCATTCGCGGGTGCCAGCCTGGCAGGCCGTTGAAGTCGCGAATGCGCGCCCAGACCTGTTCGACCGGTGCGTCTATGACGCTTGAGATGGTGACGTTCGCCATATGGATGTCCCCTTGCAGATGCGGCAGTTGGGCAAGGGTAGGGCGGCCAAGTCAAAGACGCTTATCAATGCGTCTTGAGCCCGTATCAAGGAGTCTGAAAAAGGGTGGGAGCCTGAAAAAGCGGCCGGTTGGCTCAGGCGATCATCCGCGCCGCTTCGCGGTAGAGCGTCGGCGGCACGCCGACATGGTCGCGGAAGAAGCGCGAGAAATTGCCCTGCGTGGTGAAGCCGAGATTGCAGGCGACCGAAATCAGCGGTTCCTGCGACCACTGCAATTGCCGCACCGCTTCCTCCATGCGCAGCGTGTTCCAGTAGACATTGGGTGTCAGATTGGTCTGTTCCTTGAACAGGGCGAAGAAGTGCGGCCGCGACAGGCCGACGGCACGCGCCACGTCGTCGAAGCAGATGCGCTCGCAGACATTGGCTCTCATCAGCTGGATTGCCTTGCGGACGCGGAAATCCTGCATAGTGTTTATGCGGACGCGCGCTTCCTGGGGCGCCGAAGCGTCCGCGGCATCGAGGACGCTGTCGATGAAACGCTCGATCTCGTAATTGGCGACATCGTCGACGCTTTCATTGTCGATGAGGTGATCGAGCAGACTGGCGGCGGCCTGGTGCAGCCAGGGTTCCAGCGTGATTGCGGCCTGCGAGAACAGCGGTGCGGACGAAGGCAGGTCGCGGCGCCGCCGCGCCCAGTCGGGATCGATGTAGAAGGCGAGGAACAGGCCCGGCGTGCCGTTTCGCGACAGGACATGGCTGTGTGGCTGAAAGGAGTTGATGCCGGCGGCGGTGCGCGGGCCAAGCCGTACCGTCTCGCGGCCGATGGTCATCTCGCCGGCAGTGCCTTCAAGCCAGATGATCAAATGTGCTTCGACGTGGGCATGGGTGACGAAGTCGCTTGCGACATTCAGGACAGAAACATGTCCGAACCGGCCCCAGTAGAGCCTGATCGCTTCCGTCATGGGTATTCCTCCCGCAGACGACTGGCCTCCCTTCGCCTGCGGGGCGGATTGTGCGGCTGAGTTCGGGGCCGCGTCAAGACGTGGGCCTGTGGCGAGGGTGGATGACGGCCGATGCCGGTGGATTTTCAGACTGAGCGATAGGCAGTGAACCGAACAACGGTGGATGGCCGCGCCGGCGTCGGTGCCTCAAACCGAAGCCGTCATGCCGCCGTCGACATAGAGCGTGTGGCCGTTGACGAAGGACGATGCGTCGGAGGCGAGGAACACAGCGGCGCCGATCAGTTCGTCGACATTGCCCCAGCGCCCGGCCGGCGTGCGCTTCTCCAGCCAGGCGGAAAATTCGGGATTGTCGACCAGCGCCTGGTTCATTTCGGTGCGGAAGTAGCCGGGCGCGATCGCGTTGATCTGCAGGCCGTGTTTTGCCCAGTCGGTGCACATACCCCTGGTCAGATTCCTGATCGCGCCCTTGGTTGCGGTGTACGGCGCGATGTTCGGCCGGGCCAGTTCGCTCTGCACCGAGCCAATGTTGATGATCTTGCCCATGCCGCGCGCGATCATGTGGCGGGCAACCGCCTTGCCGGCATGGAAGGCGCCTGAGACATTGGTCTTGAACAGCCGCTCCCATTGCTCCTCGGGAAAGTCTTCGAGCGGGGCGCGGAACTGCACGCCGGCATTGTTGATGAGGATATCGATGGCGCCGATCTCGGCTTCGATGCGGGCGATGTCCGCGTTGACCGCTTGAAAATCGGTGACATCGAAGGTCGAGGCGTGCGCCTTGAAGCCGGCATCGCGCAGCTTTTCGACGGCGCCGCCGATCCTGGCGGCATCGCGGCCGTTCAGCACCACGCCGGCGCCATGTTCAGCCAGGCCGCGCGCCAGGGCAAAACCTATGCCCTGACCAGAGCCGGTTACCAGCGCCAGCCGGCCCTCAAGGCTGAACAGCGAGTTTGCCATCAGGCTGTCTTCTGTTCGACCATGATCTCTGGACAAACGGTTTCCGTTTGTCCGAAAAACCGGTTTCCACTTTTCGGGATCATGGTCCTAGTCGTTGCGGCGGAAATTGCGGATGCGGTCGAACAGAACCGCCAGCAGGATGGCGCCGCCGATGAACACGCCTTGCCAGAACGCATTGATGCCGAGCAGGCCGAGACTGTTGCGGATCACCTCGATGAGCGCCGCGCCGACGATGGCGCCAAAGGCGGTGCCAACGCCGCCGGCAAGGTTGGCGCCGCCGATGACGGTGGCGGCGATGACCTGAAGCTCCATGCCGGTGCCGAGATTGGTGGTGACGGCGCCCAGCCATCCGGTCTGGATGATACCGGCAATGCCGGCCGAGAGCGCCGAAATCATGTAGACGGCGACCTTGATCTGGCGCACCGGAACGCCGGTCAGCGTCGCAGCATGCTCATTGCCGCCGATGGCGAAGATGTGCCGGCCGAACTTGGTCCAGCGCAAGATGAAGCCGGTGATCAGCGCCAAAAGGATCATGTAAAGCACTGGATTGGCGATGCCGAACACCCAGGCGCCGCCGCCCAGCGCCAGCAGCTTGTTGTGGTCCGGTCCGAACTGGAAGACGACGGTGTTGTTGGAAGCAACCATGGCCAGGCTGCGGGCGATCGACAACATGCCGAGCGTCACCACGAACGGCGGAAAGCCGAGATAGGCGATCAGGATGCCGTTGAAGGCGCCGATGGCAAGCGCCGTTGCGATAGAGGCCAGGATGCCGATCTCGATCGAGTAGCCGGCATGCATGGTGACGGCCAGCACCATCGACGACAGGCACAGCACCGAACCGACCGAGAGGTCGATGCCGCCGGTGATGATGACGAAGGTCATGCCGAGCGCGATGATGGCGACGAAGGTGATGTTGCGGGTGATGTTGTAGAGGTTCTTCTGCGTGGCGAAGGCGTCGGTGGCAAACGACAGGAACAGGCAGGCGAGGATGACCGCGATCACCACCCAGAAGGTCTGGCTGGCAAACAGCTTCGACAGCAAGGTGTGCTGTTTCTGTGCGATCGTCTGGTCAAGGGTGACTGCCATTATCGACCTTTATCTGCCGGTGGAACGCGCTGAAATCAAACCTGTTCGATAGCACCAGTGATCAGCCCGGTGACTTCTTCGGGCGAACTGGACGCGATCGTCTTGTCGGCGACCTTGCGGCCACGCCGCATGACGATGACGCGGTCGGCGACGGTGAAGACGTCGGGCATGCGGTGGCTGATCAGCACGACGGCAATACCCTGGTCGCGCAAATGACGGATCAGGTTGAGCACCTCGGCGACCTGCCGCACCGAGATCGCCGCCGTTGGCTCGTCCATCAGCACGATCTTGGCTTGCGACAGCATGGTGCGGGCGATCGCCACCGCCTGGCGCTGGCCACCCGACATCTGCTTGACGAGGTCGCGCGGGCGGGTCTCGGACTTGAGCTCCGCGAAGATCTGGCCGGCGCGCTTGTACATAGAAGCGTAGTCGAGGATGCGGAAGGGGCCGACGCCGCGGCGCAATTCACGGCCGAGATAGACATTCGCCGCTGCCGTCAGATTGTTGCAGAGCGCCAGGTCCTGGTGAACGATCTCAATGCCGTGCTGGCGGGCTTCGACCGGCTTGTGCAGAATCAAATCCTTGCCGTCCATCTGCATGGTGCCGTGGCTCGGGCGGAAATTGCCGGCGATCATCTTGACCAGCGTCGACTTGCCGGCGCCATTGTCGCCCATCAGGCCGACCACCTGGCCGGGCTCGATCGACAAAGACACGTCGTTGACCGCCTGGATGGCGCCGAAATGCTTCGATATGTTGGTGAGTTCGAGAACCGCCACCAGCCTTCTTGCCTCCCCGTGCTTTGCGACCTGCTGCTGTTCCCGGCGTCAATGCCGGCGCTGCTTTGGCCTCGCTCTTCCCAGCTCCTCCCGGAAACAGCGTTAGCGTTCTTTTACGCAAAAGCCGGCGCGCGTCAATCAATTGTCGGACGAATTAAGGTTGGATTATTCTAAAAATCCGTTTTGTAGGACAAATAGCATTGACGTTGGCGGCGAGCCGATATTAGCTAAGCGTCGGAGGAGATTATGCCGGTCCCTGCCTGCGGTTCGCCGGGTGGAATCGGTGGAGGTTTATCGGTCGAGGTTTCGGCTGCACCCCGTGTGTTGAGCCGGTCCAAGGCCGCATCTGGAAATGCTTATCGATCTGTCTTGGCGATACGAGAGCTCGCGAAACGAACCTCGGTCATCACGCGTCCGGTCGATCTGTGTGGCGGGCACGCCGTGTCCGTCTGTTTCAAGGGAGGACTGATATGAGGAAATCACTTTTGCTTGCCGCCGCCGCCATGATGGCGCTTGGCGCCGGACCGGCTTTGGCCAAGAAACAGCTCGTCATTGTCGTGAAAGGTCTCGACAATCCGTTCTTCGAAGCCATCCACCAGGGTTGCGAGAAATGGAACAAGGAAAACGCCAGCTCGGAATATGAATGCTTCTACACCGGCCCTGCCTCGACCTCGGACGAGGCCGGCGAGGCGCAGATCGTCCAGGACATGTTGAGCAAGGCCGACACCGTGGCGATGGCGATTTCGCCATCCAACGCGCCGCTGATCGCGCAGACCATCAAGACCGCCAATCCGACGATCCCGATCATGACGGTCGATGCCGACCTCAGCAAGGAAGATGCGGCGCTGCGCAAGACCTATCTCGGCACCGACAACTACTTGATGGGCAAGAAGATCGGCGAGTACATCAAGAAGGGCAAGCCGAATGGCGGCACGATCTGCACCATCGAGGGCAATCCTGCGGCCGACAACATCTTGCGTCGTGCGCAAGGCATGCGTGACGCACTGTCGGGCAAGGAAGGCCTCGCGGCGCTCGCCGGCGAAGGTGGCTGGACCGAAGTCGCCGGCTGCCCGGTGTTCACCAATGACGATGGCGCCAAGGGCGTTCAGGCGATGACCGATATCCTCGCCGCCAACCCCAAGCTCGACGCGTTCGGCATCATGGGCGGCTGGCCGCTTTTCGGTGCGCCGCAGCCCTATCGCGATCTGTTCGGGCCGCTCAAGGACCGCATCGCCAGCAACGACTTCGTCATCGGCGCAGCCGACACGATTGGCGACGAGGTGGCGATTGCTCGTGACGGCCTGGTCACCGCACTGGTCGGCCAGCGGCCGTTCGAAATGGGCTACAAGGCGCCCTCGGTGATGATCGACCTGATCGAAGGCAAGACCGTCGCCGATCCGGTGTTTACCGGTCTCGACGAATGCACCAAGGACACGGTCGACACCTGCATCCAGAAGTAGGTTCTCGATTTGGGGCGCTCGGCAACGGGCGCCCCCCGTCGATTCCTGAACGGGACACTGCGGTTGGGGCGGCAGGCTCCGGCTTTGCCGCGTCCATGGTCTGGATTTTTCGGCAACGAGATCGGCGTGCCGTGCGGGTCCGGACCAGTCCGGACGACAGACGGCCGACGCATTGGAACGTGGATGCCGGACAAGAAGTCAAAGAAGCGAACCGACCGGGCCAAGGCACAAGACAGCCTCCGTCCAGTTGTCATGCGCAGGGCTGGCGCTGCACACTTTTCGGGAGCGAGCGTTCATGTCTCGCTAGCCAGCGAGATTGGTCTCAGGATCGTGCGCGGCGATTATCTGCCCGGCACCATCTTGCCCAACGAGGCCAAATGGGCCGAAATCTTCGACGTTAGCCGTTCGGCGGTGCGCGAAGCGATCAAGATGTTGATGGCCAAGAGCCTTCTGGCCTCGCGCCCCAAGATCGGCAGCTGGGTCGAGCCGAAAGAGCGCTGGAACCTGCTCGACCGCGACGTGCTGGCCTGGTACGCGACAGCGCCCGATCGCGAGGCATTCCTGCGCACCGTGCAGGAGTTTCGCCATATCATCGAGCCGGAAGCGTCGGCCTTTGCCGCCATGCGGCGCAGCGACGAGCAGATGGCCGAGATCAGCCAGGCCTGCCGCGAGATGGGCGATGCCTTGAGCCTGCAGGAGCGTATCCGCGCCGACACGCGTTTTCATCTCGCCATCCTGCGCGCCTCCGGCAACGATCTGCTGGTGCCGCTCGGCGTGCTGATCGAATCGGCACTCGACCATCTCTTCGACTTCACGACGCAGAGGGTCGGTGATCAGCGGCAGGCGCAGAAGCTGCATGAGGCGATCGAGAAGAACATCCGGCTGCGGCGTCCGACAGCCGCGCGCAACGCCGTGCACAAACTGCTTGAGAACACCGATGAAGGGATCGGACGGTCAAGGCGATGGTAGTGCGGCAGTGACCGCCGGCCCTTTGGGCTTTCCCTCTAAGATGTCCACTGGCCCTTTTTTCCGCCCGGAAGCGGACCCGGCCTTCACCGTTCGAAACTCGAAAAGCCAAGCAATTGGCTTTTCGTCAGTTGCGCGGACCGGTTCTCACCTCAAATCGTCTGTTTCTTGCCATCCTTGGTCGGCATCAGGTCGACGCCGTTGACCTTGCCGATATGGGTTGCCAGCATCGGCACGAATTGCTCGGCGGGGCCGGTGGCGAAGGCGCCGGCGAAAGAGTTCTTGGTGGCGTTGCCGAGCGGGTTGGCGATGCCGGCCGCGCCGGCCATCGATTCCAGATAGGTCAGGTCCTTGAAGGCGTTGGCGATGGAGAATTTGTGGGCGTCGCGGTCGCCCTCCAGCGTCCAGCGCATGAAGGTCTGGTAGAAGCCGCAATCCATGCGGCCGTTGCGGATGACGCTGTCGAAGCGCGGCGGCGAGATGCCGACCTTCTGCGCCAGCGCCAGCGCCTCGGAATAGATCGCGGCATAGCCGAGCGAGATGAAATTGTTGAGCAGTTTCATGCGGTGGCCGTCACCAGTGTCGCCGATATGAACGATGCGGCCGGCCCAGGTTTCCAGCACCGGCTTCAGCCGGGCGAAGACGGCGTCCGGCGCGCCGACCATGGCGTCGAGCGTGCCTTCCCAGGCTTCCTTCGGCGTGCGGCTCAGCGGCGCGTCGACGTAGTCGATGCCGAGCGCCTTGAGTTCAGCCGCCAGTGCAATGGTCGAGACCGGATCGGAGGTCGAGCAGTCGACGACGACCGCGCCCTTTTTCAAGCCCTCCTTGAGGCCGCCGGGGCCGCGAATGATAGCCTCGACTTCGCGCGATCCGGTGACGCAGATGAAGACGATGTCCGATGCCGCCCCGACATCGCGCGAGGTCGATACTTCCGCGGCACCGCGGCCAAGCAGGTCCTCCGCCGGCTTGCGGTTCTTGCGGCCGAGAAAGGTCAGGCTGTAGCCCTTGTCGACGATGTTCTTAGCGATCCCGTGCCCCATCAGGCCAAGGCCGATGAAGCCGATCTTTTCGCTCGCGGCAGTCGTGTTCATGTCTTCAAGTCCTGTTGCAATGATTGATGATCAGCGCTGCCGTTTTGCAGGCGAGGGTGGTTGCGGATTGCGATTTTGTCTGACAATACACATAAATCCCAGCGGATGTGGAGAGCAAAATGACGAAGCGGATCATGTTCACCGGCGGCAGCGGCAAGGCCGGACGCCATGTCGTGCAGTATCTGGTGGAGCAGGGCTGCCAGGTGCTCAACATCGACACAAAGCCGCTCGACAATCCCAAAGTGCGCACGCTGATCACCGACATCACCGACAGCGGACAGGTGTTCAACGCGCTGTCGAGTTATATGGGATTGCACGAATTCGACCCGTCTCTACGCGCCCAACCGGTCGATGCGGTGGTGCATTTCGCCGCCATCCCGCGCATCATGATCACCACCGACAACGAGGTGTTCCGCATCAATGCGCTCGGCACCTACAATGTCATCGAGGCGGCGGTGAAGCTCGGCATCCGCAAGGTGGTGATTGCCTCAAGCGAAACCACCTATGGGCTGGTGTTCGCCAACGAGCCGCGTGATCCCCAGTATTTCCCGCTCGACGAGGATTATGACGTCGATCCGATGGACAGCTACGCGCTGTCCAAGGTCGTCAACGAGAAGACGGCGCGCGCCTTTGCGCTGCGCAGCGGCATCGACATCTATGCGCTGCGCATAGGCAACGTCATCGAGCCACATGAATATTCGCTGTTTCCGAAATGGTTCGCCGAGCCGGGGTTCCGCAAGCGCATCGCCTGGAGCTATGTCGACGCGCGCGACCTTGGCCAGATCACCCTGCGTGCCATCGAGAAGGACGGGCTCGGCTATCAGGTGTTCAACGCCGCCAATGACGATACCTCATCCGACCTGCCGACCGCCGAACTCCTGAAGCGGTTCTATCCCAGCGTACCGGTCAAGGCCGACCTCGGCGAATACGAGACGCTGCTGTCGAACCGCAAGGCGCGGGATATTCTCGGCTTCCGCCCGGAGCACAGCTGGCGCAAATACGTCAAGCAGGCCTGATCCGTCGGAGCAATCGGGCTGATCTGTGCACAGCGGCCGGCTTTGCCGCCTGAGCCGCTTGCCGCGCTTGACAGCCCCTGCAATCCGGCCTTTCTGGAGCCTATGCGGGACGCGAAGCCGAACAAGGAAAAATCGCCAGCGAAAGCGGCCTCCGGCGAGCGCCCGGCGGGCGTTCGCCGACCAGACGCGGCGCGCATCCCCGGCTCGAGCGTCCATGCTTCGCTGGCCAGCGAGATTGGCCTTAGGATCGTGCGCGGCGACTACCCGCCCGGCACCATCCTGCCCAATGAAGCGAAATGGTCGGAGACCTTCAGCGTCAGCCGCTCGGCGGTGCGCGAAGCGATCAAGATGCTGATGGCCAAGAGCCTGTTGGCGTCGCGCCCCAAGATCGGCAGCTGGGTCGAGCCGAAGGAACGCTGGAACCTGCTCGATCGCGACGTGCTCGCCTGGTACGCGACGTCCCCGGATCGCGAGGTGTTCCTGAAGACCGTGCAGGAGTTCCGCCACATCATCGAGCCGGAAGCGACCGCCTTTGCCGCCATGCGGCGGACCGATGAGCAGATGGCCGAGATCAGCCAGGCCTGCCGCGAGATGGGCGAGGCGACGAGCCTGCAGGAGCGCACGCGTGCCGATACGCGTTTCCACCTGGCGATCCTGCGGGCATCCGGCAACGACCTTTTGGTGCCACTCGGCGTGCTCATCGAATCCGCGTTCGACCACCTGTTCGCCTATACGACACGGGAGCTGGATGATTTGCAGCACGCACAGAAGCTGCACGAGGCGATCGAGAGGAACATCGCCTGCAGCGACCGGATGCGGCGCGCAACGCGGTGCGCAAGTTGTTGGCCAACACCGACGGCGTCATCCGTTCGCGCTAGGAGCCTAATGGGTCGCGGCTAATCCTCTTTCTCCCGCCCGAAGGCGGCTCGAAGCTCGTCCTTGGCGTTCTCAAGCACTTGTCTGCGCGAAGCGGGCAGATTCTTGCCGGCGCGGTTGATGTAGAAGTTCAGCATCGACATGGCGGACTGGAACGGCTCGGCCTTGCGCCGGAGGCTGTGTTCGGCGGATCGCTTGAGGGAGGCGGCGATTTTCCTGGCGTCATCGGATTCGAAGACGTGGTCCTCGAGATCCATAGCGTCGCTGTGCTCGGTCACCTCGGCCGACCATTTCTTCTTCGCGGTCATGGCAGGACTCCTTTGCAGGGTGGCTTGCCGGGAAACTCCACACCTTGGCATCGGTTCCCCATTGGTCTTGTCTGGTGCGACGGATTTGCCTGCCGTGGCGCTGCTGCGCGTTGCGAATGTGCCGATAGTGGCGCAAACGGCAGCCGATTTTCGAGACCGCCGACAGGAAACGCCTTGACCCGAACCGACTTGAGCCGGCCGAGCCCCGGGATCGACAGCAGCTATGCCTGGATGCGGCTCGCGATTTCGATGCTGCTGGCGACGATCGGCGGCGTCGGCATGTGGGCTGTCGTCGTGGTGCTGCCCGCTGTGCAGGCCGAGTTCGGCGTTGATCGCGCCGCGGCGTCCATGCCTTACACCGCGACCATGGTCGGTTTCGCCGCCGGCAACGTGCTGGTCGGCCGCGCCATCGACCGCATGGGCTACTGGATCCCCGCGCTGCTCTCCTCGATTGCGCTCGCCGCCGGCCTCCTGCTCGCGGCGCTGTCGACCTCCATCCTGCAATTCACCATAGCTCAAGGGCTTTCTATCGGTGTCGGCACGTCGGTGATCTTCGGACCGCTGATCGCCGATATCTCGCACTGGTTCAACCGCCGGCGCGGTGTCGCGGTGACCGCGGCGGCCGCCGGCAACTACCTTGCCGGAGCGATCTGGCCAACCATCATGCCGACGCTGATGAAGGCTGAAGGCTGGCGCTTCACCTATGCCGCGATCGGCGTCTTCTGCCTGGTGACCATGGTGCCGCTGGTGCTGTTGCTGCGGCGCGGTGCTCCGGAGACTGCCGCAGCTGGTTCGCCGGGAAGCCGGCCGGTGCAGCCGATCTCGCTGTCGCCGGCGGCCTTGCAGGTGCTTCTGGTCGTCGCCGGCCTCGGCTGCTGCGTGGCGATGTCGATGCCGCAGGTGCATATCGTCGCCTATTGCATGGACCTCGGCTACGGCATGGCGCACGGCGCCGACATGCTGTCGATCATGATGGCGGCGGGCGTCGTCAGCCGGCTGGCCTCCGGGTTTCTCGCCGACCGCATCGGTGGCGTGAAGACGCTGCTCATAGGCTCGGTGCTGCAATGCCTATCACTGCTGTTCTACATTCCCTTCGACGGACTTGCCTCGCTTTATGTCGTGTCGCTGGTGTTCGGCCTGTCGCAAGGCGGCATCGTGCCTTGCTACGCGATCATCGTGCGCGAATACATGCCGGCCAAAGAGGCCGGCCAGCGCATCGGCATCGTCATGATGGCGACGATCTTCGGCATGGCGATCGGTGGCTGGATGTCGGGTTGGATCTACGATCTGACCGGCTCCTACGCCGCGGCATTCCTCAACGGAATCGCCTGGAATCTGCTGAACATACTGGCGATCGGTCTGTTGTTTTGGAAGGCAAGGCAACGTGCCGTGGCGATGGCTTGAACGGGCTGAGCTACTTCGAGTTGCTTGACAAGGGCGAAAGGCTGCGCGACGCCAGAACACGAGTGGGTGCGGCAAGGCAAGCCGGGTGAGATGACGACAGCAAGGACGATCGTATCCGCGCGCTTTGGTGGGTGCTCTTCCGAGGGAGCGGGTCCTTGATCAAGCCGCGCTCGCGCCGGGGCGGTGGCCGCCCGACCATTGCCGATGTCGCGCGCAAGGCCGGTGTCGGCGCCATCACCGTGTCGCGCGCCCTGCGCGAGCCGGTGCGCGTCTCGGAGGAATTGCGCCGCCAGATTCAGGCCGCGGTCGACGAACTTGGTTATGTGCCGGACCCGAATGCGCGGGCACTGGCTTCGGCGCGCGCCGAGGTGTTCGGCGTGCTGGTGCCGTCGCTCACCAACAACGTCTTTGCCGAGGTGGTGCGCGGCATCTATGACAGCCTGTCGGCCAGCCCGTTCCGTATCCAGCTTGGCAACACCCATTATTCCGGCCTCGAAGAAGAGCGGCTGCTGCAGGTCTTCGGTTCGCAGCGGCCGGCAGCGCTGATCGTCGCCGGCATCGACCAGACACCGACCTCGCGAAAACTGCTGGAGAGCGCCGGCTGCCCGGTGGTGCAGGTCATGGAAACCGGGCCTGATCCTGTCGACATGATGGTCGGCTTCTCGCATTTCGACGGCGGCAGGACGGCGACCGAGCATCTGATCGAGACAGGCTACCGCCGCATCGGCTTCATCGGCGCGCGCATGGATCCGCGCTCGCAGCGGCGCCTGGCCGGCTATCGCGCGGCGATGGAGGCCGCCGGGCTGTTCGACCCACGCCTCGTCACCACCACGCCAGTGCTGTCGAGCGTGCCGCTCGGGCGCGAAATGCTCCGCGACGCGCTGGCCAAGGTACCGACGCTCGACGGTGTGTTCTGCAACAATGACGACATCGCGCTCGGCGTGTTGTTCGAGTGCCATCGCGCCTCGATCGCGGTGCCGAAGACGATAGGCATCGTCGGCTTCAACGATCTCGACATGATGCAGGTGGCGTTTCCTTCGATCACCAGCATCCGCACCCACCGCTATGAGATTGGCCGACGTGCGGTCGCCATGGCGCTGGCGGCGATCGCCGGTAACAGGCCGGAACAACGGATCGTCGATCTCGGCTTCGAACTCAAGCGCCGCGAGAGCACTGCCCGTTGAAACACACAGAAGCGACTGTGTGAATGCCGGTTTACACAACGTCATGGTAGCGCTACCAATTCCCCAAAATGGAAATTTACGGCAAAGGCCAAGTCCTGTTTATTATATATAAGCGACAGCTGATGCTTGTTTATTATGTATAATATGATAGTTTTTGTTTCCGATTTGGAGGTGGCAAAGGAGGGAATCGGGTCGACATTGGCGACTTAAGAAAGCGCGAGAGGCAAGACAGGAGGTGTCTGGCCGGACGCGTGAAGTGCATGGCAGCCAACAACAATCAAAACTGCAACTGGGAGGAATATCGATGATCAAGTCACTCGTGGGTGGCATCGTTGCCGCCACTGCATTTGTCATGCTCAACTCGGCCGCAATGGCCGCCGGCCCCGAAGTCGTGAAGGGACCAGCCGCCGAACCGGACTGCTTCGCGCCCTGGGCCGCGGATACGCAGTTCTTCAAGTTTCCCAAAAAAGATGGCCCATACCGGATCGCGCTCGCCAATGGCTATATCGCCAACACCTGGCGCATCCAGATGATCCAGACCGCCAAGGCTTACGCAGCGCAGAAGGACGTCGCCGCCAAGCTGAAGGAATTCAAGGTGGTGTCGACCGGCGAGGATGTGCCGGCGCAGATCTCGGCGATCAACAACTTCATCGATTCCGGCTATGACGCCATTGTTGTCAACGCGCAGAACCCGACCGCTTTCGCGCCGGTCATCAAGCGCGCCAAGGAAGCCGGCGTGGTGCTGGTCGCCTTCGACAACATTCTCGATACCAAGGATGCCATCAACGTCAATGTCGATCAGAAGGGCCTTGGCGAACTTTGGGGCAAATGGCTGACCGGCCATATACCCGAAGGCGGCAAGATTCTTGAAGTCCGCGGCGTTGCCGGCACGTCGGTCGACACCGATCGCCATAATGGCATCCATGAGGTTCTCGACGCTTCGGGCAAGAAATGGGACGTCACCGAAGTCGCCGGCAAGTGGGACGATCCGACGGCACAGAAAGTCACGGCTGACGCGATCGCCACCAATGGTCCGTTCGTCGGCATCACCGGCCAGGGTGGCGACACCGGCATCGTGCAGGCGATGATCGACGCCAAGCATCCGTTCGTGCCGTTCGGCGGCGAAACAGAGAACGGCTTCCGCAAATTCTGCGCGGCCCATGCGGCGGACGGATTGAAATGCTCGTCAGCCGGTACCGGCCCCGCCCAGGTGGCGGTTGCCATCAAGACGGCGATCGCAGCCCTTGAAGGCAATGTCGTCCCGCAGTCGGTCAAGCTGCCGCTTGCGATCGTCGAGGATCCGAACTTCAAGGCAGGTCAGGATTTCTTCCCTGATCAGTCCGACAATTTCTTCGTCGGCAATTCCTTCCCGACCTGCGGTATCAATTTCACCGCGCAGGAAATCATGGGCCAGACCAAGGCCGACCAGTAGCTGCACCCAGGCGCCGCGGGATATTCCGCGGCGCCGACCACTCGATATCCCTAGTCGTCAAAGAGCCTCGGGAGGCCCGATGGACGGTGCGATTCCGCTCTTCCGGATGGAAGGCATATCCAAGCGCTATGGTGGTGTGCGGGCGCTGGAAAAGGCCGAGCTTTCGGTCTCATCCGGCAGCATTCACGGCATCCTCGGCGAAAACGGTGCCGGCAAATCGACGCTGATCAAGGTGATGGCCGGTGTCGTTGCGCCCGACGAAGGGCGCATGACGTTAGATGGCCGCGAGGTGACGTTCGCTTCGCCGGCTGCCGCCAACCAGGCCGGCATCGTCTGCATCTTCCAGGAACTGTCGCTGGTTCCTGAACTCAGCGTTGCCGACAACATTGTTATCTCAGACCCGCCGACGCGGTTCGGCATGATCGACCGCAAGGCACAACGCCGGATTGCGGAGGAAGCGTTGGCGCGCGCGGGCGCAGCAGATATCCACCCGCTGGCGCTGGTCAAGGACCTGCCGCTGTCGCGCCGCCAGATGGTCGAGATCGCCAAGGCGCTGGCACGCAAGCCGCGCATCCTGATCCTCGACGAGGCGACCTCGGCGCTGACCGCGACGGATGTCGCCAAGATTTTCGGCGTGCTGAAGCGACTGCGCTCGGAAGGGCTGGCGCTGCTCTATATCTCGCATCGCATGAACGAGATCGCCGAACTGGCCGACCAATGCACGGTGTTTCGCAACGGTCGCAATGTCGCCAGTTACGCGGCGGGCACAAAGAGCGACAATGAAGTCGTCGAACTGATGATCGGGCGAGAATACAGCCACATCTTTCCGCCGAAGCCGCCACGCGCTTCGGCTGCCGCCGTTCCGGTGTTGGAGGCACGCAAGCTTTCATGGACCGACCGGTTGGACAATGTCTCGCTGACTGTTGGGGCAGGCGAGGTCCTCGGTCTTGGCGGCCTCGACGGTCAGGGCCAACGCGAACTGCTGCTTGCCTTCTTCGGGGTGTTGCGCGGCCTGTCGGGCCAGATCCTCATCGACGGCAAGCCCGTTGCCATCGCCAGCCCCGCCGCCGCACGTGAAGACGGTATCGGCATGGCGCTCATTCCCGAAGACCGCAAGACCGAAGGGCTGATGTTGCCGATGACGGTTCGCGAAAACCTGTCCTTCGCCGCGCTCGACCGGCTGTCCAAAGCCGGCATCATCGACCGTGCCGCCGAGCAGCGGCTGATCGACGACATGGTCGGCCTGCTGGCGATCAAGACCGCGGGGCTCGACATTCCGGTCGGCGCGCTGTCGGGCGGCAACCAGCAGAAAGTGGTCATCGCCAAATGGCTGATGCGCCAGCCGCGCATCATCCTGCTCAACGATCCGACGCGCGGCATCGATGTCGGCACCAAGCAGGAGCTCTACCAGTTGATGCGCAAGCTCGCCGATGCCGGTGCTGCGATCCTGTTCTATTCGACCGACTATGACGAGCTGATCGGCTGCTGTGACCGCGTGCTGGTGCTCTATGATGGGGCGGTCAAGCGCGAGTTGATCGGCGCCGAGATCACCGAGCGGGCGCTGATCGCCAGCGCGCTCAACATCCATGGCGAGGAGAGCCCCGTGAGCCTGGGAGCAAACGCGTGAAGGATTGGCGCTACTGGCTGGCCGAGCAGCGCGGGACGCTGCTGGCGCTCGGCATCTTCATCGTCATGTTCGTCATTTACACCTCGAACCACCCGGCCGGCTTCACCGCCAATGTCGTGCAGACGGCAGCGAACAAGGGCGTGCTGCTCGCCTTCGTCGCCATGGCCCAGACGCTGGTGGTGATCACCGCCGGCATCGACCTGTCCGTGGGCATGATTTTCACCCTGACCAATTGCCTGGCGTCCTGGCTGGTCATCGGCACTGGCATCGAAACCGCCTTCGGCGTCCTCGCGGTGCTCGGCACCGGGCTGCTGTGCGGGGCGATCAACGGCGCCATCGTCATCTATGGAAGGCTGCAGCCTATTGTCGCCACCATCGCCACCGGCGCCGTCTACTTCGGCATTGCCCTGCTGCTGCGACCTTTTCCCGGCGGCTCGGTCAATGAGGACCTCGCCGACGCTTTGACCGGACGACTGTTCGGCGTGGTGCCGGCAAGCTTGGTCGTGCTGTTGGCCGTGGTGTTGTTTGTCTGGGTGCCTTTCAGCCGCTCGGTGCTCGGTCGTGCGGCTTACGCAGCCGGCTCGTCGGAGACGGCCGCCTACATGTCCGGCGTGCCGATCCGCCGTGGCAAATTCGCCGCCTACGCACTGGCCGGGCTGCTTGCCGCAGTCGGCGGGCTATTCCTGACCTTCTTCACCTATACCGGCGACGCAGCCTATGCCAGCGGCAACGCCTATACGCTGTTCTCGATCGCCGCCGTCGTGCTCGGTGGTGTCTCGCTGTTCGGTGGCAAGGGCAGCGCCATCGGCGCGATCTTCGGCGCGCTGGCGTTCCGCACCATCGGTGACCTGCTCTTCGTCTTCGATTTCGATCCGCTCTGGCAACCGCTGTTCCAGGGCGTTATCCTGCTGATCGCGGTCAGCCTCGGCGCCTTCGCCCTGTTTCGGGTCCGCAACCGGCTGGAGTGGTTCCTGTGAGCGAAACGACGCTTGGCGGCATTGCCGGCCGCATGCCCAGATTCATCCGGCGCGCCGATCCGGCGGTGCTGACGGCCTTTGCCTGCATCGTGCTGCTGCTGTTCCTCGGCAGCCTCTATTCCAGAAGCTTCCTGTCACCTGAATACCTTCTGCAGCAGCTCAAGGTGGCGTCATTCCTCGGCGTCATCGCCACCGGCATGATGCTGGTCATCCTGCTTGGCCAGATCGACCTGTCGGTGCCATGGTCGGTCGCAATGGGCGCCATGATGGCCAGTGCGGCAGCCGCCTATGGTCCGGTCGGCGTGGCGGTGGCCATCCCATTCGGCATCGTCTGCGGCATGCTGATCGGCGTTGTCAACGGCATCGGCGTCGCCTATCTGCGCATCCCCTCGATGATCATCACGCTGGCCACCAACGCCGTCGCGCAGGGGCTGATGGTGGTCTACACCGGCGGTTTCTCGCCACAGGATTCGGCGACTGGCGCGATGCGCTACCTGGCGACTGGTTTTGCCATTCCGGGCGTGCCCAACGCGGTCATCATCTGGGCGCTGATCGGCGCGGCGATGGTGTTCGTACTGACCCGCACCAGCTTCGGCCGCGCCGTCTACGGCATCGGCAACCGCGAGCGCGCCGCCTATCTTTCGGGTATCGACACGCGACGCGTGGTGATGATCGCCTTCGCCGTCTCCGGCGGGCTTTCGGCCTTCGGCGGCGTGCTTCTGGCCGGCTATGCTTCGAAGGCGGCGCAATCGATGGGCGACGCCTACCTGTTGCCGTCAATCGCGGCAGTGGTGCTTGGCGGTACCTCGATCCTGGGCGGGCGCGGTTCCTATCTCGGCACCGTTGCAGGCGTCATCCTGATCACGCTGCTGCAATCCATCCTGTCGGTCATGCAGATGCCGGAGGCGGGGCGGCAGATCATCTATGGCATCGTCATCGTTGCCATGCTGTTGCTCTACGGCCGCGCGCCGGCAAGCCGCTGACAGTGGACGAAAAGACAGAACAGGCGCCAACGGGCGCTCCCGGTTCGGTGCCGGCCATTGTGGTGATGGGTGTCGCCGGCTGCGGCAAGTCGGCCGTCGGCACCGCGCTGGCCGCCGTGCTGGGCGCCATCTTCATCGAGGGCGACAGGTTGCATCCGCCCGAAAACGTTGCGCGCATGGCAAGCGGCGAGCCGCTCACCGATCAACTCCGTGAAGGCTGGCTCGACGCGATCGGCGAGCGCATCGTGGCGTCGGTCGGGCAGGGCGAAGGCGTGGTTGCCGCCTGCTCGGCGTTGAAGCGCAGCTATCGCGAGCGGCTGAGCGGCTTCTGCCCGGAGATCGTCTTCCTCTACCTGGAGATCGACGCTGCCACGGCGAGGCGACGCGTCGCCGGCCGCAAGGGTCATTTCATGCCGGCAAGCCTGGTCGACAGCCAGTTCGCCATCCTCGAGCCACCGGCGGCGGATGAGCGGGCATTGACGCTCGACGCGATGCGCCCGGTCGGCGAACTTGTCGCTGCCGCGGTTCGTCAGATGCGCTAAATCTGCGACGTCAGTTCGACCGGAAAATCATCATTGTCGGCGTCGCGCATGGCGGCGAGGCTGCGATTGTCCAGCACTTCGGCAATCGCCTGGCGTACTTCCAACATCATGTGCCGGACCTGGCAGGTCGCCTCGTCGCAGTCCTCGCAGCGCTGATACTGTGTGCGGCTGGCGCAGGGGATCGGCGCCAGCGGTCCGTCAAGCACGCGCACGACATGGCCGATCTTGATTTCGGAGGCCGGCCGGGCAAGGCGATAGCCGCCTTCCTTGCCCTTGCGGCTCTGGACGAAGCCGGCGTTGCGCAACTCGCCCAGGATGGCATCGAGGAACTTCTTCGGGATGTTGTTGGCGACCGCGATGTCGTTGACAAAGGCCAGTTGGCCAGCCGGCAGGCCGGACAGATGCACAAGGGCCTTGAGGCCGTATTTGCCTTTTTTAGTCAGCATGCCCAGATCAACCCATTGAAGCCCCAACCACCCGCATCTGGCGACTGTTTGTGTGCAAATAATGACGTTTTCGCCGCGCGATGACGTTTCGCGAAAACAAGCCGCCAGATGGCACGTTAGGCACAAACGCGTTGATTCTTTGTAACGTTTTGCATGATGAAGCCGATAGAGCATGTTCCACCCGATAGAATCGGGATGGAACTCTGCTTCTCGGCTCGAACATGATTCTGGCGAAAACCGGATTCCGCTGTTCGGGATCATGCTTTGGTCCGCTGAATACCGGATTGCCGGCGCACGAAACGAAAAAAGCCGGCACAGCGCCGGCTTTCGCGTTCACCTCGGATGCTGCCCCGTCAGCGGCTGCCGTAGGTCTGGTCGAGCAGGCCGCCGGCGGCGAAATGCTCCTTCTGCACCTTGTCCCAGCCGCCGAAGACGTCGTCCACCGTCAGCAGGCGGACATCGGGGAAGTCGGCCTTGTATCTGGCGGCGACGGTCGCGTCGCGGACCCGGTTGCCGTTCTGCGCGAGGATGTCCTGGCCTTCCGGCGTGTAGAGGAAGTCGAGATAGGTCTTGGCCAGATCGCGGGTGCCATGCTCGTCGGCCACCTTGTCGACGATCGCTACCGGGAATTCGGCCAGCAGGCTAACCGAGGGCGTGACCTGCTCGAACTTGTCGTCGCCATATTCCTTGCGGATGCCGCGCGTCTCGGACTCGAAGGTGATCAGCACGTCGCCGATCTCGCGCTGCACGAAGGTGGTGGTCGCGGCGCGGCCGCCTGTGTCGAAGATCGGAACGTTGTTGAACAGCTTGGTGATGAATTCCTTCACCTTGGCGTCGTCGCCCTTGAAGGCTTCCTTGGCGTAGGCGGTGGCCGCCAGATATGTGTAGCGCGCATTGCCCGAGGTTTTCGGGTTGGGGAAGATCACCTGGACGTCGTCGCGCACGAGGTCGTTCCAGTCCTTGATGTGCTTGGGGTTGCCGGCGCGCACGAGGAAGGACGGCAGCGAATAGAAGGGCGAGGCGTTGTCGGGAAAATCCTTCTGCCAGTCAGCCGAAACGAGGCCCTTCTTGACCAGGAAATCGATGTCGGTGACCTGGTTGAAGGTGACGACATCGGCGCCGAGCCCTTCGGCGATGGCGCGCGCCTGCGCCGAGGTGCCGGCATGCGACTGGTCGACGGTGACGCCTGGATGCCCTGCGATGAAGGCCTTGTTGACCTGGACGAACAGTTCGCGGCCGACATCGTAGGATGCGTTGAGCAGTTTGTCGGCCGACCAGGCTTGGGAGGATGCGAGGAACAGGCCGGCTATGGCGGCGACGCCAAGGAAAAATCGCTTCATGAAACGGGCTCCGATGCAATGTGTTTATGGTCGAACCATAGCCGTGGCGCAGGGTACGGGACGAGGCACGCGCAGCGGCCCGTGCCCTAGCCACGAGAAAAGATATCGCCAAAACGGCCGGCTGTTAGGATCTCTTTTCTGGCATGGATATTTTCGATGCCCCAGCCGGCACAACGACGCTGCGTGCGCGCACAATCCTTCCCGAACGATGGGCAGGCGGATTGGATCAAGCGGTCGGGAAGAGCTTCCAGCGACCGGGGCGGAAGGCCACCCGACTTTTCTGCGCCGCGGGGTGATCGACCGGCAGTTCGATTTCGACCCGCTGGCGCTCGCCGCCGATCTCGAGTTCCACTCGCCGCGTGCCGGCGACGCGGCGACTGGCCGCGACCGTGCCGGCGATGCAGCCGCTGCAGCCGTCGAGCAGCTCGACATCGTGCGGGCGGAAGAACAGCGTCGCGTCGCCCGAGGGCTCGTGTGGCGCGGCAAGTCCGATCGGGCGGTCGGCAAGCCAGATCTCGCCATTCTCGACCTTGACGGGAAGCGAGCTCGATTCACCGATAAAGCCATAGACGAAGGGCGAGTTCGGCGTGTCGTAGATGTCGTCGGCGGTGCCAACCTGCTCGATGCGGCCCTGGCTCATCACCACGACGCGGTCGGCAAGCTCCAGCGCCTCTTCCTGGTCATGGGTGACGAAGACGGTGGTGTGGCCGGTGGCGTCATGGATTTCGCGCAGCCAGCGGCGCAACTCCCGGCGCACCTGTGCGTCGAGCGCGCCGAACGGCTCGTCGAGCAGCAGCACCTTGGGTTCGATCGCCATGGCGCGCGCCAGCGCCACGCGCTGGCGCTGGCCACCGGAGAGCTGAGCCGGATAACGCTTTTCCAGCCCTGAAAGCTGGACGAGGTCGAGCAGTTCGGAAGCGCGGCGGCGGATCTCCTGCGCCGGCGGTCGCGACGGCCCGTGCCGGACCTTGAGGCCGAAGCCGATGTTGTCGGCCACCGTCATGTGCCGGAACAGCGCATAATGCTGGAAGACGAAGCCGACATTGCGCTCCTGAATCGACCTCTGCGAGGCGTCCTCGTCGCCGAAGAAGATTTTTCCTCGCGTCGGCCGCTCCAGCCCCGCAATCAGCCTGAGCAGCGTCGTCTTGCCGGAACCGGACGGCCCCAGAAGCGCGATCAGCTCACCCGACTTGATGTCGAGCGACACGTCGTGAAGCGCCGGAAACCGGTCAAACTCCTTGCGCACGTTGGCAACGCGAACTTCCATGCAAACCCCTCTATCAGTGTCCGCGCGTCGCGGCGATCTCGGCGCCGTAGCGCATCTCGAGAAGTGTTTTCAAGACCAGCGTGACGAGCGCCAGGCCCGCAAGCAATGAAGCGACGGCAAAGGCGCCGACGGCGTTGTACTCGTTATAAAGGATTTCGACATGCAGCGGCATGGTGTTGGTCAGGCCGCGTATGTGGCCCGACACCACCGACACGGCGCCGAACTCGCCCATGGCACGTGCATTGCACAGAAGCACGCCATAGAGCAGCCCCCATTTGACGTTGGGCAAGGTCACGTACCAGAAGGTCTGCCAGCCATTGGCGCCGAGCGACAGGGCTGCCTCCTCGTCGCCATTGCCCTGTTCCTGCATCAGCGGGATCAGTTCGCGGGCGACGAAGGGAAAGGTCACGAAGACGGTGGCCAGCACGATGCCCGGCACCGCAAACAGGATGACGATGCCATGCGCCTTCAGCCAGCCGCCGAGCAGCCCCTGGGCGCCGAACAAAAGCACATAGACCAGACCTGAAATGACTGGCGAGACCGAGAAGGGCAGGTCGATCAGCGTGGTCAGGAAGGCCTTACCCTTGAACTCGAACTTGGCGATCGCCCAGGCTGCGGAGATGCCGAAGACGATGTTGAGGGGCACCGAGATCGCTGCGACAAGCAGCGTCAGCCGGATCGCCGAGCGTGCGTCGGGATCGCTCAGCGATTGCGTATAGGCGCCGACGCCTTTCGCCAGTGCCTCGTTGAAGACGATGATCAGCGGCAGCAGCAGGAAGATGCCGAGGAAGGTGAAGGCAACGGTCATCAGCGCCACGCGCGCCGGGCGGCTTTCCGTGACGGCCGCCGACTGGCTCTCGTGATGCGGCTCGTAGGATTTGATCTCGGGATCAGCCATAGCGCTTGCGGCTCCATGTCTGCGCGAGATTGACGACCAGCAGCATGACGAACGACAGAGCGAGCATGATCGCCGCGATCGCGGTCGCAGCCGGATAGTTGTATTCCTCCAGCCGGATGACGATGAGCAGCGGCGCGATCTCGGATTTGTAAGGCAGGTTGCCGGCGATGAAGATGACCGAGCCGTATTCGCCGACGCCGCGGGCGAAGGCCAGCGAAAAGCCGGTGACGATGGCCGGCGCCAGCCCTGGAAACAGGATGCGGGTGATGATCTGGAAGCGGCTGGCGCCAAGCGTGGCGGCAGCTTCCTCAACCTCCTTGTCGATCTCCTCCATGATCGGCTGCACGGTGCGCACGACGAAGGGCAGGCCGATGAAGACCAACGCGATGACGATGCCGAGCGGCGTATAGGCGACCTTGATGCCGAGCGGCATCAGCAATTTGCCGATCCAGCCGTTCGGCGCGTAGAGCGTGGTCAGCGCGATGCCGGCCACCGCCGTCGGCAGCGCGAAGGGCAGGTCGACCATGGCATCGACGATGCGGCGGCCGGGAAAGCGGTAGCGCACCAGCACCCAGGCGACCAGCGTGCCGAAGACGACGTTGACGGCGGCCGCGATGAAGGCGGTGCCGAAGCTGATTTCCAGCGCCTTGATGGTGCGGCGATCGGTGGCGATGGCCCAGAATTCAGGCCAGCCAAGGGCGATCGAGCGCCAGAGCAGCCCGGATAGCGGGATGAGGATGATGAGGGTGAGGTAGGCAAGCGAGAAGCCGAGCGTCAGTCCGAAACCCGGAATGACACTCGGCTGTCTGAACCGCCACCCCGCCTGCGCGGGTGCTGTGGTCATATCGTCCTGATCTAGATCTAGCTCACTGGGCCGGCTTGTAGATCTGGTCGAATATACCACCGTCGCCGAAATGATAAGGCTGTGCTTTCTTCCAGCCGCCAAAAAGCGGATCGTCGATGGAGATCAGCTTGATGTCGGGTGTCTTGGGAAGATCAGCCGGAGCCACAAGTTCGGGCTTGGCCGGACGATAGTGGTTCTTGGCGATGATTGTCTGGCCTTCCTTGGAATAGAGCCAGCCCAGATAGGCTTCGGCGACCTTGCGCGTGCCCTTGGCGTCGACATTGGCGTCCACCACCGCCACCGGCGGCTCGGCCAGGATCGAAGTCGGGGGATAGACGATGTCGAAATTGTCCGCGCCGAATTCGTCGAGCGCCAGATAGGCATCGTTCTCCCAGCCAATCAGCACGTCGCCGATGCCCTTTTGCGCGAAGGTCACGGTCGAGCCGCGGGCACCGGTGTCGAGCACCGGGGCATTGGCATAGAGCTTGCCGACGAATTCCTTGGTCTTGGCCTCGTCACCGCCGTCGTTGGCGTTGGCGTAGGCCCAGGCGGCGAGATAGTTCCAGCGCGCGCCGCCGGAGGTCTTGGGATTGGGCGTGATCACCTGGGTGCCGTCCTTTACCAGGTCGTTCCAGTCATGGATGCCCTTGGGATTTCCCTTGCGGACAAGGAAGATGATGGTCGAGGTGTAAGGCGCTGAATTGTTTTCGAATTTGGTGCGCCAGTCGGGATTGATCTTCTTCGACTTGGAGACGATGGCGTTGATGTCGCCTTCGAGCGCCAGCGTCACCACATCGGCGTCGAGGCCGTCGATCACGGCGCGGGCCTGGGCACCCGATCCGCCATGCGATTGCTGGATGGTGACCGTCTCGCCGGTCTCGGCCTTCCAATGCGCCGCGAAGGCTTCGTCATAGGCCTTGTAGAGCTCGCGCGTCGGATCGTAGGACACGTTGAGGATGGTGGTGTCGGCAAACGCGAAACCGAGCGTGCCGAACTGGACAGATGTGGCGACCAGTGCGCCGAGCAGTTTCCTGAAATGAGGTTTGGTCATTTCTGCCTCCGTTGAACCGGCGCCAAATCTACCGAATTGATAGAAATTAGATGCATTCAATGTTGCCTTTTTTGGCCCCCTGAAGAAAATGTTCGACGATATTTCGCTGTGCGGAGAAATTTCTTCCTCATGGCTGCACTGAGCGAACGGCGAGCCTGCCTGATGTTTGATCTAGGCTTTGGACCGGCCGGGACAAGGACTTCGCCTGCCGGGCCCGATTCGCGCGCTCAGCCTTCGCTGTCGATGGTGATCAGCGAAGCCATGTTCGGGCTGTTGAGCGGCACGGACGAAGGGCAGCGGCAGCCCGCAATGACGGCGACGTCGAAAAGCTCGGTGATGTGTCCCTTCAACTCGATCCACTCGGCTATGCCGCCGGTATGCAGGTCGATGATGTAGAGCGCGCAGCGCGGCTCGGCGTCGCGCGTCTGCAGATTGTCCTGTAGCGGCAGGTCCTTGAACAGGCCATCGCGCGGCAGCGAGGTGGTGACGATGGCAAAGCGGCCATGAAAGCTCAGGCCGCGCAGGAAGCCGGGGCAAAAGGCGATGTTCTGCCGCTGTCCGGTTCCGGGATCGATGCGGACCAGGAAGCCGCGGCCGGAATCCAGCACCCACAGCGCACCGTCATGGACGCGTGGCGAATGCGGCATCGACAGATCGTCGACCACCACTTGGTCCTCGGTGATGTCGATGATCATGCCGCCTTCCCAGCGGCGGTCGCGCCAGCCGCCGACCGAGTCCGACCGGCTGATCGCGCTGACATAGCGGGCGCGCCCGTTCTGCATGGCGAGACCATTAAGATGACAGCGGTCCTCAGGCACCAGCTTGCTGATGAAGGAGGGCTTCCACAACGGCCGGAAGGAATGCGTCGGGCTCAGCGTCGCCAGGCAAGAGAACTTGGTGTTGATGAACACGATCTGCCCGTCTTCGCGCACGGCCAGTTCATGGATGTCGAGGTCGCCTGTGTAAGAAGCGGCGCGCGGTACATACATGCGGTCGTAAATGGCGTTGGCGACCTGGTCGGGTCCGAGGATGTTTTCCAGCCGCCACACCGCCGTGTCGGAAGCTAGGATGATGCGCTGCCCGGCAACGGTCACGCCCATGGCCCTGACGAAACTGGTCTGGTGGATCGAGGCCTTCCTGTCGCCGGTAAGGCCGACCAGGAACAATTGCCCGGTCTGGTAGGAGGTGAAGGCCAGCGAGCACTGCGCCGTCTCCATCCAGTTGATGAAGCCGCGCGACAGCGAGATGTTGGTCCGCTGTTCGGCCGCGCTCGGAGACGCGGCTTCGGGCGGTTTCGCCGGGGCCTCGTCAGTGGCCTTGGATGTGCTCACGCTTGCTCCATGGGTGGACCTAGTCATGACTACGCCGGCCGCGAGGGCCGGCGCAAGAAGTTCAGATGCAATCCGCTGGACTACCAGCCGTAACGGAGTGCCGCGCCAATGGAGCCGGCGCTGTAATTGTTGCCGAAGCGGACGCTGCCGCGGACCACGCCGGACCAGTTGCTGGCGCTGGCCACGTTCACGCCGACGCCGACCTCGCCGAACGTGCCGTTGCCGGCGCTGTCGGTGGCGGAGAAGGCGCTGCCGGGGAAGTTGATGTCGACGGCGTTGCTGTCGCCGAAATGGTTCCAGACACTCAGCGTCAGGTCCGGACTGACGGTCATGCCGTTCATCTGCATATCGGTGCCGATGCGCACGCCGATCCTGGCGCGGCCGCTGCTGCCGTTCTGGAAGTCGATGTCGCCGCCAAACAGCGATACCGAATCCATATTGGTGCGGACCCATTCCAGGCTGGCTTGCGGCTCGATGAAGCCCCGGCCCATGGCGACGCGGTAGCCGGCGTCGAGGCGCGCGCCGATATTGGTGGCGTTGGTGCTCGCCTTGCCGCCGACGTCGTTGATGTCGACATCGAGGAAATCGGCCTTGACGAGGCCGTCGAGGTAGAAGCCGCCATTCAGGTAGGTAGCATAGGCGCCGACCGTGCCGCCCTTGTAGTCCCAGCTGTCGTCCGTCGCCTTGAAGTCGAGCTTGGAGGTGACGTAGCCGCCCATGACGCCGAACAGTATATCGCCGCCGGCGACACCTTCGAGCCCCATGTCGATGCCGCCGAGGAAGGCGCTGGTGCGCTGCTTGCGATCGAGGTTGAGGGTCTCGGCCTGCAGCGAGACCGGATCGGTGAAGCTGACGCTGCTGTCGCGATTTGACCAATCGCCGGACACCCGCGCCCAGAGGCCGCCCATGCGCGCGGCGAGTTTTTCCTCCGGCATATCCGCATTGTGGACGCCACTTTCCTGCGTGCGCAGATCCGCCATGCGGTCCTGCCAGAAGCCGGTCGTATCCAGCCACACATCCTGTGCCCCGGTCACGCCGGCAGGCAGTTCGAAACCGGCATTGTCAAGCCCGATGGAACGCAGGCCGTGTGTGTTGCCCTGCAGGAACAGGCCGTAGGTGAAGAAGCCGGCATTGACGGGACCAGCCAGATCGAAATCGCTGTCGGCGGTTGTTCCGGTCACCGTGACTACGGGGATGAAGACCGCCGGCGCGCCGGCGCCGACGACATTCACGACCAAATCGGTATGACCGGACGAATTGCCGCCGATTGTCAGAGTGTCGGCGACGCCGGTGGTAAAGTTGGCGTCGACGCCGAGCTTCGAATTGCCCTGGCCGGTGAAGTTGCCGCTGGTGATCAGCTTGTCGCCGGCCACGCCATCGATCATCGTCGTCAGGCCGGCTCCGGAGCCCAGGCTGCCGTTGACGAAGCTATCGAGGCCGATGAAGCTGACGGTGCTCGGTGACGAGCCAAAGAAGCTGCCCGATGCGTAGAGGGTGCCGCCATTGTTGAGCGTATCGCTGCCGGCGCCGAATTTGCTGTCGGTGAATGCCCTGAAGACGCCGGTATCATTGACGTTCATGACATTTCCGGCGTCGCTCAATTCGACCCGGCCGGCAATCACGCCGGCATCGTCGATCCTGGTTGTTCCGGCGGTCGACTTGATGGCCAGGTTGTTGTTGGCGCCGACAAAGCCCGACGTGCCGATGGTGACCGTGGAGCCGCCGGTCGAATTGACCTGCAGGCCGCCAAGCTCGCCGCTGATCTTGCCATCGTTGGTGACGAGGATCGTGCTCGATGTACCGGTCGCGCCAGCGATTGCGCCGAAGCCCACGCTGCCGAACAGTTCCGCATTGTTTCCGCTGTTGCCGATGACGATGTTGCTGCCGGCGCCGCTCGTGTAGGCAGCCAGCCCGGCAACGCCGCCCTTGGCATCGACGGATGCCGTATTGGCGACGGCAATGCTGCTGTTGTCGCCAATGGACTTGGCATAGAGGCCTTCGCCGGCCGTCGAGGCGATGTCGCCGCTGTTGGTGACGCTGATGGTGCCTCCGGCTCCGTAAGTGCCGGCGGCGATACCCTTGCCCCCCGATTTGATCACGGCGGCATTGGTAATGTTGATCGTGCCGCCATCGTCGGGATTGGAATTGCCCGGGTCGGACGGATCCTTGTTGCCGGCCTGTGCAAAGATGCCCGACGCATAGCTTCCTGTCGTGGTTATCGTGCCGCCAGCCTTGTTGCTGATGACGATGCTGCCGTTGCTGGTGGCCGGGAAAAGGGGGCCCTGGCAGCTGCAGGTGCCATAGAGGTTGGCGATCGCGGTGATGCCGTTCGCACCGACGCCGATGGTTGTGATCGCGCCACTGTTGGTGACGCTGATCTGGCTGTTGTCGCCATTGACATTGGCGGCGATGCCGGACGAACGACCGTTCGTCGAGGTGCTGTCGCCGGTCTTGATGGCGCCGCTGTTGTCGACGGTAACCATGCCGCCGTCGCCGTAGGCCTGGGCGAATATGCCTTCGGAATTGGCGGCCGTAGTGATGCTGGCGCTGTTGGTGACCGAAATGTGCACGTTGCTGGCCGAGGAATAGGTGCCCGAGGCCTGTATGCCCGTCGCGTTAGGACCGCCGGCGGTCGTGTCGATGGCGCCGCTGTTGGTGATATCGATGGCTATGTCGCTGCCGATGGCAACAGCCAGGATGCCGTAGGAACCGTTGTCGCCCAGTTTTCCGGCTGTGATCGCGGCCGAGTTTGAAACCGTTATGTCGCCGCCATTGCCATAGGTGATGGCGGCGATGCCGGTGTGGCCGGAACTTATCGTGGCGGCATTGGTAATAGTGATGGTGCCGCCATTGTCGGGGTCGGTATTGCCGTTGCTCCCTGCCAGCGCGAAGATGCCGAACGTACCGGTGCTGGTGTCGATGGTGCCGCCGGCCTTGTTGTCGATCACAATGCTGTCGCCGCTGCTGCCATAGGAAATAGCGACCGCCGTAATACCATTCGCGTTCGGATCCGTGGTTGTGATCGCCCCGCTGTTGGTTACGCTGATCTGGCTGCTGTCGCCGTAGACGTTGGCGACGATACCGAGCGAGCCGGCGTTGAGGGCGCCGCTGTTGTCGATGGTGACCGTGGCGCCGGTGCCATAGGAGCGAGCGAGGATGCCTTCGGAATAGGCGCCAGTGGTGATGCTGGCTGTGTTGGTCACTGAAATGTGCGCGTTGCTGTAGTCGTAGTAGCCAGCCGTCGCCTGGATGCCGACAGACCGGTGACCGCCGGCGGTCGTGTCGATGGTACCACCATTGGTGATGGTGATGGTCGCGTCACTGCCGTAGGCGACGGCCATAATGCCGTCGGAGGCATTGGCGCCGCCTGTGCCGGCCGTGATATTGCCCTTGTTGTCGATGGTGATGTTGCCGCCTGCGCCATAGGTGAAGCTGGCGATGCCGATATTGCCGGCACTGACGGTGGCGGCGTTGGTGATTTTGACCGTGCCGCCATGGTCCGGATTGCCGGCCTTGGCGAGGATGCCATCGGCGCCGGCGCCCGTCGTGGTGATGGTTGCCTTGTTGCCGATGACGATGCTGCCATTGTCGCCATTGTAGTAGTTGGCGATCGCCGAGATACCCGAAGCGGTGTCGCCGATCGTGCTGATGGCGCCACTGTTGGCGATGTTGATCTGGCTGTTGTCGCCGTCGACGGTGGCGAATATGCCGGACGATGTGCCGATCTGAGAGGCACTGGCGCCGGTCTGGATGACGCCACTGTTGTTGATCGTCACGACGTTGTTGGACCCGTAGCCGGCATTGGCGTAGATGCCCTCGGCGTTGGGGCCTGCGGTCAGGTTGCCTGAATTGGTGATGGTGATGTGGGTGTCGCTGCTGAAAACGGTGCCGCTCGTGGCGGCGTCGGTCGCCTTGATGCTGTCGCTGTACGAGTTGATGGTGCCGGTGTTGTTGATGGTGATGTCAGCGCCAATGCCGTTGGTGCCGGCATAGATGCCACGCGCGCCGGTAGACTGCGAGAAAGTCGGCCCCGGAATGAGTGAAGTCGAAGTCGTGGTCAGCGGCCCGCTGTTGGTGATGTCGACGATGTTGCCATTGCCGGTCGTCACAATGCCGATGGCGTTGTCGCCAGCCACGGTTGCAGTGCGTACGACGGTGTTGGTGCACGAGATCGGCGTTGCAGCGCCGTTGACCGTGATCGGCGAGGGCGAGGCCGGCTGCGTGCAGTTTGCCGCGAATGACGGGGACGCGCAGAGCGCTACCAGCGTCGAGCCGAGCGCCGTGCCCAAAAGCAGCGAGCGGCGACGCTTTGGACATAGTTGAACGACGTCGCGCACGAACACGACGTCAAAACCCGACGTAAAACCCATTGGAAGCCCTCCAGCGGCCATGCGTATCCTTGCGGAAGGGAATTGCAATTCGAGTCTGCGTGATTTCAGGGCAATCACTAGTGACGGGCAATTTAAGTTGTATTTATACAACAACTTGTTGAAGTATCAGGTCGCTGAACAGCAGTTCCACCGGTTTGGTGGCTGTCTCACCTGGCGGTGACGGGAAAGTCGAATCGCTGCTTGGCGAACGGTTCATTTGCCAGCGTGAAATGCCACCATTCGCGCGCATAGTTTTTGAAGCCGCCGGTGCGCATGGCATCGAGAAGCATCTTGCGGTTTACCGCGGCTTCGCCGGCGAGCCCGCGGTGTGCGGTCTCGCTTATCGGGTCAAAGCAGTCGAAGCCGGTGCCGAAATCGAGCGTGTCGGCTTCGACAGCACCGCAGGCCGGTTTCGAGGCGGATCTGCTGTCGGCTCGCGCGATGGCGACATCGACCGTCGAGCCACGGGAATGGCTGGACAGTTCACCGACATAGCCCTTGGCGATGAGGTCGCCTCGCTTGACCCGCGGATACCACTGCGGATCGGGCGGCCCGCCCTCTCGCGACCATTGCCCCATGTCGGTGACGGCACGGGCAGGGCGGTAGCAATCGAACACGACCAGCGTCAGGCCATTGGCGGCAATCGCCTTCTGGACGTCCGAAAGCGCCTTGGCCGCCTGCTCGGTGAGGATGCAGGCCGGCGCTTCATAGCCGTTCACCTTGCGGCGCAGGAAATTGCCCGATCCGGCGTAACGGATGTCCTGGCGGATCGAAGGGTCGATGGCGGTGAGGTGAACAAAGCCGGCGGGCAGGGTGTCGGCATGTGTCGGCAGAGCGAAAGCCGCCACCATCAGCGCGCAAAAGCCAATGCACTGAATCGCCTGGCGCATTCTATTCAAGGAACGCTTTCACTCGACGAACACTTTCACGCTTGCTGCGCGTCCAGCGGCATCGATCACGGTCAGCGTCGAGTAGCCGGCGCCATCCGGCTGCCAGGTTGCGGTGCGGCGGCGGTCGATGCCGGTCAGCGGCTTGCCGTTGGCCAGCCAGCGGAACGGCGCCCGGCCGCCTTGCAGCTTCAGCACCAGCGGCGAGGCAGCGGCTGAGTTGGTGCCGAGGTCGACGCGAGCGCCGTCCGGCGGAAAGATGATGGTCGGCGCGGGTTCGGTCGGTGTCGCCTGCACCAGGCCGTCCGAGCCGGTGCCGAAACGGGCGAGCGTCATAGGCAGGTCCTCGCGTTTGGGACTGAAGACGCCGGGAGGCTTGCCCGGCAAGGGCACGGTGGCGAGGCCGGAACGGACAAAGCCCTCGAACAGGATCGGGGCGGCCGAGACGTAGCCGGAGAGGCCGGGAACCGCGCCGGCGTCGGGGCGGCCGACCCAGACGCCCAGCACGTAGCGGCCGTCGAAGCCAACCGACCAGGCGTCGCGGTAGCCATAGGAGGTGCCGGTCTTGTAGGCGATGCCGCGCTGCGAGGCGCCCTCGGGCGGCTTGACGCCAGAGAGGATGTCGATGATCTGCCAGTTGGCCTGACCGTCGAGGATGGTGGCGGTGGTGCGCTCGGCATTGGCCGGCTCGGTGCCGTCATGCAGCGTGTGCGTCTTGCCGCCATTGGCGAGGCCTGTGTAGAGCTGGACGAGATCGCGCAGCGACACACCGACGCCGCCGAGGCCGATGGCCAGGCCCGGCGCCTCGTTGACCGGCAGCGTGGGGCTGACGCCAGCCTGGCGAAAGCGCGCCATCAGCCGCGTTGGCCCGACCGCGTCCAGCACGCGGATCGCCGGCACGTTGAGCGACAGCTGCAGCGCTTGGCGGATGCTGACGTCGCCCTGGTAGCCCATGTCGAAATTCTTCGGCCGGTAGCCGGAGAAATCGACCGGGCTGTCGTCGATCAGCGTTTCCTGCGCCACCAGGCCCTGCTCAAAGGCAAGTCCATAGATGAACGGCTTCAGCGTCGAGCCGGGCGAGCGGACGATCTTGGTCATGTCGATCCAGCCGGAGCGGCTGGCATCGAAGAAATTGGCCGAGCCGACCTCGCCGAGAATGTCGCCGGTGCGGGCGTCGGCCAGCACCATGGCAACGGAGAGGCGAGGCCCTAACTTGGTGGCGGCGTCCCTGGCGACCTGCTCCAGCCCCTCCTGGACGCTCTTGCGGATCGTCAGCTGCACGGGTTGGCCGGGCACGGCCTTAGGCAGCATCGCATAGGCGGCGTGCGCGGCGAGCGCCGGCAAGGTGCGGCGCAGGCCCGACACATCGTCGAGGGCGGCACGCGCCGCCTCGCGCTCGCCGAGCAGGCCGGAGGAGACCATGCGGGTCAGCACCCGGTCGCGCGCGGCGTGGGCGATCTGCAGGTTGCGGTCGGGCCGGCGCTTTTCCGGCAGCTGCGGCAAGGCTACGAGCAGGGCGGCTTCGGAAACGGTGAGCCGCTTCGGCTCCTTGCCGAAATAGGCCAGCGAGGCGGCGCGCACGCCTTCCAGATTGCCGCCATACGGCGCCAGCGTCAGGTAGCGTTCGAGGATCTCGCGCTTGGACAGCCGCCGCTCGATCTGGATGGCACGCAGCATCTGCTTGATCTTGGAGCCGAGGCTGCGGCTTTCGCGCGGCTCGATCAGTCGGGCGAGCTGCATCGACAGGGTCGAGCCGCCGGAGACGATATGGCCGCTTGTGGCGAACTGGCCGGCGGCGCGGGCCAGCGCCAGAACGTCGACGCCCCCATGGTCCCAGAAGCGCTTGTCCTCATAGGTGACCAGCATGTCGACGAACTGCTTGTCGACCTGGTCGAGCCTGGTTTCGAGCCGCCAATAACCGTCCGGCGTGGCGAAGGCGCGCAACAGCTGGCCGTCGCGGTCCTGGACTTCCGTCGAGACCGTGAGCTCGGCCGGGAGCGGCGGCGGAAAGGCGCGGTCGAGTTCCCAGAGGGAGGCGACGGAAAGGGCAAGGATGCCGGTGCAGGAAGCTGCGGTGACGGCTGCGCGGCGCAGGACTTTTCTGGAGAGCATGGTGCTGCCCCTCATCCGCCTGCCGGCACCTTCTCCCCGTCTGGTGACGGGGAGAAGGGGGATGTCGCTGGCGCCATCGTTCTGTTCATGATCGCCACCATCGGCGCCTTACGGCGCCTTGACCTCCATCATGCCGGTGGCGGTGCGGGCCGAATATTGCGGCCGGTACATATCCTCCACCGTCGCCGCCGGATGGGCGTAGGTGCCCGGCGTCACCGCGCGCACGACATAGGCCAGCGTGATGTTGCGGTCGCCATCGCCGTCATTGGGGTTGAACGCCGCGACGAAACGGTCGTCGCGGAATTCGAGATGGGCCGCGTCGGTCTGGGCGAGCCAGGAGAAGTTCGACAATTGCGCACTGGAGACCAGGCCCGGATTGTCGATCTCGAAGCCTGCCGGCAACAAGTCGGTGATCAGGAGGCGCGAAGGCCAGCGGTTCTGCTCGTAGATCTTGAGCACAACGACATAGCGTTCGTTCTGCGTCGCCTCGGTGACGTTGGCTTCGGTGCCATCGAGCTTGTAGTAGGTTCGGCCGATGGTGAAGCCGTCGCCGCTGGCCGGCAGCGGCTGGATCGGCGACGC
Organism: Mesorhizobium sp. P2_D5; assembly: GCF_056404355.1. Classification (NCBI taxonomy): domain Bacteria; kingdom Pseudomonadati; phylum Pseudomonadota; class Alphaproteobacteria; order Hyphomicrobiales; family Phyllobacteriaceae; genus Mesorhizobium; species Mesorhizobium sp. P2_D5. The sequence goes on from NZ_JBFUEE010000003.1 coordinate 668,147, forward strand.
CACGGTGGTGACGACGGCCTGCAGCGGGGTCTTGCCGGTGTTGGCGATGGCGAGCGGGCTGTCGACCAGGTCGCTGCCGTTGATCTGGTTGGAATAACCGCCTGAATGCGGCGCGCCATTGACGGTCAGCGTGATCGAATCATTACCTTCCTTCAATGCGCGGGCCGCCAGCAGCATCCAGGATTCGTCCTGGGTGGTGGTCCAATCGGCTTCGGCGCGTTCTTTCGTCACCAGCTTGATAAGCTCCGGTACGATCGTCGGCACCGGCTTCGATTCCGCCGCCAGCGCCAGCATCGCCGCGCCGTCACGCAGCGGCGAGCCATAGTCGGAGCGGTAGTAGTCATAGTCGGTTGTCGCCTTGGCGAGCTGGAGCGCAGTCTTGAACGTCGCTTCAGCGCGCGGCGTGTCGCCGTAGAGCGCCAGGCTCGCCGCCAACTGGGCAACCGCCATCGGGCTCGAGAAAGCCTCGAGCTGGGTGTCGGCATAATAGCGCAGGTCGCCGATCGAAGCCTTCTTGTTGCGGGCCAGGACGTAGAGGGCGTAGGCGATCTCGCTGCCACGGTCCTGTACGCTCTGGTCGTAGCCGAGCGAGTTCTGCAGGTTGCTCAGCGCCTGGTTCATGGCCAGGCTCGGCACGTCGTATTTCTGCTCGCGCGCCCTGGTCAGGAAGTCGGTGACATAGGCGTCGAGCCAAAGGTCGCCGGAGCCCGGACCCCACAGGCCGAAGCTGCCGGCAGAGGCCTGGTAGCTCAGAACCTTGTAGATGGCATCCTGGATGCGGCCGTGCAGGTCAGGGTCACTGGCCATGCCGATGCCGGACGCCAATTCATTGACGTAGAGAAGCGGCATGGCGCGGCTGGTGGTCTGCTCGGCGCAACCATAGGGGTAGCGGTCGAGCGTCATCAAAAGCGACGGCACGTCGAAGGCTGCAGCCTGCGAAACGCCGACGCTGACGGAAGCGCCGTCGAGCAGGCTTGCCGCCAGGAGCTCCTTGTCGACGCGCAAAGCGCCGCCATTGCCCTTGAGGTCGACGACCAGGCGGGTGGTGACCGGCAATTGCGCCGGACGCACCGGCACGTACAGCGTCTGTTCGACAGCGGTGCCGTCGGCATGGGCAAGCTTGATGGTGATCGAGGCATTGCCCGCCGTCTGTGCGATCAGCGGCACGGTCAGTGTCTGCCGCGTGCCCTTGGCCAGCGTCAGCTTCTCAGGCAGAGGCTTGTCGCCGGTCGACAGGTCGCCGGTCGTGTTTATCGACAGCGCATAGTCACCGGCCGGGCCATCGGTGTCGGCGACATCAAGGCGCATGACGGCGGCGTCGCCAGGCGCCAGGAAGCGCGGCAGGCCGGCGGTGATGACCACCGGATCACGCACGATGACGTCGGACTGCGCATGGCCGACCGCTTCCTTGGTCCAGGCGACAGCCATGACGCGCACGGTGCCGTTGAACTGCGGAATGTCGAAGTCGATCCGCGCCTTGCCGTCGGCGTCGAGCTGAACCGGACCAGAGAAGAAGGCGACCAGCTTTTCGGTCGGCGGACTGCCTTGCGTCTGCATGTTGGCGCCGTCGCCGCCGGTCCTGAGCTTGCCGGTGTTGCCCAGCGAGCCGTCGATCAGGCGGCCGTAGAGGTCGCGGATTTCCATGCCCAGCATGCGTTGGCCAAAGAACCAGTTTTCCGGATCCGGCGCCTTGTAGTTGGTCAGGTTGAGGATGCCGACATCGACGGCGGCAACCATGACATAGGCGTTGCTGCCCGGCTGTACGCCTGCCACCGCGACCGGGATCGACAGCTGCTGGCGCGGCATGGTCTTGTCCGGCGGCGTGAGGGTGACGGCGAGCTTCTTCGAGCCCGGATCGACCTTCAGCCATTTGACGCCGATGGCGCGGGCCGGCATGCGCGATTCCTGCGCGTCGCCAGGCCGGAACAGGGTTGCCGTGACATAGGCGCCGGCGCCCCAGTCGTCACCGACCGGGATGTCGACTGTGCTGCCGCCGGCCGGCACGGTTGCCGTGACGGTCTTCAACAGCTTGTCGGAGCCGATGTTGATCAGGAGTTCGCCGGCAAAATGCGGCGAGACCTTGAGCTTGGCCACTTCGCCGGCGGCATAGGTGTCCTTGTCGAGGGCGATCTCCAGGCCGTCAGGCGTTTCGGTGGTGGTCGAGGACACGTACCAGCCGGCGTCGAACTCGTAGCTGGTCGCCGGTCCCTCGGGATCCGATGTCTCGACCTCGAGGCGGTACTGGCCCCAGTCGACCGGCACGGAGACCGTAGCGTCGCCGTCGGCGCTGAGGTCGACCTGGCCGTTGGCGATCGACTTGGTGAAGGTGACCGGCTCGTAGTTCCACGAGTTGTTGGAGCGGTACCACTGGTAATTGCGTTCGACCTTGACCAGCGTCCATTGGGCGCCTTTCAGCGCCTCACGCTTGCCGTCGGGATCGACAGCGATCAGGCTGAACTTCGCCGTGCCGCCCTGCGGCACTTCATTGTCGGCGAAATCCGGACGGATGCCGATCATATGGCCTTGCGGGCGGATGCCGATGTTGAGCGAACGCTCGATGGCGCGGCCACCGGTTTCGCGCATCCGGACCGTCACCTTGGCGTCGACCAGCTTGGTGGTCGAGGGCAGTTGCTCGACGGAGACCGGGAAGGTCGCCTTGCCGTCATCGCCAACCACCGGCAGATCAGTGAGAGGGGTGACCGTGGGTTCGGCCGACTGCTCATCGGCGAGGCCGAAGGAGAAGCCCTGGAAACGGTCCCAATCGCGGGACGTCGACAGCGTCAACTCGCCTTCCAGCGCCAGGCCTGCTGCCGGCGCACCGTAGAGGAAGCGGCCGTCAATGTTGATGTTGGCGGTTTCGTCCTGTGCGATCTCCTGCTTGTCGACTTTCATGTCGAATTCGATGCGATCCGGCACGAAATCCTCGACCAGGAACATCTGGCTGGCGACAGCCGGCTGCTTGGGATCGGTGTAGATCGACACCGACCAGGTGCCACGCATGGCGTTGGGCTCGAGCGGCAGGTCGACGGCGTGGCCGCCGGCCGATGCGCCGTCGCTGACGATGCGGCGGTCCTCGACGCCATCGGGACGCGAGAAGATGAAGGTCAGCGGCAGGTTCTCGACCGCCTTGGCGGCGCCGTCTCGTGCAAGGGCCGCGACATGAACATCCTCGCCGGCGCGGTAGATGCCGCGCTCGGTCCAGGCATAGACGTCGAGCGCGCCGGGCGCCGCGCGTCCGGTGACGCCGCGGTCGGACAGGTCGAAGCCTGCCCGGCCCATGTCGAGGAAGACGAAATCATTGTCGCCCTGCTTGCCCATCAGCACGGCCGGCACCATGCCGCCGTCGCCTCGCGTCAGACCGGGGTTGAAGACGGCGTGGCCGTCGGCATCCGTGGTCGCGGTGCCGAGAACCTCGTTGTTCCGGGCAACCAGCGTCAGTTCGGCGCCCGAGATCGGCTTGGCGCTGCCCAGCGAACGGGCAAAGACATTGAGCCCGTCCTGGCCGGTATAGGTCGACAGGCCGATGTCGGAGACGACGAACCATTGCGTGGCCATCGAATTGTAGTCGTCGCTCTTGTCGTTGACGGCCTGGGCGGTCAGCACATAGACGCCGGGCTTGCGTTGCGGCAGCGCCTCGTCGACCGGGAAGGAGGTGGTGACCTCCTTGTTCAGATCATTGGCGATGTCGAGCTGGCCGTGCCAGACCGGCTCGCCCATCTGCTCGGAAATGTTGGAGATATCATAGCTGTCGAGCTGGTGGAGGAACTGATAGCCCGAAAGAAGCTGCGCCAGCGAACGGTCGCCGATACGGTAGAGCTTCATCTCGGCCGCGTTCATGTTGACGGTGACGACCGGAATGCCGCGGCGCGCGCCGGCCGGCAGCACGAAGCTGTCGCCGGTGAAGCGGGCCGAGGGCGCCCGGTCCTGCACATAGATCGACAGCACCACGGGGGCGGCGGTCACTTCGCCGATGGCGGCCGGCAGGCCGGCGCGGAAGGTGACCTCGTAATGCTGACCGTGCTCCAGACCTTCGACGCAGATCTGCTTGTCCTTGGCCTCGACGCCCTTGGGCGGCGCGTTGTCGACGGTGACGAACTGTGCGTAGTCGACGCCGGTCTTGACTAGGTCCTCCGAGAATTGCGCGCAAATGCGCGGCGCGCTGGTGTCGGCATCGACCGTGTGGTCGATGACGCGGAAACCCTTGCGGGCCTTCAGATCGGCATAGTCGGCCTGGACCGCCGGCGAGGGGACCAGCGCAAGGCTGGCCTCATAGGCCTGCAGGGCTGGGCGGTAGAGATCGCGCTTGTCGAGGCCGTTGCCGAGCAGCGCCAGCACTTCGGCGCGCGTCTTGGTGGTGCGCGAGAGCTTGTAGGCGTTGAAGGCGGCCGAGGTGCCGTTTGCCGGCAAAGTGGAAGCCTCGGACGTGTTGGCGGCAGGCTGCACGGCTAGCGTTTCGCGCGCCAGGGCGAGCCAGAGCTGGCCATCATCGGGCATGACGGACACGGCACCTTCGTATCTCAGCATGGCGGAGCGGTGATCGCCGGTAAGCACGGACTGTTCGGCGGCATTCGTCAGCGCCGTCAGCCCTTCCGTCGGCTTGACATAGGCCGGACCCAACAGCTTGTTGCGGTATTGCTGGGCCTGATCGGCCATCCAGTTGGGGAAGAAGGCAAGTTCCGGCGGCGCGCCGATGTCGGGGTCGCCATCGATGTTGACGACCTTGCCGGCTACCGCACCGTTGAACGGCTTCAGCTGGTTGTAGTCGGATTTGAGGAAACACCATTTGGCCTTGGTGTTGTAGGTGAAGGCGCGGCAGGCCGGATCACCCAGACATGTGGTCTTGCACTGGTCGAGCGTGACATTCTGGTCGGACCTGAGATCAAAGCCGAAATAATCGGAATTGTCCGATGTCGCGATTCGCCGGGCTTCAGCCGCCTGCGCGACACCATTCCAGGCAAAAAAGAGAAGAATCAGGATCGACAGACCACGAGCCGCGCGCATTGCCATTACACCCTCCCAGACACTGCTGACGTCCAGGCATGATCAAGCATCAGTCATGCTTGTCAACACGAGGACGCGGCAGGGTTCCGCCTGCCAACGGTTTCCTTTCCGGTCGATCGCCGGTAGTAGCTCCATAGGACAGGGGATCACGCTTTCTTGCGGCGACGCAGAAGGTGTGAATTCCAAGCCCGTCCTATTTCAGACAATTGGATTGTGGCCCCTTTACGAGCGCTTCAGAACTTCATTCCAATTTTAGGTTTTCATTCTAGGTTGTCTTAATGCCGGCGCATGAAGAGCAGATGTCAGGGGGTACCGCGCCAGGGCGTGTGCTTTCGCGCGCCCTGCTTTTGGCCATGATCTGCTCAACCGCGCTTGTCGCCGAGGCCGGAAATGCTGCTGCTTTCGAGCTTTTCGGCATCAAGCTGTGGGGATCGTCGAAAGACGAGGACGCCGACATCGTCGACCCCCTGCGCTATGCTGTCACCATTTCCGCGCCCGATGCCGACAAGGATCTCGTCAAGAGGCTCGAAAATGCCTCGGCCCTGAAAAGTGACGAGGAACGCCCGGTTTCCGGCTCGCTCGGGCTGATGGCCAAGGCGCGTAGCGACCGTGAACAGTTGGTCGCGGCGCTCTATGCCGATGCCCGCTATGAAGGCGTCGTCACCATCACCATCGACGGCAAGCGGCTCGACGATTTGCCGCCAGATGCTGAATTCAAGGGCCCGCAACCGGTACCGGTGGTCATCGATATCGCCAGCGGGCCGAAATTCACTCTCGGCAATGTCCGGTTGGAGGGTGACGCGGCGGGGCTGATGAGCGCCGATTATGGCCTGATCGCCGGCGGTGACGCCGGGTCCGGCGCCGTGCTCAAGGCCGAGGCGCTGATCGTTCGGGCGCTGAAGCAGGAGGGCAGGCCGCTGGCCAAGGTGACCGACCGCCAGATCGTCGCCGACCATGCCACTTCGACGCTCGACGTGACGCTGACGGTCGCCGCCGGGCCGGTCGCCGGCTATGGCGACACCACGGTGGAAGGCACCGAGAAGGTCGATCGCGACTTCACCGAATACATGACCGGCCTCAAGCGCGGCCGGCAATACTCGCCCGACGAGATCAGCGATGCGCGCGACCGGTTGCTGGCGCTTGAGGTGTTCAACAGCGTGACGTTCAAGGAAGCTGACAAGCTCGATGCCGACGGCAACATCCCGATCGGCGTCCAGGTCAGCGAGCGCAAGCCACGCTATTTCGGTGTCGGCGGCACCTTCTCCAACACCGATGGCCTCGGCCTGGAGGGCTATTGGGGCCACCGCAACCTATTTGGCCGGGCCGAAAAGCTGCGCATCGACGGGGCCATCAGCGGTATCGGCAGCAACGACCTCAGCGAGCTCAACTACAATGCCGGCATCATGTTCGAAAAACCGGGCGTGATCGGGCCGGAGTCAAAGTTCTTCGCCAGGTTCAAGACCGTGCTCGAGCATCCGGACGCCTATGACCATTTCTCGGTGAAAGGCAGCACCGGCCTGTCCTACGAACTCACCAAGAAGCAGACGGTTTCGGCGGAAGTGTCGCTCGACTATTCGCGAATCCACGATGCTTTCGGCAAGCACAAATATCTGATCGCCAGCATTCCGCTGCAGTATGTCTACGATAACCGTGACAACCGGCTGAACCCGACCGGCGGCTTCCGGGTGCTGGCCTATGCCGAGCCGAGCTATGACATTCTGAACGGTGCGGCCTTCCTCAAGCTCAAGGGCGAGGGTTCAGCCTATCAGTCGCTGGGTTCGGCTTCGAAGTTCGTGCTGGCCGAGCGTGTTGCGGTCGGCTCGATCGTCGGCACCAGTCTTGAAAATGTCCCGGCCGACCGGCGCTTCTATTCCGGCGGCGGCGGTTCGGTGCGCGGCTATGCCTATCAAGGCATCGGTCCCAAGGATTTCACCGGCCAGCCGATCGGCGGTCTGTCCTTCTTCGAAACCTCGGTCGAGATGCGCATCGCCATCACCGACACGATCGGCATCGTGCCGTTCGTCGATGCCGGCACGGTGTCGACCAAATCGGTGCCCAATTTCTCCGATGTCAAAGTCGGTGCCGGTGTCGGCTTGCGCTATGTCACGCCATTCGGGCCGCTGCGCATCGACGCGGCCGTGCCGCTCAATCGTGATCCAGACGATCCGCATTTCGGCATCTATGCCGGTATCGGACAGGCGTTCTGAGCGATGAAGATATTCAGGCGCTTCCTTCGCATTGTCCTCTACACGCTGCTCATCGCTGTCGCCGGGGCGATCGGCGCGCTGGTGGTGTTGACCAAGACCGAGCGTGGACGCGACAATCTTGCCGGCATCATTTCGCGGCTGGCGTCGAGCGAGGACCGCAAGATCACGGTCAGCGGCATCGACGGCATCTGGTCGGGCGCGCTCAGCGTCGACCATGTCGTGCTGGAAGATCGTGAAGGCGCCTGGCTGGTGGCGCGCAAGGTCGCCGTCGACTGGTCGCCGCTGGCACTGCTGTCGAAAAGCTTCAGCGCCGACCGCATCGCGGCCGGGCGCATCGAACTGGCCCGGTTGCCTGTGGCCAGCACGCAGCCGGCGCAGAGTGGCGACACGACGACGCTGCCGGTCTCGCTTGACATCAAGCAGATCGACCTTCCCGAAATCGCGCTCGGCCAGGATCTGGCCGGCAGCGGCATCGCCGAACTTGCCGCCAAGGGCATGCTCAAGGTCGACGCCGCGCCGCTGGCGGTCGAGACGACGCTCAACGTCACCCGCCATGACGGCAAGCAAGGCAATGTCGACGCCAAAGTCCATTTCGCGCCAGCCGACAACAAGCTCGACCTCGATCTGAAGGCATCGGAGCCGGCGGGCGGCATCATCGCCAACCTGCTCAATCTGCCTGATACGCCGCCGGTCGACATCATTGTCTCGGGGACGGGCCCGCTGGCCAACTGGAGCGGCATCGGGACCTTCGTTGTCGACGGCCAGATCGTTACCCAGCTCACCGGGCGCCATCAACTGACCGACAAGGGCAATCACATCGAGGCCAAGGGCGACGGTGATTTCGCGCGCTTCCTGCCGGAGAATTTGAAGCCGCTGTTTGCCGGCAAGACCAGCTTCGATGTCGCCGGCACCGCCACATCGGCCGGCGGTGTCAGTGTCGACCGCGCCAGCATCGACAGCGATGCGGTGCACGGCACCGCATCCGGCATCGTCGATCCTGCCGGTGCCAGCGATCTCGCGGTCGAACTCGCCGCCAAGGGCCTGCCTGTGGTGATCAGCGTCGGCAGCAAGGCGCAGCCAATCACGCTGGCGATCAACAACGCCACCGCACGCGCGTTCGGCGACGGCAAGACGCCGATCATCGACATCAGCGCCTCCTTCGTTTCGATCGTCGCCGGCGGCACGCGGCTGGACGATCTGGCGGCGCAGATCCATTCGGACGGCTTCGATATCCAGAATCGCGCCGGGCCGGTCACCGTCAAGCTGGCGGCGGGTGGCCTCAAAACCGACGTGGCGACACTGGCGCCGCTGGTCACCGGCAAGGTCAATGTCGATCTAGCCGGGTCGGTCAGCAAGGACGCCATTGCCATCGACGAGGGCACGCTGCGCTCCGACGCGGTCAACGCCTCGCTGACCGCCACGGTGGCGCTTGCCGACCTGTCGATGCAGCTCAAGATGAATGCCGATGCCGTGGCGACGGCGTTGCCGCCGCAGATCGCCTCGGTGCTCGGCGCCCGGGTGAAATTCTCGGCCGCGGCGACGCGTGATCCGCAGGGATCCTTTGCCGCCAACTCGATCTCACTCACCTCCGGCACGCTCAGCGCCAGCGGCACCGCCAGCGCGCAAGGCGCCGACATCCAGGCCGATATCAAGGGCAAGCTGGGCGACGTTTCGGTGCTGTCGCCAATGGTTGGCGTGCGGGTGGCCGGCGGCGTCGATTTTGCACTGTCGGCAAGCGGCGCCAGGACGGCGCCGGATTTCACGGTCTCCGCCGACAGCGACAGCCTGACGGCCTCGGGCCGCACGGTGAAGGGCATAAAGCTGACGGCAAGCGGCAAGGCCGACATTGCCAGCCCCTCCGCCAATGTCTCGCTGACCGGTTCCGTCAACGACCAGCCGCTCGACATCAAGGCGGCGCTGGTGACCAGCGAAGGCAAGCGTTCGATCAATGGGTTCCTGGTTTCGCTTGGCGACAACAAGGTCTCGGGCGACCTCGCGCTGGATGACAAATTCATGCCCTTGGGCACGCTGACGCTCGCCGCGCCTGCTATCGACCAATTGGCCGCGCTCGCCGGCCAGGCGGTGACGGGCGACATCGACGGCACCATCCGCTTCGCCAGGGATGGCGACGCGCCCTCGGTGGCTATCGACGCCAAGAGCACGGCGATCGCGCGCGGCGAAGTGACGGCCAAGGCAATCACCGTCAATGCGCTGATTGCCAATTATCTCAAGGCGCCGGCGATCGCCGGTTCAATCAAGGCCGACAGCGTCACCTCGGGAACCACGGAAATCGGCGGCATCGGCGTCGACCTGAAGCGCGATGGCGACTGGACCAATTTTACCGGTGGTGCCACCATATCGGGCATTCCGGCGACCGCTGCCGGCCGGGTCAAGATCGCGGACGGGACGACCAGCATCGAGATCGCTTCGGGTGAAGCCACGGTTCGCGGCATCAAGGCCGCGATCGCGCAGCCATCGACGTTGAGCATTGCCAATGGCACAACCAGCATCGAAAAACTGGCGCTCGATGTCGGTGGCGGCTCGGTGACGCTATCCGGCACCGCCGGCCAGGCTCTCGATCTCGCGGCGCAATTTTCGGCACTGCCGGCAGCACTCGCCAATGATTTTTCGCCCGATCTCGATGCCGTGGGCACGCTCGGTGGTACCGCTGAAGTGACCGGGTCGCCATCTGCGCCCGAGGTTCGGTTCGACGCACAACTGGCCGGCGTCGAAACCAGCCAGACCCGCCAGGCGGAGCTCGGTCCGCTCGCCGTCGATGCAGCCGGCAGCTACACCATGGCCGGCGGCGTCGCTCTCGACCATGCGACGCTCACAGGCGACAAGATTTCTGGGAAGGCGGCGGGCACCCTCAACCCGAACGGCGCCAGCGATTTCGCCCTCGATCTCGCCTCGACCGGAACCAGCTTGCCGCTGACGCTGGGCAGCGCGGAAAGCCCTATCAAGCTTGAACTGCAGGCGCTGTCGGTAAGGGCAGCGGGGCAGGGCACGCAGCCGCGGCTCGATATTTCGGCGGCGCTGCCGTCGGTCGCCACCAAGCTGACCAAGATCGAGGGCGTCGCTGTCGCCCTGCATTCCGATGCTTTCGATCTGAAGGCGCGGACGGGACAGATCTCCGGCACAGTGTCGGCCGACCAGATTGGCCTCGACAACCCAACCATCGCGCCACTGATCGCCGGCAAGGTCACGGCCAAGGTTGCCGGTAGCCTCGCCAAGGATGGCATCACCATCGACAGCGGCTCGGTGACGAGCGATGCGCTGAACAGCGGCTTTAGCGGCCGGGTATCGCTGGCCGATGGTGCCATCGAGCTCAATTTGAAAGCCGACGCAGCCTCCGCTGCGCTGCCGGCGGCGGTGCGCGGCGTGCTTGCCGAACGCGCGGAACTGAGTGCTGCGCTGAAGCGCGATGCGTCGGGCAATGTCAATGTCGACGGATTGAAGCTGGCCTCCGGTGCACTGACTGCCGAGGGGCAGGCAAGCTTTGCCGACAACAAGGTCGCTGCCGACATCAAGGGCGCGCTAGGCGACATCTCGCTGCTCTCGAAAGACGCCAAGGGCGCCATCGGCTTCGCCTTGAACGCACAGGGCCCCGCGACCGCGCCCGATCTGTCGCTAACGGTCGACAGCGATCGGCTTTTGGTGGCCGCTCGCGAGATCACCAGGCTGAAGCTTACCGCCACCGGCAAGGCCGATGCCGCCAACCCGGCGGCGAATGTGCAACTCACCGGCAATGTCGCCGGCCAGCCACTGCAAGGCAGTGCGGTGCTGGCGACAGCGGATGGCAAAAGCGCCATCAACGGCCTGCTGCTGTCGCTTGGCAAGAACAGGATCTCCGGCGATCTGGCGCTGGACGAGAAGTTCGTGCCGGTCGGTACCATCGCGCTCGACCTACCCGATATCGGCCCACTGGCGGCACTTGCGCTGGAAAAGGCGGAAGGCGACGTGCGCGGCACCATCGCCTTTTCCAAGAACGGCACCGCGCCGCAGGTCGCGATCAAGGCGGCGACGGCGTCGATCTCGCGCGGCGATTTGCAGGCAAAGGCCGTTTCCGTCGATGCGCTCATCGCCAACTATCTCGCCGCTCCGGTGATTTCCGGAAAGATCCGCGCCGACACCGTCACATCAGGCGGCACCGTGATCAGCGGCATAAATGTGGATTTGAAGCGCGATGGCGACTGGACCGGCTTTTCCGGTGGCGCCACCGTAAAAGGCATCCCGGCGCAGGCCGCTGGCCGGGTGAAAGTGGCCAACGGCACAACCACCATCGAGCTTGCTTCCGGCCAGGCCACGGTCAAGGGCATCAAGGCGGCCATCGCCCAGGCCTCGACCATCAGCATTGCCAATGGCACGACGACGCTGGACCGGCTGGTGCTCAGCCTGGGCGGCGGCACGGCGACGGTGACCGGCAAGGTCGGCACGGCGCTCGACATCAACGCGACGCTGGCGCGAGTGCCGATGTCACTTGCCAACAGTTTCTCGCCGGGCCTCGATGCCGCCGGTTCGATCTCGGGCACAGCCAAGGTGACGGGTGCGCCGGCGAGCCCCGCTGTTGCCTTCAACATCGATGCGACCGGCGTGCAGACGTCGCAGACCCGGGGTGCGGGTGTCGGTGCGGTGAGTGTTTCTTCGTCCGGCACCTTCGCCGCCAACAAGCTGACCTTCAACGCCAATGTCAGTGATGGAGCCGGCCTTGGCCTCAAGGGCGGCGGCACCGTGACGACGGCAGGCACGCCGGCGCTGGTGCTCGATTTCAATGGCGCCGTGCCGTTCGGCCTGCTCAGCCAGAAGCTTGCCGCGCAGGGGCTGTCCCTGTCTGGAACGGCAAATGTCAACGTGCAGGTTCGCGGTCCAGCGACATCGCCTGTCATCGGCGGCTCGGTCAGCACCTCCGGCGCGCGCCTGGTCGACGCGCGCTCGGGCCTTGCGGTCAACGATATCGCCGCCGACGTATCGATCGCCGGCGGCGTCGCAAGGATCAACCGGCTGACCGGCACGCTGTCGACGCGCGGCAGCCTGTCGGCCAGCGGCACGGTCGGCATCAACCCGGCGCAAGGATTTCCGGCCGATCTGTCGATCAAGCTGGTGGACGGCCGTTATACGGACGGCCGGGTGGTGACCGCCAATCTCGGCGGCGACCTGACGATCAAGGGGCCGCTGACCTCCGCACCGGTGATTGCCGGCACGATCAATCTCGCCAAGACGGTGATCACGGTTCCAGACAGGCTGCCAGGTTCGCTTTCGGCACTCGACGTCAAGCACAAGAATGCGCCGGGCGCCGTGCGGGCGCAGGACAAGGCGCTGCGCCCGCCGACGACCAGTGGCGGTGGCGGCGGCAGCGGCCTCGTCCTCGATGTCACGGTCAACGCGCCGAACCAGATCTTCATCCAGGGCAGGGGCGTCGATGCCGAACTCGGCGGCTCGCTCAGGCTGACCGGCCCGGCTTCGTCGCCGCAAGCGGTCGGCACCTTCACCCTGCAGCGCGGGCGGCTGTCGATTCTTGGCAAGCGGCTGACCTTCACCGAAGGCACGGTCGGCTTCTCCGGCTCGCTGGTGCCTTACCTTAATTTGACGGCGACAACGACGACGACCTCCACCACCGTCACCATCGTGGTGTCGGGTGAGGCGACCAATCCGAAATTTACCTTCTCCTCGGTGCCGGCGCTGCCCGAGGATGAGGTGCTGGCGCAGCTGATCTTCGGGCGCTCGATGTCGAACCTGTCGCCGCTGCAGATCGCCCAGCTCGCCGAAGCGGCCGGGCAACTGGCCGGAGTCGGTGGCTCGACGTCGCTGCTTGAAAACCTGCGCAGCGCAATCGGCGTCGACGATCTCGACGTCACCACCGACGACCAGGGCGGCACGGCGGTTTCGGCGGGCAAGTATCTGAACGACCGCACCTACGTGACGATCCAGAAAGGCGACAAGCCCGGTTCCGGCAAGGCGACCATCGACCTCAATGTCGGGCGCGGCGTCAAACTGCGCGGCGAGGCCAATGATGCCGGCGAGGCCAAGGGCGGCATCTTCTACGAGAAAGAATATTGATACTTCGACGGGGCTTTTGGCCCCATGATGGCCCAAGGCTGGCGCTGTCCGCCCTTCAGTAAATGTCTCAGTTTATTCGACTATCGAGATTCCAGAGGAATCAGTCGGGCAGTAGCAATTTTGCGCCAAGACTGTCGTTATCACGCGAACCGCTCGCTTTCCAAAGTTGCACATTCGCTAACATGTTCCAATCCATACCGGCTTTGACATCATGGCCTGGATGCGGAATGTTAAAAGGCGGAAAGCCAACAATGGGAGTTAAGTCATGACAATTTATGAGAGTAACGGCGATCGCGTTCCCGATCACATCCTGGCCATGGCCGAAGACGCCAAGGCAGGCACGGTGGATCGCCGCGAATTCCTGGCCATGGCCAGCGTGTTCGGCGCGTCGACGGCAATGGCTTACGGCTTGCTCGGCCTCGCCGACCCGACGCCGGCGAAGGCCGAAGAGGTAAAAGGCAAGAAGGGCGGCACGCTGAAGATCGCCCAGTGGATCAAGGATCCGAAGGACCCGCGCAAAGCCGACTGGTCGGAAATCGCCAACGCCGAGCGCCAGGCGCTCGAGCCACTGGTCAAGTACACTTCCGAATACACGTTCCGCCCCTATCTGCTGGAAAGCTGGGACGTGAACGACGACGCCACGCAGTACACACTGCATGTACGCAAGGGCGTCACCTGGTCGAATGGCGACCCCTTCACCGCCGATGACGTCATCTTCAACCTCAAGCGCTGGGCCGACAAGAAGGCCGAAGGTAATTCCATGCCCGGCCGTCTTGGCTCGCTGGTCAAGGACGACAAGCTCGACGAAAGCGCCGTGACAAAGCCGGACGACCACACGGTCGTGCTGAAGCTCGCCAAGCCTGACATCGCGCTGATCCCGAACATGTGCGACTATCCCGGTCTCATCGTTCACAAGAGCTTCGATGAGAAGGGCGGCGATTTCAAATCCTGCCCGATCGGCACCGGCCCGTTCGAACTCGTCTCCTATGATGTCGGCCAGAAAGTGGTCTACAAGCGCCGCACCGACGACAAGTGGTGGGACGGCGAAGTGTTCCTCGATGGCCTGGAATTCATCGACTACGGCACCGATCCGGCAGCCATGGTCAGCGCTTTCGAAGCCGGCGAAGTCCACACCAACTTCGAGACCTCGGCCGACTATGTGTCGATCCTCGACGGCATGGACCTGGTCAAGTCGGAAATCGTCACGGCGTCGACCATCGTTTGCCGCACCAACGTCAACAACAAGCCCTATGGCGATCAGAAGGTACGCAACGCGTTGCAGCTTGCGGTCGACAACAATGTCGTTCTTCAGCTCGGCTACGGCAATGCCGGCACCGTTGCCGAAAACCACCATGTCTGCCAGATTCACCCGGAATATTTCGAGCTTGCGAAGGTCGCCCGCGATCCGGCCAAGGCAAAGGCGTTGATGGCGGAGGCAGGCCAGGCCGACTTCGAGCACGATCTGATCACCGTCGACGAGGACTGGCACAAGAACACCGGCGATGCGATCGCCGCCCAGATGCGCGACGCCGGCCTCAAGGTGAAGCGCACCGTGCTGCCTGGCTCGACGTTCTGGAACGATTGGACCAAGTATCCGCTGTCGATGACCAACTGGAACATGCGGCCGCTTGGCGTCCAGGTGCTTGCGATCGGCTATCGCACAGGCGAGGCCTGGAACGAGACGGCCTGGTCGAACCCCGACTGGGACGCCAAGCTCAATGCCGCGCTCGCCGTTGCCGACGCCGCCAAGCGCAAGGAAATGATGAAGGACATCGAGCAGATCCTGCAGGATTCCGGCATCTTGATCCAGCCGTACTGGCGCAAGCTCTACAGCCACTCGGTCAAGGCGGTGCAGAACTATAAGATGCATCCGACCTTCGAGCGCGACTACGGCAAGGTCTGGCTCGACCAGGCTTGATCGCACGGACAAGGGGAAGGGGCATCAGCCCCTTCCCTCGCTGTTGGCATCATCCGTCCCTGCAGGTCCGCTTCTCAAGAAAGTTGCGGACTCCCGGGCAAGGTCATGCAACAAAAACAGGGTTGATCGCATCCGAAGGCCTGTTTGACAGCCAGCCCCGCCGGTCACGGCAGGGTTGGCTTTCATAGCCGGCTCAAACCCCAACCCATCGGCAGGGGACCGCCATGCTTTCTTTCGTTATCAGGCGCCTTGGCACCATGGCATTGACGATGCTGTGCCTGACCATGATCGTCTTCTTCCTGATCAACCTTGAACCCAATCTGAAGAAGCTGGCGATCAGCCAGACCGAAATGCATACCTCGGCCGAGCAGCTCGAAAGCTGGCTGGTCAACCATGGCTACCGGCAGAACTTCTTCGTCCGCTATGGGCAGTGGCTGGGCGTCGTGCCCAAGCAGCCGGTGACCGACCCGGCGACCGGCAAGCCGGCGCAGCGTTTCTCCTTCTGCAACGATCCGGTCGTGCCGACCTTCGCTGGCGTTCTCGAGGGCGATTTCGGCTGCTCTACCAAATTCAAGGCTAGCGTCGCCTCGAAACTGTTTCCCGCCCTTGGCGCGACCGGCACCCTGATGCTCTGCGTGCTGGCGGTAATGGTGCCGATCTCGCTGCTGATCGGCATTCTGGCCGGCATGCGCGAAGGGTCGCGAACCGACCGCGTGCTGTCGGTGGCCTCGATCGCCTCGACCGCGACACCCGAATATGTGTCGGGCGTCATCTTCACCGTCATCTTCGCCTCATGGCTTGGCTGGTTGAACGGCTCGGCGGCATCGGCCAGCCAGGGCATCACCTTCTACAATTTCACTTTGCCGGTCATGACGCTGGCGATCTACGGCATCGGCTACATCGCCCGCATGACGCGCGCTTCGATGGTCGAGGTGATGACGCAGCAATATATCCGGACCGCCCGATTGAAGGGTCTCTCCTTCGGCAGCGTGGTGGTGAAGCACGCGCTGCGCAATGCGCTGATCGCGCCATTCACCGTCATCATGCTGCAGTTTCCCTGGCTGCTCACTGGCGTCGTCATCGTCGAGGTGATGTTCCGCTACCAAGGCTTCGGCTACACGCTGGTCGAGGCGGCCGGCAACAACGACATCGACCTGCTGCTCGGCTGCTCGCTGGTTTCGGTGTTCATCGTCTTGATCACGCAGCTCATTTCCGATGTCGGCTACGCGTTTCTCAATCCGCGTATCAGAGTTCAGTAGGGGGCGAAGCGGATGCCGATCCAATACATCAGTGCGTTCACCGTCGTTCTCGAAGTGCTGTCGCGCTTCTGGCCGGTCTGGATCGCGCTCCTCATCGTCATGGGAGCGAGCTTCGCCTACAAGAAGAAGCTGGCGCTCTACGGCCAGCTGTTCGACAGCGGCGTAGGCATAGTCGGCGTCGGCATCTGCCTGTTCTGGCTGTTCACGGCAATCTTCGCCGCGACCATCTCGCCCTTCGATCCGCTGGCCCAGGTCCCGATCATGAAGGACGTGCTGCCGGGCGCCATCGAACCGCAATCGGGACTGACCTATCTGTTCGGTGGCGACAAGCTGGCGCGCGACGTGTTTTCGCGCATGGTCTATGGCAGCCAGATCGTACTGATCATCGCGCCTGCCGCGACGGGCTTCGCGCTGATGGTCGGCATCACGCTCGGCTTGCCGGCCGGCTACTACGGCGGCAAGATCGACACAGTGCTGTCGTTCCTGGCCAATCTGGTGCTGGCCTTCCCGGTGATCCTGCTGTTCTACCTGCTGGTGACGCCGGGCATCATGGACACGCCGATCCCCTATGCGATGGCCGGCGTGTTCTTCCTGTTTCCGATCATCTTCTTCAGCGTGCTGTTCTGGACGCGCTACAAGAACCGGCCCGATCGGCTCTACATCCTGCTCGGCATCACCCTGATCGTCGGTGGCTGGATCTATGCCGGCCTGGTGTTCGACGCCGATCCACTGAAGATCGTGCACATCGACCCCAACCAGCTCAACATCTTCGTGGCGGTGGTGTTCGCCTCCAGCCCCGGCGTGTTTCGTATCGTGCGCGGCCTGGTGATGGACATCAAGACGCGCGATTATGTGGCGGCGGCACAGACGCGGGGTGAATCGCCCTGGTACATCATGCTGTGGGAGATCCTGCCCAATGCACGCGGGCCGCTGATCGTCGATGCCTGCCTGCGCATCGGTTACACCACGATCCTGCTCGGCACGCTCGGTTATTTCGGCCTTGGCCTGGCGCCCGAAAGTCCGGACTGGGGCACCGCGATCAAGGACGCCAGCCGCCTGCTGCGCTCCTTCATCCACCCGGCGCTGCCGCCGACGATCGCACTGATGTCGTTCGTGCTGGGCTTGAACCTGTTGGCCGACTCGCTGCGCGAACAATCGATGAAAGACTGATGGACGGATCTTCAACCCCAAGAGCGAAGAGCCGGCCTGAAACAAGGATTGGAGCGACCCATGAATGAGGCAGTTCGAAATCCCGCCAAGCCGACCAATGGGCCGATCATCGAGATCGAAAACCTGTCGATCTCCTTCTTCACCCGCAAGGGCGAAATCCCGGCGGTCATGGATTTTTCCTGCACGGTCATGCCGGGCGAGGCGATGGGCATCGTCGGCGAATCCGGCTGCGGCAAGTCGACCGTGTCGCTCGGCATCATGCGCGACCTCTCCAACATCGGAAAGATCGTCGGCGGCAAGATCAAGTTCCAGGGCAAGGACATGGGCGAGCTCTCCGATGAGGAGCTGCGCGCCATCCGCGGGAACAAGATCGCCATGATCTACCAGGAACCGATGGCGAGCCTCAATCCGGCGATGAAGGTCGGCCAGCAATTGATGGAAGTGCCGCTGATCCACGACAAGGTGTCGAAGGAAGAGGCTTACAAACGGGCGCTCGAAATGGTGCGTTCGGTCAAGCTTCCCGACCCCGAGCGCATGATGCGCTCCTATCCGCACCAGCTCTCCGGCGGTCAGCAGCAGCGTATCGTCATCGCCATGGCGCTTTTGTCGAAGCCGGCGCTGCTTTTGCTGGACGAGCCGACGACGGCGCTCGACGTGACAGTCGAGGCGGGCATCGTCGACCTGGTCAAGGGGCTGGGCGAGAAGTTCGGCACCTCGATGATCTTCGTGTCGCACAATCTGGGTCTCATCCTGGAGACCTGCGACCGCATCACGGTGATGTATTCGGGCGAGGCGGTGGAGACCGGCAAGATCAAGGACGTGTTCGACCGCATGCGCCATCCCTATACGCAAGGGTTGTTCCGCTCGATCCCGCTGCCCGGCGCTGACAAGAATTCACGGCCGCTGATCTCGATTCCCGGACAGCTGCCGCTGCCGCATGAGCGGCCCAAAGGCTGCAATTTCGGCCCGCGCTGTCACCATTTCGTCGAGGGCGTCTGCAATGCCGCCGAGATCCCGATGATCGAGGTCGCGGGCCACGAAGGCCATTTCTCGCGCTGCGTGCGTTTCAACGAGATCGACTGGGAGGCCCTGCCGCCCGGCGCCAAGAAGGTCAATGAGCGCGTCGTGCCCGGCGCGCCGGTGCTCAAGATCGAGGATCTGAGAAAATACTACAAGGTCGGCGGCAGTGAGGTGTTCGGCTCGAGCGAAGGCCGCGTCGTCAAGGCCAACGAGACGATCTCGTTCATGGCGCGCGAATCCGAGACGGTCGCCATCGTCGGTGAATCCGGCTGTGGAAAGTCGACATTGGCCAAGGTGCTGCTCGGGCTTGAGACGGCAAGCTCCGGCAGCGTGACGCTGGGCAATACGGAAATCCAGTCGACCGGCATCGAGAAGCGCAGCGTCGACACCGTGTCGTCGATCCAGATGGTGTTCCAGAACCCGTTCGACACGCTCAATCCCAGCCATTCGGTCGGTTCGCAGATCATCCGCACGCTGGAGAAATTCAACGTCGGCAAGACGGTTGCCGACCGCCGCAAGCGCATGCTGGAACTGCTCGACCTGGTGAAGCTGCCGCGGGCGTTCGAGACCCGCAAGCCGCGCCAGTTGTCCGGCGGCCAGAAGCAGCGCATCGGCGTGGCGCGGGCCTTTGCCGGCGACGCCAAGGTGGTGGTGGCCGACGAGCCGGTGTCGGCGCTCGACGTGTCCGTGCAGGCGGCGGTGACCGAACTCTTGATGGACATCCAGCGCAAGAACAAGACGACGATGCTGTTCATCAGCCACGATCTGTCGGTCGTGCGCTACATCGCCGACCGTGTCGTCGTGATGTATCTCGGCTACATCGTCGAGCAAGGCACGACCGACCAGATCTTCGCGCCGCCCTATCACCCCTATACCGAGGCGCTGCTGTCGGCGATCCCGATCGCCGACACCAGCGTGGTGAAGCGGCACATCGTGCTGGAGGGCGACATTCCTTCGGCGATGAACCCGCCGTCGGGCTGTCCGTTCCAGACACGCTGCGGCTACAAGAAACTTGTGCCGGACAATCTGTGCGAGACCAAGGTGCCGCCGGTCAAGAACCTGGGCGACGGCCATATGAGCCTGTGCTGGCTGGCGGACGACGTGCTGGCCAAAATGGAGCCGGTGATCAAGTTCGACAAGGAACACGCCGCGCATGAGGGCGTGCCGGAAGACGCGCCGCATGTTTCGGAGGCGCCTACGCCCAAGCCCCCACGCGGCAAAAAGCCGAACTGACGGGCGCAGTCGGAGTTAGCGCAGCGGCGCGTTCAGTTGCCGCACTGGCTCAGTTGCTGCGCATAGTCCCGCGCCATCTTTTCGGTGGCCCTCGCATAGCCCTGGACGCCGGCATCGCCGCGGTTGCCGCGGCCATAGGCGGTCCAGCCGAGATAGTAGGCGAGATAGAGATTGTAGGTGTCGTTGCGGGCGACACCATAGCTGTCTGCCGTCTTGGAGTGATACCAGCCGACGAAATCGACGGCGTCGGCAAATTTGGTCCGCCGCGCCGCCCAGTTGCCAGTCTCTCTCTGATATTGCGACCAGGTGCCATCCAGTGCCTGCGAGAAGCCGGTGGCCGACGAGACGTGCTTCCATGGAATGAAGCCGAGCAGCTTGGTGCGCGGCGGCCGGGCGTTGCTCTTGAAGCCGGATTCCTTGCGCACCGTCGCCATCAGCACGGGGACCGGCACGCCGTATTTCTGCTGCGTGTGCTCGGCGGCCGACTGCCAGTTGTCGAACCAGCCATCGTTCTGGTCGAAGACGGCGCAGACATTGTTGATATGACTGGGCGCCGTGGCGCAGGCCGAAAGCGCCAGCAGCACGCAAACCGCACCAATCTTACTAAAACTCGAACTACGCATTGGAGGAGCAATAGGGCGAAAACATAAAAGGAATCTTGCGACGTTCGTTAATGCCTCACCGGCGTAGCTGCTCGACAAAATCCATTGCCAATAACACGACGCATTTTGTCGTTTTTCCTAAATGGACACTGCAGAAATGCCGCCGTGGCTAAAATCACGTCCGCAAACGGCGTATTTCTGACAGCTTGCCCGGTTTGCCGGGGCTTTGATGTCAGGCATGAACGAACCAAGACGCAAGCGCGGCGCCGAGCGCACCAGCAACAGGGGGCCATCGGCCATCCCGCAATTGCCGCTCCGGCGCGTGACCAATCCCTATCCGCCAATGGCAATGCTCTCGGCCGACCAGATCGAGCAGATCCATCAGGCGTCGATGCACATATTGGAGAATTTCGGCATCGAGGTGATGAGCCCGCGCGCGCTATCGCTGTTCGAGAAGGCCGGCGCCAGCGTCGATCATGCCTCGGCGAATGTCCGCATCGATCGCGGCCTCGTCGCCGAGGCGCTGAAGACCACGCAGTCCAGCTATGTGCTGACGCCGCGCAATCCGGCCAACGCCATTCATCTCGGCGGCAACACCATCAATTTCACGCTTGTCGCCGGGCCGCCCAATGTGCATGACATGGAACGCGGCCGCCGCGCCGGCAATCTGCGCGACTATTCCGACCTCACCCGGCTGGCGCAGCACTTCAACTGCATCCACATGCTCGGCAACCAGGTCTGCGCGCCGGTGGAACTGCCGGCGAATTCCCGCCATCTCGACACCTATTTCACCAATCTGACGCTGACCGACAAGAGCTTCCATGTCTCGGCGATCGGGAGGGGTAGGGCGCTGGACGGCATCGAGATGATGGCGATTGCGCGCGGGCTGACGCTGGACCAGATGCGCGACGATCCCGGGATCACCACCATCATCTCGGTCAACTCGCCGCGCCGCTTTGACGAGATGATGGCCGAGGGGCTGATGACCATGGCCGAGTTCGGCCAGTCGGTGGCGGTGACGCCGTTCACGCTGATGGGGGCGATGAGCCCGGTGACGCTGGCCGGCGCGCTGGCGCAACAGAATGCCGAAGCGCTGTTCGGCGTGGTGCTGACGCAGTTGGTGCGCCCCGGTGCGCCGGTCATGTATGGCGCCTTCACTTCCAATGTCGACATGAAGTCGGGCGCGCCGGCCTTCGGCACGCCGGAGAATACCAAGGCCAACATCGCGTCGGGGCAGTTGGCGCGACGCTACAATCTGCCCTACCGCACCACCCCGGGTTCCGCCTCCAACGCCGCCGATGCGCAGGGCGCGTATGAGACGCTGATGGCGCTGTGGGGCGCGGTGCTCGGCCATGGTAATCTCGTCTACCATGCCGCCGGCTGGCAGGAGGGCGGACTGACCGCTTCGTTCGAGAAGCTCATCATCGATGTCGAGATGATCCAGCACATGATGGAGTTCCTGCGCCCGATCGAGGTCAACGAGGCGGAGCTTGCCGTCGAGGCTTTGGGCGCGGTGCCGACCGGCGGCCATTTCTTCGGCGAGCCGCATACGCTCGAGCGTTACGCCACCGCCTTCTACCAGCCGATGCTGTCCAATTGGCAGAATTACGAAGCCTGGCAGGAAGCCGGTGGCCTCGACGCCACGGCGCGGGCGACGCGGCTGTGGAAGAAGGCGCTCGAGGACTATGTCGAGCCGGTGATGGATATCGCCGTGCGCGAGGCGCTCGATGCCTACATGGCCAAGCGGCGCGAAGCGATCGGGCAGGGCGAGCCGTGATGCCTTGCGTTTCGATTCATCTCACCCATTCAACACACTGATATCAGAGAAAAATCCATGAAATCGCATGCAAAGGTCGTGGTCATTGGCGGCGGCGTCGTCGGGTGCTCCGTACTGTTCCATCTGGCCCGCCATGGCTGGACCGACGTCGTGCTTCTGGAGCGTGACGAGCTGACCTCAGGCTCGACCTGGCACGCGGCCGGCGGCATGCACACGATCAATGGCGACCCCAACGTCGCCAAGCTGCAGAAATACACCATCAACCTCTACAAGGAGATCGAGGAGCTTTCCGGCCAGGCGACCGGCGTGCACCTGACCGGCGGTGTGCTTCTGGCGGCGACCGAGGCGCGGCTGGACTGGCTGCGCGGCGTCGTCGCCAAGGGGCGCTATCTCGGCATCGAGCTTGAGGAGATCTCGCCCAGCGAGGCGGCCGAACTGATGCCGCTGCTCGATCCCAAGCAGTTCGTCGGCGCTGTCAGAAACAAGGAGGACGGCCATCTCGATCCGTCGGGGGTGACCCATGCCTATGCCAAGGCGGCGCGCAAACTCGGCGCCGAGGTCGAGCGCTTCACCAAGGTCGAGGACATCGTGCGGCGCGCCGATGGAATGTGGCACGTCATCACCAACAAGGGCGAGGTGGTGGCCGAGCATGTCGTCAATGCCGGCGGCCTGTGGGCGCGCGAGGTCGGCCGCATGGTCGGGCTCGAACTGCCGGTGCTGGCGATGGAGCATATGTACCTGATCACCGAGGACATGCCGGAGGTCGCTGCCTGGAACGCCAAGACCGGCACGGAGATCATCCACGCGGTCGATTTCGATGGCGAGCTCTATCTGCGCCAGGAACGCGGCGGCATGCTGATGGGTACCTATGAGAAGGCCAACAAGCCGTGGTCCGAGTTCCAGACGCCGTGGAATTTCGGCCATGAATTGCTGGCGCCGGACATCGACCGCATCGCGCCGTCGCTCGAGGTCGGCTTCCGGCATTTCCCGGCGTTCCAGAACACTGGCATCAAGCAGATCATCAACGGCCCCTTCACCTTCGCGCCGGACGGCAACCCGCTGGTCGGGCCGGTGCGCGGCCTGCCGGGTTTCTGGGTTGCCTGTGGAGTCATGGCCGGCTTCAGCCAAGGCGGCGGCGTCGGCCTGGCGCTGTCCAACTGGATGATCGAGGGCGATCCCGGCGCGGATATCTGGGCGATGGACGTCGCGCGCTATGGCGACTGGGCGACAATGGCCTACACCAACGCCAAGGTGCGCGAGAACTATTCCAGGCGCTTTTCGATCCGCTTCCCCAATGAGGAACTGCCCGCCGGGCGGCCGCTGAAGACGACGCCGGTCTATGACCTGCTGTCGGCCAAGGGCGCGCAATGGGGCGTCGCCTATGGGCTCGAGGTGCCGCTCTGGTATGCGCCCGAAGGTGTCAAGGACGAGTTCTCGTGGCGCCGCTCGAGCGATTTCACCCAGGTCGCCAGGGAGGTCGCGACCGTTCGCGACGGCGTCGGCCTGTCAGAGATTTCGAGCTTCGCCAAATACAAGGTGGCGGGCGAGGGGGCGGCCGCCTGGCTCGACCGGATGCTCGCCTGCAAGCTGCCCAGGCCCGGCCGCATGACGCTGGCGCCGATGCTGAAGGATGATGGCAAGCTGATCGGCGACTTCACACTGGCCAATATCGGCAGCGAAGGCTGGTTCCTCGCCGGCTCCGGCATCGCCGAGCAATACCACATGCGCTGGTTCGAGAAGCACCTGCCTGCCGATGGTTCGGTTCGCATCGAGGCGCTGGGGCCAAAACTCACCGGCCTGGCGATCGCCGGGCCGAGAGCGCGCGAAGTGCTGGCCAAGGTCAGCCGCGCGGATGTCTCCAACGCCGCGTTTCCCTTCATGGCGGTTGCAAGAATGGACATCGGCATGGCGCCTTGCCTGGTCGGCCGCGTCAGCTACACAGGCGACCTCGGCTACGAGATCTGGGTGGCGCCGGAGTATCAGCGCGCTGCATTCCAGGCCCTGATGGCGGCCGGCGAGGAATTCGGCATCGGCCTGTTTGGCTCGCGGGCGCTGAACGCGCTGCGGCTGGAGAAGAACTACGGTTCATGGGCGCGCGAGTACCGGCCGATCTATGGGCCACTGGAAGCCGGTCTCGACCGCTTCGTTGCGTATAGCAAGGATGCGGATTTCATCGGCAAGGCCGCGGCGCTCGCCGAGCGCAAGCAGGGCGGCAAGCTGCGCCTTCGCGCCTTCATCGTCGATGCCGACGACGCCGATGTCATCGGCGACGAGCCGATCTGGTTCGATGGCGCGGTGCGTGGCTGGGTGACTTCGGGTGGCTACGCGCATCACTCGAAACAATCCGTCGCCGTGGGCTATGTGCCGAAGGAGATCGCCGACGAGAGCGACGGCTTCGAGATCGAGCTTTTGGGCAAGCGGCATGCGGCGCGCGTGCAGGCGGCGCCACTGTTCGATGCCAATTTCGAGAGGATGCGCGCTTGAGCACGCATCCCTCCCAAGGTGGTCAGGCGCTACGGCGGTTGTCCAACGCAAAAGCGCCGGCGCCGGCAAACACCAGATAGAGGAAGATGAAGCAGAACGAGATCGCCAAATCTCCGCCGTTGTTGACGGGGAAAAAGTCGCGCGGCATGTGCGCCATGAAATAGGCGATCGCCATTTCGCCGGCCAGCAGGAACGCGACCGGGCGGGTGAACAGCCCCAGCGCCAGCAGGATGCCGCCGGCGAATTCGAGAATTCCAGCGGCGAGTGTCAGCCCGGTAAGGGTATGGGGTTGGTCGCTTATGGGAAAATTGAACAATTTCTGGCTGCCGTGCTCGATGAACTGCAGCGCCGTCATGATGCGCAGCACCCCCAAGGCCTGCGGCTGATACTTGGCGAGGCTTTCGAAAAGCTTCATAAATGGCTCCATTTGTCGCTTCCCGACCGGCCATAGATTGTCGCTGGGTAACGGACCATTCACTTCCCATGGCATGCCATCAACAATCGGTGATTGGAAATGTTCCCCGGTTTGACCTTTCATATTGTTCTCGTATGGGTTGCATTTGTATCGCTATGGTTGTATCCATAATATGGACATTCCGAACAGGTGGGTTCCCTTGGTTATGAAAAAAGTCGCCATCAGTCTATTCGCAATCCTTGCAGGGACCAGCTTCGCCATGGCCGAGGATGCCGGCTGCGAGGCCTTCAAATGGCCGGTGACGCGGGAACAGGCGTTGTTTGCCGCAGCGCCTGCAACGCCGTCTGGAGCGACGCTGGTGGTGGGTGCTGCTGCGGATCTGGCACTGGTGCCGGCGGAGAAAGCCGGTTTTGCGCTGCCGCCCGAACATGCCCCCGCATCAGGCACGTTCGGTGCCGTCGCCAGCGTCGAGGTGCCGGCCGAGGGCGCCATTCAGATAAGTCTGTCAGGCGAGGCCTGGATCGATGTCATTCAGGACGGCCACGCCATGAAGTCAGTGGGCTATAGCGGTGTGAAAACCTGCCCCGGCATCCGCAAGAGCGTGCGTTTCAAGCTTGCGGCCGGCCCGGCCACCGTCCAGTTCAGCGGCGCGAAAAAGGCAGACCTGAAGGTCGCGGTGCTGACGCCCGGGTAATTCTCAAAGAGCGCCAGAGTCAGCGAGACAGCGCCCCTCTGTCCAGATGGACAGAGGGGCGGAGAAACCGGGCCTGGCCTCTTACCGCACCGGCGCCATCAATGCGAAATGGGCGCCTTGCGGGTCCTGGCATTGCACGATCCAGCTGCCGCCGGGGACCTCCATCGGGCCCATCAGGATCTTGCCACCATTGTCGGTGACCCGCTTGGCGGCCGCATCTATGGCCGCAACATTGAAGTAGAACTGCCAGACCGGCACCGGGATCTGCTGCGGCTTGTTCATGATGCCGCCACTGGATTCGGGGCCGGCTGTGAAGGTCTGGTAGGTGCCCATCGGGCCCATGTCGAAATCGCCGGCATTGGCCCAGCCGAACTGGTCGGAATAGAAATCGAACGCGGCCTTCCAGTCCGATGTGTAAAGCTCGTGCCAGCCGATATGGCCTGGGGTGCTGGCTGGCACGATGGGCTGGTCCGGGCCGTTCGGCTGCAGAAACATGAAGGTCGCGCCTTGCGGATCGGCGACGACGGCAAAGCGGCCGACGCCCGGAATGTCGTCGGGCTTGCGGTGAACCGCACCGCCGGCTTTCTCCAGCGATGCCGTCGCGGCATCGACGTCTTTTGTATGGATGTAGCCGAGCCAAGCCGGCGGCATGCCCATCTTGGCGGCGTCCTCGGGCATCGTCATCAGCCCGCCGACGCCACGCTCGCCGACATTCATGACGATGTAGCGCGGCATGCCGGGGGCCTTGTCGAAAGGCTGCGCGGTCCAGCCGACCACCTTGGTGTAGAACGCCTCCGCAGCGTCCAGATCTGTGGTCATCAATTCGTACCAGAAAAAGGGCATCGGGGTTTTTGGCATGGTCGGTCTCCTCACCGGTTATGCATCGATCGTCGGTCGATCCATCCTAGGACGATCTTCACGACGGAAATCCGACAATCGCCCAAACAAGAATGTCGGTCCATGACAAGCGTTCCCGGGTTGCGCGCCCACCGGTTTTCGATTTCTCTGCGGTGGAGAGGGGACGTCGTTTCATGCGCCGGATGTCGCTCACGCCTGAGCTTGTCGCACTGTGCCATCGGGAGGAGGCCGATCCTGGCCCTGACCCGAGCTGGACGGAGTTGAAAGACGAGGATTTCCGGCCCCTTGCCTTGCGGCTGTCCGGTGAAGCCGACGAGGGGCCGCTTTGGGTATTCGCCTATGGATCGCTGATCTGGAAGCCGGAGTTCGAGTCGATCGAGCAGCAACTCGCCACGGCCTTTGGCTGGCACCGCTCCTTCTGCCTCGACATGGTGCGTTGG
This sequence comes from Mesorhizobium sp. P2_D5, assembly GCF_056404355.1. NCBI lineage: Bacteria > Pseudomonadati > Pseudomonadota > Alphaproteobacteria > Hyphomicrobiales > Phyllobacteriaceae > Mesorhizobium > Mesorhizobium sp. P2_D5. Next base: position 695,282 of record NZ_JBFUEE010000003.1, read on the forward strand.
CGCGGCAGCGCCGAGCAGCCGGGGCTCATGATGGCGCTCGAGCGGGGTGGACGGTGCAACGGCGTCATCTATCGCTTGCCGGAAGGCGAAAAACCGGCCCAGATCGAACGGCTGCTGCGGCGCGAGATCAGCGACCACGAAAGTATCGACACGGTCAGGTGGCTCCCGGTGCATACGGCTCAAGGGTCGCTGCGCGCGCTTGGCTTCTGGGTCGGCGTGAAGGGCAGGGGAACGTCACTGAAGCAGCCGCTGGACAAGGTGGCGAGCGTGCTGGCCAGAGCCTGCGGGCACATCGGGTCCGGCGCCGAATATCTCTACAACACGGTCAGTCATCTCGAAGCGTTCGGCATCCACGACCGCAATCTGTGGCGGTTGCAGGAACTGGTTGCGGACGAGGTCCGGGCTATCCATGGCCATGCTGTGGAGCCCAGCCATTCGCTCGCACTGCAAACGCCATAACATGAGTAAAAATATCATGTTTTATCCAGCCTTTTCAGGGCCTTGCGCCGAAAATTGACCAATTGATAAAAAAATAAAACGTGCTAGCCTTCGCCAAAACAAAACATGGGGAACTGACGATGCCAGAAGGCCAGTTCAAGGAAGGCATTGCCGGCGGCCGGCTCCAAGCCGACCAGTATGCGGACAATTTTTCCGACCTGCACCCGCCGCTCGATCACCACGAGGCGCTGGTCGAATCCGACCGCTGCTATTTCTGCTACGACGCGCCGTGCATGAATGCATGCCCGACCTCGATCGACATTCCGCTGTTCATCCGCCAGATATCGACCGGTAATCCTATCGGTTCAGCCAAGACGATCTTCGACCAGAACATTCTGGGCGGCATGTGCGCCCGCGTCTGCCCGACCGAGACGCTGTGCGAAGAGGTCTGCGTGCGCGAGGTGGCAGAAGGCAAGCCGGTCCAGATCGGCCGTCTGCAGCGCTATGCCACCGATGTCGCGATGAGCGAGAACAAGCAGTTTTACCAACGCGCCACTGCCACCGGCAAGACGGTCGCCGTGGTGGGGGCAGGGCCGGCAGGCCTCGCCGCCGCGCACCGGCTCGCCCGCCATGGCCATGACGTGACCATCCTGGAAGCGCGGCCGAAGGCCGGCGGGCTCAACGAGTACGGCATCGCCGCCTACAAGAGCGTCGACAATTTCGCCCAGGCCGAAGTCGACTACGTCACCGCCATCGGCGGCATCGACATCCAGAACGGCAAGGCGCTTGGTCGCGACTACCAGCTGTCCGACCTTATACGCAATTACGATGCCGTGTTCCTCGGCATGGGGCTTGGCGGCGTCAATGCGCTGCGCGCCGATGGCGAGGATGCCGACGGCGTAACCAATGCGGTCGAGTTCATTGCCGAACTGCGCCAGGCCAGTGATCTCGCCAGCCTGCCGGTCGGCCGGCGTGTCGTCGTCATCGGCGGCGGCATGACGGCGATCGACGCGGCGGTGCAGTCGAAGCTGCTTGGCGCCGAGGAAGTGACGATCTGCTACCGGCGTGGCCACGAGCAGATGAACGCTTCCGGGTTCGAACAGGATCTTGCCGCCGCCAACGGCGTCACCATCCGCCACTGGCTGCAGCCCAAGCGGGTGATTGCAGAAGGCGGCAAGGTGTCAGCCATCGAACTCGAATACACCGCCATGGACGGCGACAGGCTTGCCGGCACCGGCGAGAGGCTGACACTGGTCGCCGACCAGGTGTTCAAGGCGATCGGCCAGAGTTTCGTGCCGACCGCGCTTAACGGCAGCGGTGCCGAGATCGAGCTCGAAGCCGGACGCATCAAGGTCGATGCGGAAGGCCGCACCTCGCTCGCCAAGGTCTGGGCCGGAGGCGACTGCATCTTCGGCGGCGACGACCTCACCGTTTCGGCCGTGGCGCAGGGCCGCGACGCGGCGGAGAGCATCCACAGGAGCCTCGCTCAGGGATAGGATCATGGCCACGGTGGAACCGGGCATCGCCCGTCACTATGACATATCGGGCCTGGAGGAGCGGATCATTGCCGCGCTCTCCGATAGCGGCGTGGACGTTGCCAATCTGCGTGCAAGCGATCTTGAAGCGGTCGACGAATTTCACATTGGCGGCGTGGCCGCGACCATGGCACTCGTCGGGCAGATGGGGCTGAAGCCGGGGACAATGCTTCTCGACATCGGGTCTGGCGTCGGCGGGCCGGCCCGCTTCGTCGCCAACAATGTTGGCGCCGATGTTACCGGCATCGACCTCACGCAAAGCTATGTCGATATCGCGGCCAGCCTGTCCGAGCGAACCGGTATGGCGGGCAAGACGCGCTTCGTGCAAGGCAGTGCGCTGGACATGCCATTCGCGGATGCCAGCTTCGATGCGGCGGTTGTCCTGCATGTCGGCATGAACCTCCCCGACAAGCCGGGACTGATGAGCGAAGCTGCCCGCGTGCTGCGGCCAGGCGGCGTTTTCGCCGTCTACGATGTGATGCGGCTGAAGGACGGCGTGCTGACCTTTCCGCTGCCATGGGCGTCTGATGAAACCATGTCCTTCGTTGCTACCCCGGACGACTATCGCTCGGCGGCCGTCGCCGCCGGGTTCTCCGTGATCGCCGAGCGGCCGCGCGGCGCCTTTGCCATCGAGTTCTTCGCCACGATGCGTGCGCGCCTGGCAGCCGCGCAAGCGGAAGGCAGCAAGCCGCCGCCCGGGGTTGGCCTCGTCATGGGCGACGACGCCCGCACCAAGATCGCCAATCTCACCGCCGCACTTGAAGGCGGCATTCTTGCACCCGTCGAACTGCTCCTTCGTCTCGGTTGAAAGGGACCTGTCATGGCAGACATCCGCAATAATTTCGTCGGCATCAAATCGCCCAATCCGTTCTGGCTGGCCTCGGCGCCGCCGACCGACAAAGCCTACAACGTCATCCGTGCCTTCAAGGCCGGCTGGGGCGGCGTTGTCTGGAAGACGCTTGGCGAGGAAGGCCCGCCGGTGGTCAACGTCAACGGCCCGCGTTACGGCGCGATCTGGGGCGCCGACCGGCGACTGCTCGGCCTCAACAACATCGAGTTGATCACCGACCGCGACCTGCAGGTCAATCTGCGCGAGATCAAGCAGGTCAAGAAGGACTGGCCCGACCGTGCCATCGTCGTCTCGCTGATGGTGCCTTGCGTCGAGGAGAGTTGGAAGGCGATCCTGCCGGTGGTCGAGGAGACGGAAGCTGATGGCATCGAGCTCAATTTCGGCTGTCCGCACGGCATGTCGGAACGTGGCATGGGTGCCGCCGTCGGCCAGGTGCCGGAATATATCGAAATGGTGGTGCGCTGGTGCAAGGCCAACACCCGAATGCCGGTCATCACCAAGCTGACGCCCAACATCACCGATGTGCGCAAGCCCGCGCGTGCCGCGCTTGCCGGCGGCACCGACGCGGTGTCGCTGATCAACACCATCAATTCGATCACCGGCGTCGACCTTGACAGTTTCGCGCCGCAGCCGACCATCGACGGCAAGGGTTCGCATGGCGGCTATTGCGGCCCGGCGGTGAAGCCCATCGCCATGAACATGGTGGCCGAGATCGCGCGCGATCCCGAAACCCACGGCTTGCCGATCTCCGGCATCGGCGGCATCACCACCTGGCGCGACGCGGCCGAATTCATGGCGCTCGGCGCCGGCAATGTTCAGGTCTGCACGGCGGCGATGACCTACGGCTTCAAGATCGTGCAGGAGATGATCGCAGGTCTCGAAAACTGGATGGACGAGAAGGGGCATGCCTCGCTCGACGACATTGTCGGCCGCGCCACGCCCAACGTCACCGACTGGCAGTACCTCAACCTCAATTATGTTGCCAAGGCCCGTATCGACCAGGACGCCTGCATCCAATGCGGCCGCTGCCACATCGCCTGCGAGGACACTTCGCATCAGGCGATCACCAGCATGGTCGACGGCAAGCGGCATTTCGAGGTGATCGAGGCAGAATGCGTCGGCTGCAATCTGTGCGTCAATGTCTGCCCGGTCGAGAACTGCATCACCATGGAGCCGCTCGCGGCAGGCGCAATGGACCAGCGCACCGGCAAGCCGGTGTCGCCGATCTATGCCAACTGGACGACGCACCCGAACAACCCGATGGCCAAGGTGGCGGCGGAGTAGGGGCAGCATTCGTCGAAAAAAAGCGGCGCTTTCGGGCGCCGTTTTTCATTTCTCTATTGCAGATAAAACTTATCCACGATATAAATTATCCAAGAATAGGAGGTCAACACAATGAAACTGGGCGAGGGCGTTGAAGCAGCCATCCACTGCGCCGCCATGCTGGCCGGCGTCGAGGGTGAAGCGACCATGCCGGGCGCCGCGCTGGCGGAGGCCTTTGGCCTGTCGCCGAGCTACCTCCTGAAGCATCTCAACATGCTGAGCGCTGCGCGCATCCTGGAATCGGTGCCGGGACCGGCCGGCGGCTACCGGCTGGCGCGGCCGGCCGAGCGCATAACGCTGCTCGATATCGTGCTGGCGGTCGAAGGGCGCGAACCGGCCTTCCGTTGCGGCGAGATCCGCCGCAACGGTCCGACCAGGCTAGACGCCTCGGCTTATGTCAAACCCTGCGGCATCAATATCGCGATGCTGAAGGCCGAGAAGGCCTACCGCGCCGCACTGGCCGAGGCAAAGCTGTCCGACATCGTGGCGGAATACGTGACCGATGCCGATCCGCGTTCGGTCGCTGCCGGCTGCGCTTTCGTGGCGCGCCATCAGAGACCGCAGAAATCCAGTTCAACCAAGCAAGCGTAAAGGACATCAAGATGAAACAGAGGCTGCAATTTTTCGCCAAGGCGCCGGAGATCATGAAGGCGGTGTCGGCGCTCAACAAGGCGGTCGACGAATGCGGGCTTGAGGTGGGCCTGCTGCACCTGATCAAATTGCGTGCATCGCAGATCAATGGCTGCTCGTACTGCGTCGAGATGCACAGCCGCGAGGCCAGGCGCGACGGCGAGAGCGAGCAACGGCTCTATCTGGTTTCGGCCTGGAAGGAATCGCCGCTGTTTTCCGAGCGTGAGCGCGCCGCCTTCGCCTGGACCGAGGCCGTTACCCTGATCGCTGACCATGGCGTGTCGGACGAACTCTATGCAAAGACGCTCCAGCATTTCTCGGAAGAGGAACTGGTCAAGCTGTCGGTCGCGCTCGGCATGATCAACACCTGGAACCGGCTCTGCATCCCGTTCCACGCCATTCATCCAGTGGCGGCGGCCAAGGCTGCCTGATTGACAGGTTTTGTCTTGGAGCGCCGTCGAGGAGGCGGCGCTCCAACTGTTTTGAAAGGGGGAGTTTGATGCCGATCGATTTGCCTTCGAGCTTGTTGTTTCTCGGCCGGTTGTTGCTCGGCGGCGCCTTCGTCTTCGCCGGCCTGCGAAACATCCAGAACGCGGCCTTCCTGACCCATCTGATGGCCGCGCGCGGCGTGCCGCAGGCGCGGTTGGCGCTATGGGCCGGCATTGTCCTGCAGATCATTGCCGGCGTCTTGGTAATGGCGGGCTTCTGGACCGCAATTGCCTGTGCGGTGCTGGTCGTGTTCCTCATTGTTGCAACGCCGATGTTCCACAATTTCTGGGATCATCAGGGCCCGGATCGGGCGTCGCGCATCAACGGCTTCGTCGGCAATGTCGCACTGGGCGGTGGTTTTCTGACGCTGATCGCACAGTCTGTCTAGGCAAAGAGCAAGCGATCAGGTTTCCCGCAGAAGATCGACGGACCACGAGGATTGCAGGTAACGGCGGTGCGTTTGACTTCGGCACCGGACGCTCTAACGTGCGCCGGCGGCTTCTTGTCGAGGAGTGGCCCCATGTCAGTCGTGTATCGACCTGCCGGCGCGCAAGATCTGAAACGAGCTGACGAGCTTGTCGTTGCCAGCATCAACGATTTGACCGAGCGCCATGGCTTTGGCCCCATAGCCGTGCCGCGCCCGACCAATTTTCAATTGTTTTCCTTGAACGACGACGCCGCTGGCTTGTGGGTGGCGGAAGACGCCGGTGAAATCCTCGGCTTCGCCTGGAGTTGGGTCTGCGGGGATTTGTGGTTTCTCGCGCAGCTGTTCGTTTCTTCCAGTCATCAGGGCAGCGGGATCGGCAATCAACTGTTGAAACGAACGCTGGAGCATGCGCGGCAGTCGGGAGCGACCAACAAGGCTTTGATCACCTTCAGCTTCAACACCGTATCGCAAGGTCTCTACATCAGGCACGGACTGTTCCCGCGATTCCCGATCTACAATCTCAGCGTTGCGCAGGATGTCCTGAAAGGTCGATTGAAGGCCGGGCAGCTCCGCAGTGTGCCTCTGAGGGAAACAGCTTCGCACCTGCATAGCCTTGCCTATATTGACGATCGGGCCCTGGGCGTATCACGCGAAAAGCACCATCGGTATTTGATCAACGACGAGCAGACGAGGGGTGTCGTTCTCTATGCCGGGGAGGACTGCGTCGGCTACGTCTACATAGGCACCAACGGCCACATCGGGCCACTTGCGGTCGTGCGGCCGGATGAGCTCGACGCTGCCTTCAGAACCGCACTGACTCTCGCCGCGGAGATTGGCTCTTCGCAGGTGTCGGCGTTTCTGCCTGGCACGACGCAAACAGCTCTGAGCACCGCCGTCGAGCATGGGATGCGCATCACGCTTCCCATGGTTCTGATGTCGACGCGGGATCTTGGCGATTGGTCTCAGTATTTGCCCCGCAATCCTGGTTTCATGTGATCGCAGCCCCTGCGTGGCATGGCATTCGACCCGCAGCCGCTCGTCGCCTCCGACGGCATCGATGTTATATCGGAACCAATCGAGCCGCTGATGCATTTCGCACCTGTATGCTGAGCATCCCGGGACGAAATATGAAAATTGCCCATGTCGCGCCGCTTTATGAATCGGTGCCGCCCAGACTTTATGGTGGCACCGAACGCATCGTCTCGTACCTGACCGAAGGGCTGGTTGACCTTGGCCATGAGGTGACCCTGTTTGCCAGTGGCGACAGCCAGACCTCCGCGAAGCTGGTCGCCGGCAGGGAATGCGCGCTTCGCCTCGATCCGCGCCCGCTCAAATCCGAGATTGCGGCGCATCTTTCGATGCTTGCCGAGGTGCGGAAACGGGCGCGAGAGTTTGACGTCATCCACTTCCACCTCAGCCACTTCCTGCACTTTTCCTTCTTCGAGGACATGGCGGAGCGGACAGTGACGACGCCGCATGGCAGGCTGGACTATGTCGACCTGGCGCCGGCCTATGAGCGGTTCCCGCGCTTCCCGATGATTTCCATTTCGCGCAGCCAGAAGACGGGCCTTGCCAGGGCCAACTGGCTGGCAACGATCCACCACGGACTGCCGACCGGTGCTTACGAACCGACGTTCGAGACGAAGGCGCAAGAACCCTATCTTGCCTTCCTCGGTCGGTTTTCACGCGACAAGCGCCCGGATCGCGCCATCGAGATCGCCTTGCGCTCCGGGCTCAAGCTGAAGCTTGCGGCAAAGATCGGCGACGACGACCGAGCCTATTTCCACGAAGTGGTCGAGCCTTTGATCGACGGCGATCGCATCGACTATGTCGGCGAGATCGAGGAGGACCAGAAGGCGGAATTTCTCGGCAACGCGGCCGGCCTGCTGTTCCCGATCGACTGGCCGGAGCCGTTCGGCCTTGCCGCCATCGAGGCAATGGCCTGCGGCACGCCGGTGATCGCCTGGAATTGCGGCGCGCTGCCCGAGATCATTGATCAAGGCGTCACCGGCTTTATCGCGGATTCGTTGGATGGCGCGGTCGCCGCGGTGCCGGACCTGCTGCAGCTCGACAGGCGAAAGGTGAGGGGCGTTTTCGAAAAGCGGTTTTCCGCCAGAAGAATGGCCGGCGACTATTTGGCTGCCTATGCGCGCCTGCTCGGTGTCCCGAGCGAGGCGAAGGCGTCGTGAGCAGCGACGCGCTCAAGCGGTGGGAACGAAACGATAGGGATCTGTGACGAATGACCCAACTCGATGAGCGCCAGCTCGATCCCGCCGTCGCGCTTGCCTCGCTCGACGCGACAGCGCCTCGTGAGCCGCACCGGCTGTTTGCGCTCAAACAGGGCGACTGCTTTGCGGTTGCCGATGCCTATGGCGATATACGCGGCGCCGGCGACGGTTTTTTCCGCGACGACACACGGGTGCTGTCCGAGTTCCGGTTGACCGTCGGCGGCAGGCAGACATCGCTGCTTGGCGCCTCGCTCAGCCAGGACAATGTCTTGTTCACCACCAACCTGACCAATCTGCCGATGCTCAGCGCCAGCGGTCGCGATATTCCGCAGGGCGCCATTCATGTCGAACGCGTCCGGCTGCTCTGGCAAGACAGGCTGTTCGAACGCATCACCCTTTCCAATTACAGCCGGGAAACCTCGACGATCGGCGTTTCCCTGCACTTTGCTGCTGATTTCCGTGACATGTTCGAAGTGCGCGGCTCGACACGGCTGCGGCGCGGCATGACACATGTGGCCGAGATGGATGCGACATCCGTCCTGCTGCGCTACGACGGCTTGGACGGACTGGCGCGCGCATCGGCGATTTCGTTCTCGCAGGCACCGGATCAACTGACAGCCGACCGCGCCGATTTCTTGCTTGCGGTGACCAAGCGCAGCAGCAGTGTGCTCTATGTCGAGGTCGGTTCCGAGGTGGCGGATGCGCCCGATCGTGACCGTTTCCGCGCCGCAGCCGCCCGGGCCCGCTTTGGCATGCGGGCCAAGCGCCGCCATGGCGCGACGGTGCACAGTTCCGGTCGCGTCTTCAACGACTGGGTCGAGCGCGCCCGCGCCGATGTCGCGCTGCTGACCACCGAGCTTGCGACCGGACCCTATCCCTATGCCGGCATCCCCTGGTTCTCGACGGCGTTCGGGCGTGACGGCGTCATCTCGGCGCTGCAGATGCTCTGGCTCAATCCCGGCCTGGCGCGGGGGGTGCTGGCTTTCCTGGCCCAGCATCAGGCGACGGAGACGTCGCCGTTCAGTGATTCGCAGCCGGGCAAGATCATGCATGAGACCCGCAAGGGCGAGATGGCGGCGCTGCGGGAGCTTCCATTCGGCCGCTACTATGGCGGCGTCGATACGACGCCGCTCTACATCCATCTCGCCTGTGCCTATGCAGATCGTACTGGCGACATGGCGTTCATCGACAGCCTGTGGCCGTCGCTGTGCGCGGCGGCCGATTGGACGGAGGAGGCGGGCCGCGAGACCGGATTCGTGACTTACCAGCGGGCTGCCGAGTCCGGCCTCGCCAACCAGGGCTGGAAGGACAGCTTCGATTCCGTCTTTCATGCCGATGGCCGAATCCCCAAGGGTCCGATCGCGCTGGTCGAGGTGCAAGGCTATGTCTTTGCCGCCTTCCGGGGGCTGGCGGCGCTTGCCCGTCGCCGTGGCGAGGACGAGAGAGCCGACCACTGGGACAGTCTCGCCGAGGCCATGCGGGCTGCGGTGGAACGCGATTTCTGGCTCGACGACCTCGGCTTCTATGCCCTTGCGATCGACGGTGCCGGCGAGCCCTGCAAGGTGCGAACCTCGAATGCGGGCCATCTCCTCCTTGTCGGGCTTCCGGAGCCGGCGCGGGCGCAGATGGTCGCCGATCAGCTGCTTTCCGCCTCCTTCCATTCCGGCTGGGGGCTGAGGACGCTTGCCGACGATGCCGTGTTCTTCAACCCGATGTCGTACCACAATGGCTCGATCTGGCCGCATGACACGGCCATGTGCGGCGCCGGCCTGGCGCGCTATGGCGAGCGTGACAGCGTGGTGCGCCTGATGAGCGGCACGTTCGAATCCGCCGTCCATTTCAACATGCGGTTGCCGGAACTGTTCTGCGGGTTTACCCGCGCGCCGGGCGAAGCACCGATCGCCTATCCCGTCGCTTGCCTGCCGCAAGCGTGGTCGGCGGGATCCGCCTTCATGCTGATGCAGGCCTGCCTCGGCCTGGAAATCGATGGCTGGGACGGCGAAATCCGCGTCACCCGTCCGCGGCTGCCGATCGGCATCGACACACTCACGCTGCGGCATCTGGGCGTCGGTGAAAGGGTGGTCGATCTCACGTTCCAGCGTGTCGGCGACCGGGTCGTCGCCTTCCTCGCCGACCGGCATGAAGGCCTTGTACCGCTCATCGTCAGAACATGATCCGATCCAGATTGGCTGGAACTGATCGCTGCCTTGTGCGTTGCACAATACAGGTCCGGGCGCCGACCAGGTTGCCGGCGGACAGTTTCTAGTCGGAAACACGAACAAAAAGGCCGCCGAACGGCCTGAGGTGAGTTGGCATTCCAATGACAGATTATGGTGCGGACCTGCTCTGGGTTCTGATCCTCGCGAGCCTTTGTCTTTCCGCTCTTGCCGTTTTCTTCTCCATATCGCGGCAACGCCGCAGCCACCATCCAACGGTTGCACATCCAGCCGGCGAGGACGTGGCCGCGGAAGCGGCGCGCAAGGTGATACGGGAGTTCGAAAAGAACGGCCAATCAGCCGATGCCGCCCTGGTGACGTGGTCGCCCGAGACATTGCGCAAGATCCTGGCTGACGATCTGCCCGATGCGCAGGTCATCGTGGTCTCCAACCGCGAACCATACATCCACAACGTCAGGGGCAATGGCGTCGAACTGCTCGTACCGGCTAGCGGGCTGGTTTCGGCGCTCGAGCCGATCACCCGCGCCTGCGCCGGGACATGGATTGCCTATGGCGGCGGCACCGCGGACCGTCTCATGGTCGACGAGGACGACCGGGTCCAGGTGCCGCCCGGCAATCCGTCCTACACGCTGCGCCGGGTCTGGCTGACGGAGGAGGAGCATCGGGGCTACTATCTCGGCTTCGCCAACGAAGGCCTGTGGCCGCTTTGCCATATCGCCTTCACCCGGCCGATCTTTCGCGCCTCGGACTGGGAGGCCTATGAAGCCGTAAACCGGAAGTTCGCCGACACGGTGGTGGCCGAAGCGCGCAACGAGCGGCCGATCGTGCTGGTCCAGGACTATCACTTCGCGCTGCTGCCGCGGATGATTCGCGAGCGCCTGCCCGAGGCGATCGTCATCACCTTCTGGCACATCCCGTGGCCGAACTCGGAAGTCTACAGCATCTGTCCATGGCGTGAGCGCATCCTCGAAGGACTACTCGGCAGCTCGATCATCGGTTTCCACACCCAGTTCCATGCCAACAATTTCACCGAGAGTGTCGATCGCTTCCTGGAAAGCCGCATCGAGCGGGCGGATGCGGCCATATCCTATGGCGGGCAGACGACGCTGGTGCACGCCTATCCCATCTCGATAGAGTGGCCGGCGGACCTTCTTGCAAAATTGCCTGATGTCGATGACTGCCGCGCCCGCCTGCGCGCCCGGTTCGGATTGAAAGCGGATGTGAAACTGGGCGTCGGCGTCGAACGTCTCGACTACACCAAGGGTATTCTGGATCGCCTCCAAGCGCTGGACGAATTGTTCAAGCGATACCCGGAATGGATCGGAAAGGTGGTCGTCCTGCAGATCGCGGCACCGAGCCGCGGCACGCTCCCGGCCTACAGGCAGCTCTACGACGAATGCCACCGTTATGCCGAAGAGCTCAACGAGCGCTATGGCAGCGACGGCTACAGGCCGGTGATCATGGTGGCCGAACATCACACGCAGGAACAGGTCTATGAGATCTATCGTGCCGCCGACATCTGCATGGTCACCAGCCTGCATGACGGCATGAACCTGGTCGCAAAGGAATTCGTTGCAGCTCGCAACGACGAACAGGGCGTCTTGATGCTCAGCACATTCGCCGGTGCCTCGCGCGAATTGCTGGAGGCGCTGATCGTCAACCCCTACGATGCCGCCATGATGAGCGAGGCGCTGCTGCAGGCGCTGACGATGACGCCGGATGAGCAGCGCGAGCGCATGCGGCCGATGCGGCAGATGGTCCGCGACAACAACGTCTATCGCTGGGCCGGCAGCATGCTTCTGGATGCGGCACGCTTGCGCAAGCGCGGTGACGTCGATCGGGCAACCGGCAGTGGCGACCGACAGCCTCCAAGCGCCGACAATGTCGTTTCCATGTTCGAGCGCAAACGGCTGGCAATGTCATGAGCGAGACTCTGCGAAAGCCACAGACTGTGCTGGCCGGCGAATGGGCGCTGTTCCTCGACATTGACGGCACCCTGCTGGAACATGCCGAACACCCGGACGCCGTCTCGGTCAGCGCCGAGCTTCGCTCTTTGCTGCAAGACCTGGATCACAAGTTAAACGGGGCATTGGCTGTCATCACGGGCCGCTCGGTTGCGGCCGTGGATCAGCTTTTTCAGCCTTTGAAGCTGCGCGCGGCCGGGCTTTATGGCCTGGAACACAGGCTCCTGCCGGATGACCAAGTCGAAGTCGCTGGAGAGCCGGCGGATATTGCGGCCCTTGCCGACGAGATTGAGGCCGAGCTCGGTCGTGGGCAAGCCTATATCGAACGCAAGGGCCGGGTGCTGGCCATCCATACACGCGCTGCCCCGCACCTGCTTCCGCGCGCGACGCAGCTTGTCGAGCGGGCGCTGGCCAGCCTGCCCGAGGGCTACCGGGTGGTTGCCGGCAATGCCGGCGTGGAACTGCTGCCGCTCGAAGCTGCCAAGGGCGCCGCGATCCGGCGGTTCATGGGTATGGCGCCATTCAGAGGCCGCCGCCCGGTCTTCCTGGGCGACGACACGCCGGACGAGAACGGCTTCGAAGCCGTCAACGATGCCGGCGGCATATCGATACGGGTCAAACCACCCGCGCATACCGCCGCACGGTACGGCCTTGCCGGCGTTACCGAAACGCTCGCCTGGCTGAAAGGCCAACTTTAGGTCCAGCCCAGACACGCAACCGCTGCCACTTTTGGGCGATGTGGATCAAGCCGCAAATCGCAGACCGCCGTCGCAGGTCAGCACCTGGCCGGTCATGAAGCCGTTGGAGACGAGAAAGGCGATTGCCTCGGCGACGTCCTCGGCGCGGCCGATGCGGCCGACGGGAGTCTTGCAGGCAAAGTCGGCAAACAGCGCTTGCCGCTGCTCCTCGGCGAGAAAATCCCACCAGGGCGTGTCGATGACGCCAGGCGCCACAACATTGACGCGCAGCGGCTTCAGCTCCACGGCCAGGATCGGCACCACCGTCAACAGCATGCCGTTGATGGCGGCGATGCCGGCGACGCCCGGCGTCGCCAGCTGAGCCGATACTGCCGAGATGAAGGTGGCCGATCCGCTCTTGTTCAGCGTCGGCAAGGCGGCTTGCAGGCATGACAGTTGCGGGCGGACCTTCTCGTCGACGCCGCTGCCGATATCGGTCAGGTCTAGCGTCTGGAAGGGGCCAAGGCCCTTGCCGCCGCTGGCCGCCAGGACCAGGTGGTCGAAGGGGCCGAGGCGTTCGAAGAACTGGCTGACTTCGTCCGGCTTCGAGGCATCGAACGCTGCCTTCTCGACGGCCCCGCCGAGGCTCTTCCACGCGCCGTTGAGCCTATCCTGGTTGCGCCCGGTGATGGTCACCTTCATGCCGGGGCCAATCAGCTTGCGCGCCGTCGCCAGACCGATGCCGGACGAGCCGCCGATGACGACGGTGTGCTGGATTGTCGTGGTCATGAATGCTGTTCCTTCGATGTTGGGGAGGCGAGGCCGACGAGGTCGAGGCTCAAAGCTCGCAATTGTTGTCTAGCCTTGGCGTCGTAGGCCTGGGCGTCGGCGCGGGATTCCCGCAGGCCGTCGAAATAGAGGCCGCTGCGTCCGTCCAGCGCCGATGAAGTCGCAAGATTGAGGATAGCGTCGGCACCGGTTTCGACCGAACTCCATGGGGTGACGCCTGCCTGGCGGACCATGGTGGTGTCCATGTAGCTGGCCGGATGCAGCGCGTTCACGGTAACGCCTGTCCCTTTCAGCTCCTGCGCAAGGTCGACTGTGAACAGGATCTGCGCCAGCTTGCTCTGGCAATAGGCGCGCACGCCGTCGTAGCTGCGGGTCAGCATGACATCGCCGAAGTCGATCGCCTGCTGTCCAGCCGAGGCAACGTTGACGATGCGCGCCGGAGCGCTTGCTTTCAGCAATGGCAGAAGTTCCGATGTCAGCAGGAAGCCGGCGAGATAGTTGACGGCAAAGCGCAGTTCGTAGCCGTCGGCGCTGATCTGCCTTTTGGCACCTTGGCCGGCAGTGCCGATGCCGGCATTGTTGATGAGGATGTCGAGGCGGTCCGTCCTGGCGCGCACGGCCTCGGCGAGGCGGCGCACCTCGGCCAGCGAGGAGAGGTCGGCGACCAGCAGCTCGGCCTTGCCGCCGGCGGCTTCGATGTCGGCGATCGTCGCCTTACCGCGCGTCGCATCGCGGCCATGCACCAGCACGCGGGCGCCGCCAGCGCCAAGCCGCTGCGCGACGACGCGGCCGACGCCGTCGGTCGACCCGGTGACGAGGATTGTCTTGTCTTTGAGTTCCATGTTCAGAGCCTCCGTTCTGTTGCCCTGAACGGAAGATGGGACAGGCGGCGCGCGTCAAACAGTTCAAACTTTATCCTGGTATCAATACTGCTATATTAGCCTCATGGAATCCCAACCTCACTCTGCTCCCACGCACTCCGCCGAAGACAGCCGCCGGCGCGAGTTGGGCGCTTTCCTGCGCTCGCGCCGCGAAAGGCTGACGCCAGCGGCCACTGGCATTGCCACCGGCCTCAGACGGCGCACGCCCGGGCTACGGCGTGAGGAGGTGGCGATGATCGCCGGCGTCGGCACGACCTGGTACACATGGCTGGAGCAGGGGCGGGACGTCAGGCCCTCGGTCGAGGTGCTGACGGCGCTTGCCGACGCGCTGCGCCTCGACGCCGCCGAAAAGCAGCATCTGTTCATCCTAGCCGGCCGCCAGCAGCCGGAGCGTCGCGCCGTGGCGCCGGAAAAGGTCGACGGCCCCTTGCTGCACATGCTGCAGAGCCTGGTGCTGCAGCCGGCCTATGTCGTCGGCCGGCGCTGGGACGTGCTGGCCTGGAACCCGGCGGCGGTCGCGGTGTTCGGCGACTATGGTCTGCTGGAGGGTGATGCCCGCAACATCGTCCACATGGTCTTCACCAATCCGCACCACCGGCGGCTGCTCGTCGACTGGGAGCAACTGGCGCGCATCGTGCTGGCCTCGTTCCGGGCCGCAAGCGCCAGATATGTCGGCGATCCGGATTTCGAGCGGCTGATCGAGTTGATGACGCGCTCAAGCCCGGAGTTTCGCGCCTGGTGGCCGCAGCGCGACGTGGCGCACCGATTGTCGGGGGTGAAGCATGTCAGGCATCCGAGCGCTGGCGGCATGACGTTCGAGCATATGAGCTTGTCGGTGGGCGACGGCTCCGACATGAAGCTGATCGTCTACACGCCGCTTGCCGAGCAGAACTCGATCGCAAAGCTGCAGACATTGCTGGATGCGCTGCCGGCCGAACGGCGCAGCGCCTGATAGCCGCCGAAAGTTAGTTTTTCGGCTTCAGCCCGTCGAGGAACAATTGCTCCAGAAAACGGGCGGCATCCTCGAAACGGCCATCGCCGCCGCGGTCGGGGCCGAGCACGGCTCGGACCTGGACGTCGAAATCGGCATAGTGCTGCGTCGTTGCCCAGATCGAGAAGATCAGATGCCAGGGGTCGGTCCTGGCGATCTTGCCGGCGCGCATCCAGCTCTTGATGACGGCGGCTTTTTCATCGACCAGCGTTTTCAGTTCACCCGCCAGCAGCGGCATGATGCGCGGCGCCCCTTGCAGGATCTCATTGGCGAACAGCCGGCTCTCGCGCGGAAAATCGCGCGCCATTTCCAGCTTGCGCCTGATGTAGTTGCGCAATTCGGTCATGGGATCGCCGATGTCGTCCAGCTCGCGCAGCGGCGCCAGCCAGGTGTCGAGGAGCCGCTGCATCAGCGTCTCGTGGATGTCCTCCTTGCGGCGGAAATAATATAGCAGGTTCGGCTTCGACATGCCGGCGGCTTCGGCTATCTGGTCGATGGTCGAGCCGCGAAAGCCGTTGGTGGAGAAAACCTCGAGCGCCGCCTCCAGGATGAGTTCGCGCTTTTCCTGCTGGATGCGGGTGCGGCGAGGGGCGTCCGTGCTGGTGGTCACCGTAGCCAGCCCTCGCTTTGCCAAACCTCGCGTTCAAGGTCATCTGGACCAATTCTCTGGACCAGTTTTTCCTTGGCCTGTGGAACGCACTTCATGTGCCGCATTTCCGCTAGTAATCCCTTGACCGCCGACAGGGCGGTGCTAACGTTTGTCCAATCGGTCAAAAATTTGCGTAGCACGAAATCGCAACGAAGACCAAGCGTTGGGCGCACCGAAACAAGTTACAAGGGGAAGTCTTGGTCATGTCCAACCGGCTGAAAGTCACGCCGAACGATCTCAGTGCATTCTGGATGCCGTTCACGGCAAACCGGCAGTTCAAGCAGGCACCGCGCATGATGGTGTCCGCCAAGGACATGCACTACACCACCAGCGATGGCCGCAAGGTGCTGGACGGCACCGCGGGCCTGTGGTGCGTCAACGCCGGCCACTGCCGGCCGAAGATCACCGAGGCCATCCAGCATCAGGCCGCCGAGCTCGACTACGCGCCGGCCTTCCAGATGGGCCATCCGATCGTCTTCGAACTGGCCAACCGCCTAGTCGACCTCGCGCCGAAGGGCATGGACCATGTCTTCTTCACCAATTCCGGCTCGGAATCGGTCGAAACGGCGCTCAAGATGGCGATCGCCTATCACCGCGCCAAGGGCGAGGGCTCGCGCACCCGTCTGATCGGCCGCGAGCGCGGCTATCACGGCGTCAATTTCGGCGGCATCTCGGTCGGCGGCATCGTTTCCAATCGCAAGATGTTCGGCACGCTGCTCGGCGGCGTCGACCACATGGCGCACACGCATCTGCCCGAGAAGAACGCCTTCACCAAAGGTGTGCCGGAGCATGGCGCGGAACTGGCCAACGAGCTGGAGCGTATCGTCGCCCTGCATGACGCCTCGACCATCGCCGCCGTCATTGTCGAGCCGGTCGCCGGTTCCACCGGTGTGATCCTGCCGCCCAAGGGCTATCTGCAGAAGCTGCGCGAAATCTGCACCAAGCACGGCATCCTTTTGATCTTCGACGAGGTCATCACCGGCTTCGGCCGTCTCGGCACGCCGTTCGCCGCCGACTATTTCGGCGTCACGCCCGACATCATGACAACCGCCAAGGGCGTCTCCAACGGCGTCATCCCGATGGGCGCGGTGTTCGTGAAGAAGGAAATCCACGACGCCTTCATGACCGGCCCCGAGCACATGATCGAGTTCTTCCACGGCTACACCTATTCGGGCAATCCGATCGCCTGCGCGGCGGCCCTGGGCACGCTCGATACCTACAAGGAAGAGGGTCTGCTGACCCGTGGCGAGGAACTGGCGCCCTATTGGGAAGACGCACTGCATTCGCTGAAGGGCGAGCCGAACGTCATCGATATCAGGAACATCGGCCTGATCGGCGCGATCGAGCTGGCGCCGATCGCCGGCCAGCCGACCAAACGGGCCTTCTCGGCCTTCGTCAAGGCGTTCGAGCGCGGCGCGCTGATCCGCACCACCGGCGACATCATCGCGCTGTCGCCGCCGCTGATCATCACCAAGGGCCAGATCAACGAATTGATCGACCATGTGCGGGATGTCCTGCGCTCGATAGACTAATCTGCCTATACCTGGACGGGTGGCGACGGGAACCGCCGCCCGCCCAGGACATGAAATGAGAGGACTTGGCATGGCCGCACCCGGCGAGAATCTGCGAATCAATTCAGACCGCTTGTGGGATTCGATAATGGAGATGGCGAAGATCGGCCCCGGCATTGCCGGCGGCAACAATCGCCAGACCGTGACCGACGAGGACGGCGAGGGCCGGCATCTGTTCAAGCGCTGGTGCGATGCGGCCGGGCTCGACATGGGCGTCGACGAGATGGGCACGATGTTTGCCCGCCGCGAAGGCGCCGATCCCAGCCTGCCGCCGGTCTATGTCGGCAGCCATCTCGATACGCAGCCGACCGGCGGCAAGTATGACGGCGTGCTCGGCGTGCTGGGCGGGCTTGAAGTGGTGCGGTCGCTCAACGATCTCGGCATCAAGACCAAACATCCGATCGTCGTCACCAACTGGACGAATGAGGAAGGCGCGCGCTTTGCCCCGGCAATGATGGCATCCGGCGTGTTTGCAGGTGTGCTCGACCAGACCGACGTCTATGAGCATACAGACAAGCAAGGCAAGAAATTCGGCGAGGAGCTTGAACGCATCGGCTGGAAGGGCACCGAGAAGGTCGGCGACCGCAAGATCCATGCCTTCTTCGAACTGCATATCGAGCAGGGACCGATCCTCGAGGACGAGGGCATCGACATCGGTGTCGTCACCCACGGGCAAGGGCTGAAGTGGCTGCAGGTGACGCTGACCGGCAAGGAGGCCCACACTGGTTCGACGCCGATGCCGAAGCGCCGCAATGCCGGGCTCGGCATGGCGCGTGTGATCGAACTGGTGCACGAGATCGCCATGGACTACCAGCCTGACGCCGTCGGCGCGGTCGGCCATATGGAGGTGTTTCCCAACTCGCGCAACATCATCGCCGGCCGCACCGTCTTCACCATCGACATCCGCTCGCCCGAAAAGGAAGTGCTGGATGCGATGGACGGCCGCATCCGCGAAGGCATCGACACGATCTGCGAGGCGCTCGACATCCAGTACAAGATCGAGCAGGTCGGCGCTTTCGACCCGGTCACCTTCGACGCCGGCTGCGTCAAGGCGATCCGCGATGCCGCCGAACGCCTCGGCTATACGCACCGCAACATCGTCTCCGGCGCCGGCCACGATGCCTGCTGGATCAATCGCGTTGCGCCGACCGCGATGGTGATGTGCCCTTGCGTCGACGGGCTCAGCCACAACGAGGCCGAGGACATCTCCAAGGAATGGGCGTCGGCTGGTGCCGACGTGCTGTTCCATGCCGTGGTGGAGACGGCTGTCATCGTGGAGTGAGCTTACAAATCCGCATTCCAAACGCCGCTCGCAAAGAAGCGCGAAGAGAACAAGGGAACAAGACATGACCAAAGTCATCAAGAACGGCACCATCGTCACTGCCGACCGCACGTGGAAGGCCGATGTGCTGGTCAAGCACGGCAAGATCGTCGCCATCGGTTCGGACCTGCATGGCGACCACGAATTCGATGCCACCGGCTGCTATGTCATGCCGGGCGGCATCGATCCGCATACCCATCTCGAAATGCCGTTCATGGGCACCTATTCGGCCGATGATTTCGAATCCGGCACACGCGCGGCGCTCGCCGGCGGCACCACGATGGTGGTCGATTTCTGCCTGCCGGCGCCGCAGCAGTCGCTGCTGGAAGCCTTGCAGATGTGGGACAACAAGACCTCGAAAGCATCCTGCGACTATTCCTTCCACATGGCGATCACCTGGTGGGGCAAGCAGGTGTTTGACGAGATGGCCACCGTCGTCGACAAGGGCATCACCTCGTTCAAGCATTTCATGGCCTACAAGGGCGCGCTGATGGTCGACGACGACGAGATGTATGCCTCGTTCCAGCGTTGCGCCGACCTTGGCGCGCTGCCGCTGGTGCATGCCGAGAATGGCGACGTCGTTGCCGCCCTGTCGCAGAAGCTTTTGGCGGCCGGCAACAATGGCCCCGAGGGTCATGCCTATTCGCGGCCACCGGAAGTGGAAGGCGAGGCGACCAACCGCGCCATCATGATCGCCGACATGGCGGGCGTGCCGCTCTATGTCGTGCATGTCTCATGCGAGCAGAGCCACGAGGCGATCCGCCGGGCGCGGCAGAAGGGCATGCGTGTGTTCGGCGAGCCGCTGATCCAGCACCTGACGCTCGACGAGAGCGAGTATTTCAACAAGGACTGGGACCATGCGGCGCGCCGCGTCATGAGCCCGCCCTTCCGCAACAAATTGCACCAGGATTCGCTGTGGGCCGGCCTGCAGGCGGGTTCGTTGCAGGTGGTGGCGACCGACCATTGCGCCTTCACAACCAAGCAGAAACGCAACGGCGTCGGCGATTTCACCAAGATTCCGAACGGCACCGGCGGGCTAGAGGACCGCATGCCGGTGCTGTGGACCACCGGCGTCAACACCGGCCGGCTGACGATGAACGAGTTCGTCGCCGTGACCTCGACCAACATCGCCAAGATCCTCAACATGTACCCGAAGAAGGGCGCCATCGTCGAAGGGGCGGATGCCGACATCGTCGTCTGGGATCCGAAGCGCAAGAAGAAGATCTCGTCGAAGAAGCAGCAATCAGTCATCGACTACAATGTCTTCGAAGGATTCGAGGTGACCGGCCTGCCGCGCTTCGTGTTCTCGCGCGGCGAATTGTCGATCCAGGAGGCTGAGGTCAAGGCCAAGCCGGGGCACGGCGAGTTCGTGGCCCGCGAGCCGAACGCGGCGGTCAACCGGGCGCTGTCGACGTGGAAGGAAATTTCCGCGCCGCGCAAGGTCGAACGCACCGGCATCCCGGCGACCGGGGTTTGAGCTTGGAGCGCTCGGCCGCGCTCATTTCGTTGGTCCTGGCGGCAGTTGTCGCTGGCCCGGCAGCAGCGAGCGGCGTGCTGGCCGGCTCCTGGGGCAATGATGTCGGCTGCGCCGGCGTCAAGGCCGGCTATCAGGACAGCGATGCCTATATCGTGCTGACCGCCGAGGGCATCGAGACCTATGGCAGCGGCTGCCGGTTCGCGCAGCAATTGACGTCGGTGCTGGGTGCCCAATCGCTGGCTTCGACCTGTTCCGCCGAGGGCGAGGCGGGGACGACGATCGAAACAATCGTGGTCACCAACAAGGGTGAGGATGGTTTCTTCGTCACCATTCCCGGCCTTGAAGAAATGGGGCCGCTGCAATCATGTTCGTGACGTGGGGCGTTGGCATGCGCGTGTTTTGGTCTGTCCATTGCGACGGCGCTCGTGCTGGCTGCCGGTCAGGCTCTGGCAAAGGGGATTGATCTGTCCAAGCCCTACGGCAACAAGTCCGGCTGCATCAACAAGAACGGCCAGGAAGTCTATGCCGAGGACATGCTGCTGCTGACGGACACGGATCTGGTCACCGTGGCAAGCGCCTGCACCTTTACCGACAAGCAGGGGAAATCGGACGGTTCTCTGGTCATCAAGGCGCAATGCGAGGCCGAAGGCGAGGATGGGCAGTCGCCGGCAGAGTTCACCGTCAAGCAAAGCCCCAAGAGCGCCAAGAAGCTGGAGATCACCGATGCGGACGGTAATGTCATGGGGGAAGTCTCCCGGTGCCGATGACGATCAAGTTCCCATCGGCTTCAAGCGACCAGCGCATCCAGTTCCGGCAGCAGGACGACGCTTTCCTGTTCGTTGGGATCGGTGCGGGCAATGACGGCCGAAGACGGGGCGCCGCTGAGATTGGCCGGCAGATGCGGCACGCCGGCCGGAATGTAGAAGAGGTCGCCGGCCTTGACGACGATATGATGCTCCAGCCGGTCGCCATACCAGGTATGGACTTCGCCGGAGAGCACGTAGATCGCCGTTTCATGGTTCTCGTGCATGTGCGCCTTGGCGCGGGCGCCGGGCGGCATCGTCAGTATGTGCATGCAGATGCCGGAGGAGCCGACGGTTTCAGTGGCGATGCCGGCGAAATAGGTCAATCCCTGCTTGCCTTCATAAGTGGTTTCAGGGCGGATAAGATGACAAGTGGGCGACATCGGGGAAACTCCGGGCGTCGATTGAGTGGGGACAAATTAGTGGGACTGAGGCCGATGGGACAGGGGCGAGTGGAAAACAACATCGCAATAAAAGCAATCGGATTCCGGTCGGCGCCGCTGTGGCGGGAACAGGCAGGCAGCAAGCGATGACGGGGATTTCGCCAGCCGTCGTCGCGGCAAGCCAACTCGGACTGACCTTCCAAACCAATGATGGGCCGGTGCAGGCGCTGTCCAATGTCGACCTGACCATCGGCAAGGGTGAGTTCGTCTCCTTCATCGGGCCGTCGGGCTGCGGCAAGACCACCTTGCTGCGCGTCATCGCCGATCTGGAGAAGCCAACCTCGGGGACGATTTCGGTGAACGGCATGACGCCCGAACAGGCGCGTGAGAAACGCGCCTATGGCTATGTCTTCCAGGCCGCGGCGCTGTTTCCGTGGCGCACCATCGAGCGCAATGTCGGGCTGCCGCTGGAGATCATGGGCCTGTCCAAGGCGAAGCAGGCGGAGCGCATCAATCGCACACTCGACCTCGTCAACCTCTCAGGTTTCGAGAAGAAATATCCTTGGCAGCTTTCTGGCGGCATGCAGCAGCGCGCGTCAATCGCCCGGGCCCTGGCCTTCGACGCCGACCTTCTGTTGATGGACGAGCCATTTGGCGCGCTGGACGAGATCGTGCGCGACCACCTCAACAAGCAATTGCTGGAACTGTGGGGACGCACCAACAAGACCATCTGCTTCGTCACCCACTCCATTCCCGAAGCCGTGTATCTGTCGACACGCATCGTCGTCATGTCGCCACGTCCGGGCCGCGTTACTGATGTCATCGAATCGACGCTGCCGAAGGAGCGGCCGCTCCACATCCGCGAGACGCCGGAATTCCTCGCGATCGCAGCCCGCGTCCGGGATGGTCTGCGGGCAGGGCACAGTTATGAAGATTGAGGCGGTGCGCTAGATGGACAGCTTCCGCGACAAGCTCGTTCCGGTGACCTCGATCCTCGCTGGCGTGGTCGTGCTCTGGTACGTTTTCGCCGTTATCCTCAACACGCCGTTCCAGCGCGATCTCGACCGGCGCGCCGGTGAAACCCCTGCCTTGAGCGAATTCATCGGCAAGACGCTGTCGCAGCCGAAGCCGACGCTGCCGGCGCCACATCAGGTGGCGGTCAATTTCTTCGAGAACACCTTTCTGCGCCCCGTCACGTCGAGCCGCAGCCTCGTCTACAATGCCTGGGTGACACTGTCGTCGACGCTGCTTGGCTTTGCTTTCGGCACGGGGCTCGGCATTGTCATCGCCGTCGGCATCGTGCATGTGGCGACGCTCGACCGCAGCTTGATGCCCTGGATCATCGCCTCGCAGACCATTCCCATCCTGGCGGTGGCGCCGATGATCATCGTCGTGCTGGCGGCGGTTGGCATCACCGGGCTCATCCCGAAGGCGATGATCTCGACCTATCTGTCGTTCTTCCCGGTGACCGTGGGCATGGTGAAGGGCCTGCGCTCGCCGGAGATCATGCATCTCG
The DNA here is from genome assembly GCF_056404355.1 of Mesorhizobium sp. P2_D5. Lineage (NCBI taxonomy): Bacteria > Pseudomonadati > Pseudomonadota > Alphaproteobacteria > Hyphomicrobiales > Phyllobacteriaceae > Mesorhizobium > Mesorhizobium sp. P2_D5. The sequence continues at coordinate 718,401 of NZ_JBFUEE010000003.1, forward strand.
ACCTGATGCACACCTACAATGCCAGCGCGTCGCAGACCTTCTGGAAGTTGCGCGTGCCGGCCTCGGTGCCGTTCCTGTTCACATCGATGAAGGTGGCCGTGGCGGCGAGCCTGGTCGGTGCCATCGTCGGCGAACTTCCGACCGGTGCGGTCGCCGGCATCGGTGCCAAGCTACTGGCTGGCGCCTATTACAGCCAGTCTATCGACATCTGGTCGGCGCTGGTCGCCGGTTCGGTGGTGGCCGCACTTCTGGTCATGGTGGTCGGCATTGCCGGGCGTATCGTCGACCGCGCCATGGGCGGGAGGCCGGCATGAACTGGCTGAAACCCTCGTGGCAAGCGGTGCTCGCCATCGCGCTTTGCCTGATCGCCGTGGCGCTCGGCGCGATGTCGAAGCCGGAAGCGGCAGCGCTTGCCGACCCGGCAGTCAGCTTCAACTACCCCTATCTCACAACGAAGGGCTTGATCTTCGGCCTGGCCGTGCTCGCGGCGCTGATCTCGATGACCAGGATTCCGCCCCTTGCAGAGGCGGTGGTGCTGTTTGCCGGCGCTCACCTCGTCGCATGGTTGCTGATATCGGGCATAACCGGTTTCGAAGGTACGGCTCTGGCGCCGTACTTCCTGCTGCTCACGGCTGCCTGGCTGCTCGGCTGGCGCTGCGTCGCCGTCCTGTCGGGGCTTCGCCCGATGGCGAACTGGGCCCGGAGCGCGCTGCGCCTGATCATCCCCGCCATTTTCGGCGCTTGGATCCTGATCATCTGGGAAGCCGTGACGCGGGGCGCCGGCATTCCCTTCATCCTTTTGCCGCCGCCAAGCGCCATCGGCGCGCGCATCGCCAGCTCGCTGCCGGTGCTCGGCGCCGATGTCCGGCAGACGATCTTCAAGGCGGTGATCTTCGGTTATGTCGTGGGCAGTGGTGCCGGCTTCATCACCGCGATCCTCGCCGATCGCGTACCGTTCCTGCGCCGCGGGCTCTTGCCGATCGGCAACATGGTCTCGGCGCTGCCGATCATCGGCGTCGCCCCGATCATGGTCATGTGGTTCGGCTTCGATTGGCAATCCAAGGCGGCCGTCGTCATCATCATGACCTTCTTCCCGATGCTGGTGAACACGGTGGCTGGGCTCGCCGCGTCCGGCCATATGGAGCGCGACCTGATGCGCACCTACGCGTCGGGCTACTGGCAGACGCTGCTGAAACTCCGGCTGCCGGCAGCAGCGCCCTTCATCTTCAATGCGCTGAAGATCAACTCGACGCTGGCGCTGATCGGCGCCATCGTCGCCGAGTTCTTCGGTACGCCTGTCGTCGGCATGGGCTTCCGCATCTCGACCGAGGTCGGGCGGATGAACATCGACATGGTCTGGGCCGAAATCGCAGTTGCAGCACTTGCGGGTTCGGTCTTTTATGGCGTGGTCGCTCTTGTCGAAAGAGCCGTCACGTTTTGGCATCCCTCTGTCCGTGGTGGATAGGGCGGTGGGTTTAAGGGTACTAACTTCAGAGGGTAAAAAGATGAAAAGACTGATTATTCCTGTCCTGGCCGGCGCAATGTCGCTAGGCGCTTTCCAGGCAATGGCCGCCGACAAGGTGACGTTGCAGCTGAAATGGGTCACGCAGGCCCAGTTTGCCGGCTACTATGTTGCCAAGGCCAAGGGTTTCTACGAGGCCGAAGGTCTCGACGTCGACATCAAGCCGGGCGGTCCCGACATTGCGCCCGAGCAGGTGATCGCCGGCGGTGGCGCCGACGTCATCGTCGACTGGATGGGCGGTGCGCTGGCCGCTCGTGAAAAGGGCGTGCCGCTGGTCAACATCGCCCAGCCGTTCAAGAAGGCCGGCATGGAACTGGTCTGCCCGAAGGACGGCCCGATCAAGACCGAAGCCGACTTCAAGGGCCACACGCTCGGCGTCTGGTTCTTCGGCAACGAATATCCGTTCTACGCCTGGATGAACAAGCTTGGCCTGAAGACCGAAGGCGGCCCGGATGGCGTCACCGTTCTGAAGCAGAGCTTTGACGTGCAGCCGCTGATCCAGAAGCAGGCCGACTGCATCTCGGTCATGACCTACAACGAATACTGGCAGCTGATCGACGCCGGCTACAAGCCGGAACAGCTGACCGTGTTCAACTATTCGGCGATGGGCAACGACCTGCTCGAGGACGGGCTCTATGCATCGGAAGACAAGCTCAAGGATCCGGCGTTCGAGGACAAGATGGTGCGTTTCGTGCGCGCCTCGATGAAGGGCTGGAAATACGCCGTCGACAACAATGACGAGGCGGCAGGCATCGTCATGGACGGTGGCGGCCAGGACGAGAACCACCAGAAGCGGATGATGAGCGAAATCGCCAAGCTGATCGACAATGCCGACGGCAAGCTCGATCCGGCGACCTACGAGCGCACCGCCAAGGCGCTGCTCGACCAGAAGATCATCACCAAGGAGCCGAAAGGCGCCTACACCACCGCCATCACCGACAAGGCGGTCAAGTAAGCCCAGCCGGCAATATCTTGATATTGACGAACGGCGCCTCTGTCAGAGGCGCCGTTCCTTTATGGTGTTCATGACGAAGCTGGTCTCGATCGAGGCGACGCATTTCAGCCGCGCGATCTTTTCCTTGATGAAGCGCTCGTACTGTTCGAGGCTGCCCGTCACCACCTTCAGCACATAGTCGCGCGAACCGGTGACGAGGTGGCATTCCAGCACCTCTTCCCAGCCGCGGATCGCGTCCTCGAACATGACGATCTCGTCCTCGTTCTGACGGCTGAGCCGGACGGTCGCGATGGCGACCATGCTCCAGCCGAAGGCGGCCGGATCGACCAGCGTAGTGTAGCCTCTGATGACGCCGGTCTCCTCCAGCCGCCGCACCCGCCTCAGACAGGGCGACGGCGACAGGCCTATCCGTTCGGCAAGCTCGTTGTTGGTGATGCGGGCGTCGGCCTGCAGTTCCTGGAGAATCCTGCGGTCGAAATCATCGGCTATCTTTTGCTGCACTTTCGGCCTCTCCCGGCAATTTGTTGCGAGGATGCAGCCATGTGCGCCCAAAAATAGCAAGGACTGCGCGATCGGGATCGCATAAATTGCCGTGCGACACTCCTCCAAGAAGCAGGAAAAAGCCATGCCCGCGCCACGCCCGTCGAAAACCCATATCGGCAACCACAAGCTCCATCCGGAGACGCTGATGCTGAGCTATGGCTTCGATCCGCAGCTTTCGGAGGGCGCGGTCAAGCCACCGGTGTTCCTGACCTCGACATTCGTGTTCAAGTCGGCGGAAGAGGGACGCGACTTCTTCGACTACACGTCCGGCCGCAAGGAGCCGCCGAGCGGCACGGCGTCCGGTCTGGTCTATTCGCGCTTCAACCATCCCAACAGTGAGATCGTCGAGGATCGGCTGGCGATCTATGAGGGGACGGATGCCTGCATCCTGTTTTCGTCAGGCATGTCGGCGATCGCGACGACACTTCTCGCCTATGCTCGTCCGGGCGACGTCATCCTGCATTCGCAGCCGCTCTATGGTGGTACCGAGACGCTTTTGACGCGCACGCTTTCCGGCTTCGGCATCGGCGCTGTCGGCTTCGCCGACGGCGTCGACGAGACGGCCGTGCGCGCGGCAGCCGACGCTGCAGTCGCGAAGGGCCGTGTCTCGGTCATCCTGATCGAGACGCCGTCAAATCCCACCAACAGCCTGGTCGACATCGCGCTGATGCGCAAGATCGCAGACGAAATCGGCGCGCGCCAAGGGTCGGCGCCGATCATCGTCTGCGACAACACGCTGCTTGGTCCGGTGTTCCAGAGGCCCATCGAACACGGCGCCGATGTATCCGTCTATTCGCTGACCAAATATGTCGGCGGCCATTCCGACCTGATCGCGGGCGCCGCCATGGGCAGCAAGGCGGTCACCAAGCCGATCAAGGCGCTGCGCGGCGCGATCGGCACGCAGCTCGACCCGCATTCCTGCTGGATGCTTGGCCGTTCGCTGGAGACGCTGTCGATCCGCATGGAGCGGGCGAACGACAATGCGCGCATGGTCGCTGAATTCCTGCGCGATCATGCCAAGGTCGAGAAGGTGCATTACCTGCCGTTCCTGCGCGAGGATACGCCGGCCGGCCGCGCCTATAAGGCACAGTGCAGCGGCGCCGGCTCGACCTTCTCCTTCGACATACGCGGCGGACAGAAGGCGGCTTTCGCCTTTCTCAACGGCCTGCAGATATTCAAACTGGCTGTAAGCCTCGGCGGAACGGAATCGCTGGCCAGCCACCCAGCAGCCATGACCCATTCGGGGATACCCTTCGACGTGCGCCAACGTATCGGCGTGCTGGAGACCACGGTCAGGCTGTCGATCGGTGTAGAGCATCCGGACGATTTGATCGCCGACCTGACGCAGGCGCTGGCAGCGGTCTGACCGTCTCCGAGGCGCGCCTAGGCAGCGAGGCGGAGGCGCCGTCGCAGCTTTGAGTTGGATAATCCCAGGAGGGGCGGGCAACCGCCTCTCTCTTTATCGGTCGTCATCACATATGCGTGCGCCGAGGATACTTTTGGCCGGTAGATCGTTGTGGTGATGTATCCATGCGCTGGGGGGCCGCAGGGTGTTTCATCCAACGGAGGTTCTAAAATGCGCATGCAGTCCATTTCGCCGATCGTTTCGGCACTTGCCGTCACTGTTTCTATCTTCCTTGTCTCGCCGGCCTTGGCCGACACGGAAAAGTTCACTGCGACGCTCGATGGCGGCCAGCAGAGCCCGCCCGTCACAACGAAGGGCAAAGGCACGGCCACTCTCACGTTCGATACGGCCAAGAAGAAGCTCAGCTGGAACGTCAAATATTCCGGTCTCAGCGGGCCGGCGACGGCCGCGCACATTCACGGCCCGGCGGCGATGGGTGAAAACGCCGGACCCGTCATCCCGTTCAAAAAGCTCAAGAGCCCGATCAAGGGATCGGAGACGTTGACCGATGCGCAGGCCGCTGACCTCGAGGCCGGCAAATACTACGTCAACGTCCACACCGCCGCCAACAAGGACGGTGAGATCCGCGGCCAGATCGAAAAGGCGAAGTAGGATAACGTCGCCCCGGGGGACTGGGGGACTGAATTACCTCGAAGTTAAGGAACAGCGTCCCCTCCGTCCGGTAGGATGGAGGGGACGCGACGCTGTTCGACCCATGCCGTTGGTGCTCAGGCCTTGTCGCGGATCTGGGTCATCGTCCGGGTCGGCGTGATCGCCTCGGGGTCGAGCCTGATCTCGACGATCGCCGGTTTGCCGCTGGCGCGGGCACGCTCGAAGGCGGAAGCGAAATCCGCGGTCTTCTCGACAGTCTCGCCATGGCCGCCATAGGCGCGGGCCAAGGCCGCAAAGTCGGGGTTCCTGAGATCCGTGGCAACGACGCGGCCGGGATATTCGCGCTCCTGATGCATGCGGATGGTGCCGTAGATGCCATTGTTGACGACGACGACGATGATCGGCAGGTCATACTGGACGGCGGTGGCGAATTCCTGCCCGTTCATCAGGAAGCAGCCGTCGCCGGCAAAGGCAACCACCATGCGATCCGGGAACAGCCCTTTGGCGGCGACCGCGGCAGGGGTGCCATAGCCCATCGAGCCTGACGTCGGGGCTGCCTGCGTGGCGAAGCGGCGCGAGCGGTGGAAGCGATGCACCCAGGTGGCGTAATTGCCGGCGCCGTTGGTGAGGATGGCGTCGTCGGGCAACACCTTTTCGAGGTAGTTCATGATCGGCCCCATCTGGACCGGGCCGGGACCGCTCTCCGGCGGCGTCGACCAGTCGAGATAGGCCGCATGCAGCTTTGGCGTCTCGGCTGCCCAGACGGGCGCGGCGGCCGGCCTGCGCTTGGCGAAGGCTTGAACGAAGGCCGAAGGCGAGGCGTTGATTGCCAGTGTCGGCCGGTAGACGCGGCCGAGTTCGCCGGCATCGGCATGGACATGGACCAGCGTCTGGTCGGGGTAGGGGCTTTTCAGCAGCGTGTAGTCGGACGACGGCATTTCGCCCATGCGGCCGCCGATCAGCAGCACGAGATCGGCCTGCTTGATCGCGGTGGCCAGCTTCGGATTGATGCCGATGCCGACATCGCCGGCATAGTTCGGATGCAGATGGTCGAACAGCATCTGGCGGCGGAAGGAACAGCCGACCGGCAGCGACCACGCTTCGGCGATCGTGCGCATCTGCGCCACGGCCTCGGCATCCCAGCGGGTGCCCCCGAGGATGACGAATGGCCGCTTGGCCCTGGCCAGCAATGCCTCCAGCGCGTCGAGTTCGGCTTCGCCAGGCCGGGTTTCGACCGATGTGTGCGGCAAGGCGATGGGGGCTTCGACGACACTGGTCAGCATGTCTTCGGGAAGCGAGATGACCACCGGGCCGGGGCGGCCCGATGTCGCCACCGCGAAGGCGCGGGTGACGAATTCCGGGATGCGCGAGGCATCGTCGATCTCGACCACCCATTTGGCGATGTCGCCGAAGAAACGCTTGTAGTCGACTTCCTGGAAGGCCTCGCGCTCCTTGGCGTGGCTGGCGACCTGGCCGATGAACAGGATGACGGGAACCGAGTCCTGCATGGCGATGTGGATGCCGGCGGACGCATTGGTAGCGCCGGGCCCGCGGGTGACGAAGCAGATGCCGGGCTTGCCGGTCAGGCGGCCGTGGCAATCGGCCATCATGGCGGCGCCGCCTTCCTGGCGGCAGACGATGGTGCGGATCGCTGAATCGTGCAGCGCGTCGAGCACCGCCAGGTACGATTCGCCAGGCACGCAATAGATGCGGTCGGTGCCGTTGGCTTCGAGTGCGTCGACGATCAGTTGTCCGCCAGTCTTCATTGTCCAGACTTCTCCAGTTCGGCAAGGATTTCTTGCGTGTGCTCGCCGAGGCGCGGCGAGGGACGCTCATAGACGAGCGGCGTGCCGGACATCACCATCGGTGCGCGCACCGATGGCAGAAGATTGCCCTGGCCGTCGTCAAGGTCGAGCCGCATGCCGCGCGCGATCGTCTGCGGGTCGGCAAACATCTGGCCGATCGTGTTGATCGGGCTCGCCGGCACGCTGGCCGCCTCCAGCTTTGCCAGCAGCGGGTCGCGATCAAAAATCTTCAGCGCCTCGATCATGTGCTCGCGCAGCTTGACCCGGTTGGTGACGCGGGCAGGGTTGGTGGCGAAGTCGGGATTTGCGGGCAAATCGTCGAGCCCGACGGCGGCACAGAATTTAACGAACTGGCCGTCATTGCCGACCGCCAGGATGATGTGACCATCCCTGACCGGGACCACCTCGTAAGGCGCGATGTTCATATGCGCATTGCCCATCTGCACCGGCGACTTGCCGGAAACGAGATAGTTGAGGTTCTGGTTGCCGAGCGCCGAGATTTGGGTGTCGAAGAGCGCCATGTCGATGTGCTGGCCGTCGCCAGTCTGTTCGGCATGGCGAAGCGCCGCCTGAATGGCGATGACCGAATAAAGGCCGGTGAAGATATCGGAGATGGCGACGCCGGCCTTTTGCGGCTCGCGGCCGACCTCGCCGGTGATCGACATCATGCCGGCCATGGCCTGGATGATGAAATCATAGCCGGCGCGCGGCGCGTAGGGACCATCCTGGCCGAAGCCGGTGATCGAGCAGTAGACGAGGCGAGGGTTGATCGTCTTCAGGCTGTCGTAATCGAGGCCATATTTCTTGAGGCCGCCGAGCTTGAAGTTCTCAATCAGCACGTCCGACGTCGCGACCAGCCGGCGCACCGTCTCGGCACCCTCGGGCGTCGAGAAGTCGATGGCGATGGAGCGCTTGCCGCGATTGCAGGAGTGGTAATAGGCGGCCGACAGGTTCTCGCCGTCCTTGCCCATGACGAAGGGCGGGCCCCATTTGCGGGTGTCGTCGCCGCCATCGGGGCTCTCGACCTTAATGACATCGGCGCCGAGATCGGCAAGCAATTGCCCGGCCCAAGGTCCGGCAAGGATGCGAGCGAGTTCGACGACGCGGACGCCTTTCAGTGGGGGTTTGGCCATAAATCACCGTGGTTGCTGCAATCACTTTGATTGCTGCGAAAGCAGAGGCTCTATCAAGCCCGGCGGTGGCTGTCACGGCCCTTGCAATGGGCCAAGGTGCCAGTTCGATGCGGATTCGCACCGCTTTGGCCTTATTTTAGCACTCCGTCGGCCCAGGCCGCGAAATCGTCCATGATGATGTCGCGGTTGACCTCGTTCAGGCTTTCGTGGCGGGTGTCGGCGTAAACCTTTGAAACCAGATTCGAAAACCCCATCATGCGCATGCGATTGGCAAGATGGGTGATCCCTTTGCCGTAGTCCGAGGCGGGATCCTTCTCGCCACCGACGACGCTGACTGGGAGATCGCGCCTGATGCCGGCAAAGCCGGCGTCCCTGCCACCATTCAGCGCCATGCCGACGACGTCGCGCCACATCGATACCGAGGCATCCCAGCCGCAGAGCGGATCGGCAATGTACTTCGCCACCTCAGCCTCGTCGCGCGACAGCCAGTCGAACAGCGTGCGGTGATTGGGCACGGCCTTGCCCCAGGCCCGGAAGGTGAGTTTCGGCAGCAGGCGCGATGGGACATCCGAGCCCAGCCGCATCCGTTCCCAGCCAAGAATGCCCAGGGCCAGCTGGCCGAGCAGGCCTTGCGAGAAGTTGCCGTTCCAGATCGCGGCCGCATGAACGCGTGGCGAGTGGTGCAACAGGAAGTTCAGCGCCACGGACGCACCCATCGAATGGCCAAAAAGGATGACCGGCAAGTTCGGCTGTTCGCGGGCGATGAGATCATGGACGGCGCCGACATCGGCGATCACCTTGGCTGAGCCATCCTGGTCGGCGAATTTGCCGAGTGGCGCATCGGGCGCCTTGGTGGCGCCATGGCCGCGATGGTCGTGGACATAGACGTGGTAGCCGCGCGGGCCAAGAAAATCGGCGAAGCGGCCATAGCGCGCGGCGTGCTCTGCCAGCCCGTGATTGATCTGCACGACGGCACGTGGCCTGCCATCGGCCTGCCTGACGAAGAGATTGAGGCTGGCGCCGGTCGGCGAGCGAACCACGCGCTGCTGGCTGAATGACATGCCGCTCGGTCTCCAGGCTCTGCCGCCATCGTGGCGCCGGCTTTGTTTGCGCCGGCACCGGTTTTGCGTCAATCCACCCTGCCTGACTTTCCGCGACGATGTTTCTTGCGTTTGGCCAGCAAAATATCGCAATTCTGACATGGAGACAGCTTCAGTCTGTCGCCCACTTTCTTCAGCCGGGGATTCCTATGCGCATTGGTGTTGTTTTCGGATTGGCCATGCTGGCGGCCTCGCTGGCCGGTGTGGCGCGTGCCGACGTCAAGATGAGGGGCACCTTCGTCGCCGATGCGGCCTGTCCGGCAACGCAAGCCATCAAGAATGGCAAGAATCCGGGCAACGTCTCGACCGATGCTGGACAGAGCTACCAGCTGCTTGCCGGCAACAAGGATGCGCCTACGCATTATCTCATCCTGGTGCCGGGCGCCGATCCGGAGCGCCGCTGGGTGAAGGTCAGCTGCGGCCATGTCTCCGGCAGCAGCGCCGCGACAGTGCCGGCAGCACCTGGTGGGCAAGGCAAGCCGGCGGCGTCGGGAAAGCCTGAATATGTCTTCGCGCTGAGCTGGCAGCCGGCCTTCTGCGAGACCAAGTCGAGCAAGACCGAATGCAAGGCGCAGAGCGCCGGCGATTTCGACGCTACGCATTTCACCTTGCACGGGCTGTGGCCGCAGCCGAACGGCAATTTCTATTGCCAGGCGACAGCGAGCGACAAGGCCAATGACAATCCGGCCCACTGGAAGGACCTGCCACCGGTCAATCTGGATGCCAGCACCCGCACGGAACTCGACCAGGTGATGCCGGGTACCGCCTCCCATCTCGAGCGGCATGAATGGATCAAGCACGGCACTTGCTACGGCAAGAGCCAGCAGGACTATTTCTCCGACGCGCTCAATTTGATGCGCGCGGTGAACAGCTCGCCGGTGCGCGATCTCTTTGCCAAGAACATCGGCGGCAAGCTGACGGCGGACCAGATCCGTGGCGCCTTCGATAGCGCCTTTGGCGCTGGGGCAGGGGACCGGGTGCGGGTCTCCTGCGTCATCGATCCTTCGAGCGGGAGGCGGCTGATCGGCGAACTGACGCTCGGCCTTGCCGGCCCGATCGGGCCCGACAGCTCGCTCAAGGACCTCTTGCTGGCTTCGGTGCCGACCAACAAGGCCGGGTGCCCGACCGGCACTGTTGACGCGATCGGGTTCCAGTAAGCACTGGCTGAACGCCGACGCCTGACTGTCGCCTTGCCTCGTCGTGGTGCTATGCTGCGCCGAGCATCATTCGGGCGGGGGTCTCAATGGTTGGCATGACGAGCAGCGCGCTGGCGCGGCTGGCCTTCTGGGCCAAGGGCATGGTCGCGATCAGCGACGGGCGCATGGAATGGCCGGGTTTTTCCTATACAGACTCCGAATGGGCGCGCATGCGGACGCTCTCCGAACCGATCGGCGCCGGCACCTACCAGCTGTTCACGATCGTCAATGCGGTGATCTTCATCACTATTGCTTCGCTCGGCATTTTCGGCGTCTTCCTGCCGCTGGCGACAGTGCTGTTTCCCGTTCCGGCCGAGACCAGCGCACTGAAGTTTTCGCTGCTGCTGGCGGCCTGCGCCTTCCTCATCATCGGGCTTGGCCTGCCGATCTCGATGCGCCTCTCGGCAGTGCTGGTGGCCAGCAACGCGGTGCGTGCGGCGCTTGTAGCCGCGCCCGGCGACGAGGCGCTGGCCTCAAAAGTGTCCTGGCAGATCAACCGCATCATGCTGATCATGTGCGGCCTGCTGGTGCCAGGCATCCTGCTGTTCATAGCCTATGACATCGAAGCCGGACCGATCATCACCGCACTGAAATGGCTGGCGATCGCACTGATGGCGGTCTCTACTTTGGCCGGCATTCGGTGGCAGAAAAAGTCGTCGTAAGCTTCACGGGACCGTGCTCTAGATCTGAGCGGATTTGGTCCATGCAACGGCGGCATCGGCCTCGTAGCCGTCCGGCTCGCCAACGACGCGATCGCGTCCGGTCGACTTGGCCTTGTAGAGACGCTGGTCGGCGAGCGCGAACAGATCGGCAAGGCAGCGCGTGGTTTCGCCGACGCTGGAGACGCCGGCGCTGACGGTCAGGTCGAAGCGGCTGGTGTTGGCGGAGGCCTTGACCGCATAGCGAATGCTCTCGCCGAACAGCCTGGCGACCGAGTGCGGACGCGAACTGAGGATGGCGAATTCCTCGCCGCCGATCCGGAACACCTGGTCTTCCGCACTTGCTGCCTCGCCAAGCAGGGCCGCAACGGCTTTCAGCACCTTGTCGCCTTCGGCATGGCCGAAACGGTCGTTGATCGACTTGAAATGGTCGACGTCGATGATCAGCAGGCTGAGCGGCTTCGCCGTTCGCAGGCTGACCTGAACGGCGGCTTCACCATCGCTGTCGAAGCGCCCCCTGTGCAGCAGGCCGGTCAGGCCGTCACGGCCGACATGTTCGACCAGCGCTTCGTAGCGCTCACGATAGGTCAGCGTGTCGAAGATGTCGGTCAGGCCGCGCGGTAGCGCGATCTGGCGTTCTTCGAACCATCTGAGATAGGCGACGAGCATGGTGCTGTAGGTCAGCGCGGCGACCATCTTGGCAAACCAGCCGCCGAAAAACACCGCGATCGGCGCGCCGGCGACGAAATGCAGCGCGGCGAAGAACCCCGCCTGGTCGAAGGTGAGCACGCAGGCGACCGAAATCAGGATGCGCGCGAACTGTGCCTTGCGCAGGTATCGCCCGAGCTTTTCATAAAGCAGGATGATCAGGATGGCGTCGACGAACAGCAGCGTCGTGCCCCACACCATCAGCCAGCCCATCTCGTCGATGAAACCGATGTCGGGGAGCCTGCCATCGGACAGCGGGGCGATGGCGTGCAGGCGCAACAGCAGCACCAGCCCGATCATCAGCGCATTGCCAAGCAGCAGACCATAGATCGGCTGACGGACGGTGGCGGCGTCCTCCTTCATGTAGAGCAGCAAAAGCATGACCAGCTTGCCGGAAAACAGCACCGCCGAGCCCGGCGAGACCATGCCGAACGGCAAGGCGACGTAAAAGACGCTGGCGAGGTAGGTCTCGAGGAAGTGCATGACGCCAAGCGCGCAGACGAAGACGCCGAGGCCGATGCGCTTCCTGAAGTGGAAAAGCGTCACCATGACGCTGAAGTAGACGACCGCTTCGGCAAGGAGCAGGAAACTGTTCAGCAATGCCGTCGATCCGATCTTTCTCCTGAATCGCGACAAGCCGGCGATTCCACTCGATCCTGTTTTGACCGCGAAGGGTTAACCGGAGCTTTCATCGCGCCCGGCGGCCGGCGGAAAACTTCAGGCCTGGCGGACACTTCCGCGTGTGACCGGCCAGAAGCGGCAAAAGCGATTGCCGTTCGCCGCCGCATCGCCTACATAGCGGCCAACCTCCATTCAATTTGACAAATCCAGTCAGTTTCTCTGGGCCAGTCAGTTTTTCAGGGAAAGCGCGCGTGGCACGCCAGTTCATCTATCACATGGCCGGCCTCAACAAGGCCTATGGCACCAAGAAGGTGCTCGAGAACATCCATCTGTCCTTCTATCCAGATGCCAAGATCGGCATTCTCGGCCCCAACGGCGCCGGCAAGTCGACGATCCTCAAGATCATGGCCGGGCTCGACAAGGAGTGGAACGGCGAGGCGTGGCTCGCCGAAGGCGCCACCGTCGGCTATTTGGCGCAGGAGCCGGCGCTCGATGCGAAGAAGACCGTGTTCGAGAACATCATGGAAGGCGTCGCAGCCAAGACCGCCATCATCGAACGCTACAATGAACTGATGATGAACTATTCCGACGAGACGGCCGATGAGTCGGCCAAGCTCCAGGACGAGATGGACCGGCTGAACCTGTGGGACCTCGAACAGCAGGTCGAGATGGCGATGGAAGCGCTGGGCTGCCCGCCCAAGGACGCCGACGTCACCAAGCTGTCGGGGGGCGAGCGCCGCCGTGTCGCGCTCTGTCAGCTCTTGCTGCGCCAGCCCGACCTGCTGCTGCTCGACGAGCCGACCAACCATCTCGACGCCGAGACCACGGCGTGGCTGGAAAAGCATCTGCGCGCTTACCCGGGCGCGGTGATGATCATTACCCACGATCGCTACTTCCTCGACAATGTCACCGGCTGGATCCTGGAACTCGACCGTGGCCGCGGCATTCCCTATGAGGGCAACTACACCAAGTATCTCGAAGCCAAGGCCAAGCGGCTCAAGCAGGAAGGCCGCGAGGACGACGCCCGCCAGCGCGCCATCGGCCGCGAGCGCGAGTGGATCCAGTCGAGCCCCAAGGCCCGCCAGACCAAGTCCAAGGCGCGTATCCAGGCCTTCCAGGATCTCCTGGATGCAGCCGACAAGCGGCGGCCGACGGACACGCAGATCGTCATCCCGCATGGCGAGCGGCTCGGCAACGTGGTGATCGAGGTCGACAGCCTGTCGAAAGGTTTTGGCGACACGCTGCTGATCGACGGCCTGGAATTCAAGCTGCCGCCCGGCGGCATCGTCGGCGTCATCGGTCCGAACGGCGCCGGCAAGACGACGCTGTTCCGCATGATCACCGGCCAGGAAAAGCCGGATGCCGGCACAGTCCGCGTCGGCGAGACGGTCAAGCTCGGCTATGTCGACCAAAGCCGCGATGCACTCGATCCGTCAAAGACGGTTTGGGAAGAGATTTCCGGCGGCGCCGAAGTGGTCAAGCTCGGCAAGTTCGAAGCCAACACGCGCGCCTATTGCGCGTCGTTCAACTTCCGTGGCGGCGACCAGCAGCAGAAGGTCGGCAACCTCTCCGGCGGCCAGCGCAACCGCGTGCACCTGGCAAAGATGCTGAAGACCGGCGGCAACGTGCTGCTGCTCGACGAACCGACCAACGACCTCGATACGGAAACGCTGGCGGCACTCGAAGACGCGCTGGAAAATTTTGGTGGCTGCGCGGTCATCATCTCGCACGATCGTATGTTCCTCGACCGCTTGGCGACGCACATCCTCGCCTTCGAGGGCGACAGCCACGTCGAATGGTTCGAGGGCAATTTCGAGGATTACGAGCAGGACAAGATCCGCCGCCTCGGGCCGGATGCCGTCAACCCGCACCGCATGACCTACAAGAGGCTGACGCGATAAGGTTTTTTGGGCGGCGAATTCTCAAGCGACATGAGGAGCTCACATGGCTGATTGGTCCGCCGCCCAATATCTGAAATTCGAGGACGAGCGCACGCGACCCGCGCGTGATCTCGCGGCGCAGGTACCGGTGGATTTCCCGCGCCGGGTCGTCGACATCGGATGCGGTCCTGGCAACTCGACCGAGTTGCTTGTCGAGCGCTGGCCGGATGCGCAGGTGAGCGGCTTCGACACGTCGCCCGACATGATCGAGAAGGCGAGGGCGCGCCTGCCTGACGTCACCTTTGACCTGGCAGATGCCTCCAACTGGCAGCCGGGGGTGCCGGTCGATGTGATCTTCGCCAATGCGGTCTTCCAGTGGCTGCCGCAACATCCGGCGGTCTTCCAGCGGCTGATGGGTTTTTTGGCCCCGGGCGGCGCGCTGGCCATTCAGATGCCCGACAATATGGGCGAGGACTCGCACCGCTTGATGCGGGAGACCGCGGCCGAAATGCCGTTTGCCGACAAGATCAAGGGTGCGGCGCGCGCTCCGCTGCCGTCGGTTTCGTTCTATTATGATCTGTTGTCGCCGCTCAGCGATCGGCTGGACATCTGGCACAGCATCTACAACCATCCGCTTGCCGACGCAGAGGCGATCGTCGAATGGGTGAAATCGACCGGGTTGAAACCGTTCCTCGATCCGCTCGAGGCGGACGAGCGCAAAATGTTCCTCGACAGCTACACGGCCAAGATCGCCAGGGCCTATCCGAAGACGGCTAACGGCAAGGTGCTTTTGCGTTTTCCACGCATCTTCATCGTCGCCAAACGGGCTTGATTATCCACGTTGCGACGAGCCAATTGCGGCCGCTTGACCCGGTTTCTTCACCGTGCGCATTTCATCGCGTTGGGTCACGATGGCCCGTGGCAGGGGTGGGTGATGACACTGAAAAAGATGCTTTTCGGCGGCGGCGTGTGCGCGGCAGTGCTTCTGGCGTTCTCGATCTCGGCGGAGGCCAAGCGGGCGCGTTGCTATACCAGCGATGACGGCTATTTCTCATGCAGATACAGGGCGATCGACGACGCGGGCAGCTTCCGCATCTCGGCGCCGGGCTACCCGACCTATGTCCTGGAGATCGACGGGCCGGGCTTTGCCTATGGCTATGTCAATCTCGGCCGCCGCAATGTGCCGCTGCCGGGACAGTTCGTGCGCAGTCGCGACGACGGCGCCTGCTGGAACAACCCGCAGACCAACACCAAGCTGTGCGCCTGGTGAAGTTAGATTTAAGCCGGCGTAAACCGCCTCGGTGAGAAAAGTGTTGCGCCCGAGCGTTTCGGCGCCCACATGAAGCCCGCAACGCCTGCGGATGGGACGGACTGGACACATGCATCGCGTCATCATCAGCGGCATTGGCGTTGAAATCCCCGAACCCAAGATCACCAATGAAGAACTGGTCGCCAGCTTCAATGCCTGGGTCGACATGGAGAACGCGCGCCGCCAGGGCACCGACGAGGCGCCGCTGGCGAAATCGGACAGCGACTTCATCGTCCACGCCTCGGGCGTACGCACACGCCACGTGATCGAGCGCGAAGGCATTCTCGACCCGACCCGCATGGCGCCGCGCATTCCGGCACGGGCCGATGACGCGCTGTCGCTTCAGGCCGAGTTCGGCATTGCCTCGGCGCGAAAGGCTCTCGACCATGCCGGGCTGAAGCCGTCCGATATCGACCTGGTGATCTGCTCGGCCTCGCATCACCAGCGGCCCTATCCGGCGATCGCCATCGAAATGCAGGCGGCGCTTGGCACCAAGGGCGCCGGATTCGACATGGGGCTTGGTTGCTCTTCGGCTGCTGCTGCCTTGCACATCGCCGTCAACCTGGTGCGGTCTGGTGCGCACAAGCGCATTCTGGTGACGACGCCCGAGATCATCACCGGCCATCTCAATTTTCGCGACCGGCAGACGCATTTCATCTTCGGTGACGCCTCGGTGTCGATGGTGGTCGAAGGGCTGGCGCAGGGCGAAAAGCGGCCGGGCCGCTTCGAGGTGCTGGAAACGCGTACCTGGACGCAGATGTCGAACAACATCCGCACCAATCTGGGCTATCACACGCGCACCGCTCAGGATGACCCCTACATGATCAATCTGGAGGGAAACCTGATCAAGCAGGTCGGCAACAAGGTGTTCAAGGAAGTCACCGTCGCCGGGCACAAGTTCATCGTCGAATTCCTCGCCGAGCATGGGCTGACGCCGCAGGCAGTCCGGCGCTTCTGGCTGCATCAGGCCAATGCGCGCATGAACGCCATGATCCTGAAACTGTCGTTCGGCCATGAGGTCGACCACGATCGCGCGCCGATGGTGCTGGAGCGGCTGGGCAACACGGCGGGCGCCGGCGCCATCGTGGCGCTGTCGGAGAACCATGCCGACATGAAGCCCGGCGATTTCGGCCTGATCTGCGCGTTTGGCGCGGGGTATTCAATAGGTGGTGCGCTTCTCAGAATGCTCTAGACTCGGGCATTCGATATTCACCCGGCCTGCGCATTCGGTGCTCCCGCACCCCAAAGCGCGCCCCGTTGCGGTTCCCGGAATCCACCATTCCAGTCGCTGCGCGCCGATGGCGCTGTCGAACACTTCCAGCAAAGCAGTGCGGCAAGAAAATCAGGCTGAAACGGCGCTTACCTGCCGTATCGGGCTGGCGCGAACGGCACCAGCATCGGCACCTGCCTGGCATAGTTGTCATAGGCGCTGCCCAGTTCGCCGCGCATGAAGTGTTCCTCGAGTTTTGCCTTCGTCACGATGCCGATGATGAGCAAAGCGGTTCCGACAATGCCCCAAACCGTACCTTTTGCCGCCATTGTGGCCAGGATCGCCACCAGCAGTCCGGTGTAGATCGGATGCCGGACCAGCCTATAGGGGCCGGTGTCGACGACGTGGTGCCCGGCCTTGGCGGTAATGGTGCCTGACCATAGCCTGCCGAGATGCAGGCGCGCCCACCAGGCAAAGGCGATGCCGATGGCGATCAGAACGACACAGATCCATGCCTCGGCGATGGTAGGCATCCACAACCTGAGGCGGCCTTCATAGCCATGCGCTGGAATGAACAGCAACGCCGCGCCGACCAGCCAGAGAACCCGATAGCGAACCTCCACCCTGAACCCGGCGCGTTTCTGGGCAGGGTCGGCCCAGAGCGCGGCGGCGGCCCAGGTGACCACCCAGATCAGCCAAAGCAGCGCGATTGCTGTCCCGGGACGCATGAGAACCTCCGCAGACTTGGTCTGGCGTCACCATGAAGCCGGCGCGGCGCGGCAGCAATGCGGCGTTGCGTGGACTGGTTCCACTTTCAGGTCGTGATCCGCGCCGGACCTCATTCATTGGGACAGCTGAACATCCATTGCACGCCAAAGGCGTCGACCAGCATGCCGAAGCTGGTTCCCCAATATTGCCGCGCCAGGGGGACGGTGATCCGGCCGCCCGCGGCCATGCGGGCGAAAAGCTCCCGCATCGCCGACAGGCTGTCGAATTCCAAGCAAAGGGCGGAGCCTTTCATCGGCTCGGCATCGTCATTGTCCGAGGCATGAAACAGCACGCCCGGACCTTCGAATCGCGCATGCAACACCTTTCCGCGCATAGCTTCGGTCCGCACCGGCATGGTGTTGTCGCCCCAGCGCAGCAGGATCGTCGCCCGGCCAAGACCGCACTGTTCGTAGAAGGCCAGTGCCGGCTCGCAATTGGTGGTGAAGAACAGCGAAGGGGAGAGCCGCATCGGTTCGCTCCTGTTCGTCGCGGCCGAAATCACTGCGCGGCGGCGGTTGCGGCAGCGACAAGTGCTTCGCCTGAATATTGCCGGCTGCCGATACCCCAACCGCCGTCGGGCGCATTGACGATGTTGATCCAGGTGTTTTCAGGCCGGTGGCCGGGCACGCAGAGCGCGGCGACAATCCCGGCGGCCTCGGTGATGAAGGCATTTCGGGCTTCGATCGAACCGAGGCCGATGTTCGGCAACTTCAGCTCGACCATGACGACCGGCCGATTGGCGCCACCGGCATAAATGCGATGCAGGGGCAGGATATTGACTGTGCCTCCGACGATCGCGGTGAAGAACGAATTGCCTGTGGCGCCGGAGGCTTCGATGAGGGCGGCGCTGAGGCGCGGCAGGATCTCGCGCTCTCCCGCCGGGGTCAGTACGCCTTCGGGCGCGGTCACGGTGATTGGCATTTGGCTCTCCTTTTTCGCTGGTTTCCATGGTCTTGCCGGGGGACATTTCTTCCGGCTTGCCATGTTTCGTATCAATTGTTACGTTATGCAGACAAGGCGAGTCAAAAGGTTTCGTATCGATCACTATGGATAATTTGGAAAAGCATCGGGGTGGCCGGCCACGCGCCTTCGACCTTGATCGGGCGCTGGATGCGGCGATGCATCTGTTTTGGGAGCATGGCTATGAGGCGACGTCGCTGGCCATGCTGCGCGAGGCGATGGGGCTGACGCCGCCGCAGATCTACAACGCCTTCACCGACAAGGAGACTTTGTTCCGCAAGGCGCTGAAGCGCTACCACCAGACCGAGATCGGCTTTGCGCTGGAGGCGCTGAGCGCGCCGGTGCCGACGGGGGAGGCGATCCGGCGGTTGCTGCTCGGCGCGGCGGAGGCCTATTCCAGACCCGGCAAGCCGGGTGGCTGTCTGTTCGTCAGCGGTGCGCTCGCCGCCTCGCCGCAGGCGCAAGCTATTGCGGATGAACTCAAGGCTTATCGCAAGGCAAGTGAAGCGGCGATCGCCGAGCGGCTGGCCAAGGGCCGGGCAATCGGTGACCTGCCGGAAGGCCTCGCCGTCGAGGGCTTCGCCAAATACCTGTCCGGCGTCATGAACGGCATGTCGATCCAGGCGCGCGACGGCGCTTCGGTCGAAGAGTTGCGCACTTTGGCCCAAACCGCTCTTGCGGCGTTCGCAATCGAAGGGCAAAAACAGGCGCATCATCCAAGGAATGAAGCCGATGCTGGATCTCTTCCCCGAGGCTGAAAAGCCTGTCGAAATCGTCCCGGCGCGTAAGCTGGTCGCCAAGGTGGCGGCGCTTTATCTGGCGCCGTCTGATCATTTCGAGACGCGCCCGGTCGATGCGTTGCGGCAGGGCTTCGATGGCATATCAGGTGATTTCCACGCCGGCGCGACGCGGCGCTCCGGCGGGCGCGAGCCCTGGTATCCGCGCGGCACCGAAATGCGCAACGAGCGGCAATTGTCCGTCGTGGCGGCGGACGAGCTGGCCATCGTTGCCGACCGGATGGGCTTGGCCGAGATCAAGCCGGAGTGGATCGGCGCCAATCTTTTGATCGAAGGTGTGCCGCATCTGTCTATGCTGCCGGCCGGCACGCTGCTGTTCTTCAAGGACGGCGTCACCATCAAGGTCGACGCGCAGAACGGACCTTGCCGTATCGCCGGCCGATCGATCGCCCAACATGCCGGGATGGCCGACATCGAGGCCGGCGCGCTGCTGTTCCCGAAATCGGCGAAGCGGCTGCGCGGCCTCGTCGCCTGGGTCGAGAAGCCGGGAACGATCAATGCCGGCGAGGAGATATCGGTGCGGGTGCCCGAGCAGTGGATCTATCTGAGCTAGACTCTCGCCCGTATTGAAAGGCCGCATAGGGTAGGGGCCACGCCGCCGAGGCGGCGTAGCGTAGCGATATCTCCGAACTGGCCTCAGGCTTTGCGGTTCTTCTTCGCGCCCTGCGCCATGATGGAAACGTCGTCCCACTTTTCCCAGGTGGCGATGCGGTTGGCGTATTCCTGCTTGATCATCGGCAGGCCGCCATCGCCGAAGAACACGCGCAGTGGCGGTTCGGCGGCATCGACAATGGCCAGCATCGCCGGTCCGGTGGCCTCGGGATCGCCGGCGACCGAATTGGCGCGGCGCTCGGCCATCTTGGCGCGGGCGGGCGCATAGGCCTCGATCGGCTTGGAGACCTTGGCCGACGGTCCGGCCCAGTCGGTGGAGAAGCCGCCCGGTTCGACCAGCGTCACGTGGATGCCGAATTCCGCGACCTCGATGCCGAGCGACTGGCTGAAGGCCTCCAGCGCCCATTTCGAGGCATGATAGAGGCCGAGCGAGGCAAAGGCATTGACGCCCCCGATCGACGAGATCTGGATGATGTGGCCGGAACGCTGCGCCCGCATGATAGGCAGTGCGGCCTGGGTGACCCACAGGGCGCCGAAGACATTGGTTTCGATCTGGTCGCGGGCTTCCTGTTCGCTGACTTCCTCGATGGCGCCGAAATGGCCATAGCCGGCATTGTTGATGACGATATCGAGCCGGCCAAAGCGCTTGTGCGCCTCGGCTATCGCGGCGTCGACGGCTTTCTTGTCGGTGACGTCAAGCTTTATCGCGGCGATATTGTCGCCGTACTTCTCGACGAGATCGGCGAGCGTGCCGGCATCGCGGGCGGTCGCCGCGACGCGATCGCCACGGGCGAGTGCGGCCTCGGCCCAGACGCGGCCAAAGCCCTTCGACGATCCGGTGATGAACCAAACCTTGTTTGTCATGATGTGGAGTCCTTGCCCCTGCGGGCGTGATTTCGGGTGAAAGCGGAGGCTTCTCCGCTTTTGGGCATATACGGACAATCCGGCGCTTTTCCAGAGGCGAAGGAAATCTTTTTGAACAGACCGCCTTGTTGATCAGGGGTATTGCACCGGGCTCGACCATGCCGGGTCGTCGTGCTTTTGCCAATAGAGCGTCATCAGGCGGTTGGTGATCGGGCCGACGTTGCCGTTCGCGATCCGGTCGCCGTTGATCTCCGTCACCGGCATGATACCCCCGGCGGTCGAGGTGATGAAGACCTCGTCAGCTTCGCGCAAAGCGGCGACACTGACATCGGTGGCGACGGCGTCGAGACCTTGTTCGGCGCAGAGATCGAAGACGGTGCGCCGGGTGATGCCGGGCAGCACGCCAATGGCCGGCGTCGACAGTTTGCCGTTCTTGACGCAGAAGACGTTGAAGCCCGGGCCCTCGGCGACATTGCCGTTAAAATCGAGAATCAGCGCGGTCTCGGCGCCGCGGTCATAGGCATCATAGAGGCCGCGCACCAGATCGAGCCAGTGGTAGTTCTTGATCGTCGGATCGATCGAGCCCGGCGGGATACGTACCTTGTCGCTGATGGCGAGACGCAGGCCGCGTTGCAACTGCTCGGCATTGGCGACAGAGCCGAACGGCACCGCGAACGCCATGAAGCGGTTGACCGCCTGGCGCGGGTCGCGGCTGAAGGTCGGCGAGGCGCCGCGCGTGCACAGCATTTCGACATAGGCGCTGCGATGTCCCGACAACGCCACGCAATTGTGCAGGATTTCGGTCACGCGTTCACGGTCGAAGGGGATCGTCATGCGCAGCTTTCCCAGCCCGCTGAAGAAACGGTCGAGATGCAGGTCGAGGCGGAAGAAGCGGCCGTTCCAGACATGCACGGTGTCGTAGGTAGCGTCGGAATGCAGAAAACCCCAGTCCAACACCGAGACCTTGGCTTGCGACATCGGCAGGTACTGGCCGTCGAGGAAGGCGATGCCGTCGGGATAGGAATGCGGGTCTACGTGGCGGTCGCTGACCGTCGGCAGTGGCTTCTCATCCGGTCTTGCGATCGTCTGGCTCATCGGGGCGTCCTCTCGCGCAAGGCGGGATCGGCAGGCTATCGGCGCCACGCGGAAGGCATAGAGCCAGCCGACAGGCGCTGTTCGTCCTCGATGGCGATCCGGCCGATACATTGGACTGGAATTGCCCTATGTTGCGGGCTGTGACCGGGAGGGGACATGGGCAGGTTCGGGACCGTCATCGCAGCCATGATGATTTTCGCCGCCACGGGCCAAGCCAGTGCCCAATGCGCACGCGAAGGCGAGGAACTCTGCCAGAGCGGCCAGATCTATCGCTGCGAGAAAACCGGCAGCGAATTGACGCCGATCTTCCAGAACGTGCCTTGCGCGGTGAATGCGCCGACGCTGAGCGGCATCTGGGTCGGCAGCGGTCACCAGAGCCCGGCCGGGGCCACCGGCGCCGACTGGTCGATCGCCATGACGATCAACGATGGCGGTGCATCGATCGACTATCCGTCACTTGGCTGCGGCGGATCCCTGTCCCAGACGTCCAGGGACGAGACATCAGCGGAATACCATGAGAGCATCACCTACGGTCGGGACAAGTGCATCGACGGCGGCAACATCACCGTCAGGTTTTTCAAGGGAAATCTGTCCTGGACATGGACCGGCCAGGCGGACGGCCAGCCGTACAATGCGGTCGCCGTGCTGACGCGGCAATAACAGGCCTCTGCCTCATTCCTCCTCGTCGTCGGCGTCAAGCAGCCGTGTCGCGCGCCAGCGGGTAAGCATCATGTTGGTTTGCTCGATGACGAAGAAACGCGCCGAGTCGCGGCCATAGCCTTCGCCCAGCAGTTTTTCGTAGTCGGTGTGCACGTGGCGGATGTGGGCAATGGTCGCCAACCACACGGCGATGGTCGGCGGCAACGTCTTCATGTGAACCGAACCGGCATCCGCACGGATCTTCTCCATGTCGGCATAGGGCGCCAGCGGCAGCAGTGCTGTCAGCGCCTTGGCGATGGCGCGGCGACGGCCGGTCGGCGCTGCTTTCATCGCCGAATCCGATTGGGCTCGTCGCGCCCTTCAATGGTCGCCTCGGCGAAGGCATCGGTCGAGGCGAAGTAGGGTTTTATGTCGATGACCGGCGTGCCATCGAGCACGTCGATGGCGTCGAGATCGAGGCGGCCGGTGCCGATGTCGAGCCCGACGAGTTTTGCCACATGCAGGCCGACCGGGTTCGGTCGGGCAGGGGAGCGCAGGCCGAATACGCCTTTTGCTTCAGCCGCATGGCGAGGTTTCTGCACAATCAGAGTCCGCGGCGCATGATGCATCCAGGACAGGATGATGATGTGGCTGGCGCGCTCCAGCCCCTGCAGGCCGCTGCGATAGGGCGCGTCGATGGTCACCACGGCCGGCTGCCCGGTCTGGCGCGCGGCGCGCATGTTCTTGGGGCAGGTCTCCCGTGTCGTCCATGGCGAGGTGATGCGGCCGATGAAGACGATGCCGCCGTCGGCCGGCATCAGTGCCGGATCGTTTTCCAGCTTCTGCTCGCCGTCGCGCGCCTCGAACATCTCACGTGGTCCGGTCATTGCGCCCTCGCATCTTTGGACGTGCATGTCGTTGCCCCAAAACCGCTACACACTTTTGGGCGACATGCACCAAGGGATCACGCAAGCGGCATTTTCTTGTCCGGAAGCGACATAGTGCTTGCAAGGATGCGAAAATCGACATAAACATATGTTTATATCTTTTTCAAAGAGAATACTCTGATGCATGTCTCGCTCGACACCATGGTGGACACATTGAAGGCGGCGGCCGAATCCAGCCGCCTGCGCATACTGGCACTGTTGTCGCGCGGCGACCTCACCGTTTCCGATCTTACCGAAATTCTCGGTCAATCGCAGCCGCGCGTTTCGCGGCACCTCAAGCTGCTGCTGGAGGCCGGGCTAATCGGCCGCTACCAGGAAGGGTCGTGGGCCTTCTTTCGCCTGTCTGATGCGGATTCCGCGCGCGGCTTCGTCATGGGGCTGGTTTCCAGCATTCGCGGCGCCGACCCGCAGGTCGAGCGCGATCTCGAGCGGCTGGGCTCGGTCAAACGCAAGCGGCAGGACCGGGCAGCCGAGTATTTTTCGGTGAATGCGGCAAGCTGGGACCATATCCGATCGCTACATGTGCCGGACCGCGCCGTCGAAGCCGCGATGCTGAAGCTGGTCGGCAAGCGGCCGTTCCAGTCGATGCTGGACCTCGGCACCGGCACCGGGCGCCTGCTCGAAATCTTTTCGCCGCTATACCGGCGCGGCGTCGGCATCGACATGTCGCGCGAGATGCTGACCGTGGCGCGTGCCAATCTCGACAAGGCAGGCGTTTCGAATGCTCAGGTGCGGCAGGGTGACATCTTCGCGCCGCCGGTCGAGCGCGATGCCTTCGATCTCGTCACCATCCACCAGGTGCTGCACTATCTCGACGATCCCGCGCGCGCCATCCACGAGGCGGCGCGGCTTTTGCGGCCCGCCGGGCGGCTGGTCATCGTCGACTTCGCGCCGCACACGCTGGAATTCCTGCGCGACGAACACGCGCATATGCGGCTCGGCTTTTCCGACCGGCAGATCGCCGACTGGTTTGCGGAAGCCGGGCTCGATCTCGAAGACAGCCAGGAGTTCGAGCCACGCGGCGGCAACGAAGCCAGGCTCACTGTAAAACTCTGGCTTGGCCGCGACCGGCGCCTGCTGATCGCCGATCCTTCCAACGACACAAGGCAGATAAGGGAAATTGCCTGATGAACCAGTTCCGCTTTTCCCGCCGCCCCGACATTGGCGACAAGGTCAGGGTTTCCTTCGAGTTCTTCCCGCCCAAGACCGACGAGATGGAGGCGAGGCTGTGGGACACGGTCACCCGGCTGGAGCCGCTGAAGCCGAAATTCGTCTCGGTTACCTATGGCGCCGGCGGCTCGACGCGTGAGCGCACCGCCCGCACGGTAAAGCGCATCCTGACGGAAACCGGTATTCCGGCCGCGGCGCATCTGACCTGCGTCGGTGCAACGCGCGACGAGGTCGACGCGGTCATCCAGGACTACAAGTCGATCGGCATCAACCGGTTCGTGGCGCTGCGCGGCGATCCGGCCTCGGGTGTCGGCGAACCCTATCGCCCGCATCCCGGAGGCTACGAGAATGGTGCGGAACTGGTCGCCGGACTCAAGAAGATCGCGGATTTCGACATCTCGGTCGCGGCCTATCCGGAAAAGCATCCGCAAAGCCCCGATTTCGCCACCGACATCGAGATGCTGAAACGCAAGGTCGACAATGGTGCGACGCGCGCCATCACCCAGTTCTTCTTCGACAATGATCTCTACGAGCGCTATGTCGAGCGCGTCCGCCGCGCCGGCATCTACATCCCCATCGTGCCGGGCATCCAGCCGGTTCACAGTTTCAAGCAGGTCGCAAACTTTTCCGCGAGGGCGGGCGCGCATGTGCCCGGCTGGCTTGCGGAGCGGTTCGAGGGCCTTGACAGGGACCCGCAGACGCACGCGCTGGTGGCGTCGGCGGTGGCGGCCGAACAGGTCATGGACCTGGTCGAGCGCGGGGTCGGGGATTTCCATTTCTACACGATGAACCGAGCCGATCTGGTATTTGCCATCTGCCACATGATCGGCATCCGCTCACACGAAGCCGAGGCGACGGGTTCGGCTGCGGCTTAGAGCGTTTCCTGTTCTGAGCTTCCGAAGTGCAAAAAGGCCGGGTAAAGACCCGGCCTTTTTCGATGGTTTTGACTATGTGGTGCTGGTCTTCCCCGTCTTGGCGGGTCAGGGAAGAAAGCCCATAATGAGGGCTCCGATGAAGGCGAACGCAGCACAGATCATCAATGCGTTGATAGGCCTCGTAAGTCCCATGACATAGCCTCCTCTTAAAGAGCTATGTCCGAGAGTCTAGGTTCATTTGTGCCACAGGCAAGCGAAAAATGTGCTGCATTGCGACGTGATTGCCAGATTTGCGACCCGCCTTTTGCCGTTAGGCATTGAAACTCTTCGGCAAAAACCCGCTTCAGACCTGTGAACAAAATGTGGCGGCGATGTGTCACTATCGTGTCATGGCAGCGCTACCGCGGCGCTCTAACGCCTTCCGAACAGCCGCCCGTCGATGGTGACGAGGCCAAGTGCGATCAGCACCACGCCGCCGATTTCGAACAGTTCGAGCCGTTCGCCGAGGAACAGGAAGCCGAGCAGCATGGCGCTTGCCGGCACGATGAGCGTGACCAGCGAGGCATTGGTGGCGCCGGCCGAGGCGACGAGGTTGAAATAAAGGATGTAGGCGAAGGCGGTGGACAAAAGCGCCAGCGCCAGCACCGCCGCCCAGACCGGAGGCGAGGCGGAGAACAGACCGGCCGGGCCATAAGTGAAGAGCACGATCGGGATCATGATGATGGTCGAGGCGGTCAATTGTCCGGTAGCGATGACCGGCGAGGGGACGCCCTTGAAGCGGCGGGCGACCATCAGCGCCACGCCATAGGACAGCGAAGCGCCGATCAGCGCGAACTTGGCCCAGACCGGGCCGCCGAGCCCGGCAAGCAGGCCGGGGCCAATCATCACCGCCGTGCCGGCGACGCCGAGCGCAATGCCGGCCAGCTTGTTCCAGGAGAGCTTTTCGTCTGATGTCAGCGCGTTGGCGAGGATCAATGTCCAGAACGGCGTCGTTGCGTTGAGCACCGAGGCGACGCCGGCGCCAAGCTGGGTCTGGCCGGCGAAGATCAGCGAGAAGGGGATGACATTGTTGGTGAACGCCAGCAGGAAGAACAGGCCGGCATGGGGAAGCGCGAGGCGGAAGGACGGGCCGCGAATGGCGAGATAGAGCTGCAGCGCGATCGCCGCGATGGCGACGCGAAACAGCACCAGCACCAGCGGATGAAGTTCCGCCACCGCGATGCGGGCAAAGAAGAACGAGCCGCCCCAGATCGCACCGAGCAGCAGGAGTTGTCCCCAGTCCTTGAGCACCATCGGCCCGCGTGGCGCTGATGTCGCGGCCATTGCCATGTCAATCGTCCTCCCCAGACGGCCTGAATGCCAGCCGGTCAGCCAGAACGCATATCGGGTCTGGCGACAAGGGCCACCCGAAACCTGACTGATGGCAAACTCTGCCACTTGGACCTAGCGCAGCTGCGTCAGTGCCACGAGACACAGAATTGTTTTCATTAGCCGCTAGCTTGGATTAATTGTGCGCAGCCGACATGAGGATTCGTCCATGCAGCGATTCGAGAATGCCCGCGAGGCGGCACTGGCGCTTCGCCCGGACGATCCGGTCTATTGCTTCCGCCCGCAGGTGCTGATGGCGGATGCCAGGCAGTTCATGGGCATGTTCCCCGGCAAGACCGCCTATGCGGTCAAGACCAATGGCGAGCCGATCGTACTCAAGGCGCTGGTTGAGGCCGGCGTCACTGCTTTCGATGTTGCCTCGCCAGGCGAGTTCGCCGCCGTGCGCGCGGTCTCACCCGATGCCGAGATGCTCTACATGCACCCGGTCAAGGCGCAGTCGGACATCAAGCTGGCGCTGGAGAAGTACGCCATCCGTGTCATTTCGCTCGACCATGAGGACGAGATCACAAAGCTGACACGGGTGGTGCGGGCGCTTGACATCGATCCGGGCGCGATAGCCGTTTTCGTGCGGGTGCAGACCAAGGGGCTTGCCGCCTACGAACTGTCGAAGAAGTTCGGCGCCGGGCCGGCCTATGCGGTCGAGCTGGCGGAGCGGCTGAACCGCACTGGCTACAAGGTCGGCCTGTGTTTCCATGTCGGCAGCCAGATCGAGGATCCCGATACCTATGAGCGGGCGCTGGCCTCGGCCGACTGGGTGCGCAACCGCCTGACCTTCGACATTGCCGGGCTCGATGTCGGCGGCGGCTTTCCGGCCGAGTATGGGCATGATCCCAACCGCAAGCACATCGAGATGCCGTCGCTCGGCCAGATCATGTCGCGGCTTTCCGGCGACCTCAAGGAATACCAATTCGACCAGATACCGCTGGTGGCCGAGCCGGGCAGGGTGATCGTGGCGCGCTGCCTGTCGCTGATCGTGCGGGTGCTCTTGCGCAAGGGCAAGCGGCTCTACATCAATGACGGCATCTGGGCGTCGCTGTCGGACTCCTGGACCGGCAAGATCACGCTGCCGGCGCGTTTCATCCCCGATCCGGCGATCCGCTCGCGCAATGGGGAGGAAAAGAACATCGTGCCGTTCAAGGTCTGCGGCGCGACATGCGATTCCGTCGACATCCTGTCGCGGCCGTTCTGGTTGCCTGAAACGGTCGACACCGGCGACTGGATCGAGATCGGCCATATCGGCGCCTATTCGCTGTCGCTCAGGACCCGCTTCAACGGCTTTTACCCCGACACCTTCGTCGAGGTGACGACGCCGTTCGACGAAGGCGACGCGCCGCAAGGGTTTGCGAGTTTGGAGACGATGGCGAATTAGTGAGGTGGTGAGTAGAAGCAGCCCTTCTATTCACTACTTACAATTCGCACTCACTAGAGCCTCGCCAAAAGCTCCGGCGTCGGCCAGCCGTCCACAGGCAGGCCAAGGCGCATCTGCTCCTTGCGGATGGCTTCGCGGGTGTTGGTGCCGAGGATGCCGTCGACCGTGCCGACATCGTAGCCCCTGGCTTCCAGCCTGGTCTGCAGCGCCTTCAGTTGCTCGTTGTTGAGGCCGGTCTCGGGATTGCGCGGATCGAACTGTGGCGCGCCCGCCAGCCTGGCGGCGAGGTTGGCAGCGGTCAGCGCGTAGGTGAAGGACTGGTTCCATTCGAGATAGACGTCGAAATTGTCGTAGGTGAGGAAGGCTGGCCCCTTACGGCCCATCGGCAGCGCGAGGCCCGCTTTCAGGCCATTGTCGACCAACGGGGCGCCGCTGGGGTAGGTGACACCCCATTGCGCCCATTGCGTCAGCGGCAGCTTGTTGGTGCGCCCGGTCTGGTCCCACGGCATGTCGTCGGGCACGCGGACTTCCTGGATCCAGGGCTCGTCGCGTTTCCAGCCACGCGACAGCACCTTGTTGGCAGTGGTCATGATCACATCCGGCACGCTGCCGCGCAGGTCGACCTTTCCGTCGCCATCGCCGTCGACGCCGCGCGCGAGATAGTCGGAAGGCAGGATCTGCGTCTGGCCGATCTCACCGGCCCAGGCACCCCTGACATCGGCCGGCACGACGCCGCGATCGATCAATTCCAGAAGTGGCACAAGCTGAGGCCGAAACAGTTGTGGGCGGCGGCAATCATGGGAAAGCGTCACCAGGGCGCTCAGCGTGTGGAAATCGCCCTGCACGGCGCCGAAATCGGTCTCCAGCGCCCAGAAGGCGGCGATGATTGGTGCCTGGACGCCGAATTGCTGGTCGGCACGGGCGAAGACATCGGCGTATTTCTTCATGTTCGCCGCGCCCTGCTTCAGCCGGTAGGCCGAAATCATGCGATTGGAAAATTCGGTGAAGGTCTGGGTGAAGACGCCCTGGGCGCGGTCGCGCGCCAGGACTTTGTCGTCGATGGTGGCATCCTCCAGCGCGTCCAGACCCACTGCACCGACACCAGCCGCCTTGGCTTCCGCCACTACGCCCTGCTTCCAGGCTTCGAAGTCGCCGCCACATTCCTGCGCCATCGCCGGCAAGGCCGTGGCGCACAAGAAGAGCGCCGCGAGGGCTTGGGAATGCAGTCGCATCAGCTTCCTTTCGAACGAATGAGGGCATTTGTCGTGCCCCCCTCGGAAGCCCCAACGCCCTTGATTACCGCCGGTTGCACTCTTTGCCGCCGGCTGTGTCGAAAAGCAAGCGGCAGGCCCGGTGTCAACGGTGTTCTGCCGAAGCCCCTTATTCCGCTCTGCTTCGCTGCGGTTAAACCTAGGTCGACGGGTGTGCTGCCACAGCCCCCTTTTTCCAGGCGACTTCGTTGCCGTTGAACCGGGCTCAACGGGTGTTCTGCCGCAACCACTTGTTCCACGCAGCTTCGCTGCCGTTGAAGACGTTGATGTCGGACTTGCCGGTCATGCCCGGAACGATGCCGGTTCCGGTGTATTGCCAGAAGGTGAAGGGGTGACTGCCGTATTTTTCGCGCGGATGGCCGGCGACGGATCGCAGCCAGTAGGGATAGCCGCGGAAAGTCGATAGCTGGTTGTCGTCGAAGAAGTCGACCGAGGTGTAGATGATCGGCTTCTTGCCATAGTGTCGTTCGACGATTTCGAGGAAGGTGGTCATCTCCGCGCGCACCGTGGCGGCATCGGGACGCAACCTGCAGGTTGGCGACTTCGGGTTCCACTCCATGTCGAGGACTGGCGGCATCGCCGAGCGATCGACCGGGACGTTCTGGATGAACCAGCGCGCCTGCTGAGCGGCGGGCGTGCAGAAGTAGAAGAAGTGGTAGGCCGCGCGCGGAACGCCGGCGGCTTTCGTGCGGGCCCAGTGTTCGTTGAAATATTCATCGAAGCGGTCACCGCCCTCGGTCGCCTTGATGAAGGCGAAGGAGATGCCGCTGGCCTTGGCAGCCGGCCAGTCGACCGACGTCTGATATTTGGACACATCGGTGCCGTGGACGGCATAGTTCCACGGCGCGCCGCTGTCCCATTCATGCGGCTTGGAATCGGCGAAGCGCGGCGCGCGCACGGCAACCGTCGTCGGGCTGCTGGACGCAGACGGCGACAGCGGCGAGAGATCGTCCACCGTCGAGCAGGCGCTAAGCAGCGTCAGCATGATGAGGCCCGCAAGACGGCGCATCGCAACTCCCGAGCCGGAATCAGCCGGTCGCTGATGGGTCTGTGCATTGATGGCCGGCGCTTGGTCTGGCCCCCGACGAGCGATCGCCCCACAGCATCGCCCGGTATCCTCGTTCTCGTGCATGTCGTTGTCCCAAAACCGCTATGCAGTTTTGGGCGACATGCATTGATCGCCGAACATGGTTGATATCAGGTTGACGGCGCTCGACAAGCACTGCGATTTGCGGAAGCAATGGCGGCAAATCGATGACATAAGCGTCAGGCAGGGGCCTGGGAGGAAACAAATGCGGACCGTCGCCAAGATCGTCAGATGGCTGCTTGGCCTGGTCGTGCTGGCGATCGCCGCGCTCTTCGCCTGGCTCTACATCGCACCGCCGGAATTGATCCGTGTCGGTTCGGGCTATTCGGCCAAGATTGTCTGCTCGAACGTCTTCATCGCCGGTCGCGACGCCAATGAGGTGCTCGCGGTCGACGTGCAGGCGCCTGGGCACCCGCTGCTGCGGCTGATGCGGGTCTCGGTGGACAAGAACAGGGGAACGGTCTCGGCGGGCCTGCTCGGCTTCCTTGGCAAGAGCCTCGCTGTCGCCCGTGATGGGCTGGGCTGCGCCTCGGTTCCCGATGGCGATGTCGGCAAGGCGCGACGGACGGCGGTCTATGCCGAACCGTCGGCGGTCAGCCAGGACGCGCTGTGGCCGGAGGGCGAGCGGGTCGAGCCGTCACAGGACCCGGTGATTGCCAAGCTGCTCGACGATGCGGCGCTGACCGGCACCGGCATGCGTGCGGTGGTGGTGGTCAAGAATGGCCGCGTCGTTGCCGAGCGCTATGGCGCGGGATTCTCGGCAAAGACGCCGATGCTCGGCTGGTCGATGACCAAGACGGTGAACGCCGCTATCGTCGGCACGCTGGTCAAGGACGGCAAGATGGCAGTCGACAACAAAGGCCTGTTCGCGCCATGGAAGGCGGATGGCCGCGCGGCGATCAGCCTTGCCGACATGATGGCGATGTCGAGTGGACTGGAGTTCAACGAGGACTATGGCGACGTTGCCGACGTCACGCGCATGCTCTACCTCGAACCCGACATGGCAGGCTTCGCCGAAGCCAAGCCACTGGTGGCCGAGGTCGGCAAAGTGTTTACCTATTCGAGCGGCACTGCGGTGATGCTGTCGCGCCTCTGGCAGGACGCGATCGGCGACAAGGGAAAGGCGCTGACGTGGCCACGAACGGCGCTGTTCGAGCCGCTCGGCATGCACAGCGCGGTGCTCGAGACCGATGAACAGGGCACCTTCGTCGGCTCGTCCTATCTCTATGCGACTGCGCATGACTGGGCGCGCTTCGGCCAGTTCCTGCTGCAGGGCGGCGTGTGGAACGGGAACCAGGTGCTGCCGGCCGGCTTCGTCGACTGGATGCGGGAGCCGGCGCCGGCCTCGAAAGTCTACGGCAAGGGCCAGTTGTGGATCGAGGCACCGGGCGACGAGAAAAAGCCCGGCGCTGGCGTGGCGGCGGGCCTGCCCAAGGACACCTATTGGATGGAGGGCCATGACGGGCAGACGGTGACCATCATTCCCTCGGAGCAACTGGTGGTGGTGCGGCTCGGGCTGACGCCGGCCAAGCTCGGCTACCGTCCGCAGACGATGGTCGGGGCGGTGGTGACGGCGCTACACTAGTATTTCATGGACGCGGCCCGATAACGGCGAGCCAGGCATAGCCGCGATAAAGCGTGCGGAAACGGAAGCTTGCGCCGGTTCGACGAGATTCCGATTCCAGGACCTCGCGCAGGGTCGAGCGCGGCGCGACATGGAACTTCTTGAGCCAGCCGCGCAGCAATGCCCGGAACCAACCCGGCAGGCCTTCCTGCTGGCCGAAATCGACGATGTGCAGCGAACCATTCGATGACAGCGCAGCAAGTGCCGCCGACACCGTCTTTTCCCAGCCAGGGATCATCGACAGCGAATAGGATACGAAGATGCGGTCGAACCGTTCGACACCGTAAAGCGCGCCCGCATCGAAATCGGTGGCGTCGCCCCTCGCCAGCGTGACGCGGCCCGACAAGCCTTCGCGAGCAATGGCAGTGCCGGCCGTCTCCAGCATCTCGGCCGAAATATCGAGGCCGAAGAAGCGGGCGTCGGGATAGCGACGGGCGGCCAGGATGATGTTGCGGCCGGTGCCGCAGCCGAGTTCAAGCACGGTGCCGCTGGCCGGCACGTCGAGTCCCGAGATCATCAGGTCGCGGCCAAGCAAATAGTATTTGCGGGTCAGGTCGTAGATGTGGCGCTGCCAGCGATAGACGCCGTCCATCAGCTCGGCATGGCTGGCCCGCAGCTCGGTGGTGCTCATGCCGCGCGCTTCACATAGAGATGGAAGCCGCCATAGATGGCCGAACGGTCGCGGGCCGAGAATTCGCGCGATGCCTCGTCCTGATAAGTCCACTGGTCGAGCAGCGAGCTGGAAACCCGGCCGGGCAACAGGCTGGGCTCGGCGGCGGTGCGGAAGATGACGCGGGCGCCGGCCGACGCGGTGCGGGTGATTTCCGACCATAGCGCATTGAGCTGGTCGTCGGTCATCCAGTCCTGCGCATCGAGCAGGATGAAGCGGTCGACCGCGCCTGCATCCTTGCCGGCAAGGAACTCGATCAGATTGGCATGGTGGATGGCGACGCGGTCGACATTGCCGCGGATGGCTTCGTAATTCTGCTTTTCGAGATAGGCGGGCAGGGCGGCCTCGCCGGGATTCGGATAGCGGCGGGCGAAGGCCTGCCAGGCGAAGTAGTTGTTCACCAGCGGAAAATCGCAAGCGAGCTTTTCCAGCCGGGCCTTGAGCACACTGGCCATGGTGCCGTCACCTGACGTGATCAGCGAATCGTACTGCGCCGGCGGAATGCCGAGGCCGAACAGCGAGGCTTTGCGCGACGTCGCCCATTTCAGCAGCGGCTTGTCGAAGACCGGCGCCAGTTTCTCGTTGAAGAAGCGGCGCTGCTCGCCGATGTTACGGGCCTGCATGATGCCGGCAGGATCGACGCCGAAGAACTTTGCCGTGCGGTGGCCCATGGCGATGAACAGGCCGAGCAGGCCGGTCTGGTAGAAATTGCGGTCGAAGACGGCGATGCGCCGGCGGCCGCGCCAGTTGCGGCGCTCCCAGTAGTGACGGCTGACCGGGTCGAGATGCGGCGCGATGAAACGGTCGTAGGCTTGCGAATTGTGGCTGGTGTCGGCGGCGCCGAAGAAGCGAAACAGGTCGCCCTGCGAAGGCAGGTGGCGCATGGCCTCCAGCTTCATGCGGTTCAACGCGATATGCGCGGCGTTGAGGTCGACGGCGTCAATTTGCGCCGGCGAACGGGTCAGGTAGGCAAGGATGTTGCAGCCGCCCGAGGCGATGGTGACGACGCGATGGCCATGGCCAAGCTGCATCGCTTCCATGTCGACATCGGGGTCCTCCCAGATCTGCGGGTAGACGAGTCCGGAAAACAGGAAGGCGAACAGCCGCTCCGAGATGCCGGCTTTCGACAGCGGGCGGTTCTGGTAGACGGCCTTTCCAACTTCCTTGCCGCGGCGAAAAACCAGATCTGCGGAAACGTCCGTCATGGCAAGGTGATTCCCCATTTGCTTTGGCGCAAGCGGGTAGCGCAGGGTCATGACAGGCCAGTGACAGCCTGTTGACGTAGCTTCAGGCCTTGCCAAACCCGCCCGGCGTCGGCGTCGTCAGGATGACGGCGTCGCCGGCCTGAAGCACGGTCTGGTCGCAGGCTTTCAACAGGTCGATCGCGCCGTCCTTGCGGCGGACCTTGGTCGAGCCGACTTCGCCGTCGCCGCCACCGTCCAAGCCTTGCGGCGGGCGGTTGCGATGCGAGGACAGGATCGCGCATTCCATCTTCTCGAGGAAACGGATGGTGCGCTTGGTGCCGTCGCCGGCGCTCCATCTGCCCTTGCCGCCGGAACCTTCCCGAATGTGGAAATCCTCGAGCAGCACGGGAAAGCGCAGTTCCAGCACTTCCGGATCGGTGAGGCGCGAATTGGTCATGTGGGTATGGACGCCGGAAGTGCCGGCGAAGCCGCGGCCGGAGTTCATTCGGCCGGCGGGCGAGCCGGAACAGATCGTCTCGTAATACTGATACTGCTTGTTGCCGAAGGTCAGGTTGTTCATGGTGCCTTGCGCATTGGCCATGGCGCCCATGGCGCCGAACAGCGCATTGGTGACGTGCTGCGAGGTCTCGACATTGCCGGCGACGACGGCGGCGGGGTAGGCGGGTTTGAGCATGCAGCCGTCGGGAATGATGATGTTGATTGGCCGCAGGCAGCCGGCATTCATCGGGATCATGTCTTCGACCATGACGCGGAAGGCATAGAGGACCGCCGCGCGGGCAACCGGCTCGGGCGCATTGAAATTGTTCTTCATGACCGGCGACGTGCCGGTGAAGTCGACAGTCGCCTCGCGCCTTTGCCGATCCACCGTGATCTTCACCTTGATGAGCTGGCCGGTATCGGTCGGATATTCATATTCGGAAGCGTCCGGCAGCCGCTCCAGCACGCGGCGCACGCTCTCGGCGGCGTTGTCCTGGACATGGCCCATATAGGCTTCGACGACATCGAGGCCGAAATGCGCGACCATCTTGCGCAGTTCCGCGACGCCTTTCTCGTTGGCGGCGATCTGCGCCTTCAGGTCGGCGATGTTCTGGTGCGGGTTGCGGGCCGGCCACCGGTGGTCGGTGAGCAGCGTTTCCAGTTCCTTCTCGCGGAAGCGGCCGCGGTCGACGATGCGGAAATTGTCGAACAGGACGCCTTCCTCGTCGACCGTCGTGGCGAGCGGCGTCATCGAGCCGGGCGCCGTGCCGCCGATATCGGCGTGGTGGCCACGCGAGGCGGCCCAAAAGAGGATTTTCTGCTGAGCGTCGTCGAAAACCGGCGTCACCACGGTGATATCGGGCAAATGGGTGCCGCCATTGTAGGGGGCGTTGAGGGCAAAGACGTCGCCGGGGTGGATGTCGCCGGAATTCAGCCGGATGATGGTTTCGACCGAACGATCCATGGAGCCCAGATGCACCGGCATGTGCGGCGCATTGGCGACCAGCGCGCCGTTGTGGTCGAAGACGGCGCAGGAGAAATCCAGCCGCTCCTTGATGTTGACGGAATAGGCGGTGTTCTGCAGCGTCACGCCCATCTGCTCGGCGATCGACATGAACAGATTGTTGAAGACTTCCAGCATCACCGGATCGGCCTCGGTGCCGAGCGCCGCCTGCCGCTGCTTCTCCTCGATACGGCGCAGCAGCACATGGTTCTTGGCGGTGATCTCGGCCTGCCAGCCCGGCTCGACGACGATGGTCTGGTTCGGCTCGATGATAAGCGCAGGGCCGGCAATTCTATGCCCGGGCTTGAACCCTTCGCGGCGAATGATGCCGGCGTCGCGCCAGATGCCGTCGGAAAAGATTCTTCGTACTTCCAAAGGACTTGCGGCGATGTCTTCGACCGCGGAATCGCTTTCGTCGCGTCCCGTGCCACCGGTATCGGTCCCCTCGACGCCGACGGTCTCGACGATCATCGGCTTGTTGTCATAGACGAAACCGAACTGCGCCTTGTGGGCAATTTCGAAATCGCGCTTGGCCTTGAAAATCGAGTCTTCCTCGAAATTCACCGGCAGTGTCGTGTCGGTGCCGTCATATCGAATGTGCAGTACCGGCTTTGCGGCAACCATGTCCTCGGCGATGCCTTGCACTGCGAATTCGGCGATGACGGCCTTTTTCAAGGTGGCGATCAGGTTGCCGATCTCGGTTCTGGACTCTTCCGCCAGCGGCTTCAGCAGCGCCTGTTGGCGCGAGGCAAAAACCGAGGACAGGCCAATGCCATAGGCCGACAGCAGGCCGGAAAAGGGATGGATCAGCACAGCTTCCATGCCGAGCGCGTCGGCAACCAGGCAAGCATGCTGGCCGCCGGCGCCGCCGAAGCAATTGAGCAGATATTCGGTGACGTCGTAGCCGCGCTGGACGGAAATCTTCTTGATGGCATTGGCCATGTTTTCCACGGCGATGGTGACGAACCCTTCGGCGACAGCCTCGGGCGTGCGGCCGTCGCCGATTTCGGCGGCCAGTGCGGTGAATTTTTCGCGCACCGTTTCGACGTCGAGCGGCTGGTCCTGGGCGGGACCAAAGATCCTCGGAAAGAAATCGGGCTGCAGCTTGCCCAGCATGACATTGGCGTCGGTAACGGCCAGCGGCCCGCCGCGGCGATAGGCGGCCGGGCCGGGATTGGCGCCGGCGGAATCAGGTCCGGCGCGGAAACGGCCGGCCTCGTAGTGGAGGACCGAGCCGCCGCCGGCGGCGACGGTGTGGATGCGCATCATCGGCGCGCGGATCCGCACGCCGGCGACCTCGGTGTCGAAGGCACGCTCATACTCGCCGTCATAGTGGGCGACATCAGTGGAGGTGCCGCCCATGTCGAAACCGATGACCTTGCCGAAGCCGGCAAGCTTCGCCGTCTCGACCATGCCGACAACGCCGCCCGCTGGCCCGGATAGCAGCGCGTCCTTGCCCTGGAACATGTCGGCGGCGGTCAGCCCGCCAGAGGACATCATGAACATGAGGTGGGGAGATTGGCCGGGCGCGGCGCCCAATTCCCCAGCCACCTTCTGCACATATCTCGACAGGATCGGCGACAGATAGGCGTCGACCACGGCGGTGTCGCCGCGGCCGACCAGCTTGATCAGCGGCGACACTTCATGGCTGACGGAAACCTGGCCGAAGCCCAGTTTTCGGCAGACTTTTGCCACTGCCTTCTCGTGGTCGGGGTATTTCCAGGCATGCATGAAGACGATGGCGACGGCGTCGATGCCATCGGCTTTCGCCTGCTCGATCGCCGGCCGGCAAGCCGCGATGTCGAGCAGCCGTTCGATGCTGCCGTCGGCGCGCACGCGCTCGTCGATCTCGATGACGCGCTCATAGAGCTGTTCTGGAAGGATGATCTCCTTGGCGAAGATGTCCGGCCGCGCCTGATAGGCGATCTTCAGCGCGTCGCGAAACCCCTTGGTGATGAGCAGCAGAACCCGGTCTCCCTTGCGCTCCAGAAGGGCGTTGGTGGCGACGGTGGTGCCCATCTTGATGTCGCCGATCAGGCCCGGCGGGATTGCGCCGCCGGAGGACAGGCCGAGAAGGTCGCGAATGCCCTGGATGGCGGCATCGGCATAGGCTTCGGGATTTTCGGAGAGAAGTTTGCGCGGATGCAGCCCGCCTTGCGGGTCGCGGCCGATGACGTCGGTGAAGGTGCCGCCGCGATCGATCCAGAAATCCCACGTCGCGGTCATGGCAGCTCCCGGCAGTTTCAGTTCGATTTGCTCAACACATCCTGTTAGTTCGCCGTTGTCTGGCCGGCAATCGCAAACGGGCCAGATGATGTTACATATGGAAACGCAACGTTACGAAACTCATGGCCGTCTGATGCATTTCCCCTTCGACCGTTCACCGCAACGTGAACGTGTAGTGAAGGAGAGATGTTATGAAAAAGCTCATTCTTGCGTCCGTTTCCGCTTTGGCGTTGCTCGGCGTTGCTGCCTGTAGCGACAGCGGCACGGACAACACCACCACCCAGAGCACCAATCCGCCGGCCGCCGAACAGCCGATGAAGCCGGCGACGCCGGAAGCCACGCCGCCGGCCGCAACGCCTCCGGCAACCGATAACTCGACCACCAAGAGCATCACACCTGAGAAGCCTGCCGAGCCGGCTCCGGCAACACCAGCTCCTGCGCCCGCGCAGTAGTCAGCAAAGCAGTACTCGTGTGATGATTGAGGAAGGCCGGCTTGTGCGCCGGCCTTTCTCATATTGTCCGCGCCCCGTGGCTACATCCCCCTCCGGCGCCACAGCGACCGGTTGCGCCAAGGCTGCGGCGCTGTCCCGGCTTGATAGCAAGAGGCCGTGGCCCTAAGAAGCAGGCCATGTCGATTTGGGATCGCCTTGGCGAATTCATCACGCGCGTTTCATCCTCAACCTCGTCCGGCGTCGCCGACGTCGTGGAGGCCGTGCGCACGATTTTCTCCGGCGACGCTGATCTGCGCCGGCGTGTCGCTTTCTCGGTGGCGATGATCGCGCTGTCGGCCAAGATGGCCAAGGCCGATGGCATCGTGACCCAGGACGAGGTGCGCGCGTTCCAGGAAATATTCGAAGTGCCGCCGAAGGAGACGCGCAATGTGGCGCGGCTGTTCGATCTCGCCCAGCGCGACGTCGCCGGTTTCGAAACCTATGCTGAGCGGATGGCGCAACTGTGCGGCTCGGGCCATTCCAACTGCGTGATGCTGGAAGACATACTCGACGGTCTGTTTCACATCGCCAAGGCCGATGGGCTGGTGCATGAGCGCGAAGGCCACTTCCTGCATCGTATCGCCGAGATTTTCCGCATCGACGAGGCCCATTACGAGAGCATCATGGCGCGGCACGTCAATCTCGGCGCAGGTGATCCCTATGTCGTGCTCGGCATCGAACGCGGCAAGCCGTTCGAAGAGGTCAGGAAGCGTTATCGCAAGCTGGTCTCCGACAATCATCCGGACCGGCTGATCGCGCGCGGCCTGCCGCAGGAGTTCATCAAGATCGCAACGACCAGGGTGGCGGCGATCAACGCCGCCTATGAGATGATCGAGCGGGGCCTGCGGCACGCATGAGCGGCTTCCTGCCCGACGAGCCTAGCGCCGAGGTCAGGGTATCGCCGAATTTCGGTCCGCGGCGCGACACGCTCCGGCCCGACATGATCGTGCTGCATTACACTGGAATGGCGACCGGCACCGGCGCCGAAGCATGGCTGTGCGATCCGGCCAGCGAGGTCTCGTCGCACTATCTTGTGCATGAGAATGGCCACATCGTGCAGATGGTCAGGGAAAGCGATCGCGCCTGGCACGCCGGCAAGAGCTCGTGGTTCGGACGCGCCGACATCAATTCCTGTTCGATAGGCATCGAGATCGTCAATCCGGGACATTCGCTGGGCTATCTCGACTTTCCCAGAGGGCAGATCGATGCGGTGATCGGCTTGTGCGCCGGGATCGCAGGTCGGCACTCGATTGCCGCCGAGCGAGTGCTGGCGCATTCCGACGTGGCGCCGGGGCGCAAGATCGATCCGGGCGAGAAGTTCCCATGGCGGACACTGTTTGCGGCCGGCGTCGGCCATCTCGTGGCGGCTGCACCCGTCAGGCGAGGGGCCGTGCTCAAGACCGGAGACACCGGCGCCGATGTCGAGGCGTTGCAGTCGATGCTGGCGCTCTATGGCTATGGCGTCGAGATATCAGGCATTTTCGACCGGCAGACGGAGATTGTCGTCGAAGCGTTTCAGCGACATTTCCGGCCGCGCAAAGTGGATGGTGTTGCCGATGGCTCGACACAGCGGACGCTAGAAAGGCTGCTTGCTTCCGTAAGGTCTTGATCTCGGGGGAAGCTGTTCCCAAGGTACTCATTCCAGTCCTTAAGTTACAAGCTGTCACTCAAAGTGACTTGCCTGGCCTTGTTTGGCACCAATTCGAGCTTCAAACGGCTGGCGTGCAAGTTGTCGGATCCCCAGCCCCCCGGATGTTCCGATATTGATTAAGCGTTGCTGCGTGAACACCTTCACGCGGTTCAGACAGAACAGGATCACATGCAGAAATTGACCGTTTTAACGGCAGCTGTTGCTGCCGGCGTAATGACTTTTGCCTTCGGTGCCGCGAATGCCAGCCCTCGGGCTGATCAAGGGCTCGTCGCGGTATCCGCAAAACCCAGCAAGGCAGGCCAAGACGCCAAGGCCACGAAGCGGTCTCCCGTGAAAATGGAAAAGGCAAGTTTTGCCAAGCCGAAGAAATCCGCCAAGAGGCAGACGAAGCGCGGCCGCAAGACCTTGGACATGGCGACAACGGCGTCGATCGGCCTCAGGAACGCGGCTGAGTCGACGGCAGCAGTAGCCGGCGGCGGTCAGTATTCGGCGATCGTCGCGCGCTATGCTGCGAGCTACGGCGTACCGGTTTCGCTCGCTCATGCAGTCATCAGCATCGAGAGCAACTACCGGCCGAACATGGTCGGCAGCGCCGGCGAGATCGGCCTGATGCAGATCAAGCCGGCTACGGCGCGGATGATGGGCTACAACGGTTCGGCAAAGGGCCTCTTCGACCCCGACACCAACATCAAATACGGCATGAAGTACCTCGCCATGGCGCAGGACCTCGGCGGCGGCACCACCTGCGGCACGATCCTGAAATATAACGCCGGCCACGCCGCGACGCGGATGAACCCGGTGTCGGCCGCCTATTGCAGCAAGGTCAAGGTGCAGATGGCGGCGCTTTAGCCGACTGGTTGCGTGGAGCCGGCCGGAGCGGCCGGCTTTTTCGTTTGCGTTTTCGAGCGTGAACCCCTTTATACGCCTTGCCAGCTGGCCGGGCGGCCGCACCCGCAACAGCCGAAAGGCCGCGGGTGAGGAAAGTCCGGGCTCCATGGAGACACGGTGCCGGTTAATGGCCGGCGGGGGCGACCCCAGGGAAAGTGCCACAGAAAGCAAACCGCCACGATCTAATCGTGGCAAGGGTGAAAGGGTGGGGTAAGAGCCCACCGCGCGACTGGCAACAGGAGCGGCACGGTAAACCCCACCGGGAGCAAGACCGAATAGGGGCGGTGCGAGGGGAAACCCTCGAGGGCTGTTTCCGGCTCACCGTCCGGGTAGGTTGCGTGAGGCGCATGGCAACATGCGCCCAAGATGAATGGCCGCCACGTTCTCGCCTCGCAAGGGGCGAGGGCCATACAGAACCCGGCTTACAGGCCAGCTGGCAATTCTCTCCACGACATCGAAAAGAAGTCTTTGAGATCAGCAGGTTGCGCCCTCGGGCGCGCCTGCCGATTCAAGCTATTCAGCTACTTGCCGTCGCAGCGGGAGCCTACCAGTTGCTTGAAGTTGGTGCGATTAAATCGTACCACAGGCCAGAATGGCATCAGGAGCCTATCATGGGACAGGTCGATAAACGCAGCATTACGCTTTCGCCGGAACTGGCGCAGGCGGTGGACGATGTGGTCGCAGCCGGCGAATACGCTTCGGCGAGCGAGGTGATCCGCGATGCGCTCAGGCAATGGAAGGACCGGCGCGATCTGCATGGCTACACGGTCGAGGAGTTGCGCAAGCTGGTCCAGGAGGGGATCGACAGCGGGCCGGGACGATTTGCATCGATGGATGAAATCAAGGCTGAGGCGCGGAGACGCTTGCGATCTGACGACGCAGCATGAATTTGCTGCCCATCGTTCGGAACGCACGCACGGAAGACGACCTGATCGCAATCTGGCTTCATATTGCACGCGATAGCGAGGTTGCGGCCGACCGGTTACTCGATCGCATCGAGGCACGGTGGCAGCAACTGGCTACCTATCCCTTCTCAGGCGCGCCGCGCGACGATATCTCGCCCAGCATCCGTCATTTGGTGGTCGGCGACTACCTCACTCTGTACCGGGTCGGTGGCGGGGGCGATCGAAATCATCCGGGTGCTGCACGGCAAACGCAGGATCGAAGCCGATGACCTCGGTTCGTGATCGCCCCGGTCAGCCGCTGATCTTGTCCAGCGACGCCTCGATCGCCTTCCAGAGCTCTTCCACCGGCTCACAACCGACCGAGAGGCGAACGAAACCGGCGGCAACCGCATCGCCTCTCTTAGATCGGCGTTCGGCGGAGCTATGGACGCCGCCAAAGGATGTTGCGGCCTGCATCAGATCGCAGTTGTTGATGAAATCCTCGGCCTTGTCTTCAGAGGCAAGCTCGAAGGAGATGAGAAAGCCGAAGCGCTCCATCTGGGCTCGGGCAAGGTTGTGCGACGGGTCGCTCTCCAGTCCGGGAAAACGCAGGCCGCTGATTGCCGGGTGGCCCTTCAGCCGCCGTGCGATCACTTCCGCCGAAGAGCACATGCGGTCGAAGCGCACATCCAGCGTTTCGAGGCCGCGATGCACCAGCCATGCCTCGAACGGTCCGGGAATGCTGCCGGAGATTTCTCGCCAGCCGGTCACGGCGGCGATGATATCGGCATTGCGGCTGGCGACATGGCCGAACAGAACGTCGGAATGGCCATTGGGTGCCTTGGTGTCGGCGGCAACGACGATATCTGCGCCATGGTCGAGCGGGCGCTGTCCGAAGGGCGTCATCGTCGTGTTGTCGACGGCAAGGAGCGCGCCGGCCATTTGAGCGGCTTTTGCGACGGCCGCGATATCGCAGATGTCCAGTCCCGGGTTGGCTGGCGTTTCGACGAAGGCAAGGCGGTAACCTTCGAAGCCACCGTCGAGGAAGGTCGATGTCGGCCTCATATCGTAGGTGACGCCAAACGGCTTCAGGAAGCGGTCGGCCAGGGCCCTTGTCGTGTGGTAGCCGTCCGCAGGCAGCAGGATACGGTCGCCGGCTTTAAGCAGGCCGAAAAACAACGAACAGATTGCAGCCATCCCGGACGGAAAGGCGACGCAGGGCGCACCTTCCAGATGCGCCAGCATGTGCTCGACCGCATCCCAGGTCGGGTTGCTGAAGCGGCCATACTCATCGAAACCGTTGGCGTCGCCGGGCGTGTGATAGATCGCGGCCATGGTCAGCGGCAGCGGGATCGGATCACCCTTGGCGAACCCCCTGTCGCGAAGATGGGGAAGTGCCGCAGCGCGTGCGTTCGCTGTTTCAGACATCGATTCTCAGACCCTCTTGGTGACCGACGAGATGCGGCGAGACGCTATGCCGGGCGGTGGCTCGCGGCAAGGCGCGTCCGGTTGGGCCAGGCGGGTCTAAACGCTTCGTTAGGCTTAATGGACCATAAAGACGAGACGTGCCGTCAAGGCTGCTCTCATTGGTCGCGGCGCGCGTGTTTGTGAAGCCATTCCCGTTGACGCCCATAGTGCCCCATGATATCCCATTTCGATACTCAAGCCTTCGTTCCGCGTCAGGGTAAAGCGTACGCCAATCGGGCAGCCGCGGCGGCTGTGCGTTTGCCGGTTTTTGCCCTTATGGACGAGGCTGACACGGGGCAGGGAGCGCGCTGCGGCGGCGCGTGCGGCAAGATGGAGAGGGGTGCGGCGGCGCAAGCGGCTGTGACGTTCAATGGACCGGTTTCTGTCAAACACGGTGAGCAGGATCGATGCGAAGGGGCGAGTTTCCGTTCCGGCGCATTTCCGTGCCGTCGTGCAGAAGCGCGGCTATTCGGAACTCTATGGGTTGCGCTGCCTCGACCAGCCGGCGATGGATGTCGGCGGGCTCGACCTGCTCGACCGCTACGAAGAGCGCATCGCACTCGAAGATCCCTTCCTGCAGACAGCGGACGACATGTCGTTCTTCTGCCATGGCGATGGTACCTTCCTGAAGCTCGA
Organism: Mesorhizobium sp. P2_D5; assembly: GCF_056404355.1. Classification (NCBI taxonomy): domain Bacteria; kingdom Pseudomonadati; phylum Pseudomonadota; class Alphaproteobacteria; order Hyphomicrobiales; family Phyllobacteriaceae; genus Mesorhizobium; species Mesorhizobium sp. P2_D5. The sequence continues at coordinate 762,124 of NZ_JBFUEE010000003.1, forward strand.
CCAGGACGGCCGCATCACGATGAGCGATTTCATTCGCGAGCATACCGGCATTTCGGCGGAGGTGGCCTTTGTCGGGCGCGGCAATTTCTTTCAGATCTGGGAGCCGGGACGGCTAGCTGCCTATGGGGCGCAGGCGCGTGCCCGGCTTTTGCAGCTTCGGCAGGGGACGAAGCCTGGGGAGCGACTGGAATGACGGTGGGCCACGGCGATGACCTTCACGCCGTTGGCGGATCGGCCCGCCACATTCCGGTCCTCCTTGGCGAAGTGCTCGAAGCGCTGGCGCCAGCGGAGGGCGACATCATCATCGACGGCACGTTCGGCGCCGGCGGCTACACCAAGGCCATTCTGGCGACGGGCGCTTCCGTCGTGGCGATCGACCGCGATCCGGATGCCATCGCCGCCGGGCGCGATCTCGAGGCGCAATCCGGCGGCCGATTGAGGTTGGTGCAGGCGCCGTTCTCGACGCTGGACGAGCATGTCGAGAGCGCCGACGGTGTCGTGCTCGACATCGGAGTGTCCTCGATGCAGCTCGACCAGGCCGAACGCGGGTTCTCGTTCCGTGCCGACGGGCCGCTCGACATGCGCATGGCGCAAGCGGGCCTGAGCGCCGCCGATGTCGTCAATTCCTTCAAGCCGGGCGATCTCGCGCGCATCTTCGGCTTCCTCGGCGAGGAGCGTCACGCCGGCCGTATTGCCCGCATGATCGAGGCTCGCCGCGAAAAGCGGCCATTCGAGCGCACGCTGGAACTGGCCGACGCCATCGAGACACATGTCGGCCGCGCACCAAAGGACAAGATCCATCCGGCCACGCGCGTCTTCCAGGCGTTGCGCATCTTCGTCAATGACGAGCTTGGCGAACTGGCGAAGGCCTTGTTGGCCGCCGAACGCGCGCTGAAGCCGGGCGGGAGGCTCGCCGTGGTGACGTTCCATTCGCTGGAAGACCGCATCGTCAAGCGCTTCATCGCCGATCGCGCCGACGCCGTGACCGGCTCGCGCCATATGCCAGAGGCGCAGGCGCGCACCGCGACCTTCCGCAAGGCGGGCGGCGGCGTGACTGCCGGCGATGCCGAGGTCGCGGTCAATCCGCGCGCCCGTTCGGCCCGGCTTCGCGCGGCCATCCGCACCGAGGCACCGGCCCGCAACAGCGACTTTTCGATTTTCGGCCTTCCAAAACTTCCCGGCATCGACCGGCCGGGAGAGAGGTAAGCACGTGTTTCGTACCAGCGACATCGTCCTGATCGCCGTCATGGTTTCGGCGGCGGCCCTAACCTACAAGACCAAGCGCGAGGCCGAGGAACAATTGGCAGCGGTGCAGAAGATCCATGAGCAGATCCGCTATGAGGAGGACACGATCGACCTGCTCAAGGCCGACTGGAGCCTGCTCACCCAGCCGTCGCGGCTGCAGAAGCTGGCCGACCTCTACAAGTCGCAGCTCGAACTCCAGCCGGTCAGCGCCCGCCAGATCGTCGGTATCGGCGACCTGCCGGCCAAAGCCCTGGACATTCAGGACATCCTCAAAGGACGCGAGGGCGGCATGGCCGACAATTCCGACATGGCGTCCCCGGACGGCAAGGATCCCGTTGTGACCGGAGGCATCGCCCAATGATCGGCAAACTGCTGAAGCGCAGCACCAAGGCCGGTGAAGGCGGATCGATCGTGGTCGAGGGCGCCCGCAAGGCGACCGGCGGCAAGGGCAGGACGCGTATCGTGATGACGATGGCGGTGTTCTTCGGCATCTTCGCGACCATTTCCGGGCGGCTGGTCTATCTCGGCTTCCAGACCCCCGACATGTCGGGCGGCCCGCAGAGCCGGGTGACGGCATCGCGGCCCGACATTGTCGATCGCAACGGCGAAGTGCTGGCGACGGACATCAAGACGGCCTCGCTGTTTGCCGAACCGCGGCGCATCGTCGATGCCGACGAGGCGATCGAGAAGTTGTCGACGGTGCTGCCCGAGATCGACTACGAGCAGACCTACCACAAGCTCAAAAGCGGCGCCGGCTTCGTCTGGCTGCAGCGGCAGCTGACGCCCAAGCAGCAGTCCGACATCATGCAGCTCGGTATTCCCGGTTTCGGCTTCCGCACCGAAAAGCGCCGCTTCTATCCGAGCGGCGAGACCTCGTCCTACGTTGTCGGGCTCACCAACATCGACAACCAGGGCATCTCCGGCATGGAGAAATATGTCGATGAGCAGGGCTTGAGCGACTTGCAGGCATCGGGCCTGGCGGTGGCCAAGGATCTGAAGCCGGTGAGGCTTTCGATCGATCTGCGCGTCCAGCATGTGGTGCGCGACGAGATCGCCGCCGGCCTGGAGCGCTATCGCGCCATGGGCGCTGGCGCCGTTGTGCTCAACGTCAAGACCGGCGAAGTGGTGGCGATGGCCTCGGTGCCGGATTTCGATCCGAACAATCCTTACAATGCACAGGAAAAGGACCGGCTGAATCGGATGTCGGCGGGGCTCTATGAGATGGGCTCGACCTTCAAGAGCTTCACCTCGGCCATGGCGCTCGATTCCGGCAAGGCGACGATGGCGAGCCGCTTCGACGCTTCGCATCCGATCCGGGTCGGCCATCAGGCCATTCACGATTTCCACGGCAAGAACCGTGTGCTGTCATTGCCGGAGGTGTTCCTCTATTCGTCCAACATCGGGTCGGCCAGGGAGGCCGAGATGGTCGGCATCGAGGGGCACCGCGAATTCCTGCATCGCCTTGGAATCTTGGACAAGATGCAGACCGAACTGCCGGAAGTCGCCCGTCCGACTGAACCGAAGGTCTGGAAACAGGTCAATTCGTTCACCATCGCGTTCGGCCATGGCGTGTCGACGACGCCGCTGCAAGCGGCTGTCGGCTGCGCGGCGCTGATGAATGGTGGCTTCCTAATGAATCCTACCTTCCTGGTCCGCACTCAGGAAGAAGCGATGGCGGTGGCCAAGAAGGTGGTCAGCGAAAAGACGGTCGATGGCATGCGCTACCTCTATACGCTCAACGCCGAGAAGGGCTCGGCCAGAAACGCCAGGGTCCCCGGCTACCGCGTTGGTGGCAAGACCGGAACAGCCGAGAAGGTCATCAATGGCCGCTACTCGAAGGAATTGAACTTCAATACCTTCGTCGCCGCTTTCCCGATGGACGATCCGCAATACCTCGTGTTTACGATCGCCGACGCCCCGCACCCGGAAAAGCCCGGCATGACCGACGTCGCGGCCGCGAATGCGGGGGTTATCGCCGGTAATATCATCAAGCGTTCAGCGGCCATGCTTGGCGTGAAGCCAGATTTCAGCCATGAAAATGGTGCAACGCTGGTTTCCTATCAGTGATTCTTGGGCGCGCCGGCAACTGCGCGCTATTTTGTTGTGGTGAACGGGACTCGATGAAGCTCAGAGATCTAGCCGGTATCCTGCCAGTCGAAGGAACAGCTTCCGCCGATCTGGAGGTTACCGGGATTTCGTCGGATTCCCGCCAGGTAAAGCCGGGCGTCGTCTTCTTCGCGCTCGCCGGTACCAAGGCGGATGGCGCCACCTATGCCGCCGACGCTGCCCGGCGTGGCGCCGCCGCAATCGTAGCAGGCAGCGCCATCGCCGGGTTGCCGGTTCCAGTGCTGGCGGTCGATGATCCGCGCCTGGCGCTGGCGCTAAGCGCGGCCCGCTATTTCGGCAAGCAGCCTGAGACCATGGTCGCGGTGACCGGCACCAGCGGCAAGACATCGGTCGCCGCCTTCACCAGGCAGATCTGGGAGCAGGCCGGCTATGCCGCCGCTTCGATCGGCACCACCGGCGTGGTGGCGCCGGGTCGCAACGAGTATGGCTCGTTGACGACACCCGATCCGGTCGCCTTGCACCAGCTGCTCAAGGAATTGGCGGATGCCGGCGTCACCCACGCATCGATGGAAGCCTCCAGCCATGGGCTCGACCAGCGCCGCCTCGACGGCGTCAAGCTGGCGGCAGGCGGCTTCACCAATCTCGGCCGCGACCATATGGACTATCATCCGACCGTCGAGGACTACCACCGCGCCAAATTGCGCCTGTTCGACACGTTGCTGCCGAAAGGCGCGCCGGCCGTCATTTTCGCCGACGATCCGTGGTCGGCGCCGACGATCCAGGCGGCGCAGGCTGCCGGGCTCGACGTGCTGACGGTTGGCCGCCATGGCGATTTCCTCAAGCTGAAGCGAGTCGAGCACGAGCGCCATCGCCAGCGCGCCGAGGTCGAGGCTGGCGGCGTGCTCTACGAGGTCGACCTGCCGCTCGCCGGCGATTTCCAGATATCGAACGCGCTGGTTTCCGCGGGGCTTGCCATTTCCACTGGAACACCTGTCGCCAAAGCCTTGCTGGCATTGGAGAAACTGAAGGGCGCGCCGGGCCGGCTCGACCTTGTTGGCACCACCACCAACGGCGCGCCGGTCTATGTCGACTACGCTCACAAGCCCGATGCGCTGGAAAACGTGCTGGCCTCGGTGCGCCCGTTCACCACCGGTCGCGTCATCGTCGTGTTCGGCTGTGGCGGCGACCGCGATCGCGGCAAGCGGCCGATCATGGGCGAGATCGCGACGCGGCTCGCCGATGTGGTCATCGTCACCGACGACAATCCGCGCTCGGAAGTGCCGGAAACGATCCGCGCCGCTATTCTTGCCGCCGCGCCAGACGCCATCGAAATCGGTGACCGGCGCCAGGCGATACACGAGGCGGTCGCTATGCTGCATGCCGGCGACACGCTGATCGTGGCCGGCAAGGGCCACGAGGAAGGCCAGACGATCGGCACTGAAACGCTGCATTTCTCAGATCATGAGGAAGTCCGCGCGGCGCTGCGGGAGCGTGCCGCATGAGCTTGCTGTGGACCTCCGAGGCACTGGTTGCCGGCATGGACGGGCGGCCGCTCGGGCCGATGCCGGAAGGCATATCCGGTATTTCGATCGACAGCCGCAGCCTGCAACCGGGCGACGCCTTCTTCGCCATCAAGGGCGAGGTGATGGATGGTCATGACTTCGCCACTGCCGCCATCAAGGCCGGCGCCGGCGTGCTGGTGGTGGCGGAAGGCAAGCTGCCGTCGCTCGGTCGGCTGACGGCACCGATCATCGTCGTCGAAGACGTGCTGGTGGCACTTGAGAAGCTTGGTGTCGCTGCGCGCGCTCGTTCCGAGGCCAAGATCATCGCTGTGACCGGTTCGGCCGGCAAGACCACCACAAAGGAAGCGCTGCGCCACGTGCTGTCGGCGGTCGGCAAGGTGCATGCCTCGGCGCAGTCCTTCAACAATCACTGGGGGGTGCCGCTGACGCTGGCGCGGATGCCGGTCGATTGCGACTATGCCGTGTTCGAAATCGGCATGAACCATCCCGACGAAATCCGGCCACTGGTCAAGATGGTGAGGCCGCATGTCGCCATCGTCACCATGATCGCGGCGGCGCATCTTGGCTTCTTCCGCAATCTCGATGAGATCGCCAGGGCCAAGGCCGAGATATTCGAAGGCCTGGAGCCTGACGGCGCAGCCGTCCTCAATCGCGACGATGGGCGCTGGAAGCTTCTGGACAAGATGGCGCATGCCGCCGGAGTCGAGCACGTGTACGGCTTCGGCGAGAATGCGCGCTCGACCTTCAGGCTGATCAAATGCGATCTCCATGCCGACCATTCCGACATCACCGCCAGGATCGGCGGCCACGAGGTGACGGCCCGGGTCGGTGCGCCCGGCCGCCACATGGTGCAGAACGTGCTGGCGGTGCTGGGTGCGGCGCATCTGGTCGGCGCCGATCTCGACAGAGCGGCGCTGGCGCTGGCCGATCTTTCGGCCGAGCGCGGCCGTGGCAAGCGCCATGTGCTGCGCCACCCCGGCGGGCCGATCACGCTGATCGACGAGAGTTACAACGCCAACCCGGCGTCGATGGGCGCCGCCATGGCGCTGCTCAATGCGACGCCGGTGACAGGCGAGGGCCGCCGCATCGCCGTGCTAGGCGACATGCTGGAACTCGGCGACCATTCGGCCAAGCTGCATGCCGCCCTTGCCGATCTCATCGTCGGCACCGGGACGCAGACGGTCTTTCTCGGCGGGCCGGAAATGCGGGCGCTGGCCGAGAGGCTGCCAGGCGAAATCGAGACGGAATACCGCGCCGGCGTCGAGGAACTGAAGCCGGTGCTGCTTGCCGCGCTGAAACCGGGCGACGTGGTGATGATCAAATCGTCGAAGGGCATCGGTTTTGCAAAACTGGTCGATGCGCTGCTGGGCAAGTTCCCGGCTCAAACGACAAGCAAACAGACCTAGGTCGGGGGACGATAAGCGCATGTTCACACTGCTCGTCGATTTTGCGGACAAGATCTCGGTCTTCAATGTCTTCCGCTACATCACCTTCCGCACCGGCGGGGCGCTGATCACGTCGGCACTCATCGTCTTCATCTTCGGACCGACCATCATCAATTCGCTGCGGTTGCGGCAAGGCAAGGGCCAGCCGATCCGCGCCGACGGCCCCCAGACGCATTTCAAGAAGGCCGGCACCCCGACCATGGGCGGGCTGATGATCCTGTCGGGCATCATCGGGTCGTCGCTGCTGTGGGCAAACCTGTCGAGCATCTATGTCTGGGTGGTGCTGCTGGTGACGCTGGGCTTCGGCTCGATCGGCTTCTACGACGACTATCTGAAGGTGACCAAACAGTCGCATCTCGGCTTTTCCGGCAAGGCACGGCTGGCGCTCGAATTCGTCATTGCCGGCATCGCCGCCTGGGTGATCATGCATAACGGCCAGGCGCCGTTCTCGTCGTCGCTGACATTCCCCTTCGCCAAGGAATTCATCATCAATCTCGGCTGGTTCTTCATCCCGTTCTCCTGCTTCGTCATCGTCGGCGCCGGCAATGCGGTGAACCTGACCGACGGCCTCGACGGGCTGGCGATCGTGCCGATCATGATCGCGGCGGCGTCCTTCGGCGTCATCGCCTATCTGTCCGGCAACGCCGTGTTCGCAGAATATCTGCAGATCCATTTCGTGCCCGGCACCGGCGAACTGGCGGTCGTGCTCGGCGCGGTCATCGGCGCCGGCCTCGGCTTCCTCTGGTTCAACGCGCCGCCGGCGGCGATCTTCATGGGCGACACCGGCTCGCTGGCCATGGGTGGCCTGATCGGCACGGTTGCCGTCGCCACCAAGCACGAAATCGTGCTGGTCATCGTCGGCGGATTGTTCGTCGTCGAAATCCTGTCGGTCATCATCCAGGTCGGCTACTTCAAGATGACCGGCAAGCGGGTGTTCCTGATGGCGCCGATCCACCATCATTTCGAAAAGCTCGGCTGGACCGAAAGCCAGGTGGTGATCCGATTCTGGATCATCGCCGTCATCCTGGCGCTGGTCGGCCTGTCCACCCTGAAGCTGAGATAGGAGGCCGCTTGATCCCCGCCGCATCCTTCGCAGGCAAGCGCGTTTCGCTCTTCGGGCTCGGTGGCTCGGGGATCGCGACGGCGCGCGCGCTGATCGCCGGCGGGGCGGACGTGCTGGCCTGGGACGACAACCCCGACAGCGTTGCCAAGGCGGCGGCGGACGGCATCGCAACCAGCGATTTGCGCGGCGCCGACTGGGCGAAGTTCTCGGCTTTCGTGCTGTCGCCGGGCGTGCCGCTGACGCATCCCAAGCCGCATTGGACGGTGGAACTGGCGCGTGGTGCCGGCGTCGAGATCATTGGCGACATCGAGCTTTTCTGCCGCGAACGGATGCTCGCCGCGCCGGCAGCGCCGTTCATCGCCATCACCGGCACCAACGGCAAGTCGACGACGACCGCATTGACCGCGCATATCCTCAAAGCGGCGGGTCGCGACACGCAGATGGGCGGCAATATCGGCCGCGCGGTGATGACGCTCGATCCGCCCGAGCCCAATCGGCATTATGTCGTCGAATGCTCGTCGTACCAGATCGATCTCGCGCCCTCGATCAACCCGACGGCCGGCATCCTGCTCAATTTGACGCCGGACCATCTCGATCGGCACGGCACCATGCAGCACTACGCCTCGATCAAGGAACGGCTGGTGGCCGGCAGCGAGACTGCGATCATCGGCATCGACGATTCCTGGTGCGCTCAGATTGCCGAGCGGCTGGAGCGGGCGGGGCGGCATGTCATCCGTATTTCCAAGCGGCTGCCGCTGACCGACGGCTATTTCGCCGACGGCGGCAACCTGATGGAGGCGGTGAACGGTCGCTACAGCCGCGTCGCTTTCCTCGAAGGCATCGGCTCGCTGCGCGGCCAGCACAATGCGCAGAACGCGTTGGCGGCGGTCGCTGCTTGCCTCAAGGTCGGGCTGGACCTCGGCGAAATCCAATCCGGACTGGAAAGTTTTCCCGGCCTTGCACACCGCATGGAGCAGGTCGGCCGCAAGGATCATGTGCTGTTCGTCAACGATTCCAAGGCGACCAATGCCGACGCGGCGGCACCGGCTTTGTCGAGCTTTCCGCGCATCTACTGGATCGCCGGCGGCCTGCCCAAGGAGGGCGGCATTGAGCCGCTGCGCGGCTTCTTCCCGCGCATCGCCAAGGCCTATCTGATCGGCGAGGCGGCGCCCGCCTTTTCGGCGACACTGGGCGAGGCCGTGCCCTACGAAATATCGGGCACGCTGGCCGCTGCGGTCGAACATGCCGCGCATGATGCGGCTCAAGACGATGCGAGCGAAGTGGTGGTTCTGTTGTCGCCGGCCTGCGCCAGTTTCGACCAGTTCAAGAATTTCGAAGTCCGCGGCGAAGCCTTCAGGCAAGCTGCGAATGCTATCGAGGGTGTGAAACCCATCGGAGGGGCACGATAATGCAGAGCCGTCTCGATAAAAGTCCGGTTGCGACCTGGTGGTGGACGATCGATCGCTGGTTCCTGGCGGCGTTCCTGTCGCTGATGGGGCTCGGCATCGTGCTGTCCTTTGCCGCCAGCCCGGCGGTGGCCGAACGCATCGGCCTCGACAGCTTCCATTTCGCCACCAGGCAGATCATCTTTACCGTTCCGGCGCTCGGCGTGATGCTGGCGGTGTCCTTCCTCGAATCCCGGCAGATCCGGCGCATGGCGTTGATCATGCTGTGCCTGATGCTGGTGCTGATGGTGGCGGTGCTCTACATCGGCGTCGAAGTGAAAGGCGCGCGCCGTTGGGTGTCGCTGGCCGGCCTGTCGATCCAGCCGTCGGAATTCCTCAAGCCCGCCTTCGTCATCATGTGCGCCTGGCTGTTTGCCGAGCACAAGCGCCAGCCCGACATTCCGGGCAATCTGTTTGCCATGCTGCTGCTGGCGCTGGTCGTCTCACTGCTGGTGGCGCAACCGGACCTCGGCCAGACGATGCTGGTGACCGGCACCTGGGGTGTGATGTTCTTCATGGCCGGGCTCCCATGGCTGTGGATCATCGCGCTTGGTGGCGCGGGCGTCGGCGGCGTATTTGCCGCCTATTCGGTGTTTCCGCACGTCGCCTTGCGCATCGACAAGTTCCTCACCGGCGAAGGCGACACGTTCCAAGTCGACATGGGCCGCGAGGCGCTGATCAATGGCGGCTGGTTCGGCGTCGGGCCGGGCGAGGGCACCGTCAAGCGGGTCATCCCGGACAGCCATGCCGACTTCGTCTTTTCGGTCGCCGGCGAGGAATTCGGGTTGATCATGTGCTTCTTCATCATGTCGATCTTCGCCTTCATCGTGCTGCGCGGCCTCAACACGGCGCTGAAGGAACATGACGACTTCACCCGCTATGCGGTCGGCGGCCTCGTCACGGTGTTCGGCCTGCAGGCCGTCATCAACATGTGCGTCAACCTGCAGCTCGTGCCGGCCAAGGGCATGACGCTGCCATTCATCTCCTATGGTGGCTCCTCGCAGATCGCCATCGCCATCTCGATGGGCATGGTGCTGGCGCTGACGCGCAAGCGGCCCGAAAAGCGCAAGCAGATGGGCTTTGCCTTGCCGCAACGCGCCTTGCCGGCGGAGTGATATGGCGAGAGGCGTCATCCTTCTCGCGGCAGGTGGAACCGGCGGGCATCTGTTTCCGGCCGAGGCGCTGGCGCATGAGCTGAACGAGCGCGGCTGGACGGTGCATCTGGCCACCGACGACCGCGCCGAGCGGTTCGCCGCCCATTTCCCGGCGGCCGCCATCCATCCGATCCAGTCGGCGACAATGGGCTCGAAGAATCCCATCGCCCTGCTTGGTGCCTTCTGGAAAATCTGGCGCGGTGTGCGCCAGGCCTCCGCGGTCATCGCCAGGATCAAGCCGGATGCGGTCGTCGGCTTTGGTGGCTACCCGACCTTGCCGCCGCTCTATGCGGCGACACGGCGCAAGGTGCCGACGCTGATCCATGAGCAGAACGCAGTGATGGGGCGCGCCAACCGGGCGCTGGCCGGGCGTGTCGACGCCATCGCCGGCGGCTTCCTGCCACAGGACGCCAGTGCCACCGGCGCCAAGACGGTGACGACAGGCAATCCGGTCCGGCCTCCCGTGCTGGAAGCGGCCAAGACGCCTTATGCGGCATCGACCGGGGAGCAGCCGTTCAGGCTGTTGGTGTTCGGCGGGAGCCAGGGTGCGCAGTTCTTTTCGGACGCGGTGCCGGCGGCCGTCGCGCTGCTTTCCGATACGCAACGCAAGCGGTTGCTGATCACGCAGCAGGCGCGCGCCGATGACGTGGCGCGGGTGAAGGCGGCCTATGCCGCACTTGGCGTCGCCGCCGAAGTCTCGCCCTTCTTCACCGACATGGCGCAACGCATAGCGGCGGCGCATCTGGTGGTGTCGCGCTCCGGCGCCTCGACCGTTTCGGAGATCGCCGTCATCGGCCGGCCGGCGCTGCTGGTGCCATATCCCTATGCGCTCGACCACGACCAGGCGGCGAACGCGGCGGCCCTTGCCGCCGCTGGCGGTGGCGAAGTGCACCCGCAATCCTCGCTTTCGCCCGAGCGCATCGCGGCCCTCATCGGTGGGCTGATGGACAGCCCCGAGCGGCTGGCGGCCATGGCGGCGGGAGCGAAATCGGCCGGCCGGCCCGACGCGGCACGGTTGCTCGCCGATCTTACAGAGGCTATTGCGTCCCAAAAAACCGTTTCAGACTTCAAGAAGGGGACGCACGTATGAAGATGCCGCAGACCATCGGCCTTGTGCATTTCATCGGTATTGGCGGCATCGGCATGAGCGGCATCGCCGAAGTGCTGCACAATCTCGGCTACAAGGTGCAGGGGTCCGATCAGGCCGACAGCGCCAATGTGCAGCGGCTGCGCGACAAGGGCATCGAATGCTTCGTCGGCCACCAGGCCGAAAATCTCGGCGATGCCGAGGTTGTCGTCGTCTCGACGGCGATCAAGAAAACAAACCCCGAACTGAAGGCCGCGCGCGAGAAGCTGCTGCCGATCGTGCGCCGCGCCGAGATGCTGGCCGAGCTGATGCGTTTTCGCCAGGCGGTGGCGATTGGCGGCACGCATGGCAAGACGACGACGACCTCGATGGTGGCGACGTTGCTCGAAGCCGGTGGGCTCGATCCGACGGTCATCAATGGCGGCATCATCAATGCCTATGGCACCAATGCGCGCATGGGCGATGGCGAATGGATGGTGGTCGAGGCCGACGAGAGCGACGGCACATTCCTCAAGCTGCCGGCCGAAATCGCCGTCGTCACCAACATCGATCCCGAGCACCTCGACCACTATGGCAGCTTCGACAAGGTGCGCGAGGCGTTCCGCCAGTTCGTCGAGAACGTGCCGTTCTACGGCTTCGGCGTGATGTGCACCGACCACCCGGAAGTGCAGGCCCTGGTCGGCCGCATCGAGGACCGCCGCGTCATCACCTATGGCGAGAACGCGCAGGCCGACGTGCGCTTCACCAACCACCGCATGGCGGGTGCCATTTCGGAGTTCGACGTGGTGATCCGCAACCGCAAGAGCGGTGGCCAGGCGACGATCGCCGGCCTGCGCCTGCCGATGCCCGGCCGCCACAACGTCTCCAACGCGACGGCGGCGATCGCTGTCGCGCATGAGCTTGGCCTGTCCGCCGAGGCGATCAAGAAGGGCCTGTCGTCCTTCGCCGGCGTCAAACGCCGCTTCACCCATACCGGTTCATGGAACGGCGTCGATGTGTTCGACGATTACGGCCATCATCCGGTCGAGATCTCGGCTGTGCTGAAGGCGGCGCGCAGCGCCACCAAGGGCCGCGTCATCGCCATTGCCCAGCCGCATCGCTTCACCCGGCTGCACGACCTGTTCAACGAGTTTTCCACCTGTTTCAACGACGCCGACACGGTGATCGTGGCGCCGGTCTACGCGGCCGGCGAAGAACCGATCGAAGGCGTGACCTCGGATGCGCTGGTGTCGCGCATCCGCGCCGGCGGCCATCGCGACGCACGCTACATCGAAGGTCCGGCAGCAATCGCGCCGATCATCCGCGATCTGGCCAAGCCCGGGGACTTCGTCGTCTTCCTCGGCGCCGGCAACATCACCCAATGGGCTTATGCGTTGCCCAAGGAGCTTGGCGGGACGGTCTCATGATGTATGGCCAGGCCCTGATCGACAGACTTGGTGATCGGCTTGCCGGCCTGCGTGGCCGCCTCACGCCGAATGCCGAGATGGACAAGATCACCTGGTTCCGCGCCGGTGGGCTGGCCGAAGTGCTGTTCCAGCCGGCCGACGAGGACGACCTGGCCGCGTTCCTCAAAGCCGTTCCCGAGGAAATACCGCTGACCGTCGTCGGCGTCGGCTCGAACCTTCTGGTTCGTGACGGCGGCATTCCGGGTTTTGTCATCCGGCTTTCGGCCAAAGGGTTTGGTGAGGCAGAAATTGTTTCGCCGACCACGATCAAGGCGGGCGCGGCCACGCCCGACAAGCGCGTTGCCGCCGTGGCGCTCGAAGGTGGTATTGGTGGCTTTCATTTCTATCACGGCATTCCGGGCGCCATCGGCGGCGCGCTGCGGATGAACGCCGGCGCCAACGGCGTCGAGACGCGCGAACGCGTCGTTGAGGTGCGTGCGCTCGACCGCAAGGGCAATGTGCAAACGCTGAGCAATGCCGACATGGGCTACGCCTACCGCCATTCGGCTGCACCTTCCGGGCTGATCTTCACCTCGGCTTTGTTCGAGGGGTTTGCCGAGGACAAGGCAGCGATCAAGGCGGCGATGGACGCGGTGCAGAACCATCGCGAGACCGTGCAGCCGATCCGCGAAAAGACCGGCGGCTCGACCTTCAAAAATCCCGAAAGCACGTCAGCCTGGAAGGAGATCGACAAGGCGGGCTGCCGCGGCCTGATGATCGGCGGTGCGCAGATGTCGCCGCTGCATTGCAACTTCATGATCAACACGGGAACCGCGACCGGCTACGACCTCGAATATCTCGGCGAGACGGTGCGAACGCGGGTGCTGGAGAATTCGGGCATCCGGCTGCAATGGGAAATCAAGCGCATCGGCAATTTCCGGCCGGGGCATGCCGTGCAGGAGTTTCTCGGGCAACTTCTATAGTGGGTGTTGAAGTTCACGTGATGCATGAACTTCAATGGGGCCGAAAATGGCTCGCGACCGTTGCCGCAAAGACTCAACCGGGCGGTTTTCGCATCCATTTTCTCAGAAAGTGAATCTCTCGGAATCGTAAGTACTTGCCAGTGAATCAACTCTCTGATTCTCTGCTCCAAAGCGTTTCCTGATTTGAGTCGTTCGACGCGTTCAGCGTTTTCCGTCTGGGGGGGCAGCCTGCCGGGAGACTCGGACTCAATGTTGCGGAAATCTTGGTTTTTGGTCCGCGGTGAGAGGGGATGACGGGGGAATGAAAAGCAAGCATGTGGCCGTCCTGCTGGGAGGTTTCTCGTCCGAGCGGCCCGTGTCCCTGTCCTCGGGAAAGGCTTGTGCCGATGAGCTCGAGAAGGAAGGCTACCAGGTCACGCGCGTCGATGTCGGGCGCGATGTCGGCTCGGTGCTTGCCGAACTCCGGCCGGATGTCGCCTTCAATGCGCTGCATGGTCCGTTTGGCGAGGATGGTACCATCCAGGGTATCCTCGAATATCTCGGTGTCCCCTATACGCATTCCGGCGTGCTCGCGTCGGCGCTGGCCATGAACAAGGAGCAGGCCAAGCGGGTTGCCAAATCGGTCGGTGTCCCTGTCGCCGAATCGAAGGTCGCCAGCCGCTTCGCCATCCAGAACAAGCACCCGATGAAGCCGCCCTACGTGGTCAAGCCCGTCAATGAGGGGTCGAGCTTCGGCGTCGTTATCGTGCATGAGGGGCAGTCGCATCCGCCGCAGGTCATCGGCTCGTCCGAATGGAAGTATGGCGATACCGTCATGGTCGAACGCTACATCCATGGCCGCGAGCTGACCTGCGCCGTAATGGGCGATGTCGCTCTGGGGGTCTGCGAGATCATCCCGACCGGCCATTCCTTCTACGACTATGATTCAAAATATGTCGCAGGGGGATCAAAGCACGAATGCCCCGCAAAAGTTTCACCGAATATTTACCAAAAAATACAAACACTGGCGCTCAAGGCTCATCAAGCGATCGGCTGTCGGGGCGTTTCCCGATCGGACTTCCGTTATGACGATCGGCATTCCGAAAACGGCGAGGTTGTCTGGCTCGAGGTCAACACCCAGCCGGGTATGACGCCGACGTCCTTGGTGCCTGAAATCGCCGCCCAGGCCGGGCACTCGTTTGGCGATTTGTTGAGTTGGATGGTGGAGGACGCTTCGTGTCTGCGTTGAAATGGGGACAAGGCAAGGGGAAGGGCGCGGCCGGGCCGGCGCTGTTCGGCTTGCCGTTGTCATCAGGCCATTTCGTGCTGCCGCGTGTGCTTCGCCGCCCGGTGCGTGTTCTTGCGCGCCTGGGCGTGGGTGAATTCCAGGCGCCGCGCTTCTCCGCGGCCATGATGTCTGCCGTGCTGCTTGTCTCGAGCAGTGCCTATGGCGCCTATCTCGGCGGCCATGTCGACGGCATCGTCCAAAGCGTCACTGCCCGCACCGGCTTTGCTGTCGATCAGGTCAGGGTGGTCGGCAATCGCCAGACCTCCGAGATCGACATTCTCGACAGGCTCGAGCTCGACGGCTGGACCTCGCTGATCGGTTTCGATGCCGAGGCCGCGCGCGAGCGCATTGCTACCTTGCCCTGGATCGAGGTCGCCGCGGTGCGCAAGGTCTATCCGCACACGCTGGAAGTGCGCGTCGAAGAGCGCGAGCCCTTCGCGCTCTGGCAGCAGGGCGATGAGCTCTCGGTTATCGAGAAGAATGGCGCCGTGATCGCGCCGTTCTCTGGCGGCAAGCAGGTGCTTCTGCCTTTGCTGATCGGCGTCGGTGCGCCGGCCAAGGCGCCGGACTTCCTGGTCAAGGTCGATAAATACCCCGAACTGGCGAGCCGGATCAAAGGCTATGTCCGCGTTGGCGAGCGGCGCTGGGACCTGAAGCTGGACAACGGCATCACCGTCAAGCTTCCCGAGGATGGCGAGGATCAGGCGATCGCCGAGCTCGTCAAGATGGACCAGGACAAGGGGCTGTTGTCGCGCGATATCGCCGCCGTCGACATGCGCCTGACGGACAGGCTGGTCGTGCAGTTGACACCCGAGGCGGCGACGCAGCGCGAAGCCGCCCTCAACGAAAAACCCAAAAGCCTGAAGCGCAAGCCGGAGACGAAAATATGAGCTGGCTTGGCGGTCATGGCGACGCCGCGTCGCGCCGGTCCGGCACCTTGACGGTGCTGGATGTCGGTTCGAGCAAGGTCTGCTGCATGGTGGCCAAGCTGAAGCCGAGCGATGACGGCAAGCTGTTGCGCGGCCGCTCGCACCGGATCCAGGTGATCGGCATCGGCCATCAGAAGTCGCAGGGCGTGAAGTCGGGTGTCGTCGTCGATCTCGATCGCGCCGAGCATGCCATTCGTCTTTCCGTCGATGCGGCCGAGCGCATGGCTGGGCTGACGGTCGATTCGCTGATCGTCAACATGACCGCCGGCCGGCTGAAGAGCGAAGCCTTCTCGGCCACCATCAACCTTGGCGGCCACGAGGCCGACGAGGCCGATATCAAGCGCGTTCTCGGCGCCGGCGCCAAGCAAGCACTGAAGGCCGAGCGCGAGGTGATCCATTCGCTCCCGGTCGGCTTTTCGCTCGATGCCGAGCGCGGCGTGCGCGATCCGCGCGGCATGGTCGGCGACGCACTTGGCGTCGACATGCATGTGCTGACGGGCGACGCCGCGCCGATGCGCAACCTGGAGCTTTCCATCAACCGGTCGCACCTGTCGGTCGAGCGCATGGTGGCGACGCCCTATGCCAGCGGGCTGGCCGCCCTGGTCGACGACGAGCTGGAAATGGGCGCCGCCTGCATCGACATGGGCGGCGGCACGACGACGATCTCGGTGTTTTCGGACGGCAAGTTCGTCCATGGCGACGCCATCGCAATCGGCGGCAACCATGTCACGCTGGACATGGCCAAGGGCCTGTCGACCTCACTCGACGCCGCCGAGCGACTGAAGGTGATGCATGGCTCGGCATTGCCGGGCAGCGCCGACGACCGGGACCTGGTCTCGATCCAACCGATCGGCGACGACGGCGACGTGCCGTTGCAGATCCCGCGCTCGGTGATGACGCGCATCGTGCGCGCCCGCATCGACGAGACGCTCGAACTGCTGCGCGACCGGCTGAACAAGTCCGGCTACGGCAATGCGGTGGGCAAGCGGGTCGTCTTGACCGGCGGCGCCAGCCAGCTTGCCGGCCTGCCGGAGGCGGCGCGCCGGATCCTCGGACGCAATGTGCGCATCGGCCGCCCGCTTGGCGTGGCCGGCCTGCCGGAAGCGGCAAAGGGACCGGCCTTCTCGGCTGCGGTGGGGCTTCTGATCTATCCGCAGATGGCGAGCTTCGAGAGCCATCCGGCGAAAGGAATTTCCGGTCTCAGAATGACCGGAACGGGTGGAAAACTGCATCGCATGAGTCAGTGGTTGAGAGACAGTTTCTAATTGACGGGGACAGCCCCATAGGCGGCCGCGGCGGCGAAGCGGCGTGAAAGGCAAAGGACGGAGACAATGACGATCAATCTGCAGAAGCCGGACATCACCGAGCTTAAGCCGCGGATCACCGTGTTCGGTGTTGGCGGCGGCGGCGGCAATGCCGTCAACAACATGATCACCGCCGGTCTGCGCGGTGTCGAGTTCGTGGTGGCCAATACCGACGCTCAGGCGCTGACCATGTCGAAGGCCGATCGACTGATCCAGCTCGGCGCGCATGTCACCGAAGGCCTTGGCGCCGGATCGCAGCCGGAAGTCGGCCGCGCGGCGGCGGAGGAATGCATCGACGAGATCATCGATCATCTGTCCAACACCCATATGTGCTTCGTCACCGCCGGCATGGGCGGCGGCACCGGCACGGGTGCGGCTCCAGTCGTGGCGCGTGCCGCACGCGAAAAGGGCATCCTCACCGTCGGCGTCGTCACCAAGCCGTTCCATTTCGAAGGCCAGCGCCGCATGAAGACCGCGGATTTTGGCATCGAAGAGCTGCAGAAATGCGTCGATACGCTGATCGTCATCCCCAACCAGAACTTGTTCCGGCTGGCCAATGACAAGACGACCTTCGCCGACGCCTTCGCCATGGCCGACCAGGTTCTCTATTCCGGTGTTGCCTGCATCACCGACCTGATGGTCAAGGAAGGCCTGATCAACCTCGACTTCGCCGACGTGCGCTCGGTCATGCGCGAGATGGGCAAGGCGATGATGGGCACCGGCGAGGCTTCGGGCGAGGGCCGCGCGATGGCCGCCGCTGAGGCTGCCATTGCCAACCCGCTGCTCGACGAGACCTCGATGAAGGGCGCCAAGGGCCTGCTGATCTCGATCACCGGCGGCCGCGACCTGACCCTGTTCGAGGTCGACGAAGCGGCGACCCGCATCCGCGAGGAAGTCGACCAGGATGCCAACATCATCCTCGGCGCCACCTTCGACGAAGAACTCGAAGGCGTCATCCGTGTCTCGGTGGTTGCCACCGGCATCGACAAGTCGGCGGCGGAAATCGCCGCAGCGCCGATCTCGATCCGCACCGCTCCGCAGAAGCCGGTCAGCCGCCCGGCCGTTGCCGCTGTGGAAAGCCGCCCCGCGCCGGTCCAGCAGGCAGCTTACGAACCGCGCGCCGTCGACCCGGTCGCCGAAGCCATCCAGTTGGCGGAAGCAAATGCAGCCGCGATGGCGCAGGCTCGTCCGGCTCCCGTTGCCCATGCGGAGGATTTCCGCCCGCAGAGCAAGATCTTCCAGGCACCGCCAGCACAGCCGATGCCGCAGCCCGTGGCACAGCCGGCCCCGCAGCCGCGCGAAATGCTGCGTGAAGCGCCTCAACCGGTTGCGATGGCGCCGCAGCGGATGCCGCGCGTCGAGGACTTTCCGCCGGTCGTCAAGGCCGAGGTGGATGCCAAGAACCGCCCGGCCGACCACGAGAACAGCAGCGGACCGATGGGCCTGCTGAAGCGCCTGACCAACGGCCTGACCCGTCGCGAGGAAGAGCCTGCACGGCTGCAGCCGGCGCAGCCGCGCGAACCCAAGCTGCGCCAGGCAGCGCCTGAGGTGCGCCGTCTTGCCAGCCAGGATGCGCAGCTCTACGCACCGCGCCGCGGTCAGCTCGACGAGCAGGGCCGCCTGACGCCGCAGGTGAGGGCGACTCAGGACGATGATCAGCTGGAGATTCCGGCGTTCCTGCGCCGCCAGGCCAACTGATCGGTAAACGGGCTTTAAGAATTGTTAACAGGCAAGCAAGAAATTGCTTGCCTGTTAACGTTTAAAATCATGAGATTTCAATGGCTTATCAAGCTCAACTGGATCCGGCTCGCGGTTACAAAGAGTAAGAAACCGTGATTTGGAGTCTCCCACCCGCGACATTATCTTCCGGCCACCATAGTCGGTTTGTCAGGATTTCGGGGGAAGTCGCCCTGCCTGCCGATTTCAACAAGAGCCGCGCCCTCGGGCTGGAGAAGCGGACCTTAGGCATTACGGGCTTATGGGGATTGTCTTGCACGACTATCAGACGACAGTGAAGACGCGCGCGTCGCTTACCGGCACCGGCGTCCACAGCGGCAAGGAAGTTTCCATCAGCTTCGTGCCGGCAGATGCCGATACCGGCATCGTGTTCCAGCTTTTCAACGGCGCAGTGCAGGGCCGCGAGGTTCGCGCCCTGGTTTCCGAAGTCGGCGCCACAGACCTGTGCACCATGCTTGGTGATCCCGCTGGCGAGCACATCGCCACGGTAGAGCACATCATGGCGGCGCTGTTCGGGCTCGGCATCGACAATGTCGCCATCGAGATCGACGGGTCCGAGGTTCCCATCTTCGACGGCAGCGCCATGGCGTTCGTCGAAGCCATCGACCAGGCCGGCGTCGAGACGCTGTCGGTCAAGCGCCGTTATATCAGGGTCATCAAGCCGGTTCGCATCGAGAACGGCGCCTCGTGGGCGGAGTTCAAGCCTTACGACGGCACCCGTTTCGAGATCGAGATCGACTTCGAAAGCCCGGCAATCGGCCGGCAGTTGTTCGCGTCCGACCTCAACGCCGATATTTTCCGCCGCGACCTCGCGCGCGCCCGCACCTTCGGCTTCATGAAGGATGTCGAGCGGCTGTGGGCCGCCGGCTATGCGCTCGGCTCCTCGCTGGAGAATTCGCTGGTGATCGGTGACGACAATCGCGTCATCAACATGGGCGGCCTGCGCTATCCCAACGAATTCGTCCGCCACAAGACGCTTGACGCCATGGGCGACCTGGCGCTGGCCGGCGCCCGTTTCATCGGCTGCTTCCGCTCCTATCGCGGCGGCCACAGGATGAACGCCGCCGCGCTGCGCCGCCTGCTGTCGGATCGCACGGCATTCGAGATCGTCGAGACGACACGGCGCGAGCGCGGCCGCAGCGCCGAGATGAATGCCGTCAATGCGCCGCTCTACGCGCCTTGGATGATCTGATTTACTTAACTTTTTTCGGATCCTGGCAGATAGAGGTGTTGCACGAATGCAACACCTGTTGGTGAAATTGCACTGATTTTCAAGCAGCGTCCGGCTGCCACAAAAATGTGCGATTGGCCGGCGATAGCGTTGCCGGGCAAGGCGGTTATGGTTTATGGCTGCTGCCGTCGATTAGGGCATGTCGCTCAAAAGTGGGGATCAAGTTTGGGACCACGGCATGCAACACGCATTGAAATAACGCCGAAAGGGCGGAATCCAATCATGTTCTTCAAGCGAGTTGGTCAATCGAAAGCGCCGCAGCGGGCTGTTTTCCTGGCGCTTTCGGTGGTTGTTCCATCGCTCTTCCTGTCGGCCTGCATGTCGTCGGAGAAAGATATCGACCTGTCGACCTATGTCGACCAGACCGAGCCGGCCGATGTTCTCTACAATCAAGGTCTTGCCAATCTGAATGCCGGGCGCCTGCAAGAGGCGAGCCGCAAATTCGATGCCGTCGACCGCCAGCATCCTTATTCGGAATTCGCCCGCAAATCGATGGTGATGGGCGCTTTCGCCGACTATCGCCAGGGCAACTACGACGAGGCGATCGGCTCGGCCAAACGCTACCTCACGCTCTATCCTTCGACTGATGACGCCGCCTACGCGCAGTACATCATCGGCTTGAGCTACTACCGCCAGATCAAGGACGTGACGCAAGACCAGAAGGAAGCGCGCCAGACCCTTCAGACGATGCAGGACCTGGTGACGCGCTGGCCGACATCGGAATATGTCGATGACGCCAAGGAAAAGATGCGCTTCGCCAACGACCAGCTGGCCGGCAAGGAAATGCAGATCGGCCGCTACTATCTCGAGCGGCGCGAATACATCGCCGCCGTCAAGCGCTTCCGCACCGTGGTGGAGAACTATTCCAACACGCGCCATGTCGAGGAGGCTCTCGCCCGCCTGACTGAAAGCTATTACGCGATGGGCCTGACCTCGGAGGCACAGACCGCCGCCGCGGTGCTCGGCACCAACTACCCCGACAGTTCGTGGTACAAGGATTCCTACAAGCTGCTGCAGAGCAATGGGCTTGCGCCGCGCGAGAATGCCGGCTCGTGGATATCCAAGGCCGGGAAGATGATCACCGGCGGCGCCTGACCCCAGAGCATTGGACCGAAGCGTACGCAACGCTTTTTCGGATTGATCCGGTGCCCAAACAAAAAGATAGTGCGGCGCTGCGACTCCAGATGGTCGCGTGCCGCTCTAAAGCGCATCGCGCTTTAAGTCTTTTGTTTTTGTGCATGTCGTTATCCCAAAACTGGGTCCACTTTTTGGCGACATGCAATAGGTCCGGGTTCTGATGCTTTCCAGACTGTCGATCCGCGATATCGTCCTGATCGAGAAGCTGGATATCGACTTCCAGCCGGGTCTTTCCGTGCTGACCGGCGAAACCGGCGCCGGCAAATCCATCCTGCTCGATGCCCTCTCGCTGGCGCTCGGCGCGCGTGGCGACGCGTCGCTGGTGCGCCATGGCGCGGCGCAGGGCCAAGTGATCGCCGTCTTCGACGTCCCGCGCAACCATCCAGCCCGCACACTGCTTGCCGAAAACGCCATCGACGATGACGGCGACATAATCCTGCGCCGCCTCCAGACGGCGGATGGCCGCACCCGCGTCTTCGTCAACGATCAGCCTTCGAGCGTCACGCTGATGCGCGATGTCGGCCGCGCGCTGGTCGAGATCCACGGCCAGCACGACGAACGCGCTCTGGTCGATCCCGGCGCACACCGCGATGTGCTTGACGCTTTCGGCGGCCATCTCGGCGCTGTCCGCTCGACCGGCGAGGCGTGGCGGCACTGGCGCGCCTGCGAGCACGAGCTGTCGCGTCACAGCGCCAAAGTGGCGGCGGCCGCGCGTGAGGCCGACTATCTGCGTGCGGCGGTGGCGGAGCTGACGAAGCTCGATCCGCAGCCGGGCGAGGAGACCGATCTCGCCGAGCTGCGCGCATCGATGATGCGGGCGGAAAAGATCGCTTCCGAAATCCATGACGCGCAAGATGTGCTGTCCGGTCCGTCCTCGCCCTTGCCGCAACTGGCGAGCCTGCTCAGACGGCTGCAGCGCAAGGTGACGGAAGCACCGGGCCTGCTCGACGACGTGGTCAAGTCGCTCGACGAGGCAATGCTGTCGCTAGATGCCGCGCAATCGGGCGTCGAGGCCGCACTGCGCGCCACCGAATATGATCCACAGCGGCTGGAGAAGGCGGAGGAGCGGTTGTTTTCGCTGCGCGCCGCTTCGCGCAAGCACACTGTCGCCGTCGACGACCTGGCGCAATTGCGCGACACGATGTCGGCCGATCTCGCCGATCTCGATGCCGGCGAGGAACGCTTGCATGGGCTCGAAAAGCAGGCTGCCGCGGCACGCGAGACCTATGACATTGCAGCCGCACAACTGTCCTCGCTGCGCCATGCGGCGGCGGTCGGCCTGACCAAGGCGGTCATGGCCGAGTTGCCGGCTCTAAAGCTCGAACGCGCCGCCTTCATCGTCGAGATGAAGAGCGAGGCCGAGAGCCGCATGGAAGAAGGCATCGACCAGATCGAATTTTGGGTGCGCACCAATCCAGGCACACGGCCTGGGCCGATGATGAAGGTCGCTTCCGGCGGCGAGCTTTCTCGCTTCTTGTTGGCGCTGAAGGTGGCGCTGGCCGACCGTGGCTCGGCGCCGACGCTGGTTTTCGATGAAATCGACACCGGCGTGGGCGGCGCTGTCGCCGACGCCATCGGCCAGCGGCTGGCGCGATTGTCGAAACGCGTCCAGGTGCTGTCGGTCACGCATGCGCCGCAGGTAGCGGCACGTGCGGCGACGCATTTCCTGATCTCCAAGTCGGGCAGCACCGACCGAGTCGCGACCGGCATTGCCGAGATGGACCGGCCGGCGCGGCAGGAAGAGATCGCGCGCATGCTGGCCGGCGCCACCATCACCGACGAGGCGCGCGCCGCCGCCGAGCGGCTGCTGCGCGAGAACACCGCCGCGTCCTGACGATGCACGGTTCGCCAGGCTGGCAAAAATCCCGGCTTCGCAACAGAGTCAGCTTGTGGCGCCATCCCGCTGTTTCGGCGCGGTTTTATCAGAATTTTGCTCCCTTGGATCCGAAAGCTGATCTATGGTCGCGGACCACCAAAGCGCGTCGCGCCGAATCGGATTTGCGCGACGCGCTCTGGGTCTTTGTTGCTATGCGTGTCGTTGTCCCAAAACCGCTGCGCACTTTTGGGCGGCATACATCTATGAGCCGGGTCTGAAACCATGTCCGAAAAACCAGTCGATGCCCTGACAGACAGCGAAGCCAAAGCCGAGCTGAAGCGCTTGGCGGAAGAGATCGCCGAGCATGACCGGCGCTACCATACCGAGGATGCGCCGATAATCTCCGATGCGGAATATGATGCGTTGACGCGCCGCAACCTTGCCATTGAGCAGCGCTTTCCGGCGCTGGTGCGCGAGGATTCGCCGTCGCGCAGGGTCGGTGCGGCGCCGGCGGAAGGCTTCGCCAAGGTGCGCCATGCGGTGCCCATGCTCAGCCTCGCCAAGGCCTATACCGACGAGGATGTCGCCGACTTCATCGAACGCGGCCGGCGGTTCTTCGATCGCGACAAGGATCTCGACATCGCCTTCACGGCCGAGCCGAAGATCGACGGTTTGTCGGCATCGCTGCGCTATGAAAGCGGTGTGTTCGTGCAGGGCGCAACGCGTGGCGACGGTGCCGTCGGCGAGGACATCACCGCCAATCTCAGGACGATCGCCGACATCCCCGCGAAGCTGAAAGGCTCGGGCTGGCCAGAAATCATCGAGATACGCGGCGAGGTCTATATGACCTACGCGGAATTCGAGGCGCTGAAGCAACGCTCGGCGGCGGTTGGCGGCCAGGACTACGTCAATCCGCGCAACACGGCGGCCGGTTCCCTGCGCCAGAAGGATCCATCCGTCACCGCCAGCCGCAACCTCAAATTCTTCGCCTATGCCTGGGGCTATACGTCTGAGGATCCCGCTCCGACCCAGTACGGCGCCGTGCAGAAGTTCAAGGATTGGGGGTTCGCGATCAGCCCGCTGATGGTGCGGGCGAAGTCGGCCGAGGAGTTGATCGCGCATTATCATCGGATCGAGGAGCAGCGCTCCTCGTTGGGCTACGACATTGATGGCGTCGTCTACAAGGTCGACCAGCTGGAGCTGCAGCGCAGATGGGGTTTCGTCACCGGCGAGCCGCGCTGGGCGGTTGCGCATAAATTCCCCGCCGAACAGGCGATGACGACCGTGCAGAAGATCGACATCCAGGTCGGCCGCACCGGCACGCTGGCGCCGGTTGCGCGGCTGGCGCCGGTCACGGTCGGCGGCGTCGTGGTCGAAAACGTCACGCTGCACAATGAGGACTACATCAAGGGCCTGGACAGCACGGGACAGCCGATAAGGGACGGCATCGACGTGCGCATCGGCGATACGGTGGTGATCCAGCGGGCAGGGGATGTCATTCCACAGATCGTCAGCGTCGTCATCGACAAGCGTCCGCCCGACGCCGTGCCATACGAATTCCCGCACACCTGTCCGATCTGCGGCTCGCCCGCGACGCGTGAAATCAACGAGAAGACAGGCAAGGAAGATTCCCGCCGCCGTTGCACCGGCGAACTGATCTGCCCCGCGCAGGCCGTGGAAGGATTGCGGCACTTCGTGTCACGCGGTGCCCTGGACATCGAAGGCCTGGGCGCCGAGAACATAGACACTTTCTTCAATGCGGGATTGATCAAGACAGCCGCCGATATCTTCACGCTCAGGGATCGCCGTCCGGCCGTCACCAAGGCGTTGGCCGAGCGGCGCGAGGAGCAGGCCAGGCAGCGCGAGGCGGCATCGGGCAAGACGCGCAAGAATGTGCGCAGCGTCGAGGATCGCAATTACGAAGGCCTCGACAAACTGTTTGCTGCCATCGACTCGCGCCGCGAACCGGAACTGGACCGCTTCATCTTCGCGCTCGGCATCCGCCATATCGGCGAAACCACGGCCGCAGTGCTTGCCAAAACCTTCTCGACCATCGAGGAACTGATCCGCGTCGGCAAGGAGACAGCGGCGGCCGACGATCCGCACAGCGTTTTCCCATCGGTCAACGGCATCGGCGACACGGTCATCGATGCGCTACGCGACTTCTTCGGCAACGAACGCAACGACGACGTGCTGGACGCGCTGCTCAAACAGGTCAAGCCGAAGCCGTATATCGTGACCATCTCGGCCGACAGCGCGGTGGCTGGCAAGACGATTGTGTTCACAGGCACGCTGGAAAAGATGACCCGCCCCGAAGCCAAGGCAATGGCCGAACGCCTCGGCGCGAAGGTCGCGGGCTCGGTTTCGGCGAAGACGGATCTGGTGGTCGCCGGGCCGGGCGCCGGCTCCAAGCTCAAGCTCGCCAGCGAGCTCGGCGTCGAAGTGATCGACGAGGACGCCTGGCTGGTGCGGATCGGCAAGGCGTGATGGAAGGTGCATTCAAGGGTTTCGGGCAGAAGGCCATTCCGTTCCTGAAGGCGCTGGATTTCCATCAGAGCCGGGAGTGGTTCCTGGAAAACCGCGACCTGTTCGAAAAGGAGTTGCGCGATCCCTTCGGCGATCTGGTCGAAACGCTCACGGAGCGTTTCACGCAAGCTGGGCTCGGCCTGCGCGGCGATCGCAAGAAGTCGCTGTTCCGTATCAACCGCGACGTGCGCTTCGCCAAGGACAAGCGGCCTTACAACCGGCATCTGTCGGCGATCCTGTCGCCCGACGGCACCAAGATGGCGCACGGCGTGTTCTACGTTCATGTCGGGCTCGAGGGTTGCTTTGCCGACGTTGCCTGGTGGCAGCCGGAGCCGGCACTGCTGCTGGCTATGCGCAAAGCCATCGCGACGCAGCCTGACAAGTTCCGCGCCATGGTAAAGGCGCTGAAGAAGAACGGCCTTGAGCTTGAGACGGAAGGCCGCATGAAGCGTACCCCACGCGGCTTCGAGCAGATCAGCGAACCCGATCTGACTGACGCCATCCGCAACCGGCATTTTGTCGTCCAGCATGTGATCGACCCGGCGGGGATCCATGGTGCGCAGCTGGTCGGCGAACTCGTCGATTTCACCTTGCGCGCCAGGCCGCTTCTCGACTGGGGCAGGGCGATCGAGGGCAAAGCCCTCGCCGCCTAGCCTTCGACAAGCATCACGACGATCATTTCCGCTGATCATTTGGCTCAAGCAAATTCGTGTGACAGACCGGGCTGCGCCACCTACATACCGCCCTTCGCAAGGGAGTGATTGATGGCGACGGACGCAATCTCCGAGAGTGGTGCAAGGAGCGATTTCTGGCAGGGCGTACGGCTCTCGATGCCTGTCGTGGTGGCGTCGGCGCCATTCGCGGTGCTGTTCGGGGCGCTTGCGGTCGACAATGGCTTCTCGGTCCTCGAGGCCTTTCTGATGAGCGCGCTGGTCTATGGCGGCGCCAGCCAGATGGTCGGTATCCAACTGTTCGGCCAGCATGTCGCGCCTTGGCTGATCGTGCTGTCGATCTTTGCCGTCAACTTCCGCCATGTGCTCTATTCCGCCGGCATCGGCCGGCGCATCGCGCACTGGCCCATCATCGAGCAGGCGCTCGGCTATTTCATCCTCACCGATCCGCAGTTCGCCGTGGCCGAGGCGAGGGCGCAATCCGGCCAGACGGTCGGCTTCGCCTGGTATCTTGGACTTGGCCTGCCGGTCTATGTGTTCTGGGTGATCGAAAGCGCGCTTGGCGCGGTGTTCGGCAAGCTGATCCCCGACACGCATGCGATGGGCATCGATTTCCTGCTGCCGATCTATTTTCTCGGTCTCGTCCTGGGCTTTCGCAAGCGGCCGCTGTGGCTGCCGGTGGTCATTGCCAGCGCTGCCGCCTCGATCATTGCCTACAAGACCGTCGGCTCGCCCTGGCACGTCTCGATCGGCGCGGTTGCCGGTGTGCTGCTCGCCGTCATCCTGCCACCTCACCACAGCGGCGTGAAGGCACGGCCATGACCACGACATTCTGGATCATCATCGCCGGTGCGATCGCGACCTATCTGACGCGCATCGGCGGGCATCTGGTCATCTCCCGTTTCGAGAACATCCATCCGCGCGTCGAAGCCGGCCTCAATGCAGTGCCGGCGGCGGTCCTGACGACACTGGTCGCGCCGGAGCTGTTGAACGCCGGGCCGGCGGAATGGGCAGCACTGGTTGTCACCGCCGTAGTTTCGCTGCGCGGCGGGCTGATGTCGATGTTTCTCGCCGGCGCGGCGGTGCTGATACTGGCGCGGCAGTTCGTCGGGTAGGAATTCTGCCGTGCGACCGTGGCGCCGCCCCTCATTGTCTTGCCCGGCATTTCTCCCCGTATAGAGACGGGGAGAAAGACGCTGTCATTGAGGGTTTCGCCAATCGCCAGCGTTGCAGAAAAGGGCGCCGAGGTCGCAACGGCCCCTTCTCCCCGTCACTATACGGGAAGAAGATGCCGGCAGGCAGATGAGGGGTAGCGCCAGCTTTCCAAGACCAGCCCCTAAATCTTCGCATCGTGCGGCAGCGGCGCGGTGGCCTTTTCCAGCCAGGCCAGCGTTTCGCCGTCTAGCATCGGTCCGATCTCAGCCAGCACGCGGGCATGGTAGGCGTCGAGCCAGTGCAGCTCGTCGCGCGTCAGCAGATCGGTGCGCACCAGGCGGATGTCGATCGGCGCCAGCGTCAGCGTCTCGAAGCCGTGCATGGCGATGTCGCCGCCCTCGACCTGTTCCGCCGGCGTCACCAGGATCAGGTTCTCGATGCGGATGCCGTAGCAGCCTTCCTTGTAGTAGCCGGGCTCGTTGGACAGCATCATGCCTTCGAGCAGCTTTTCGGTGCCGGTGCGGGCAATGCGCTGCGGGCCTTCATGGACGGCCAGATAGGAGCCGACGCCATGGCCGGTGCCGTGGGCAAAGTCGCAGCCGTGCTTCCACAGCGCCATGCGGGCGACGGCGTCGATCTCCGAGCCGCGTGTGCCGGCGGGGAAGCGCAGCGTCGAAATACCGATCATGCCTTTCAGCACCAGCGTGAAGCGTTCGCGCATTTCCTCGGTCGGCTGGCCGATCGGCACCGTGCGGGTGATGTCGGTGGTGCCATCCTGATACTGGCCGCCGGAATCGAGCAGGAACAATTCGCCGGCCTGCAGTTTGCGGCTGGTGGCACGCGATACGCGGTAGTGCATGATGGCACCATTCTGCCCAGCACCGGAAATGGTGTCGAAGGAGATGTCGCGCAGCGGCATCTGGGTTTCCTCGCCGGTCTGCCGGCGCGTCTCTTCCAGCCTGGTCACCACGGTGATCTCGTCGAGCGAGCCGGGTTTCTGGCGCTCCAGCCAGCACAAAAGCTTCGCTACTGCAGCGCCATCGCGCCGATGCGCGGCGCGGGAACCGTTTATCTCGGCCTGGTTCTTGGTGGCGCGTGGAATGCGGGCAGGGTCGGCTGCGGCAACCACGGTGCCGCCATTGTCCTCGACCAGCATGCGCAGCCTGTCGGCCGCCAGCACCGGGTCGAGCGCGATCTTCGCGCCACCCTTGGCAAGGGCCTCGATCGCCGCCTCGAATTCGCCGGGCTCATGTGGCTCGGCGAGCTGCGTGAGATAGGCCTCGACCTGGCGCGAGAATTTGCGCCCGTCCATGAACAGCTGATGCGATCCGTCGGCTGCGAGGATGGCGAAGCCGAGCGCCAGCGGTGTATGCGGCACGTCACCGCCACGGATGTTGAAGGCCCAGGCGATGGAAGAGGGGTCGGTCAGCACCGCATGGGTGGCGCCGTCCTTGGCGATCGCCGTTGCCAACCGCGCCAGCTTGTCCTTGGCGAGTTCGCCGGCAAAGCCGATCGGGTGGAGCTCGACCGGCGCTACCGGCGCCTCGGGCTGGTCCTTCCAGATGATGTCGATCGGGTTCTTGTCGAGCGGCACCAGCACAGCGCCAGTCTTGTCGGCCGAGGCCTGCAGTGCCTTGACCTCACTGATGGTGTGCAGCCACGGGTCAAATCCGAGCCGTGCGCCCTTGCCCAGATTGTCCCTGAGCCAGGCGGCTGGCGGGTTGTCGACCAGGCTTTCGATCGAAAAAATGTCGAGATCGACCTCGTGGCGCACCTGCAGCGTGTAGCGCCCGTCGACAAAGACGAAGGCGCGGTCGCGCAGCGCGATGGCGACACCGGCCGAGCCGCTGAAACCGGTCAGCCATTTCAGCCGCGCCGAGCGATCGGCGACATACTCGCCCTGATGTTCGTCGGCGCGCGGCACGATGAAGCCGTCCAGCCCGTTGGCGGCCAGCCACTGGCGCAGCAGCGCGACGCGCGGCTTGCCGACAGCCGGATCGCCCGCGGAATCGAAGGTCTGGAACATCGTGGCCTCCCTGAATTGCGCGCGACCGTAGCGCACGGGCTTGAAAATCGGAATCGATTTCCGGCTGGCGCAACCTGCTACAGCATCGCTTGACTGACAACCGGCCGGGCTTGGTCCAAGCTGGGTCGTTGCCGGCGTGTCGGCCTCAATGCTTGAGGTGGATCGTCACCCAGCCCTCGCGGTGCAAGGTGCGCACGTGGCGGAAGTTCTGGCCGACATAGGCCGAGACGACGGCGTCGCGCTGGCGCTCGAGGATGCCTGACAGCGCGATCGAGCCACCAAGTGCGATGTGATCGGCCATTTGCGGTGCAAGCCGCATCAGCGGCCGCGCCAATATGTTGGCGACGATGAGATCGAAGGGCGCGCGCTTGCCAAAGATCGGGTGGTGAAAGCCCGGCGCGGTCACCGTCTCCACCAGCGCCTTGACGTGGTTGAGCCGCGCATTGGCGGCAGCCACCCTGACCGCCACCGGGTCGATGTCAGTGGCCAGCACCGGGATGTGCGCCAGCTTGGCGACGGCGATGGCCAACACCGCGCTGCCGGTGCCGAGGTCGAGCGCATTGCGCGGGTGCTCGCGGCGCATGACCTTTTCCAGCATTTCGAGGCAGCCGGCGGTGGTGCCGTGGTGGCCGGTGCCGAAGGCAAGACCCGCCTCGATCTCGATGGCGAGTTCGCCGCTGTGGCGCTTCCGGCGGTCATGCGCGCCGTGGACGAAGAAACGGCCGGCGCGCACCGGCTTCAAGCCTTCCAGCGAGCGTGCCACCCAGTCGATGTCGGGCAGGGCCTCGCGGCCGATCGGCTTCGCGATGGAAAGGCCGGCAAGGATGTCCTTGGCCCGCGCCTCGACGGCATCGACGTCGCCATCGGCATAGAGCGACACTTCGTAAATGTCGCGATCTTCATCGACCTCCAGCACGGCGATCGGCAGGCCTTCATCCTCGAAGGCCGCCTCGAACGCCGCGAAAATGCTGACAGATTCGAGCTTTCCGGTGATGAAATGAAGCCGCGTCTGGGTCATGGATTAAGTGTCTTGCTCGAGCATGATCTTGTCCGAAAACCGGTTCCACTTTTCGCTGACGCGGTCCTTCGGTTCGGGATCATGCGCCCTCGGCCAGTCGCTTCAACTTGGCGACGGCCGTGTCGGCGCTTTCGCCATAGGCGATGGTGCCGGCAAAGTCGCCCTTGGCGTTGAGCAGCAGCACCGAGGCGGTATGGTCCATCGTGTAGTCGCCGTCGCCGGTGTCGACTTTCTTCCAGTAGATGCCGAACGACTTGGCCATGGCATGGACCTTGTCCGGATCGCCGGTGATGCCGACGATGCGGTCGGAGAAATTGCTGACATAGGCGTTCATCACATCGGGCGTGTCGCGCTCCGGATCGACCGAGACGAAATAGGCATGCAGGTTTTTGCCGTCGTTGCCGAGGGTCTTCAGCCAGCCCGCCAGTTCGAACAGCGTGGTCGGGCAGACTTCGGGGCAATGGGTGAAGCCGAAGAAGACGACGCTGGGCTGGCCCCTGAACGCGGCCTCGGTGATCGGCGCGCCTTTCTGGTCGACCAGGGTGAAGGCAGCGCCGAAGGGCTCGCCGCCATAGTGGCCGCGGTACCAGTCGAAGGTCAGCCAGCCGATGCCGGCCGCCATCAGGACGAGAATGCCGACCAGAATAGAACGCATCATCAGTAAGGTCCGTCCACAGAATCATCGGGGCGCCGGCCCAAGGCCGCGCCAGCACGACAGTCTTAACGGTTCGACCCCGTCCAGGCAAAGTGCCGCGTTGCCGCAACCGCAGTGGTGTCGATGTATATGCTTGCAAAGCGGGGTTGGTCGCCCCACCTGTGACCGGCAACTCGAAGCAGGAGGCTCCCTTGCAGGCACTGATTGGGCGGAAACTGATCGGCGGCGCGTTGGCCGCGTGCGTTGTCCTTGGCGCTGGCACGGCGGTGGCCGATGAAGTCGGCAAGGTCGGTGTCGACTGGCTGGGCAACGACATCATCGTCGAGGCGATCAAGGATCCGAAGGTGGAGGGCGTCACCTGTCACGTCGCCTATTTCGATCGTGGCATCATCGACCGCCTGCATAAGGGCAACTGGTTCGAGGATCCGTCCGACTCCTCGATCTCCTGCCGCCAGACCGGCCCAATCACCATCGGCGACATCGATATGAGCGAAGGCGGCGAGGAAGTGTTCAAGCAAGGCATCAGCCTGATCTGGAAGAAGCAGGTGGTGAACCGCATCTACGACAAGGCCAACGAGACGCTGATCTACCTGTCGCATTCACGCCAGGTGCAGAACGGCTCGGCCAAGATGTCGGTCACCACCGTGCCGCTCTACGGCCAGAACGTTGTGTGGACCAGCGGCAAGCCGAAATAGGTGGGTCGGCCCGAGCTTACGGACGATTGGTCCAGCTTGCGGGACCAATCGCCTAGGGGTAAAGCCGCCTGCATGGACCGTTCCGAAAATCTCGTCCCGAAGGATTCCGAGCCGCGCATCCATCCGACCGCGGAACTAAAGGCCTGCAAGCTCGGCCGCTATGCCTCGATCGGCGAGCGGGTGGTGCTGCGCGAGGTGACAGTCGGCGACTTCTCCTATTTCGAGCGCCACGCCGAAGCGATCTACACGACGATCGGCAAATTCTGTTCGATCGCTTCAAACAGCCGCATCAACGCCCTGGAGCACCCCATCGAGCGGCTCACCCAGCACAAGGTCAGTTACCGGCCGAACGAGTATTTTCGCTGGCTGGGCGTTGACGCCGCATTCCGCGAGCGGCGGCAGGCGAAAGCAGTGACCATCGGCCATGATGTCTGGATCGGCCATGGCGCGGTGATCATGCCCGGGGTCACCATCGGCAATGGCTCCGTCATCGGCGCCAATGCGGTGGTGACGCATGACGTACCGTCCTACGCCATCGTCGCCGGGGTGCCGGCCAGACCGCTCAGATCACGCTTCCCGGCCACTGTCGCGGCTCGGATCGAAGCGCTCGCCTGGTGGGACTGGCCGGTCGAAAAGCTCGCCAGGGCGGTTCCCGACATGCAGGCATTGCCGATAGAGGCTTTCCTCGACCGCTGGGAAAACGACGCCATCTGACCGGACTGAAACCCCTTCCGCCATGCGGGGGTGGCGCGGCGGAAGGGGCTGGAGATAACCCGCTGGGTAGCGGAAGGAACAGGCACTCTTGCCTGTGCCGCTATTGTGGCATTGAAGCCATAAGGCGTGTTTTCCGCCTTGTTCCCTTTATGCGTGTAGCCAATTGCGCCTGACGTATTTGTTTGCGCCGGGAACCTGAAGCGGTCGCCGGTTGTTTCTCATCGTGCCGCTGCGTTGAGGGATTTCGACACATGGAAAAGCTTTTCACCAAGATCGCCAACTGGGTCGCCCATGTCACCGGCCTGCCGCTGACGTTTGCCGCCTGCTGCCTGATCGTCGTCGTCTGGGCGGTGACCGGGCCGTTCTTCGGCTTTTCGGACACCTGGCAGCTCGTCATCAACACCGGCACGACCATCATCACCTTCCTGATGGTCTTTCTCATCCAGAACACCCAGAACCGCGACGGCGCGGCGATCCAGGCCAAGCTCGACGAGCTGATCCGCGTCAGCGAGGGCCACAACAACTTCATCGGCATCGAACATCTGACCGAATCGGAGGTCGAGGAGATCCGTGACAAATGCGAGCGTGCGGCCAGGCGGCATGACGAGAAGATCGCTGCCATGGCGGCAAAGAAGGCCGTGGCGCAGAAGCGCGGACCGAAGAAGCACGCGGCTTGAAAGGCTGGAATTCAGGATCAGTCTCTGAGAACGCTCATTGCTTCATGTAGGCCGCGAAAGGCTCCTTGTAGTCCGGATGCCAGCGCGACAGGGCCGGGCGGTTCTCGATGATGTCGCCGATCGCCCAGGCCATGCGCTTTTC
The DNA here is from genome assembly GCF_056404355.1 of Mesorhizobium sp. P2_D5. Taxonomy (NCBI): domain Bacteria; kingdom Pseudomonadati; phylum Pseudomonadota; class Alphaproteobacteria; order Hyphomicrobiales; family Phyllobacteriaceae; genus Mesorhizobium; species Mesorhizobium sp. P2_D5. The sequence goes on from NZ_JBFUEE010000003.1 coordinate 795,221, forward strand.
ATCCAGCGGCCGCGCCGCCTCATTGTCCGGGCACAGGATGTAGAAATCGCCCCTGGTCAGGGATTCCAGCATGAAATCAATGACCTGTTCGCCGCTCCAGGCGCCGGCCGGTTTTTCGGTCGCGCCCTCGGTGAGGCCAGTAAAGGTGAAGCCGGGGATCAGCAGATGGGCGGCGAGATGGGCGCCGGGTTCGTTGCGCAGCGCGTGTGCCAAGCCTTCCGTGTAGGTCTTCACGCCAGCCTTGGAGACATTGTAGGCGAGGTTGCCGGGCGGCGTGGTGATGCCTTGCTTGGAGCCGGTGTTGACGATCAGGCCGGGCTTGGCCGAGGCCAGCATGCGCGGCGCGAAGGCCTCGACGCCATGCACGACGCCCCAGAAATTGATGTCCAGAAGCCGCCTCCAGGCATCGCGGTTTTCCCAGGGCTTTCCGGGGTTGTTGCCAACGCCGGCATTATTCATCAGCAGCGACACGTCGCCGAAGGCGCCGAACGCTCTTTCGGCGAGACGGTCCACTTCATCCGCGTTCGAAACGTCGGCGGCAACGGCAAGCACAGCATCGTCGCCCGCAATCGCGGAAACGGCGCGGGAGGCGTCGTCAAGGCGTGCGCTGCCGATGTCTGCCAGCACGATCTTCATGCCCATCAATGCAAGCCGCTTGGCGGCCGCAAGACCAATACCGCTGGCGGCGCCGGTGATGACGGCGGTGTTGCCCGGGCCAAGCGCGGGCAGGGCGGTCTGGATTTCGGCGTCGGTGATCATGGGCTATGGGGTCCTTCTTTCGATGGCGCAGAACTTAGCGCTGGAACGGGCCAGCGCAAGCCTCACTGCGCGTAAAGCGCATTGGGTTTGAAGCGATTTATGCGGCGCGCTTCAGGCCTTGTTTTCATGCATGTCGTTGTCCCAAAGCCGCTGCGCCCATTCGGGCGGCATGCACTGGCCCGGGTTGACCAGCCCGGCCGAGGCTGCGCATGTTGCCGCGGCAAAAGGAGACTTTTGCCGTGAGAGATGGAGATTTCCTGATTGACGGACTGGGTCGCAATTCTGAAGGAACAGACCGCCACGGGCGATCAGATGAGCCGCGAGGTGCCGCAGATGCTGGCCAACCCCGACATCAGCGAAGCGCAGGTGAAAACGCTCTTTTCCGCGCTGGAGAAACAAGCCGAGTTCGTCGAGAAGCTGCGCATGGCACTGGAGAAATTCGGCCATGATTTCTCGATCATCAAGGCGGCGGAACGGCTGGAGGAGCGCTATGCCGACCTTGCCGCCTCGGTGGCGGAAAAGCTGAAGGCGATGCGAAAGTGAAGCAATTCCAGGAAAAGTGTGAAACGGTTTTCCGTCCGGAATTGCGTAAGACATAGGTAGAGAAATTCCGTGAAAAGTGTGAAGCGGTTTTCGCGGGAAAAGCGCGTAGCGCTTTCCCTGGGAATCGCGTCAGACAAAAAGCGCTATTTTTCGATCACCCGGGCGAAGCGCCTATCCGGCACAAACCAGATCATCGCAACCAGCACATAAAGCGCGACGCCGATCCACTGACTGACGAAGGTCAGCAGGACGCCTGCGATGTAGAGGCTCAGCGAGATCTTGCCCTTGCGGTCATTGCCCAGCGCCTTGGCAAAGGCGGTCTCGTTGCCATGCAGGCGATGCAGTGCTGCGGCCAGTATCGTATAGGCGACGGCGCATAGCACGAGATCGATGCCATAGACGGCGACCGGCACCGGTGCGAAGTGGTTCTCGCCCATGAAGGCCGTCGTCACCGGCATCAGCGACAGCCAGAACAAAAGATTGAGGTTCGCCCACAGCACGCGGCCGTCGACGCGCTGCACGGTGTGGAACATGTTGTGCAGATTGTTCCAGTAGATGCCCACGTTGATGAAGGACAGCACATAGCTGAAGAAGATCGGCCACAACGGCAACAGGGCGGAAACATCCTCGCCATGCGGCACTTTCAGCTCGAGCACCATGATGGTGATGATGATGGCCACGACGCCATCGGTGAATGCCTCGACCCTGCCTTTGCCCATAAGTCCTCCCCCACTGTCGGCGAAATCTACGCGATAGCGGGACAGGCGGCTACCCGCCATGTGGCTGGGCGACCACCTCTGAGGACGGAACGGATCGGGGCGGTTCGGGTGGAAGAAGAACAATACGCCGCCGTTGCCGGCGAAGTGCGGAGGCATTGCTTGTCTTTCAGCCGTTGGGCATCTCGGGCGCCATATTCGCGCGCTGGCGCGGCACACCAAGGCCGGTATCCGGAGGCTCGCCGGCAGCCGGCCTGTCCTCGATCATGTGCAGGGTGCGCCAGCGGCCGAAGCGGTAGTAGGCCGCGGCCAGCACCAGCGAGGTGATCGAGCCGGCCGGGAAACTCCACCACAGCGCTTCCTCGCCGATCACGCCGCGCATGAAATAGGCGAAGCCGGTGCGCACAACCAGCACCGAAATCACCAGGATGACGAGCGGCGGCATCACAGCGCCGGTGGCGCGCACGGTGGCGAACAGCACGATGGTGATGCCGAACAGGATGAACGACCAGGACGCAACATTGTTGATGTGGGCGGCGATGTCGATCGCAGCGCTGTCGTTGCTCAGGAACAGGCTCAGCACCGAACGGTCGAAAAGCCAAAGCACGGCAACCAATGCGCCGGTCAGCACCAGGTTGAAGCCGACACCGGAGGCGGCGATGCGGCCGATCCGGTCCCAGCGGCCGGCGCCGACATTCTGCGCCGCCATCGAGGAGACCGCCGCACCGATGGCGAGCGCCGGCATCTGGATGTAGGTCCAAAGCTGCGCGGCGATGCCGTAGGCGGCGGCGACCTGCGAACCGTAGGAGTTGACGATGCCCATCACCGTCAGCGCCGCCACCGAGATGACGATCATCTGCAGGCCCATCGGCACGCCCTTGAACACGATGATGCGCAGCAAGGCAGGGTCGGGCCGCAGCAGAGCGAGGTTGGCGCCGGCCAGCCGCAGCGGGTGCTTGCGCACATAGAGCACGATCAGAATGGCGATTGCGCTGACCGTCTGGCCGATCAGCGTCGCGGTGGCGGAGCCAGCGATGCCGAGTTCCGGGAATGGCCCGATGCCACGGATGAGCAACGGGTTGAGCACAATGTCGAGGACGACGGCGAGCGCCATGAACGAAAAGGGCGTGCGTGAATCGCCGGCGCCGCGCAGCACGGTCATGACGAAGGACAGAAGGTTCATCATCGGCACGGCGACAAAGATGATGCGCAGATAGGAGCGCGCCAGCGGCAAGGCATCGGCCGGAGTGCCGAGCGTGTTGAGGATGGCGTCGACCCATATCCAGCCGCAGACCGCGAAGATGACCGAGATGAGGAAGAAGAAGGTCGCGCTGGTGCCGACGATGCGGCGCGCCTCGGGCAGGTCGCGGGCGCCGACCGACTGTGCCACCAGGATGGTGGCGGCCATGCCGACGCCGAACACCGTGCCGAGGATGAGGAACAGGACGAGGTTGGCGTTGGAGGTAGCCGTCAGCGCCGATTCGCCTAGAAAACGGCCAACCCAGACGGCGTTGATCGAGCCGTTGAGCGACTGCAGCACGTTGGAGCCGAGCACCGGCAAGGCGAACAGCAGCAGCGTGCGCGGGATCGGGCCACTGGTCAGGTCGCCGGTGCGCCGGCGCGTGGGCATCTTGTCGTCCATGGCAAGGCAACTCGGCGAAGGCTTATGTCAGGTCCGGTCCGTGCCTTGATCTAATCATGTTCTCAAAGCTTCCGTAATCGGATAGTGGTTCTGGGCGCGTGGGGCGCGTTCCTTACTTGATCAAACTCGTAAGCCGGGGGTTCATGTCCGATATTCCGCTGTTTTTTAAGCGCCTGAACAGGCGCTCGTTTCTCGGTGCCTCCGCTTTGGGCGCGGCCTCCGTGGCTCTTTCGGCGTGCACCACGACGGAGGTGGTGACGCCGCCAATGGCAGCGCCGCCAAGCGATCCGGCCTTCGGCGATGTCGCAACCATGTATGAGGCGCGCGTCGACGAGGGCTATCAGCTGCCGGCGATCCCGGTGGCCAAGATGGATCCGAAGTTCGTGCGTCAGATCGTGTCCGACCCGACCGGAGAAAAACCTGGCACGATCGTCGTCGATGTCTCCGAGCACTTCCTCTACCTGGTGCGCGACGGCGGCAAGGCTATCCGCTATGGCGTCAGCCTGGGCAAGGCCGGTTTCCGATGGACCGGCAGCGCCGTGGTCCAGGCAAGGAAGAAGTGGCCGGTCTGGACGCCGCCGCCGGAAATGATCCAGCGCCGGCCGGAACTGGCGAAATACAAGGACGGCATGCCGCCCGGCCCGCAGAGCCCGCTAGGCGCCCGCGCGCTGTATCTCTTCCGCGACGGCAAGGACACGATGTATCGGCTGCACGGAACACCGGAGTGGGATTCGATCGGGAAGAACGCTTCGTCCGGCTGTGTGCGCTTCATGAACCAGGACATCATCGACCTCTACGGCCGCGTCAACGGACCCGCGCCGGTCTTCGTACGCGCAAATCTGTCGGCCGCCGCGAAGATCACCGCCGTGTCGAACAGGACGGCCGAGCCGATCGACGCGGGCGTACCGAAGGACGCGGAGATGTTGCAGTAAGTGTGCCTTCAGGATCTGTAGGCGGACGCGCTTGGCGTCCGCCTGGGTCGTGTCGTTACTTCTTGGCGAGGCCGGGAAGCGTGACCTGATAGACCGTGAACATGGTGTCGACATCGGCGCCGTCCTCGGCCTTGTAGGGTGCGCCGACCTGGAACCCGTCCTGGGTGAGGAAGTCGTTGTCGTTGGCCACGAACAGGAAATAGTCGTCCGGCAGCTTGGGATCGAGCACGCTGACCACCGACATCGCCTCCCACTTTTCCGAAAGGTTGTTCTTGTCGTTCGGCGCGCCATTGTGCAGGCCGAAGCGGCCGAGTTCGCCCTTGTCGTTGAGGTCGATGAACGGCGTCAGCTTGGCCGGCGTCACCGATGGGTCGAGCACGCCCTTGGGTGCCACCGGCTTGTCGGCGGCGTCGAAGGCGCCACCGGCGATGTCGGTCGCAGCGGAGAGATCGACGATGTTGATCTGGCGAAGCAGCGAGGTGTCGCCCTTCAACCCCTGGCCGTTGCCGCTGTCGCGGGTCAGCATCAGGAAGGTCTGGTCGGACAGGGCGACGATCTCGCTCTGCGCCGCCACCTTGGTCTTGCCCTTGGCATCCTTGAACACCGGCAGCGGCACGACATATTCGTGCGCCAGCTTGAGATGGGCGAGGTCGGAAGCGTCATAGACCAGCGCGCGCGTGTTCTGGCGCGTCGCGCCGGAATCGCCGCCATCCTGCCGGGGCGCCGACTGCAGCACGGCGATCAGGAACTTGCCGTCCGGCGTCATCGCCATGCCTTCGAGGCCCTGGTTGTTCTGTCGGCCGGTATCGGGATCCTTCGGATCGGGCTCGGCAGCACCTGGACCTGGATTGTCCGAGGCGAAGTTCGGCGCGCCATGGCGCATCGGCACGAGGGCAGCCGGCGGCTGGGTCGCCGACAGCAGGCGGCCTTCAGCGGAAAACCGATAGATGTTCGGGCCGTATTCGTCGGAGATGAACATCGAGCCGTCGGCTAGCCGCACGATCGCCTCGTTGTCGAGCGCCAGCTTGCCGTTGGCCTCGGGCAGGATCGGCATGTCGCCGCTTGCTGCGCGCACGCCGTTGAGCGGGTCGAGGCCCGTGGCATCAGCGCCCTTGTCGTCGGTCAGGAGCATGGTGTCGGCGAGTGTCGCCTTGACGCCGGACTGCTCCTGGCCGGCAGCGGGTGCCGCACCAGGCGCGGTTGGCGCGAACTCGATGCCGATCGTGTTGAGGCGCGGCCGGTAGTCGGTGGTGCCGACGACATTGTAGCCGCGGTCCGGCAGCAGCCAGAGCGAACCCTTGTAGCCGTCGGCACCATGCGTCCAGCCGGCGGTGTCGATCGCCATGCCGGAACCTGAGCCGAACGTTTCGCCGAACTTGTCCTTCTGGCTGGCCGGGATGCGGCCGACGCCGACCAGTCCCTTGTTGACGAAGCTGATGCCGCCGACGGTCGCGGTGCTGTCGGCCAGCGCCGGCGTCAAGGCGGTGAACAATGCCAGCGCGACGCCGAGCGACGCGGTTCGGTGCAGGTGTTTCATGGATGATCCTCTTTGTAACAAAGCGTGCCGGAGCGGCCGATGGCGAAAGAGCTGAAAGAGGTGCGGCATCGATGATGCCGCGCGCGCCTCCCCGAAAGCGGTCTACGGCGCAAACATGATGCTTGCGTGACAGCGCGCGCAATGCCCCGTCGGGTTCTTCACACGCCGATAATAACCTGTGGTCGCACCAAAGAATTGATCACTCCCTTCTAGCTCAAGTCGACAAAGCGTGGTGTGCGTGCATCGTACTAGACACATATGTCCAGTGCGTATATGGTGCAGCCTTCGGACTAACCGGGGAGGGAAGCCTTGAAGTCGCACTACCGCGCAGTCGTCATCGGAGGTGGCGTGGTCGGAGCCTCGGTGCTCTATCATCTGACACGGTTCGGCTGGAGCGATGTGGCGCTGATCGAGCGAGCCGAACTGACGGCCGGTTCGACCTGGCACGCGGCGGCCGGGTTCCACGCGCTCAATGCCGATCCCAACGTCGCGGCGCTGCAGGACTACACCATCAAGCTCTATCGCGAGATCGAGGCCGAATCCGGCCAGGACGCGGGCCTGCACATGACGGGCGGCGTCAACATGGCCAGCGATCCCCAGCGCTGGGAGTGGCTGAAATCGGCCTGGGCCGTGTTCCAGTCGGTCGGCATCGAAACGGCTCGCCTGGTGACACCGGAAGAGATCAAGGAGATCTGCCCGATCGTCGATGTCAGCGACGTGCTCGGCGGCCTCTATGATTCCAACGAAGGCCATCTCGACCCTTACGGAGCGACGCATGCCTATGCCGGCGCCGCGAAAAAGCGTGGTGCCGACGTGATCCTGCGCAACCGCGTGGTCGCGTTGAAGGCGCGTGCCGACGGGCACTGGGATGTCGTCACCGAGCAAGGCACGATCGTGGCCGAGCATGTCGTCAACGCCGGCGGGCTGTGGGCAAAGCAGCTCGGCCGCATGGCCGGCGTCGACTTGCCGGTGACGCCGATGGAGCACCACTATTTCATCACCGAAGACATTCCGGAGGTTGCCGCTCTCGACAAGGAACTCGGTCTTGCGGTCGATCTCGACGGCTTTTCCTACCTCAGGCAAGAGCGCAAGGGCGTGCTGCTCGGCGTCTACGAGCAGAACCCGAAGCACTGGAACATGGATGGCGCGCCATGGGATTACGGCATCGAGCTGATCCCGGAAGACATCGACCGCATCAGCCCGGAACTGTCCAAGGCCTATGAGCGCTTTCCGTGCCTGAGGACGGCCGGCATCCGCAAATGGGTCAACGGCGCCTTCACTTTCACCCCCGACGGCAATCCGATCGTCGGGCCGGTGCGCGGGCTGAAGAATTACTGGCTTGCCTGTGGCGTCATGGCCGGCTTCAGCCAGGGTGGCGGCGTCGGCAAGTCGCTGGCCGAGTGGATGATCTATGGTGAGCCGCAGGCCGACATCTTCGGCATGGATATCGCCCGCTATGGCGCCTTCGCGGCCAACCGCGAATATCTCAGGCAGACGACGCGCCAGTTCTATTCGCGCCGCTTCGTCATGACCTTTCCCAATGAGCGGCTACCCGCCGGCCGGCCGCTGAAACGCCCCGGCGCCTATGACGGCATGACGGCGGCGGGATGCGAATGGACGGCGTCCTGGGGTCTGGAAATCCCGGCCTATTTCGCACCGATGGGGTTTCGCGAGAACACGACGCTGCGGCGTTCCAACGCCTTCGACATCGTCGGCGACGAGGCGCTGCAGGTTCGGCGTGCCGCCGGTCTCGTCGATATCTCGGCCTATGCGCGTTATGCGGTCTCGGGGCAAGGGGCCGAAGCATGGCTTGACCAGTTGCTTGCCTGCAGGCTGCCGAAGCCGGGACAGGCGAGGCTGGCGCCGATGCTCGGCCATGACGGGCGGCTGAAGGGCGACCTCACGGTCATCAACTGGGGTGGCGGCGACTATTGGCTGATGGGCTCGTACTATCTCAGGGAATTCCACATGCGCTGGTTCGAGAGCCATGCGGCGGAGGGGATCACTGTCACAGACCTTTCCGACACGATGAGCGGCTTCCTGCTGACTGGGCCGAATGCACGCAAAATCCTGGCGCGCACGACGCATCAGGACATGTCGGGCGCGGCACTGCCGTTCATGGCCTGCGGGGCATTCGACATCGGTATGGTGCCCGCGCGGGTTGCCCGCCTTTCGATCGCCGGTGAGCTCGGTTTCGAGATCAGTTGTCCGGTCACCATGCATGCCGGCTTGCGCGAAACGCTGCTGGCCGCCGGCGAGGATCTCGGCCTTGCCGAGATCGGCTATTACGCGCTGAATGCGCTGCGGCTGGAGAAGAGTTTCGGCATCTGGTCGCGTGAATTCACCCAGGGCTACACACCCGATCAGGCCGGTCTCGACCGGTTCATCGCGTTTGGGAAGGGTGACTTCACCGGTCGCGAGGCGGCATTGAAACAGCGGGAGGGCGGCAGCGGCCAATGCCTGGTGACGCTGGAGATCGATGCCATCGACGGTGACGCCAGCGGCTTCGAGCCGGTCTGGCATCAAGGCCGGCGCGTCGGCTTCGTCACTTCGGGCGGCTATGGCTATACTGTCGGCAAAAGCCTGGCGCTGGCGCTCGTCGATCGTGATTTCGCAGGCGAGGGCACCGCGCTCTCGGTGCATGTCGTCGGCACGGAGAGGCCGGCGCGCGTCATCGCGGCCTCGCCCTACGACCCCGAAGGCAAGGCGATGCGGCAATGAGGAGGATTTCTGATGGATGACGCGGCACGTGACAGCAGGCGCGAGCGCCGGCGTGGACGGACGGGCGAAGCCGGCTCGGAAACCAGCCGCCGCCCCAATTACCGTTCGCTGAGGAACCCGTTCCTGCCGCAGCCGATCTTTTCGGATGATCAGGTTGCCGCCATCCACGACACGGCGCTGCGCGTGCTGGAAGAGCTCGGTATCAAGGTGCTGCTGCCGCAGGCGCGTGAACATTTCGCCCACGCCGGCGCCCTGGTCGATCCGGACACCGACATGGTGCGCATCGGCCGCGATATGGTGACGGCGGCACTGGCCTCGGCGCCGAAGTCGATCCATGCTCATGGCGGTGCTCACACTCGCGATCTGACCCTCGAACTCGGCTCGATGACTTTCCTGGCCGGATGCGGGGCGCCGAACGTCACCGATCTCGAGCGCGGCCGGAGGCCGGGCACGCTGGCCGATTTCGAGGATCTGATACGGCTGGTGCAGCATTTCGATGTGCTGCATATGCTGGGACCCTGCATCGAGCCGCAGGACGTCGACAACCGCTTTCGCCACTATGCGGTCAACCGCGCGCAGCTGACGCTCTCCGACAAGCTTCCGTTCGTCTTCGCGCGCGGCACGCCGCAGGTCGAGGACGGCTTCGAGATGCTGCGACTGGCGCGCGGCCTGTCGCAGGACGAATTCCTTGCCGGCGCGCACTGCTACACCGTCATCAATACCAACTCGCCGCGCCAGCTCGACATCCCGATGGCGCAAGGCATCATCGATTTCGCCAGGGCCGGGCAGATCTCCGTCATCACGCCCTTCTGCCTTGCGGGCGCGATGGCGCCGATCACGGTCGCCGGTGCACTGACGTTGCAGCATGCCGAAGCGCTGGCGGGACTGACGCTGGCGCAGATCGTGCGGCCCAGTGCACCGGTCGTCTATGGCTCCTTCTCCTCCAATGTCGACATGAAATCAGGCGCGCCCGCCTTCGGCACGCCAGAGCATGTCAAGGCGACGCTTGGCGCCGGCCAACTGGCGCGCTTCACCGGGCTGCCATGGCGGTCCGGCGGCGGCAGCGCGGCCAACATTTCGGACGCGCAGGCGGCGCACGAGACGCAGTTCGCGCTGTGGGGCTCGGTGCTGGCCGGGGCGACGATGTGCATCCATGCCGCCGGCTGGCTGGAAGGCGGCTTGAGCGTTTCCTTCGAGAAGCTGGTCACTGATATCGAGGCGTTGCAGACGGTGGCTGAACTCTGCGCCCCGACGCCCGGCGACATCGATTCCATCGGCTTCGAGGCAATCGCCGAGGTACAGCCGGGCGGTCACTTCTTCTCGGCCGGCCACACCATGGCGCGCTACCGCACCGCCTTCTACGAACCGCTGGTCGCCGACTGGTCGAATTTCGGCAATTGGACGCAAGGCGGCTCGAAGACGGCGAGCGAGCGGGCCACCGGTGTCTGGAGGCGCACACTTGCCGATTTCGTGCCGCCGGCTACGGCTGTCGCGACCGCCGGCGTCCTCGACGCGTTCATCGCCCGGCGCACGCAAGAGGGCGGCGCAGCACCGGTGTCCTGAGGGCGGGAGCCGTCGCGCAAGACGCGTGACGCAGCTTTCGCGACGTGATCGGTGCCGGGGTCATTGGCAATCGGCGCATCCCGTGCAGAAATGGGCGTCATGCGCGAAACTTTGATCGCAGTGATGATCTTCCTGTGCCTGACAGCGGCGCCGCTGGTCAGCATGGCGATCTGGCCCAGGCTGCCGATCAGACATCGCGACGAAGATACGAACAACGTGGTTCGGCTCGCCGCCAACCTGTTTGGGGTTATGACGTCGCTGGTGCTCGGCCTGATGATCAACTCGGCCAAGAACACGTTCGAATCGATCGATCACAACGTGCACGACTATGCGACGGAGCTGATCCTGCTCGACAGGACCTTGCGCGAGTATGGCCCGGAGACCGACGAGGCGCGCCAGCTGCTGGTCGTCTATGTGCAGAGGGTGGCGGGCGACGCTTCGCCGACCGGTGAAACGCCGGTCATCGCCAACCGGCTGTCCGAACATCTGCTGACGGAGATCGGCACCCAGCTGAGGGCGCTGGAGCCGGCCGACGCGGCGCACAGCTCCCTTCTGCAGGATGCCGGTCAGCGTCTGCAGAAAGTGGTGGAGTTGCGATGGATTCTGATCGAGCAGTCGGAGGGCACGATCCCTGCGCCGCTGATCGCCATGCTGGTTGCGTGGCTGGTGCTGATCTTCGCCAGCTTCGGGTTCAGGGCACCGCGCAACGCCATCACGGTTTCGACCTTCGTGGTTTCGGCCGTGCTGATCGCCGGTGCGATCTACCTCATCCTGGATATGGACATACCGTTCTCCGGCCCGATCCAGATTTCGCCGGCGCCCCTGCAGAGGGCATTGGCGGAATTGCAGCGATGATACGGAACCGGCGTCGATCCCGGGCATTCTGTGAGATGGCTCCATCGGAGGACGACATGGGATTCGACCAGTATCACGAACCGCCTGAAGAACTGTCGCAGAAGGTGCGGACCTTTGCCCGCATGATTACCTCGCTGATCGAGGAGGCGGAAGCGATAGGCTGGTACGAACAGCGCATCTCGGTGGAGAAGGACCCGCAGGCCCGCTCCATCATGAAGAACGCGCAAGGCGAGGAGTTCAAGCATTTCGGCATGGATCTCGAATTCCTGTTGCGCCAGAAAAAGGATTGGCGGGCGGAACTGAAGGAAATCCTGTTCACCACCGGCGACATCGTCAAGGCCGGCGAGAGGGGTGAGAAGAAGGTGGATTGAGGCCTGATAGGTCGCGACTGATCTGGCTCTGCTTTCGGCCAGATCAATCGCTGTCGCGCGCCACAAGCTCCAGCGGCCAGACCTCGCGCATGATCCGCGGACCCCCCGGGCCGGCGAAGGCCGGGATCGAGGCCAGCAGCATTTCGGCGAGCCGCTGACCCATCGGCTCCAGGGCCGGGCGGAAGGCTGTCAGCGCCGGCGAGAAGTAACGGCAGAGCGGCGTGTCGACGATGACGGTCACCGCCATGTCGTGGCCTGGCCTGATCCCCATTTCGGCCAGCGCCTTGCAGCCGCCAAGCGCCATCGCGTCGTTGTTGAAGATGATAGCGGTCGGCGGATCCTTGGAGCGCATGACCTGCGGCGTCACCTCGTAGCCGCCGGCCTCGTTGATGAAACCGGACGCGATCAGCTCGGGGTCCACCTCGATGCCGTGCCGCCGCAAGGCCTTGCGATACCCGTCGAGGAACAGGTAGCTGAAATTGAGATCGAGCGACGGGCGGATGGCGGCAATGCGGCGGTGGCCGCGCGCCACCAGGCGGTCGACTGCGTCGGCACCGGCCTTTTCGAAATCGAGGTCGAGCGAAGGGTAGGACTTGGCCCCGGAGCGGCTGCGACCGAGCGTGGCGAACGGGAAGCCGGCCTGGGTGAGATAGTCGATGCGCTCGTCCTCCCGCCGCGTCCAGGCCAGCACCACGGCATCGGCGCGGCGCGTCTCGACGACACGGCGCAGGCGTTCCTGCTGGTAGTCGCCCGGCGCGCCCATGACCACGATCAGGTCGAGCCCGCTCTCGGCAAGTTTCGCCTGCAGCCCGATCAGGAACGGAATGAAGAACGGCTCGCCATATTGCTGGTCGCCCGGATGCGGCTGCAGCATGAAGGCGATCGAATGAGTGGCGCCCTGCCGAAGGCTGCGGCCGGACTGGTTCGGCGAATAGTTCAGCGTCCTGGCCGCCTCGAGCACGCGCTGGCGCGTGTCGGCGTTGACGTCGGCGCGGCCGTTGAGGGCGCGCGACACGGTGCCGATCGAAATGTTCAGGTGACGGGCAAGGTCATGAATGCTGGACGCCAAGTGACTGTTCTCCCCCTTGCTTGGCTAGCACCGGTAAGCGCTCAGGCCAAGGCGACAAGACAATTTTTTGCGAGCGGCCAATTGACATTCTACACCTTCGGGTGTGTTCTCGTAAACGTTTACGGAAAAACGTTTACGGCCATGCCGTGAATGCCGTGACGATCGGTCTGGAGGGACCGAGCGGAGGAGGAGTGCTGGATGATCAATGTCGTCCTGGCCGGCTGCGGAGCGATGAGCAAGCAGTGGCTCGATGCCGTGAGGCAGATCGATGGGCTTTCCGTTGTCGGCCTTGTCGACCTGGACGCCGACAGGGCGAGGGCGAGGGCGCGCGAATACGACCTCACCAGCGCCGTCATCGGCACCAGCCTCGATGTGGTGCTCGACCAGACCAGGCCCGACGCAGTGTTCGACGTGGTGGTTCCCGCCGCCCGGCGCGAGGTCGCGTTCTCGGCCTTTGCCCATCATTGCCATCTCCTGACGGAAAAGCCGCTCGCCGACAGCCCCGAGAATGCGCGCGCAATCGTCGAGGCCGCCCGCCGGGCCGGGCGTATCCATGCCGTCGTCCAGAACCGCCGCTACGTCGCCAATGTCAGGCGTATCCGGCGCTTTCTCTCTTCCGGCGCCATCGGTGCCGCGACCAGCATCCATGCCGACTTCTTCGTCGCGCCGCATTTCGGCGGTTTTCGCGAGGAGATGGCCCACGTCCTGCTGCTCGACATGGCGATCCACACATTCGACGCCGCCCGCTACATGGTGAATGGCGAGCCGGCCGGCGTCTATTGCCAGGAATGGGAGCCGGCGAGTTCCTGGTACCGGCAGGGATCATCGGCCAGCGCGGTCTTCGATCTCGGCGGCGGCAAGGTCTTCACCTATGCCGGCTCCTGGTGCGCCGCCGGCTTTCGCACCAGTTGGGAGAGCACATGGCGCATCGTCGCCGAGCGCGGCAGCCTGGTCTGGGACGGCAGTGACGAATTGAAGGCCGAGGTCGTCCTGCCAGCCCGTGAAGGCCTGTTCGACCGTACCGAGCCGATCGCCGTGCCGCCGCTCGATCCCGCCGACCGCGTCGGCGGCCATCTTGGCATCATTCAGGATTTCATGCGCGCGATCGAGACCGGTACCGAGCCGGAGACGCACGGCGCCGACAACATCAAGAGCCTGGCCATGGTCTTCGGCGCTATCGAAAGCGCCGAGACCGGGCGCCGGGTGACGATCTCTTCGCAGGAAGGACAATGATGCCAAACCCGCTTCTCGACATCAGGATCGGCACCATGGTGCGGGCCAATCTCGATGACCCGGCCGCCTATATCAAGGCGATCCTGCCGCTCGGTTTCGAGTGCATCCAGCCCTTCTTCTGGCAGACGCTGGGCGGCAAGGATCTGCCGCGGCTTGCCGGCCAGATCCGCGAGGCGATCGGCGATGCGGACGTCACGGTCTCCTCGATCGGCGTGTTCGGCAATCCGCTGGAGGGCGGCGACGTCGATCGCGGTGTGCTCCAGGCCTGGGAAACGGTGATCGACAACGCGCATCTGTTCGGCACCTCGATCGTCAGCGGCTTCACCGGCCGCCTCCGCGGCAAGCCGTTGCCCGACAGCCTGCCACGCTTCAAGGAAGTCTGGGGTCCGCTGGCCAGGCGCGCCGCCGACAAGGGCGTGCGCATCGCTTTCGAGAATTGCGCCATGGACGGCAACTGGGCTGGTGGAGACTGGAACATCGCCCACAATCCGGACGCCTGGGAGCTGATGTTCAATGAATTGCCAGACGACAATCTCGGCCTCGAATGGGAGCCCTGCCACCAACTCGTCTACCTGATCGATCCCTTGCCGCAGATCCGCAAATGGGCGCCGCGCATCTTCCATGTCCACGGCAAGGACGCGACGGTGCGCTGGGATGTGATCCGCGAACACGGCGTGTTCGGCCGGCTGCCGTTCGTGCAGATGCGCACGCCGGGCTTCGGCGACAGCGACTGGACGCGGGTGATCAGCGAACTGCGGCTGGCCGGCTACAAGGGCGCCATCGACATCGAAGGCTGGCACGATCCGGTCTATCGCAACGAGCTGGAGATCACCGGGCAGGTACGTGCCCTGGACTATCTGAAGCAATGCCGGGGAGGTGCCAGCTACCTGCCTAACCCGGTGTGAGAGCGAGCCGGCGGGAGGTGCCGGCTGGCCAAGATTGCGGCGCACTGCCGAAGCGATCGTCGAAAACCCCTCGGCCTGGCCAGGGAAAAAAGGGAGGATAAGTGCATGAGCATGACGATGAGAAGGACACTTCTGCGCTCGACGATCGTGGCCGCCGCCACGACGCTCGCCGCTGCGATCTCCACCTTGCCGGCGCAGGCGCTCGACGCCCAATGGTGCAAGGACGTCCACATCCGTTTCTTCGTCGGCGGCGCCGAGGGCGACGCCTTCGGCACCATCGTCTACAATGGCGCCAAGCAGGCGGCAGCCGATCTCGGACCAAAGGTCGATTACATCTTCTCCGGCTGGGACGTCGAAAAGATGGTGCAGCAATTGCGCGAGGCGGTCGCGGTCAAGCCAGGCGGCATCGCCATGATGGGCCACCCTGGCGACGCTGCGATCATGCCGCTGGCCGAACAGGCGCATAAGGATGGCATCAAGATGATGTACCAGAATGTGCCGGTGCCGACGGTGACGGCGGCGTTCGGCGGCGGCTATGTCGGCGCCCAGCAGGAGCAGCAGGGCCGCGCGCTCGGCGCCGAGGCGTTCAAGCTGGCCAAGCTCAAGGCCGGCGACAAGGCGATCATGATCGGCCCGTTCGAGAATGAGAGTCGGGGCGCGCGCGAGCGTGGGACAGTCGCCGCGCTGAAAGAGGCCGGCATCGATGTCATTCAAATCAATTCTCAAACCGAATGGGCAGCCGATCCGAATCTCGCGATCCCGTTGATCACCGCCGCGTTGCTCAACAATCCCGACGTCAAGGCGGTCGGCTATCCCGGCGGGCAGATGCTCGGCAATGTGCCGACATACATGCAGGCCGCAGGGAGGAAGGCCGGCGACATCTTCAACTTCGGCTTCGACACCAGCCCGCAGATCGTCGAGGCCTTCAAGGGCGGCTGGGTACAGCTGACGGCCGACCAGCAGCCGTTCCTGCAGGGCTATCTGCCGATCCTCAGCCTCTGCCAGCAGGTGGTGCTCGGTCTGGCGCCGATGAATGTCGACACCGGCGCCGGCTTCGTCACGGTTGAAAATTACGAGATCGTCGCCGAACTGGCCAAGCAGGCACTGCGCTGACCTCCCAAGCTGCCGGCCGGGGCTGAGCCCGGCCGGCAGGACCGCCGGCAGAGACGCCGGCAGCGACAACAGAGGTGAGGATCCGATGGCCGAACGCATCATCGAACTGCGCGATATCAGCAAGTCCTATGGCCAGGTCTATGCACTGGGCGGGGTCAATCTCAGCGTCGACCGTGGCGAAGTGGTTGGCCTGATCGGTGACAATGGCGCCGGCAAGTCGACCCTGATCAAGATCCTGTCCGGCGTGGTCAGGCCGACCAGCGGCGAGATCCTCGTGCGCGGCAAGGCGGTGACGGGATGGAGTGCGGCGCGTTCGCGCGACGCGGGCATCGAGACGGTGTTCCAGGACCGGGCGCTGGCCGTGCAGCAGACGATCGTGCGCAACATCTTCATGGGCCGAGAACTCACCGGCTTCCTCGGCTGGCTGAAGGTCAACAAGGAGATCGAGGAAGCCAGCCGGCTGATGCGCGAGATCGGCTTCACCTCGAAAGTGTTCACGCCGCAGTCGATCGTGGGTCAGCTATCGGGCGGCGAGCGCCAGGGCGTGGCGATCGCGCGCGCCATCTACAAGCAGGCGGAACTGATCATCCTCGACGAGCCAACGACGGCGCTGTCGCTGACCGAAACCGCCAAGGTCTTCCATTTTGTGCGCCAGGTGCGGGCGAGCGGCCGCTCGATCCTGTTCATCGGCCACAATATCCATCATGTCTTCGACATCGCCGACCGCTTCGTGGTGCTCGATCGCGGCAAGGTCGCGCTCACCGCCGACCGCAGCGAGGTCAAGTCGGCCGAGAACCTCATCAACTTCATGGAGGATGTCGCACACCCCGGCGGGTTGGCCGGGTTGCACGACACCGGCGACGCCGAGAGGGCAGTGCGATGAGCAAGACCATGGAACCCGATCTGCACGAGCCGTCCACCGCCATTCCCAGCCCACAGAAGGAGTGGAGACACCCATCCGATCAATGGCTGCGCGGCTTCATCCTCGACAATCGTGCTTCGCTCGGCACGCTCGGCGTGTTCATCGTCATGATGGCGGTGTTCATGATCGCCAACCCAACCGTGTTCACCACCTGGTATCTCTACAGTTCGGTGCTGACCACGCTGCCGGTCGCGCTGTTCGTGGTGGTGCCGCTGGTCTTCGTCGTTACCTGCGGCGAGATCGACCTGTCGTTTCCGGCGACGATGGGTTTTGCCTCATGGGTCTTCGCGCTGGTCGTGCAGGCCGGCTACGATCCGTTTCTCGGCATTGCCGCGGCGCTCGTCACCGGCATACTGCTCGGCTTCCTGGTGGGCTCCCTGGTGGTCTATGGCGGGCTGTCGTCGCTAATCGCCACGCTCGGCATGAATTTCCTGCTGCGCGGCCTGATCCAGATCATCAACGAAGGCAAGTCGATGGCGCTGACCAACCTTGCCAACAGCTGGGCCTATAAGATTTTCTCCAGCCAGGTTTATGGCATCCCGGTGCAGATATTCTGGGCCATCGCCTTCGTCGTATTGTCGGCGATGCTCTACAACCGCCACCGCTTCGGCGCGCAGGTGAGGGTGGTCGGCGACAATCCCGACAGCGCCCAGCAGATGGGCATCGACGTCAAGCGCGTGCGGGTGAAAGTGTTCGTCTTCGTAGGCATCGGCGCGGCGATCGCCGGCACCTTCTCGGTAATGATCAACTTCACCTGGTGGCCGACCGCCGGCGACGGCTATCTCTTGCCGGTGCTGGCATCGGTGTTCGTCGGCGGTACGCCGACCTGGGGCGGCATCGGCACCGTCGTCGGCGGCGCCATCGGTGCGGTCACCGTGTCGTTCATCCAGACCGGCGTCGTGGCGGCGGGCCTGAGCGGCTTCTACGTGCAGTTCTTCAACGGGCTGATCATCATCCTGTCGCTGCTCGGCCACAAATGGAACCAGGCGCGGTATCGGTGACGGGTGGAGATTTCTGGCTGGGGCGGTCGCTTGTAGGACAACGGGGCAAGCGGCCGTTCACACCGCTGCGACAAACCCGTCCAGCACGCGCTTCTGGCCGGCCTTGTCGAAGTCGATCGTCAGCTTGTTGCCTTCGATGGCGGAAATGTTGCCGTTGCCGAATTTCTGGTGGAAGACGCGATCTCCAACGCTGAAGGCGGATGGCGTATCCGAGACGGATTTCGCGACCAGCTCACCGTCGATGGTGCGGCCTTTGACGCTGGTGCGGCCGGCGCCGTAGCCGGAGTCGGTCTCGCCATAGCCGATGCGCTCGACCTGATGGCCGGAGCGCGAGCCCCAATTGCGGTCGGTCGCTTCGGTGCGGTTCTGTTGCGCGCGCTGCCAGCCCGGCGTCGCATAGGTGTTGGAGAAGGCACCGGATTTTTCGGTGTTGGCGCCGACATTGTCGAAGCGCGAGGCGCCATAGGGATTTTGCCGCCCCCCGCGACCGGAGGCGAATGAGCCCCCGCCATAGGAATTGCCATAGCCGCCGTAGGAATTGCCGCTCTCGGCGATATCGACATGGGCTTCCGGCAGCTCTTCTAGAAAGCGCGACGGGATGGTCGACTGCCACAGGCCGTGGATGCGTCGGTTGGAGACGAACCACAAATGCAGGTTCTTCTTGGCGCGGGTCAGGCCGACATAGGCGAGCCGGCGCTCTTCCTCCAGCCCGGAGCGGCCGCCCTCATCGAGCGCGCGCTGGTGCGGGAACAGGCCTTCCTCCCAGCCGGGCAGGAAGACGGTCTCGAATTCGAGGCCCTTGGCCGAATGCAGCGTCATGATGTTGACGGCGTCGAGCTCGGCATTCTGCTCGGCGTCCATGACCAGTGCCACATGCTCGAGGAAGGAGCGCAGCGACTCGTATTCCTCCATGGAGCGGATCAGCTCCTTCAAATTCTCCAGGCGGCCGGGCGCTTCGACCGAGCGGTCGTTCTTCCACATGTCGGTGTAACCGCTCTCTTCCAGAATGGTCTCGGCGAGTTCGGTGTGCGGCGTGGTCTCCAGCGCCTTCTGCCAGCGCTCGAAATTGGCCGCGACCTCGCGCAAGGCGGCGCGCGGCTTCGGCTTCAACTCGTCGCTTTCGGCGAGCTTGGCGGCGGCTTCCAGCATCGGCACGCGCAGCGCGCGCGCCGTGTCGTGGATCTGGCGGATGGTGGTTTCGCCCAGCCCGCGCTTCGGCACGTTGACGATGCGCTCGAAGGCGAGGTCGTCGGCACCTTGCGCGACGACGCGGAAGAAGGCCAGCGCATCGCGGATTTCCATGCGCTCGTAGAAGCGCGGACCGCCGATGACGCGGTAGTTGAGGCCGAGCGTGACAAAGCGGTCCTCGAACTCGCGCATCTGGAATGAGGCTCGGACCAGAATGGCCATGTCGTTGAGATTGTGCTTCTGGCGCTGGTAGGCCTCGATGGTCTCGCCGACGGCGCGGGCTTCCTCCTCGGAATCCCAAGCGGCGTGGACATGGACCTTGTCGTCCTCGGGCTCGTCGCGGTCGGTGAACAGCGTCTTGCCGAAGCGGCCCTCATTGTGGGCGATGAGGTGGGAGGCAGCCCCCAGGATATGCGCGGTGGAGCGGTAGTTGCGTTCCAGCCGGATGATGGTGGCGCCGGGAAAATCCTTGTCGAAGCGCAGGATGTTGTCGATCTCGGCGCCGCGCCAGCCATAGATGGATTGATCGTCGTCGCCGACGCAGCAGATGTTGACTTTGTTGTCGCTCACGGGCTGTTCCGCGCCTGCCGGCGCGGGCCCTCCGCGCGGGCCTCGCAACGGCTCGGACGGACGGTCGTCCTTGCGGCCTTCGGCCGATTGGAGACCGGTCGACGAAGATGGGCGCGACGCTTGCGGCCGCTGCGCCAGCAGGCGCAGCCACATGTATTGGGCGGTGTTGGTGTCCTGATACTCGTCGACGAGGATGTATTTGAAGCGCTTGTGGTATTCCTTCAGCACATCCGGATTGGCGCGGAAGATGCGGATCGGATGGCACAAAAGGTCGCCGAAGTCGCAGGCGTTCAGCGTCTGCAGCCGCGCCTGATAGGCCTTGTAGAGCTCGCGGCCCTTGCCGTTGGCGAAGGCGCGGGCGTCGCCCTCGGCGATGTCGGCCGGGCCTTGTCCCTTGTTCTTCCAGCCGTCGATCATCTGGGCGAACTGCTTGGCCGGCCAGCGCTTGTCGTCCAGGCCCTCGGCCTGGATCAACTGCTTGATCAGCCGCACGACATCGTCGGTGTCGAGGATGGTGAAGTCGGAGCGCAAACCGGCAAGCTCGGCGTGTCTGCGAAGCAGCTTCACTCCAATCGAGTGGAAGGTGCCCAGCCACGGCATGCCTTCGACATTGCCTTCGCCGATCAGGATGCCAATGCGCTGCTTCATTTCGCGCGCGGCCTTGTTGGTGAAGGTGACGGCGAGGATCTGCGAGGGGAAGGCTTTGCCGGTGGCGAGGATGTGGGCGATGCGCGTGGTCAGCACACGCGTCTTGCCGGTACCGGCGCCGGCCAGCACCAGAACCGGGCCCTCGGTGGTTTCCACCGCCAGCCTCTGCTCGGGGTTCAGCCCCTTCAGATAGTCCGGCGCATTGTTGTGGCCGCTGCGGGCAGCCATGGCGCGCGCGGCAATGCCCGACGGGGCAGTTGGCCGCGCATTGGGTTCATCGAAAAAGGGCATGTCTTCGGAAAAGCCGGACATCTCCCCCGAATGTAGTGATTCGGCGGCGAAAGGCCAGAAGTGTCTACGTTTTGTTCCGCTAAAGTGCCTGATATGGGCTGTTCAGGCCTTGCGATAACCGAGGGCGACGAAAAATCGATGTCCGAACGAGCGCGCCTCGTCCGTCATCACGGCGCCGAGAGCGACCTGCATCTGGTCGTAATAGTGGCTGCCGGCGGGCGATGTCAGGAAAATCTGGTAGAGCTTGAGATCGTCAAGGGGCAAATCCCGGTAGATGTAGGCCACCGATGCCATGACGTCCGTTTCGATGTCATGGCGAAGGCCTTCGGATCGCTGGCGCAGCAGGGCCATGATCTGGTCGTCGGGCAGGGGCTTGCCGGCCGCTCCAAGCATCTCGGAAAGCATGGCGTAGCCCATGTTCAAGGCCACGGCTTCTCCGGTGTCGACAGCGCTGAGATCGTCCACGAGCTTCTTGTACAGTGCGAGCCGAGTCGGATCCCTAGATGGAAGTTCGCCCAGGATCTTGGGACCTTCGATCGTCTTGCGTTGCCTTTCTTCCGGAGTTGACGCCTGGATTTCCAGTGCCGTGACTTGTTTACCGAGGGGCGACGCATAGAACGAGGCCAGGTCGGACAATTCACTGGCGGGCAGTTTGTCCGCCATTCGCGCTTCGATGGCTGCCTCCATCTTGTTCGCGTCAAAGGCGCCTTCCATGGCCGCCGCCAGGGCGTCCTGGACTTTTTGCGGCGGCGTTTCCGGCGCCGATTTCACGGCCGCGATGAAACCCGGGCCGATAGCCATCAGCATCTCGTGAAAGCCGTTCGCCTTGTTGATCTCATGCAGCGTCTGCGCAGGCGCAGCCACGGTGAGAGAGACAAGGCAACAGAGTGCAAGCATCAGGCGCGTCAGCGGCGGAACGAACGACGTCATTTGCTTGCTCCTGCGAGAGATGATGGAGACTGCTGGAAAACCCGACCGCAGGCAAGATGGATTGCCACCTTGGCGTGTGCGTCGCCTTGACAGGCGGGGCGGGCGGGAGAAAGCTGTGCGGAGGGCAGGAACGGGTGCATCGGGCTGTCCTTGGGCGTCGCAAAACGCAACAGTCGAAGGAGTATCATCTTGGCTGTCACCATCACCTCCCTCATCCTTTTTCTGATCGGTCTGGTGCTTGGCGGCGGCGGCATCCGCTTGGCTTCGCTGGGCGGCAGCTGGTACTATATTATCGTCGGCATCGCCTTCCTGATCGCCGCCTGGCTGCTCTACCGGCGCCGGTCCACCGCGCTGTGGCTCTACGCGGCGATCGTGATCGGCACGCTGGCCTGGGCGGTCTGGGAAACCGGCTTCGACTGGTGGGAACTCGGCCCGCGCGGCGGCATCATCGTGCTGGTTGCACTCTGGCTGCTGACGCCGTGGGCGCGGCGGGGGATTACCGGCCCTGACGCACGCGCGCCGCTGATCCTTGCCGTGCTGGCGTCGCTGGCGGTCGCCGGTTATTCAATGACAGCGGATCCGAAGGACATTGCCGGCGAGCTCGACACCGACAAGGTGATCCCCAATGCCAATCTCGGCAACGATGTGCCGGCCGGTGAGTGGCACTATTACGGACGCACGCAGTTTGGCCAACGCTATTCGCCGCTCGACCAGATCACGCCGGACAATGTCGCCAAGCTGCAGCCGGCCTGGACCTATCGCACCGGCGACGTGAAGGGGCCGGACGATATCAGCGAGACAACGTATCAGGTGACACCGCTGAAGATCGGCGACACGCTCTACATCTGCACGCCGCACAATTTCGCCATCGCGGTCGATGCGGTGACCGGCAAGGAGAAATGGCGCTACGATCCCAAGATCAAGCTCGACAAGGATCGCCAGCACCAGACCTGCCGCGGCGTGTCCTATTATGCCGATGCCGCAATCGCCGCCGGCCAGCCCTGTGCAACCCGCGTCTACCTGCCGACCTCGGATGCGCGGCTGATCGCGCTCGACGCCGCCAACGGGCAGGTCTGTCCGGCCTTCGCCGAGGGCGGCACGCTGAACCTGCTGACCAACATGCCCTATCCGAAGTCGGGCTATTACTATTCGACCTCGGCGCCGTTGGTATCGGGCGGCAAGATCATCGTCGGCGGCGCCGTCAACGACAATTATTCGACGCAGGAGCCGTCTGGCGTCATCCGCGCCTACGATGTCAACACCGGCGCCCTGGTGTGGAACTGGGATTCCGGCAATCCGGACCAGACGACGCCGCTGGGGGCGGGCCAGACCTATACCGCCAACTCGCCCAACATGTGGTCGACGCCCAGCGCCGACGAGAAGCTCGGCCTGCTCTACGTGCCGCTCGGCAACCAGACGCCGGACCAGCTCGGTGCCGGGCGCAGCGACAATGTCGAGAAGTTCTCGTCCTCGATCACCGCGCTCGACCTCAACACCGGGCAGTTGCGCTGGGTGCGGCAGACCGTGCACCACGACCTCTGGGACATGGACGTGCCGGCGCAGCCGAGCCTGATCGACATCACCAAGGCCGACGGCACGGTGGTGCCGGCGCTGGTCGGGCCGACCAAGCAGGGCGACCTCTATGTGCTTGACCGCCGCACCGGCGAGCCGGTGGTTGCGGTCAAGGAAGTGCCGGCGCCCGGCGGCGCCGTCGAGGGTGACCACAGCGCGCCAACGCAGCCAGCGTCGGACCTCTCCTTCAATCCGAAGCCGCTGACCGGCGCTGACATGTGGGGCATCACCATGTTCGACCAACTGGCGTGCCGGATCGAATTCCAGGGCCTGCGCTACGAAGGCCGTTACACGCCGCCGTCGGTGCAGGGGTCGCTAATCTATCCCGGCAATTTCGGCACCTTCAACTGGGGCGGCGTCGCGGTTGATCCGGTGCGGCAGGTACTATTCGGCATGCCGACCTATCTGGCTTTCAAGTCGCAGCTCATTCCGCGCGATCAGGTGCCGCCGCCGGATGAAGGGCGCGGCAGCGAGCAAGGGCTGAACCGCAACGAGGGCGCGCCCTATGCGGTGGTGATGGGACCGTTCCTGTCGCCGCTCGGCATTCCCTGCCAGGCGCCGCCCTGGGGCTATGTCGCGGGTGTGGATTTGCGGACCGGCACCATCGCCTACAAGCATCGCAACGGCACCGTCTACGACATGACGCCGCTGCCATTGCCACTGAAGGTCGGTGTGCCGGGCATTGGCGGACCGATGATCACCGCCGGCGGCGTCGCCTTCCTGGGTGCCGCGGTCGACGATTATCTGCGCGCCTATGACCTGACATCGGGCAAGCAGCTCTGGCAGGCACGACTGCCGGCCGGCGGGCAATCGACGCCGATGACCTACACCGTCGCCGACGGACGCCAATTCGTGGTCATCGTTGCCGGCGGCCATGGCTCGGTCGGCACAAAGCCGGGCGATTATGTGATGGCCTACGCGCTGCCGAAGTAGGGGAGACTACTGTCTTGACGGATCGACGCCTCAGCTGATCCCGAGATGGCTCTTCAGGCTGGGCACCGAGCCCAGCACCTCGTTCGTCAGGTCCGGGCCGGCGGCGGCTTCGGCTTGCTGGATCAGCGTCGCGCCCGCTTTCTGGATCTGCGCCATGTCGAGGCCGGATGCCTTCAGCGCCGCAATACCGTTGACCAATGCGCCGGCTTTCTCGCCGAGAACGCCGCCAAGCGCGCCCTGCAGCGAGGACAGAAAGCCGCCACCGCCGGCTGGGGCGGTGGCCATGACGTCATACTTCTGGGCCAACGCATCGGCGCCGGGGATCTTGGCGAAGAATGAGGAGGCGCTGGTGCCTTCCGCTTCGTGCTCGAGCACCGAGAAAATGGTGCCAACGACCTTTTCCGTCGTCGCCTGGTCGAGACCTGCCTTCTGCGAAACAGTGTTCACGATGTCCTGTACGTCCATGACTTCACCTCAACCCTGGGTTTTCGTGTTTGCCGGATGGCGCTGATGGCTGCGGACCTTGATCGTGGACCTTCGACTTGCGGCAACGATCGTCGCGCGCAACGCTGGAATGGCGGTCGCGGCAAACAGGAAGGCGGCTGCCAGGATTGGCGAGGGCATGGTCATCGGCGTCTTTCCTTTCCAGATAGGGCCTTTCAGATCAGGACCGTGACCGCGCCAAGGCGCGGCCGACGTCTGTCAGTGTCCCCCACTATTGTGGCAGCGCCATCAGGATTTGTGGCTGATGACCAAAACGTGATGATGCTGGAAGCCTCCAGGGCATTCGCGAGGGAGGACGAGGTGTCACCGAGCCGTGACTGGACGACAGGAGCCTCGCCCCTATCTTGCGAACGATGCCAAAGCGGATCGAAGGAGCGCGCCCATGACGAAACCAGCCATCACCCAGGCGATGATCGACGCCTATGATGAATACACCCATCTGACGCTCGACCGCCGCCGCTTCATGGAGCAACTGACCCGGCTTGCCGGATCGGGTGCTGCCGCGGCCGCGATCGCACCGCTTTTGGCGGCAAATTCGGCGCAAGCGGCAATCGTTGCCGACAACGATCCACGCGTGAAGGGCGAGGACATCACATATGCCGGCAGCAGCGGTGAGATGAAGGGCTATCTGGTCAAGCCTGCGAACCTGTCTGGCAAGCTCGGCACCGTCATCGTCATCCACGAGAACAGGGGGCTCAACCCGCATATTCGCGATGTGGCGCGGCGCGTGGCGCTGGAAGGGTTCGTGGCGCTGGCGCCGGATTTCCTGTCGCCGCTCGGCGGCACGCCTGATGACGAGGACAAGGCGCGCGACATGTTCACCAAACTGGATTCCGCGCAGACTGTCGCCAACGGGGTGGCAACGGTCGCTTTCCTCAAGGTCGAAGAGGACGGCAACGGCAAGGTCGGCGCCGTCGGCTTCTGCTGGGGCGGTGGCACGGCAAACATGTTGGCCGTCAACGCGCCCGATCTCAGCGCCTCCGTCGCCTATTACGGCATGCAGCCGAAGGCCGCCGATGTGTCGAAGATCAAGGCTGCACTGCTGCTGCACTATGCCGGGCTGGACGAGCGCACCAATGCCGGCATCGACGCCTTCAAGAAGGAGCTCGATGCCGCGCATGTCGAATACACGGTGTATGTCTATGAAGGCGCCAACCACGCCTTCAACAATGACACCTCGGCGGCGCGCTACGACAAGAAGGCGGCCGACCTCGCCTGGGGGCGCACGATCGCTTTCCTCAAGGAGAAGCTGGCGTAGAGCTTTTCATCGCGGTAACGCCGCGCCGCTCGGATTTGCCTTAGGGAAAGCGCTACGCGCTTTCCCGTGCTCCTTTTGGAGTCAGGCACCTGAGGACGCCCAGACGGTTTCGAAGGCCGGCGACAGCGTGAAGCCGGACGGCAGCACCGAAACGGGCGGCGGACGGCGCACGCCTTCCTGCAGATAGCGTAACGCGGAGGTCAGCCCGTTCATCGTGTAAGGTTTGGCAATCACGCCGATCGCGCCTGCGAAATGATCGGGAATACGTTTCGGGTTGGCGGTCATGAACACCACCATGGCGTTCTTCTTCTGGCCGATATACTCGGCCACTTCGACGCCGGTCGGCCCGTCGGTCAGATGAATGTCGACAAAGGCGATGTCGGCGGCCGTTGTATCCACCATGGTCCTTGCTTCGGTCAGGGAGGTCGCCCAGCCAACGACGCTGTGGCCGGCGTCCTCGACAAGGCCTTCCAGTTCCATTGCCAGCAGCGCTTCGTCTTCGACGATCAGGACCTTGAGCGGTTCAATCATGACAGATTCCCTTTTTGCTGCGGTTCGTTCGGCATCGAGATGATAACTTTGGTGCCGGGGCCGGCGTCGCGCCATTCGATGTCGGCGCGCAGCTGACGGGCCAGCGACTTGATCAGCCGCATGCCGAAAGACGCGTCGCCGCTGGCATCAGCCATGCCGACCCCATCATCGGACACCTCGATGTTGAAGTGGCCGTCAGGCTGGCTCATCTTGATGCCGATGCGCCCCGTCCTCGTGCCGTCAGGCTTTTCCTTGAAAGCATGTTTTAGCGCGTTGGTGACAAGCTCATTGACCATCAGGGCGACGGGAGTTGCCTTTTCAGCCGAAATGACGATGGGTTCGAGGTCGAGGGTCGACTTGATCTCCGAACGTCCCGAAGCCGTGAGCAGGTTGGATACGAGATCCCTGGCGAAATCCGAGACGTCGAACCGGCTAACGTCCTTCGACTGGTAGAGCCGGCGGTGGACGGTGCTCAGCGCCTCGATGCGCGCCAGCATGGTGGACAGCGACTGCTTGGTCGATTCGTCCTTGATGGTCCGGCTCTGCATGATGATCAGTGAGGAGATCATCTGCAGGTTGTTCTTCACTCGATGGTCGACCTCGTGCAGCAGGGTTGTCTGCGCCTCGAGTGCGGCTTCAAGCTCGCTGGTGCGTTCCTGTACTGCCTTCTCGAAGCGGTCCTTGTCCGCTTTTACGCGATGCTCCGAGCTCTTGCGGTCCGAGACGTCCAGTTGCGAGGCGAAAAAGAACTGCAATTCGCCTTTGTCGTTGGAAACCGGACTGATGTAGAGCGCATTCCAGAAGCTGGAACCGTCCTTGCGGTAGTTCAGAAGATCGACGGCGATGTCGGCTCGATCTTCGATCGCGGCGCGCACCTTGTCGACGGCGGCCTTGTCGGTCTTGGGTCCTTGCAGGAAACGGCAGTTCTTACCCATGACCTCGTCGCGCTCATAGCCGGTCAGGCGCAGGAACGCGTCATTTGCAAAGACGATCGGATTGTCCTGTTGCCGGGGATCGGTGATGATCATCGACATGCGCGTGGCGCGAATGGCGGCGGCGAACGGATCGCCCTTGCCGTGTTCTGCATGCAGATCGTCTGTCATGCGCCAGGCGTCAGCCGGTTCCCTGGTCCGTTTCCAGTCCATTTCTTTCCAACTCCAAGCCGTTTTCGTGGGGACCAACGGCTCAGGAGTGGAAATAGTTCAATCTTGAGCCGTTTTATCGCAGTCTGGCGACTCGCGGAGCTCAAGAGTTGTTGATTTAAGCCTTTGATAATAAACTGTTTTATTCAACTTTTCTGACGGCTGCGGGTTTATGCAAGGCAACGCCAGCGACGACCAAAATGATGCCGAAGCAGTCAATGAGGCTCGGAATCTGGCGCAAGACGATGACGCCGATCAGCGTCGCGGTGACCGGCAGCAGCGACAGCATCAGCGCAAAGCTCGCGCGCGGCAGCCGCGACATGGCGAGTTGGTCGCAGATGTAGGGAATGACCGACGAGCAGATGCCGACGCCGATGGCGGCGAGCAACAGCACTGGTGAGAAAAGGGCCGGCAGCGCGTCGGTGAGGCCGATCGGCAGCACGACGATGAAGGCAATGGCCATGGCTGCGCCGAGGCCGGCGATGCCGTCGCCTGCGCCTGAGCGGGCGACGCGGTGGCCGAGCACGATGTAGCCAACGAACAGCACCCCGTTGAGGAAGGCCCAGAACAGCCCGAGCGGATCGCTCGACCACTTGACGTCGATGAGCAGCAATGTGCCCATGACGGCAACGGCAAGGGCGGCAAGATTGCGCGGGCTCCTGAGGCCGATCAGCGCAATGCCGATGGTGCCGACGAATTCGATTGCCGCGACCAGCGAAATCGGCAAGCGGTCGAGCGCCAGGTAGAACGAACAGTTCATCACCGCCAGGCAGGCGCCGAAGGCCAGCAACAGCAGCCGCGTCGAGCGATCGGCGCGGGCGAAGGTTCGCCATGGACGGGTCACTGGCGCGAAGACCAGGGCTGCGGTGGCTATGCGCAGCCACGCCATGCCGAGCACGCCGACATGCGGAAACAGCAGCACGGCGAATGCCGGCCCGAGATAATGGAAGACGGCGCTGATGCCGAACCAGACATGTGGCGGCAGTCTCGTCGCCAGCCCGCTCTGCGCTTTGTCGGCAGGGGCAGGGTTTGCAGCAAGAGATTGCGTTTGATCATCCATCGGATCAGTATCGCAGGCGGTTCTGTCGATTTATATGGGTGATGATTGGCTCCTCTGGCTAGCTTTCGCCCGGAAGCAAGGAGATTTCCTTGAAACGCCTTCGAACTGAAAGTGCCGACCTCGATGCTGCGGATATGAAGATCCTGCGCCTGCTGGAGAAGGACGCGCGCATCAGCACGGCGGAGCTTGCACGCTCGGTCGGCCTGTCGGCGCCGAGTGTCGCCGAGCGCATCAAGCGGCTGCAGGAGAGCGGCGTCATCGAGGCCTATTCGGTCAGGATCAACCCTGCCGCACTTGGCCTGCCGCTATCGGCATGGCTGCGCATCCGTCCGGTGCCGGGGCAACTGGCAGTGGTGGCCGAGATCATCCGCGAGTTGCCGGAGATCGCGCAATGCGACCGGGTGACCGGTGAGGACTGTTTCATCGCGCTGGCGCATGTCGGCTCGGTGGCCGAGCTCGAACGGGTGATCGACCGCATCATTCCCTACGCGATGACCAACACGGCGATCATCCAGTCGTCACCAGTAGTGGCGCGCTCGCCGCTGGGAGCGGTGAAGCGCCAATCTTGAGGGCGAGGCCAGTCTTGAAGGCGAGGATGTCGGTCGAAGGCTCTAGGCGTGGCCGCGCTTCATGCGGGCCTGCTTCAGGATGGCGCGCCAGCGGATCATGTCGAACGGGATCGGCTCGTTGTTGTTGGCGATGTGGAAGATCTCGTTGTTGACGTTCTTGAGCGAGCGCCAGAAATCATAGTCGGTGATGCGCGGATCGGCTACGAGCCTGTCCACCTCGACCTTGATGTCGGTTTTCATGCACGTCCCTCGAACCGGCTTCGCCCGCCGCCGTATCGCAACCCATGAGCATCGTTCTCGACCGCTCCGCTGAGTCGTTCAATGGCTCAATTGGCTTGTTCCCGTTAAAACCTCGGTAAGGTTAACGTGGCCGTCGAGTCGCTTCAAGCGGTCTTGCGGCGAATCCCGATCGAACGGCCGGCGCGCTCCGGCATCGGCAGTGCCGAATGGGCGGCGCGCATGGCTTCGACCTTGGCAAGCACATCGGCGGGAAAGGGCGCCACCTTCGGCCCGGACATGTCGACATGTAGTGAAAGCGATTCCGACGTGGCAGCCAGCCAGCCATCGACGTGGCGGATTTCCTGGTAGACCCGAAGCCGCTTGTCGTCATGGTCGATCAGCTGGAAGGTGACAGTGACCTTGTGCTCGAGATGCAGCTCCTGCACGTAGCAGACATGGACTTCCGCCGTGTAGATGGTGAGGCGGCGGTCCCTGGCGTAATTCGGCCCCATGCCCATTGCCTCGAAGGCGTCGTCCGAGCAGCGGTCGAACAGCACGTTGTAATAGGCCATGTTGAGATGGCCGTTGTAGTCGATCCAGTCCTTCTCGATGTCCATGGGTTGGGAGACGAAGGGGGCGGGGATAGGCATCGAAACTTCCTTGTTCTGGTGCTGGACAGACTGTTGCCGGTGAGACTAGATCGGTTCATCGTTTCACGGAAACGCCGAACTGCTCTATCTCCTTGTTTGATGCAATTCCGATGGAAAGCCGCTCCACGCCTTTCCTGGAATTGCCGAGCGCATCATCCATAGATGCACAACAAGGGTGCGCGCTGGTCCATTCGCGGAGGAATTCATGGCTCTGAGCGACCTCAATCCGGTCGAACGCAACGAGGAAGGCATCGCGGCGGTGCTCGGCATCCTCAAGCAACGGCTCGGCGAGCGCTTCCAGACCGGCCAGGCCATTCGTTCACAGCACGCGCACACCACCACCTATATCCCGACGCAGGCGCCGGATGGTGTCGCCTTCCCGGAGACGACGGCCGAGTTGCAGGAGATCGTGCGCGCCTGCGCCGTGTATCGGGTGCCGGTGATCGCCTTCGGCGTCGGCTCATCGCTCGAAGGCCACACCAATGCGCCGGGCGGCGGCATCTCGGTCGATACGTCGCGGATGAACCGTATCCTGGCGGTCAATCCGCAGGATCTCGACTGCACGGTCGAAGCCGGCGTCACCCGCGAGGACTTGAACCGGCATCTACGCGACACCGGCCTGTTCTTTCCGATCGATCCAGGCGCCAATGCCTCGCTCGGCGGCATGGCGGCAACGCGGGCGTCCGGCACCAATGCGGTGCGCTACGGCACGATGCGCGATAACGTGCTGTCGCTGACCGCCGTCATGGCCGACGGCGAGACGGTTACGACCGGCAAGCGCGCGAAAAAGAGCGCGGCCGGCTACGATTTGACGCGATTGCTGGTCGGCTCGGAAGGCACGCTTGGCATCATCACGTCGCTGACACTGAAGCTGCAAGGCATTCCACAAGCGATCTCCGGCGGCGTTTGTCCCTTTCCGAGCGTCGAGGCGGCCTGCAACACGGTCATCGCGACGATCCAGATGGGCATTCCGGTGGCGCGCATCGAACTGGTCAATGCACTGCAGATGCGGGCGATGAAGAATTATTCGAAGCTTGATTACCCTGAAAGCCCGTGCCTGTTCGTCGAATTCCACGGCAGCGACGCCGGCGTTGCCGAGCAGGCCGAGACTTTCGGCATGATCGCCGAAGAGAATGGCGGCGGGCCGTTCCTGTGGACCAGTGTCGCCGAAGAGCGGACGAAACTGTGGAAGGCGAGGCACGACGCCTACTGGTCGTCGCTGACGCTGCGGCCGGGCGCCAAGGGCCTGTCGACCGATGTCTGCGTGCCGATCTCGCGCTTTGCCGAATGTGTCACCGAGACCGAAGCCGACATCGCCGAGATGGGGCTGATTGCGCCGATCGTCGGCCATGCCGGCGACGGCAATTTTCACGTTCTGGTGCTGATGGACGTCGACGATCCCAAGGAGATCGCGCTGTCGGAAAAGTTCGTCGCGCGGCTCAACATGCGGGCTATCGCCATGGACGGCACCTGCACCGGGGAGCACGGCATCGGCCAGGGCAAGGTCGGCTTCCTGCGCCATGAACTCGGCCACGGCGTCGACATCATGCGCACCATCAAGCAGGCGCTCGATCCGCTTGATATCATGAACCCGGGCAAGATATTGCCTGGAAATTAGGGCGCGGACTTACTAACGCTTAGTTGGCTCGACCCGGTCGCGAATGACCCAAAACAGATATCCCGCGCTGACTGGAAGCTTGCGCTGAACCACTCGTTGGGGACATTGGTCACCAGCCGGGATCTCGGCCTTCAAGATCATCGTCCGGGACGATCGGCGGTTGGCGACGAAGACCGGTGTATGGGTCCAGGTAGGCCATTTTGAATGCGTCGCCCATCACCCCGCATATGGCGTTGAGAGTTGCGCCGATTGCAAGCCTCGGAAAGCCTAGCCGAGGCAGCTTAAGGCGTCGGATGCTAATCAGGGCGGTGGTGGAGATGTCGGCCATTGTGTCCTCCAGTGACGGTGAGAATGACACCGTGTCCCACTCAGGTCCTTGGCTCGGACCTGAAAGGTTCTGAACTACCCTGAAGTTCGCCTTCAGGACCGTCTTGGGTTATCGTTGCCCTCGAGGGACGGGTTCTTTTGCAAATGGACTTGGAGTTTGGGAATTATCGTCTGAAGCGCGCCGAACGGCTTCTGCTGGGTCCCAAGGGGCCGATGGAGCTGTCGACGCGGTCCTTCGACATCCTCGCCACGTTGCTGGAGAGGCCGGACGAGGTGATCGGCAAGACCGAACTCTTCGATGCTGTCTGGCCCGGCGTGGTGGTGGAGGAGAATACGCTGCAGGTCCATATTTCGGCGCTGCGAAAACTGCTGCCCCCCGAGATGATCGTAACCGTGCATGGTCGCGGCTATAAATATGCTGGTCCCAAGCCCTTTGTGGCTATCGCAGAGGCTACAGCGCCGGCCAGAGCGTCCATCGCCGTCCTTCCCTTCGACAACATGAGCGGCGACCGGGAGCAGGGCTATTTCAGCGACGGGATAACCGAAGACATCATCACCGAGCTTGGCAAGTTCAGGGAGTTCCTGGTCATTGCGCGGAACTCTTCCTTCCAGTTCCGCGGCAAGGCGAATGACGTGGCCGAGGTGGCGAAGAGACTTGGCGTCCAGTATGTCGTCGAAGGCAGCGTGCGGAAGATCGGCAACCGGGTGCGGGTCACCGTGCAACTGATCGACGCATCTTCAACAGCTCACATCTGGGGCGAGCACTACGACCGCGAACTCGATGACATTTTCGCCATCCAGGATGAAATCACCCAGATGATTGCAGCCCGCCTGGCCCGGCAGGCCAGAACCGCGATTGCATCGCGCGCCAGGGCCCGGCCGACGGACAACATGTCGGCCTATGAGTTTTACCTGCGGGCGCTGCAATTGGCGGCCGTCTATGACGCCGCGCACGAAGCGGAACCGTTTCTGCGCCATGCGGTAAAGCTCGATCCGCGGTTTGCTGCTGCCCACGCCATGCTCGGCGTTGTCGAGACCCTCAAATTCTTCTGGGTCTACTACAATTCAGATTATCTGCATTCCGCACTGGAGATGGCAAAAACCGCGTTGCAACTCGACCCCGACGGGGCGTACGGCCATCTCGCGACCGGCTTTGCTCTCTTGTACTTGCGCCAATTCAGGCAGGCTGAAATCAGTCTTGACCGTGCGGTTGCCCTGAATCCGAACGACCCGTTCATTCTCAGCATCCGTGCCCTTTTCCTCAATTACACGGACAGGCCGGATGAGGCGCTTGTTGAAATAAACCAAGCCCAGCGCCGCGACCCATACGCCGTGGGATGGTATGAAGACTTTCGCGGCATCATACTGACCACTGCTGGACGATATCGCGAGGCAACGGCCTGCTACGCGAAAATGGCGAGCGTACCGCGGTGGTCGCTCGTTCGTCTTGTCGTCTGCCATTGCGAACTCGGCGAAATCGAGCAAGCGCAAGACGTCCTGGCAAAAGTCAAGGCACATTACCCTGGACTAAGACTTGACGAGATAGTCGATGCGGAATTGGATTTCTTTGAGGATCCCGCTGTGTGCAGCCGTTATCGCGCGATCCTGGAGCGTGTCGACAGGCAAGAATAAGCGTCTCCCAAGCCGCAGCCCGCTGTGAGCTGTGAGTGCCCATAGACCCGTCTTAAGACAACGCGCCGCCTCGGACGGCCCTGCCTTCAACTCGCGCACCGCGCGCACGGGAATGCGGTCGGTGGCAAACCAGAGACGGCGGACTACCGTGCGGCCGCAGGCTTCTCCTGCGCGCCCTGAACAAGCGTTTGCAGCATGGGGCGGGTTGGCGCGAAGAACGTCGTGCCGGTGTGCGGCGTGGAGAAATCGAGCAGCCGGTCGTAAGCGCCCGGCGGGTCACCGATGTACATTCGCTGCAGCATCTTCTCGATCACCCAGAGATACCTGGTGTAGCCGATAAAATAGGTTCCGAATTCTCGTCGCCCCGGCTGGCCGAAAGGCATGTTGTCGCGCAGGATGTCATATTCGTTGCCATCGGCATCCTCGATGGTGGCCAGCGACTTGTGCGATTTGCGCGGCGCGGCGTCATCATCGATTTCGATGTTGTCGATCTTGGTGCGGCCGATGATCTCTTCTTGGAGGGGCGTTGGCGTTCGCGCCCACGCATTGAGATCGTGCAGATATTTCTGAACGACGACATAGCTGCCGCCGGCGAAGTCGGCATCTTCATCGCCGACGAGCGCCGAGGCAGGCAGATCGAGGCCGGTCGGGTTGGCCGTGCCGTCGACAAAGCCGAGCAGGTCACGCGCATCGAAATAGCGGAAGCCCGAGACCTCGTCGACGACCGTCACGCCGTCGCCAAGGCTGTCGAGCAGAATGCGCTCGAACTGTCGGGGCGTTCGGACCGGATGTGGAAGAGAAGGTCGCCCGCTGTCGACGGCGCCGAATGAACCGCGCCCTTGATCGGCGCAAACGATCTCAGCTCCAGCGGCCGCCGGTCTGGAGAGAGACGATCCCAGAGCTCACGGCCGATGCCGGCAATGCAGGACAGGTGGCCGGACAGGTCACGGAATCCGACAGTCTTGACGAGATCGTCAAGCCCGCCGAGCACGGCCGCGACCTTGGCCAGAGCGCTTTGCTCGCCGGCGACGGTGACGACAAGAAAGACCGCCGACAACGACAGTGGAGCATCGACGCTCTGCGCATCGATCGGCACGCGGTCCCAGTTCTTCCCTGACATCCGAAAAATCTCCGCTTTTCCAGGATTTGTTTCAGATCATCCGACTTCACGCAACTGCGGATGAGACATCACGCAACCTGCGGATGAGACATCACGCAACGCTGGACGAATTGCCTCTTTATCGACACGCGGATGCAGGTAGAGTGCGGCAGAATTTCAATCGATCCGTTTGGAGCTGATGCTCGCACGCCTGTTCGTGATCTTCGGTGGCCTGTTCGTGCTGGTGCTGTGTGCGGCACTGGTGGTGCCGTATTTTGTCGACTGGACCGGCTACCGCGCCGAATTCGAGCGCGAGGCCAGCGCCATCCTCGGCCGCAAGGTGACGGTGCAGGGCGATGCCACGGCGCGGCTGTTGCCGTTTCCCTCGGTGACCTTTTCCAACGTCACCGTCGCCGGTGGCCCGAATGGCCAGCCGGCCATGACCGTCGAGACGTTTTCGATGGATGCGGAGCTGGCGCCCTTCCTGCGTGGCGAGGTGCTGATCTTCGACATGCGGCTGGTGCGGCCGCAAGCGACCATCGATATTGCCAGCAACGGTACCGTCGACTGGGCGATGCGACCGTCCTCGCCCTTCGACCTCAACCAGATCTCGATCGAAAAGCTGACGGTGACGGAAGGGCAGATCAAACTCAGCCATGCCGCCGGCGGACGCAGCCATCTCATTTCCGAGATCAATTCGACGATCTCGGCCAAGTCGCTGGCCGGGCCATGGCGCATGGACGGCACACTGCGGCTCGACGGCCTTCGTACCACGGTCGTGGCGTCCACTGGCAAGGCCGAAGGCACCGGGCAGATGCGGCTTCGGCTGAAGGCCGATCCCGATGCCTATCCGCTGGTCATCGAAACCGACGGCAATGCCGGCATCGTCAAAGGTGCCGCCGTCTACTCCGGCCAGTTCAAGATCTCCGGTGCCGACAAGAACAGCGCCGCGCTGCGCGGCAACGACGGCGAGACGGTGAAGGTCAGTGCTGGCAAGCCCGATCCGGGCTTTCGGCTGAACGGCAAGTTTTCGCTCGACCACCAGAAGCTCGGTGTCGACGAATTCCGCTTCGAGACCGGTCCGCTCGACAACCCGTACACCGCCGACGGCAAGGCTTCGGTCGATCTCGGTCTGAAGCCGAGCTTCGCCATCGAGGCCAGTGGCGCGCAGGTGCAGTTCGACGAGGCGGTGGGCGCCGAGGCCGGCGCCGGCGCGACGCTCGACCAGCGCATCGCGGCGCTTGAGCAAGCGTTGCACGAGCTGCCGAAGCCGACCATACCGGGCACCGTCGAGGTCAAGCTGCCGGCGGTGGTCGCCGGCGACACCACGGTGCGCGACGTCCATCTTTCCGCCCAGCCGACCGATGGCGGCTGGTTGGTGGAATCGCTCGCCGCGACACTGCCTGGCCGCACCACGCTGGAAGCCAATGGCATGCTCAGCGTCGAGAATCATTTCGGCTTCACCGGCTCGCTGCTGCTGGCGGTGGCGCAACCTTCAGGCTTTGCCGCCTGGCTGTCGAAGGATGTCGACGAGGCGATCCGCCGTCTGCCCGCGGCCGGTTTCAAGGCCACGGTCGATCTCACGGAAAAGCGCCAGGCCTTCAGCGATCTCGAACTGATCCTGGGCAAGGCGAAGTTTTCCGGCAGTATCGATTCCAGCCAGCCCGACGATGCCAAACCGTCGGTGCTGATGCGGCTCGAAGGCGGTGAGCTTGATGTCGACGGGCTGGCAGCCTTCGCTTCGATCTTCGTCAGCGACAAGGGCGCCAACCGCTTTGCCGACCGCGACCTGGATTTCCAGATCAAGGCCGGGCCGGTCAGCGCCGGGGGCCTGACCGCCGACACGGTCGACACGGCGTTGAGGCTGCGCGACGGGTTGCTTGAAATCGACCGACTGTCGCTGGGCGGGTTGGCCGGCGCCTCGATCAGCGCCACCGGCCGGATCAAGGATTTTCCGGCAAGTCCGACCGGCAAGCTCGACGCTTCGGTGGTTGCCGTCGATCTCAAGCCTCTGGTCGATGTCGCCGCCCAGCACTATCCCGACAATGCCGTGCTGAAGGGGCTTTCGAGCCGTGCAGCGGCCTATCCCGAGCTGTTCCAGGATGCGCGTGTCGACCTTGTGGCAAGTGCCGCCGACAATGGCGATGGCACCACGGGGCTGGCGGTGAGCGGCCAAGGCAAGGCCGGTGGCTCGGCCTTTTCGGCGTCGCTGTCGGGGAAGGGAGCAGCGGACAAGTTGCTCGAAGCGCCGGTGACGCTGACCTTCAACGCCAGGAACCCTGACGCCACCGCCCTGCTGGCGCTCTACGGCCTGCCGGCGCTGCCGCTCGGCATGCTGGGCGAGGCGAGCACGGACGTTCAGGCCAAGGGCACGCTTGGCGGCGGCCTGGCGACGACTTTCAGCCTCGCCGGCAACGACTTCAAGGCCGGTTTCGAGGGAACCGTTGCGGACACGCCGCAAGGGGCTACCGTCAAAGGCAAGCTCAGCCTCGACGCCGCCGACATCGAGCCGTGGCTGATGACGACCGGCATCGGCCTGCCCGGCATGGGCGCTGGCATGTCGGCGTCACTCGCGGCGCAGGGCGACTATGGCAACGGCCTGTTGGTGCTGGACAATCTCAGCGGCGCCCTAAACGAGGCGGCGGTGTCCGGCGACGTCAATGTCGAGGTCAAGGACGGCGTGCCGCATCTGGCCGGCGCGCTGGTGCTCGACGAACTTGATCTTGATCCGATGGCGGTGGCGCTGTTCGGCGATTCCGCTTTCCTTGCCAATAAGAGTGGGGGCGACAAGAATGGCGGCTGGCCGGCTGCTCCGTTCAGCCAGAAATCCAGCCTGCCATTCACCGCCGACCTCGACCTGACGACGGCGGCACTTGCCGCCGGGCCGTTCGCCACCGCCTATGACGCCGGCTTTTCGCTCAAACTCGACCAGGAAGGCATCCGGGTTTCTGACCTCAAGGCGAAATTCCTCAATGGTGCGCTGACAGGCCTGTTCGAATTGAAGAACAATGACGGCACCGGACTTTTCACCGGCCAGATGAAACTGGCCGGCGCCGATCTGGCGACCGTGCTGCCAAATGCCGGCATCAGCGGCAGTGGCGACTTTTCGACGGCGCTGTCGACCAGCGGCAAGTCGGTCGATGCGATGGTGGCCGCTCTGTCCGGCTCCGGCACGGCGGCGCTGAAGGGCTTGCAGGTCGCCGGCGTCAATCCCGATGCGTTCAACGCGCTTCTTGCCAAGGCGGATGTGATAGGGCGCGACATCGACGCGGCCAAGACCGCCGCCTTCGCGCCGCAAATCGCCGCCGATGGCAGTTTTGCCGCCAAGGATACATCTGTCGCCTTCACGGTTGCCGGCGGCACGGTGCGGGCACCGCCGATCAGCCTGGAAAATCCCGCGGCGACCTTGTCCGCCGACATTATTGCGGACCTCAACACAGCCATGGTTTCCGCCAAGGGAGCGATCACCTATCGGCCAGGCGACGACGCGCTGGTCGGCTCCGAGCCGGTCGTGAACTTCACCGCCGAGGGTCCGTTCGGCGCCGTGAAACGGCAGTTCGACAGTGAGCCGCTGGCACAGTTCCTGACCCAGCGCGCGCTGGAAAGGGAACAGCAGCGCGTCGAGGCGATGCAGGCGGCGCTGCTCGAAAAGCAGCGGCTGCGGCGCGAGGTGCGCTACTACGCGGCGTTGCAGGACGAACGCGACAGGGCGGCCGAGGAACTGCGCCAACAGGAGGAAGCGGCGCGGCTGAAAGCCGAGGCCGACGCCAGGGCAAAGGCCCAAGCAGATGCGCAGGCCCAGGCTGAAGCGGATGCAAAGGCGAAAGCCGATGCCGAAGCGAAAGCCCAAGCAGATGCCGAGGCCGCGGCCCAGCAGCAGGCCGCCGACGAGGCAGCCAAGGCGCAGGCCGACGAGCAGGAGCGGCAGAAGGCGGAGGAGGCGAGACGCATCGCCTCGCAGGAAAAGGCAAGGCTCGAGGCCGAACGCAAGGCCGCGCAGCAGGCGCCGAAGGTGGAGCGTGCGCCGCTGCCGGAGGCCAACGACAACCCGCCGCCGGCCAAGCCGAAGTCCAACCCGTTCACCATCGACAATCTGCTGAAGTCGTTGCAGTAGCACAAACTGCCGACCGGCGCGCTGAACGATTGCCTCAGAGGACGGACATCTCGGCGCTGTCCGCAACGTAGCGAGCGTGACGAAAATCGCGAATGGCGGCAAGCCTGCCCGCCTGCCATCCCAGCAGCACGAAGTAGGAAGGCCGCGCCGTCGGATCACTTGGATCGCAGACAAGGACTGCCGGCCTGCCTTCGACGAAGCCCGGCACGAAACGCCAATCCTGGACCGACGAATAATTGCGGAAGTAGGTGCCCACTTGCCCGCGGCCATTCAGCCGCGCCCTGGCCACCAGGTCCAGCCGCACCTCGTCCGCCAGCATGTCGCGCACCGCGTCGAAATCGCGGGCGTTGAAGCGATCGATGTAGGCGTCGAGGAGCAGGCGCTCGGACGCACTCAGCCTGGGGGAAGGGCGATCCTCGGGTTCATCGGCGAGCTGGCGCAGGCGGCCGCGGCCACGATGCAGCGCCGCCTTGATGGCCGGAATGCTGGTGTCGAGCATGGCGCTGATCTCCTGCAGCGAATAGCCCAGGACATCCATCATGATGATGCTGCTTCGCTGTGCGACGGGAAGGCGCATGAAGGTGTGCAGGCCGGCGGCCGCGGCCTGACGATCGACGGTGGGGTTGGCCGGGTCGACGATCATGTCCGGATCCTCATCGGAAAAGGCCTTTTCACGGGCGCGACGGCGCAGGAAATCAAGCGCCGCATTGTGGGCGATGCGGAACAGCCAACCTTCCGGATTCGCTATCGGGCCGGTGTTGGGCAGGGCTTCGAACGCCTTGGCCAGGGCTTCCTGCAGCACGTCTTCACCGTCGATGGCCGAGCCCGTCATGCGGGCGCAGTAGCGGTGCAGCTTGGGGCGCAATTCCCCGAACAGGCGATCGAAGGGATCGCGGATATCGCCAGGGATGTTCATGCGCCTCTATCCCGACTACTCGCCCAGCATCCGATAGCTGCCTACGACGGTCATTTCGTCACGTTGAGGGCGCTCAACGCAACGGTCCCGGATGCCGTTCTGAAAGGCCTCGAATGCCGCAAGCCCGGTGATGAGTTCGGCATGGGCATCAGTTTCCGTTTCGACCAGATGGACAAAGGTCCCGTCGCCGGCCCGCAAGGTCATATAGCGAACGCCGTCCGGAGATTTATCGCTCAGTTCCTGGAATACGGCCTTGATCAGCCGCTCGTTCTCATCGGCCAGCTCCGGCTTGGTCTTGTAGCGTATCAGGTGGCGTTTCATCGTGGTTGTTCCTTGAATCGTGTTTCGCCTTGCCGGCCCACTCCTGTCGAGACGTTCCCGGGAAGCCCAAGGATTCAGGGTGCCAGGAATAATTTGCTGCCGTGCCGCAACGATGCCGGCGCGTCACTCGCGGACGAGCAGGCGCTTGAGCATGGGTTCGATGCGTGACAGCTCGTCGAGATGTGCTGCCGACAGCTCGGCCAGACAATCGTCGGCGCGCTCGGTCAGCCGCAGCAGCACACGGCGATGGTCATCCTTGTCCTGATCTCTTGCCACCAGCCCTGCCTCGCAAAGGCGATTGACCAGCTCGACGGCGCTGTGATGGCGAATGCGAAGGCGCTCCGCCAGATCGCCAATCGTCACCGGTCCGCCGCCCGGGAATCCCTTGATTGCAAGCAGCGCCTGATGCTGGCGCGGCGTCAGGCCGGCGTCTTCCGCCTGGATCTGGCTGAATTCGAGGAAGCGCCGGATCAGGTAGCGAAATTCGGACAGCCGCTGGTAGTCGGACTGCTTGATCGCCGGGCGTAGTTTCTGTGGCTGCGTCATACCAGACATTTGTTCGTTTTCCAGGAAAGCTCAAACGGATTTCGCGCAAAAGCGACTTGAATATTTATATCGTGTTACGATACATAGCCAGCCGACAAAGCCGGCTGGCCGCCTCGACCATGCCGCGAGATACGGCTCGCCGCCAGAAAGCAAAGTCCGTCATGAAGCCCAATCACTCCAATCCCGGTCATCTCAGGGATTTCACCACCGATGCCAGGGTGCTGCTGGTCGCCGCCATCGCCGTGGTGGTGGCGACTGCGGGGCTGTTTGCCGGCATCGCGCTTTTGAAACTGATCCGTCTTGCCACCAACATTGCCTATTTTGGCCAGTTCACGCTTGCCGATATGAAGCTGCAGGACACGCCTTTGGGTTATGCCTCTGTTGTCGTCCCGGTGATCGGCGCGCTGATCATCGGCGTGATGGCGCGCTTCGGCAGCGAGAAGATCCGCGGCCACGGTATTCCGGAGGCCATCGAGGCGATCCTGCTCGGGCGCTCAAGGCTCGACGCCAAGGTTGCGATCCTGAAGCCGCTGTCGTCGGCGATTTCGATCGGCTCGGGCGGCCCGTTCGGGGCCGAGGGCCCGATCATCATGACGGGCGGCGCGATCGGCTCGCTGATCGCACAAATGCTGCCGGTCAGCGACAATGAGCGCAAGACGCTGCTGGTGGCAGGTGCGGCGGCCGGCATGACCACGGTCTTCGGCACACCGATCGCGGCCATCATGCTGGCGGTCGAACTGCTGCTTTTCGAATGGACCCCGCGCAGCTTCATTCCCGTGGCGGTCGCGGCAATCATTGCGGAGGTCGAGCGCACCATGCTGCATCTGCCCGGGCCGATCTTTCCGTTTCAGGGCGGCATGGAGGTGTCCTTTGTCGGGCTTGCCGGCTGGGTCTCGATCGGCGTTGCGGCCGGCCTGTTGTCGGGGCTGCTGACGCAGATGGTCTATGCCTGCGAGGACGGCTTCCAGAAGCTGCCCATTCACTGGATGTGGTGGCCGATGCTGGGCGGCCTGGTGGTCGGCATAGGCGGATTGATCGAGCCACAGGCGCTCGGCGTCGGCTATGACAACATCACCGACATGCTGGACGGCCGCACGGTCGCCACCGCGGCACTTATCCTCCTTGTGGTGAAAGCCATCATCTGGTCGGTGGCGCTCGGTTCGGGAACGTCCGGGGGCGTGCTGGCACCTCTGCTGATCATGGGCGGTGCGATGGGAGCGGTGCTCGCCGGCATTCTGCCTGCGGCCGATCCGGGCTTCTGGGCGCTGCTTGCCATGGCCGCCACCATGGGCGGCACGATGCGGGCGCCGCTGACCGCAACCTTCTTTGCCGTCGAGCTGACCGGCAACACGCACATGCTGGTGCCGCTGATCGCGGCCTGCGCGGCGGCACATGCCGTCACCGTCCTTTTGATGAAGCGTTCGATCCTGACCGAGAAGATCGCCAGAAGGGGACACCATCTGGTTCGCGAATACCGTGTCGATCCCTTCGCCCTGACCAGGGTGCGCGAGGTGATGACCTCTCAAGTCGAGAGCGTGCCGGCGACGATGACGCTGCATGGCGCGGCGGCGTTCCTGACGGCGCCGGAAACGCGGCATCCGAGCTTTCCCGTCGTCGACGAGAACGGGCATGTGATCGGTCTCATCGATCCGCCGGCAATCCTGCGCTGGAGACGCGCCGGCAGGCACCGTACCACGACGCTTGGCGAGCTGCTGGCCGGCAGCAAGATCACGCTGGCCTATCCGGATGAATATCTGGAGGGTCTCTCCGACAAGCTGCTGCTGGCCAACGTGTCCCATCTGCCCGTCGTCACCCGAGAGGGCCTGCAGCTGGTCGGTTATGTCGGCTGGAAGGATCTGATGCGCGTGCGGTCGAGGAAACAGGCCGAGGAACGCGATCGCTCGACCCTGCTTGGTTTCGGCACCAGACGCAGGAAAAAGGCGGACGCGGTCGAGAGCCTCTAGGAGCAATTCCAGGAAAAGGGTTTAGCGGTTTTCCGTCCGAAAGTGCTTCAAACAACGAGTTAGAGCGGTTCGCCGTTTCCGGGAAGTGTCTAGCGGTTTCCGTCCGGAAGTGCGTAAAGACAAAGATTTAGCCGGCGCCGCGCTTTGCCCACTCCAGGACAACGAGCCG
This sequence comes from Mesorhizobium sp. P2_D5, assembly GCF_056404355.1. Lineage (NCBI taxonomy): Bacteria > Pseudomonadati > Pseudomonadota > Alphaproteobacteria > Hyphomicrobiales > Phyllobacteriaceae > Mesorhizobium > Mesorhizobium sp. P2_D5. The sequence continues at coordinate 837,874 of NZ_JBFUEE010000003.1, forward strand.
GAGCGCCGAGGACAGGTTGGTGTCGCGGGGCCGCGTCTCGTCGACTTCGGCGACAAGAGCGGCGAGCGTCAGCTTCCTGATCGCTGCGATCGCGACGAGATCGTCATAGAAGGGCTTTTCCAGCGAATAGCTGGTGCGGTGACCGCGAATGGTCACCGAGCGCTTTTCCACGGCGCTCACCGCGGAGTGCTCATTTTGCTTTAAGCATCTGATTCATCCGAAAGCCGCTGCGCGCTTTTCGGTCCGAAGCTCTGGTTGTCTTTGTCGTCAAAGGGTTCGCGACGGTGGCCAGCGACGAATTTGTCGCTCTTGTCGGCGATCATGCGGTCGCGTTCCTTTTCGGCCTTGGAACGACCGTGCAGCGCCCGGTTCTGTTCGGCGACGCGCAGTTTCTCGTCCCGCGCCTTCTGCTTGCGGGCCTGGCGGAGGTTGACGATGTCGGCCATGGCGCGAGGCGTGGACTATTTCTTGCGGAAGGCGTCGAGCGAGACCACTTCGGCGCCCTTGGTGGCGGCGTCGGCAGCAGCGGGCTTCTTCTCCGACTCGGCGGTGGCGGCCTTCTTCTCGGCCTTCGGCTTTTTCTCGGAGACGATGGTCAGTGGCTCTGGCGAGGCTTCAGCGGCTAGTTCCTCGGCTGCGACACCGTCCGTCTTGACGTCGAATTCGAGTTCGAAATTGACCGAAGGATCGTAGAAGCCGCGTACGGCCGAGAAGGGGATTTCGAGTTTCTCCGGCACGTCGGAGAAGGACAGGCCGACCTCGAAGCCGGTGTCGGTCACCTTCAGGTCCCAATACTGGAACTGGATGACGATGGTCATCTGCTCGGGATAGCGCTCGCGCAGCCGCGACGACACGCGCACGCCCGGCGCGCCGGTCAGAAAGGTGATGAAAAAGTGGTGGTTGCCGGGAAGGCCGGTGCGCGCGACTTCGGCCAGGACCTTGCGCATGACGCCGCGCAACGCCTCCTGGGCGAGAATGTCGTAGCGGATGTGGTCGTCGGCCATGTGGCGGTCGGGTTCCGTTGAATCGTCCGCATAGCTGTAATCAAGCTTGAGCGCGGCGTAAACCGCATATAGATCACCTCCGCACCGAGACGAGGACTATTGCCGACGATTTGATCGCTCAGGCGCTGGCCAGCGCGGCCTGCTTTTCAGCCAATGCGACGGACCGGCGCTTGCCAAACGCACGCAGGAAGGTGCGCACGCCATTGGTCGCCGACTGGAGCACCTCGTCCTCGCTCGGCGTGCCGCCGAGCATGAAGGTCGTTTGCAGCTCGGCATTGACGAGGCCGAGAAACTGGCGTGCCGCTACATCGGGATCCTCGATCGCGAGGTAACCGCCATAAGCTAGCCGCGCGAAGCGGGCGGCGATTGCCGGCCATGTCCGGCCTGGGCCCTGCTCGAGCCACTCGGCAAACAGTTCGGGATAGCGCTCGCCTTCGGTCTGGATCAGCTTGCGCAGGAATTTTCCGTCGCGGTTGCAGATGCAGTTCTGGTTCAAGCGCACGGCAAAGCCGATCAGATCGGCCTCGAGGTCCTTGGGTTGATCGGGGAAGGTGGCAATGGTGGCGAAAATGCCGGTATTGCAGCGCTCGGTCAGATCGCGCACCACGGCGACGAACAATTTTTCCTTGTCGCCATGATGGTTATAGACGGTCTGGCGTGAGACGCCGGCCTCGACCGCGATCAGGTCGATGTTGGCGCCGGCATAACCTTCGCGACAGAAGACTCCAGCTGCGGCGTCGACGATCGATATGCGCTTGGCCTCATGGCCACGTGGCGGGAAAGTGTCAGGAGAAACGTGCAGCTTCATAGAAATCTATATAGAGGTGATTGACGAATTAGACAAGAGTGTCTAAATTTGTGGACACAATACGAAGAGATTTCGCTCCGGAGAGACGAAGAGAATTCGCTCTTGGAGAGTCGGAATTTCAGGGGATGGAACGTCCTTGGGTTACCCGCCGGCCCGCGGCGGTAACCAGATTCGAAAGAAGCCTTTATCATGAGTCCCAAATTCCTCCGCATTGCGGTCGTGCTCGGCTTGTTGTCCGCCATCGGCCCGTTCGCCATCGACATGTATCTTCCCGCGCTGCCTTCGATCGGCGCGGATCTGCACGCCGGCACCGCCGCCGTGCAGATGAGCCTGTTGATCTTCTTCCTGTCGATGGGTTTTGGCCAAATCGTCGTTGGGCCGATCTCCGACATGGTCGGCCGCAAGCTGCCGCTCTATGGCGGCCTTGCGCTGTTCATGATCGGCGGCATCGGTTCGGCAATGGCGCCGACCATCGAATGGCTGATCGCTTTCCGCTTCCTGCAGGGCCTTGGCGCCAGCGCCGGCATGGCCATTCCACGCGCCATCGTGCGTGACCTGCACACCGGCAATGAGGCTGCCAAGCTGATGTCGCTGCTGATGCTGGTGTTTTCGGTGTCGCCGATCCTGGCGCCGCTGACCGGCAGCCAGATCATCGAGAATTTCGGCTGGCGCGCCGTGTTCTGGACGGTGACGGGTGCGGCAGTGCTTGCCACCATCCTGTTGGCGACGTCGCTCAAGGAGACGCGGCCGGTGGAAGACCGGGCCGGTTCCTCCTTTGCAACTGCGCTTTCCGGCTACCGCTTCCTGATGGGCGACCGCAACTTCCTCGGTCTGGTGGCGATCGCCGGTTTCGGCATTGCGAGTTTCTTCGTCTATCTGTCGAGCTCGTCGTTCATCCTGATCGACCATTACGGGCTTTCGCCTTCGGTCTACAGCGTGTTCTTCTCGATCAATGCGGTCGCCTTCATCGGCATGTCGCAGCTGACGGGTCTGCTGGCCGAGCGCTTCGGGCTGCGGCGCGTGGTGCGTGTCGCCGTGACTGGCTACGCGACGACGATGGTGGTGCTGTTCGCGGTGATAGCGACAGGCATCGACCGGCTTGACGTGATGGCGGCGCTGCTGTTCGTCGGCTACGGCTTTCTCGGCCTGGTGATCCCGACCACCTCCGTGCTGGCCATGGAAGAGCATGGCGAGATCGCCGGCACGGCTTCGGCATTGATGGGCACGCTGCACTTCGCCATCGGTGCGGTGGCCATGGGCGTCGCCGGGGTGTTCTTCGACGGTACGCCGCTGCCGATGGTGGCCGGCATCACGCTCTGTGCGGTGATCTCCTTCACGCTGGCCAAGGTCACGCTCGGCCGCTCGCGCGAAGCCACCGAGGCGCCGGCGGAATAAACAATTACAATCCACGAAAAGGCCGGGCTCGCCCGGCCTTTTCTATCGCAATCCTGCCTCGGTCAGCACAAATCGCAGCCGGACCTCGATCGGCGCCAATGGCAGCGGCACCAGCTCATAACCCAGTTCCGAATAGACGCCGGCCAGCGCATGATAGGTGCGCTCGGCCTCGTCGAGCGTCTGCTTTCTCTCGGCATCCTGCGTGAAGACGTCAGGCCATGGCGGAGCAATGAAGACGCGGCCGGCATAGCGGAAGCGTTCGGCGGCATGCATGACGTGCTCGGGAACGGGCAGGTCGGTCAGGCGCAGATAACCAAGCGTGTCCGGTACGCCGCGATCAAAAAAGACCGGGCCTGAGTGTTCGCATGCGACCTGATAGGAGCGCATCTCCCACGACAGCATCAACTCTGCGAACAGCGCGCGATCGTGCCAAGGCAGGGCGGTCCCGCCTATGGCGGACTGGTCGCGGATAATGGCGCGGCCGGCTTCGACCGAGGTGGCGAAGCCTGCCCGGCGCAAGGCTTCGATCAATGTCGTCTTGCCGGAGCCGGGACCACCGGTCAGCACGAAGAATCGATCGGAATTGTTTTGCATCTTTTGTCCATGGAGACGGGCACGCGGTGCTGCGCCCTTCGCGGCCATGGCTGTGCAAAGGGGCTGATCAGCCGAAGCTGTCGTTGCGCGTGAGGCGTATTGAAAGAGGGGAGAAGTGGAGGTTTCTGTTGCCAGGTACCTCCGAACCCCGCCTAGAAGTGCGAACCTCTAGGACTTGAATTGAAGCTATCGCACCGCATTAAGCAGCGAGACGTGCTTCCGCATAGTTGTCGTTGGCAACTATAAGTTTAGCCCGATGACGGTGGTACAATGCCGGGCAAAAGTACGATCTTTACACCTTCGTCGATCCTATTTCGCCCCCAGCAAAAACCGCCGTGTCTCAGCAGCGGCTTTTGGTGGAGGCGCCGGGTACCGCCCCCGGGTCCGAACGGCTTATTTCATCGCCCATTTATCGCCATAGTCGGTCAAGCCGACAAAACGAATATAGGGGCCGATGGTGGAAAATGAAAGGCCGCAATGGCACTTTGTCCCCATACCAAAACCGCATTGCCAAGGGTTGACTTGGGCGCGGTCTCAACCGAAGCTTTGCAACGGTGAGGAGTTACCGACCTAGCGCACAGGTTGCAGCAGCGCGCCACAGCCCTCATCGATCAGATTCGTGGCGCCGACGAGGGGAATTCTGATGGCCGACTATCTTGCAGACGTGAAGAAATACGACGCCGCGGCAAGCGCCGACGTGGTCGACAAGATCGTGAAGCATCTGGGCATTGCGCTCAGGAACCGCGATTCCTCGCTGGTGTCCTGCACCGACCCTAAGGAGCTCGACCGCGTCAAGGCCGGCTGGGTGTCAAAAAAGCTTGGCATATCAGACGACAAGAAGGCTGATGCGTCGATCGAAAAGGTCTGCAAGGCGATGGCCGCCGACAACACCAAGAACCGGGTGACTTTCTACTATCTGGTCGCCAAGGACCTGGGCAAACTCGGCTCCCTCTGAGACCTTTTGATAATTCTACTCTGGCGGCCGACTAGCGCGGTTTTCTGCGCTTCCGGTGCTCACGTACTTTAGTACGCTCCGCTCCGGTTCTCGAAAACCACGCTATTCGACTCGCCAGAGCGAATTCTGAAAAGGTCTCTCCGCCGGGGAAGACTTCAGACAAGCGTAGCGTCAACTCACACATGCGCTATGATTGGTGAAATCTCGAATCGAGCCGGAAACCGATGCGCCAATATCTCGACCTCTTGCAGCATGTGCTGGACAACGGCGCCGATCGCGGCGACCGCACCGGCACTGGTACGCGCTCCGTGTTTGGCTACCAGATGCGTTTCGATCTGGCGCGCGGCTTTCCCGTCACCACCACCAAGAAGCTGCACTTGAAGTCGATCATCCATGAACTGCTGTGGTTCCTGGCCGGCGACACCAACATCAAATACCTCACCGACCATGGCGTTTCGATCTGGGACGAATGGGCCGACGAGAATGGTGATCTCGGCCCGGTCTACGGCAAGCAATGGCGCTCGTGGCCGGATGGCCATGGCGGTTCCATCGACCAGATAGCAAATCTCTTGAAAGAGATACGCCGCAATCCTCAATCGCGGCGGCTGATCGTTTCAGCCTGGAACCCGGCCGAAGTGGAAGCCATGGCGCTGCCGCCATGCCACTGCCTGTTCCAGTTCTATGTTTCCGAGGGTCGGCTTTCTTGCCAGCTCTACCAGCGCTCCGCCGATATCTTCCTCGGCGTGCCGTTCAACATCGCTTCCTACGCGCTGCTGACGTTGATGGTGGCGCAGGTGACCGGGCTGAAGCCAGGTGATTTCGTCCATACGCTCGGTGACGCGCATCTCTACGCGAACCATTTCGAACAGGCGCGCGAACAATTGCAGCGCACGCCAAGGGCGCTGCCGACAATGTGGATCAATCCGGAGGTGAAGGACCTGTTCGCCTTCCGCTTCGAGGATTTCCGGTTGGAAAACTACGTCGCCGATGCGACTATCAAGGCGCCGATCGCGGTCTAAGTTCCGCCGATCGGCTTACCCTCGAAATCAGGCACCGATCAGTCGATGCCGACCATCACATCCGAAGCCTTGATCACGGCATAGGCCTGCTTGCCCTTTTCGAGCTCAAGATCGGCGACGGCCTCGTTGGTGATCGAAGCGGTCACGACGGCGTCTCCAATGTCGATCCTGACATGCGAGGTGGTGGCTCCCTTGACGATCTCGGTGATCGTTCCCTTGAGGATATTGCGGGCGCTGATCTTCATCGGAGTTTCCTTTTCCAAGGTTTCTTTGCCCGTCTTACCAGAACAATCGATGTCGCACAGGGGTGCGGGGCCTTCCCTTGTTATATTCATGCGGATATATCGGTTGGCAGGCTTCGAGCCGATCGGATTTCAAACCCAGGGGAGTTTTCCATGACGCGCAAAGGTTTCGGATTGAGGGCGATCGCGATTGGTGGTTTTGCCGCGGCACTGATGGCGGCAATGCCGGCCGCGCATGCGGAAGACAAGGTGGTGGTGTTTGCCGCGGCCAGCCTCAAGGACGCGCTCGACGCGGTGAACAAGGCATGCGAGGCCGATGTCGGCGAAGCGGCGACCGTCTCCTACGCCGCAAGCTCGGCGCTGGCCAAGCAGATCGAGGGCGGCGCACCTGCCGACGTCTTTATTTCGGCCGACCTCGACTGGATGAAATATCTCTCCGACAAGAAGCTGACCAAGCCGGACACCGAAGTGAAGCTGCTCGGCAACGAGATCGTGCTGGTGGCGCCGAAGGACTCGACGGTTGAAGCCAAGATCGAAAAGGGTTTTGACCTTGCCAAGCTGATTGGCGACGGCAAGCTTGCCATGGGCGACTTCAAGGCTGTGCCGGCCGGCAAATACGGCAAGGCCGCGCTTGAATCGCTCGGTGTCTGGTCGTCGGTCGAAGGCAAGGTGGCGCAGGCCGAGAATGTGCGCGCGGCGCTGAAGCTGGTTTCGACCGGCGAAGCCGCCCTCGGCATCGTCTACGCCACCGACGCGCATGCCGAGAAGGGCGTCAAGGTGGTCGGCACCTTCCCGGAGGATTCGCATCCGCCGATCATCTATCCGGTTGCCCAGACCGCCGATTCGAAGGACAAGGATACGCCGGCTTTCCTGAAATGCCTGCAGTCGGGCAAGGCTGGTGCGCTGTTCAAGGAGCAGGGATTTACCGTCCTGACGCCGAGCAATTGAGGTACGAAACCAACGCATGAACTGGCTGCTGGACCTCACTCCCGACGAATGGAATGCGGTCCGGCTGTCGATCAAGGTGGCGACGGTGGCGATGCTCGCCAGCCTGCCGCCGGGCATATTGATCGCGCTGCTGCTTGCCCGAGGACAATTCTGGGGCAAGACGCTGGTCAACGGCCTGGTCCATCTGCCGCTGATTCTGCCGCCGGTGGTGACGGGCTATCTGCTGCTGCTGACCTTCGGTAAGCGAGGGCCGGCCGGCGCCTTCCTGGCCGAGCATTTTGGCATCGTCTTCTCGTTTCGCTGGACGGGTGCGGCGCTCGCTTGCGGCGTCATGGGCTTTCCCCTGATGGTGCGCGCCATCCGGCTGTCGATCGAGGCGGTTGACCGCAAGATGGAAGCGGCGGCGGGAACGCTCGGCGCAAATCCCTACTGGGTGTTCGCCACCATCACGCTGCCGCTGATCCTGCCCGGATTGATCGCCGGCGCCATCCTGGCTTTTGCCAAGGCGATGGGCGAGTTCGGCGCGACCATCACCTTCGTGTCCAACATCCCCAACGAGACGCAGACACTGCCGTCGGCGATCTATACCTTCACGCAAGTGCCGGGCGGTGACGAAGGCGCGCTCAGGCTAACGCTGATCTCCATTGTCATCTCGATGGCCGCACTGGTCGCTTCGGAGGTGCTGGCACGGCGTGTCGGCCGGCGGATGGACATTGAATGACCGTCCTTGTCGACATCAGCCATCGCCTCGGCGATTTCAACCTCGATGTTCGCTTCGAGAGCGCCGGGCGGCTGACGGCGTTGTTCGGACCCTCCGGATCCGGCAAGACGACGCTGATCGACATGATCGCCGGGCTGATCCGGCCCGACAAAGGGCGCATCGAGGTCGATGGCCGCGTGCTGGTCGACACCGGCGCTGGCATTTTCGTGCCAAAGCACAAGCGCCGCATCGGCATGGTGTTTCAGGATGCGCGGCTGTTTCCGCATATGAGCGTGGCCAGCAATTTGCGCTATGGCCGCTGGTTCACGCCGGCAACGGAGCGCTACGCCGAGATGGATGCCGTTGTCGAATTGCTCGGCATTGGACCGCTGCTGCACAGGCGACCGGCAAGGCTCTCGGGCGGCGAGAAGCAGCGGGTGGCGATCGGCAGGGCGTTGCTGGCCAGCCCTAGATTGCTGCTCATGGACGAACCGCTGGCCTCGCTCGACGAGGCGCGCAAGGCCGAGATCCTGCCCTATATCGAGCGGCTGCGCGACGAGACGAAAATCCCGATCGTCTATGTCAGCCATTCGGTTGCCGAGGTGGCTCGGCTGGCCACCGACGTGGTGACGCTGGCGCAAGGCCATGTCATCGCCAGCGGACCAACAGAGGCGGTGATGCAAAGGCTCGACCTGCTGCCGGCGGAGGAGCGCGCCGAGGGCGGCGCCGTGCTGGACACGAAGGTGCTGCACCATGACGAGATTTTCGGCATGACCGTGCTCGGCTCGGCCGCCGGCGAGATCCGGGTGCCGCGGCTGGCGATGAAGACAGGGGCGCGTGTGCGCGTCCGCATCCGCGCCCGCGACGTGATGATCGCAACGGAGAAACCGACAGGCCTCAGCGCGCTCAACATTCTGCCGGGCACCATCGTCGCCATCAGTCCGGGCGAGGGCGCGACAGTCGAGGTCGGCATCGACTGCAACGGCGCAACCGTGCTTGCCCGCATCACCGAGCAGTCGCGGCAGGGGCTGAAGCTTCGGCTCGGCGGCAAGGTTTTCGCGGTGGTCAAGACGGTGAGTTTCGACCGGGCAAACACCGGCGCCGGCCTGCCCGTCGAAGTGGACGGCTGACCATCGCTATGTTTTTTTGGAATAGCGGTATCGCTGAAGAGCTTCTAGTATGGGATCGGGCGTGACCGCGGAGGAGCCGAAATGCCGTCGCTGAGCTTGCGGATAAATCTAGACCCCGACGGGCGCATCGGACCGGGCAAAATCGAGCTTCTCGAGCAGATCGCCGCCTTCGGGTCGATCTCTGCGGCCGCGCGTGGCATGGAAATGTCCTACAAGCATGCCTGGGACCTGGTCGAGGACATGAACCGGGTGTTCGGCAAGCCGCTGGTTGCGGCGCAGACCGGTGGCCGCAAGGGCGGCGGCGCGCAACTGACGGCGGTGGGGCTTGCGGTTGTCAGCCGCTTCCGCGCCATCGAGCGCGCGGCTGCGGCTGCGGCTGCGACGCATATGGAGGCATTGCAGGCTGAAATCGACGCCGGGTGAGAGCTGCCGAGCGGAGGATGGGACGCCCAGTTCACGGCGCCAACCAGAGGCCGACAGGGCGGTGCCAACAACATCATCGCAACGGTTGCTTTGTGCGCTCGCGGGCCAGTTGTCCGGCTCCGGATTCTTGGTTAGAATTGGCATCTCTTGGTTAGACGACACGTTGATGCACAGCAGATCGGCCCCCTGAGCACTCGATACATCGAGGAAACTGAGGCCATGATCTTGGAAGCAGCGCAGCACTAGCAACAACTCAACACGACGAGGTGCTGCGCGATGAGGGTACTGCATCGGCTCACGAACGTCTGGCGGCTATTGCCTCGCGCAATGCGGGCGCGGCTTGCCTCGCTTCCCCTGTTGAGAAGACTGCTGCCGCTGCTCAGGCGCGGGCTAATTCGAATGGACGCCGGCTCCACAGAGTTTCACCGAAACGACCTGACTGCCCTTGTCGGACGCAAATCAGCCCTTGAGATCGGGCCTTTCACCAACCCAACGCTTCGGGGTCCAAACGTCAGATATCTCGACGTCTTGGACAAGCAGGGCCTGATCAAGAGGGCGGATGCGGTCGGCTACCCATACTCCACCGCCCCTATGGATATCGACTATGTCTCCAGCACCGGCGATTTGGGTATCGTCGCCGAGACGTTTGACTTCTGCCTGAGCAGTCACTGCATCGAGCATCAGCCGGATCTGATCCACCATCTGAGACAGGTCGAGAGGATTCTCGTGCCGACAGGCAGATACCTCCTGATTGTACCGGACAAGCGCTATTGCTTCGATCACTTCATTCCAGAGAGCTCAATTGCAGATTTCATCAACGCTCGGGGCAACAGCGTTCACAGCGTAAAGAGCGTCATCGAACACAGAGCCCTGATCACGCACAATGACGCTGCCCGTCATTGGGCCGGAGATCATGGGCTGCCGGTTTATCGGCGGAATATTGCTGCCGTCTCCGTGGCCATGAGCGAATATGACAATTCCGGCGGGGCATACGTCGATGTTCACGCGTGGCAATTTACGCCGCAAAGCTTCCGCGACGGCATAGAGGCACTTTCCAATCTCGGTCTCATCGGGCTGGATGTCGAGCAAGTCTATGCCACGCCGCACGACAACTTTGAATTCTGCGCAATTTTGAAACGACGGCAGGCGTAGGTCGCTAGGTTTGGACCTTCGGTTCCTGAAAATTACCGATCGTCCTGCGGCTCGCCAGGCTTGCGCAGCAGATACGTATCCATGATCCAGCCCTTTTGCAGACGGGCTTCCTCGCGGACCCTTTCGATCTCCGGGCCGACATCGCCGATCCGGCCCGAGAGAATAATCTCGTCCGCTGTGCCGAGATAGGCGCCCCAATGGATAGCGACATCCTTGTCGGCAAGCGTGTTGAACGCGCATTTTCCGTCCAGCATGACGACGGTGCTGCCGGCATTGTCGGCCAGGCCCTCCTGGGAGAGGCGGCGGCCGGTGGTGACGAGGACGGAATCGCCAATGCGGTTCAGCGCCATTTTGTGGCTGGCGGCAAGCGCCTGGATAGCGGTGATGCCTGGAATGACCTCCAGTTCGAACGCGACATTGCCTCTCAGGCGCACGCGCTCGAGGATTCGCAGCGCGCTGTCGTAGAGCGAGGGATCGCCCCAGATCAGAAAGGCGCCGCAGCCATCTTGCGCAATCTCGTCGCGGATCAGGGCTTCGTAGATGGCGGCAATGGCCTCGTGCCAGTCGTCGACCGTCGAGCGGTAGGAGGGCGCCGGCTCGGCGCGCACCGGCACGTCGAATTCGACGCGGCGCGACTTCGGGTTGGTGACGAAGCGATCGCAGATCTGGCGGCGCAGGTCGGCAAGGTCGTTCTTTTTCGCGCCCTTGTCGGGGATGAACAGCACGTCGGCGCGGTTGAGGCCGTTTATGGCCTGAACGGTCATGTGGTCTGGATTGCCGGCGCCGATGCCGATGACGAGAAGCTTGCGCATGGAACGATCTCCTGCCCGATCGAAACCTGTTAGTCCAGAGCGTCATGGCGCGCCCGCGGATGCGGAAGGGCTTTGAAACGCCACATTGAAACGGCTAGGGTCGTGTCGGCATTCTAGCCGAGGGGGCTTCCATGTTGCGATACGTCCTGACCGCCGTGCTGGCGCTTTCAGCCGCGCCTGCATTCGCCAATGATTCGGTTGCCGAGCTCGGCACCGGCGGCCTGATCCTGTCGCGCAGCGATGCCGTGTCGATGCAAAGCGAGGACCTCTTCATCTCGCCGCAAAAGGTGACGGTCGACTACGTCTTCCACAACAACACCGACAAGGATGTCGACGCGATCGTCGCTTTCCCGATGCCCGACATTTCTGGCGATCCCGAGGAGATGCCGGCGATCCCTGAAAATCAGAGCGACAATTTTCTCGGCTTCGAGGTGACGATCGACGGAGTCGCCGCCAAGCCCCAGCTCGAGCAGAAGGTGTTCGCGCTCGGCATCGACATCGGTGCCGATCTGAAGGCTCAGAATGTGCCGTTCAACCCGTTCGGCGACGAGGCGAAGGCCGCATTGGCAAAGCTGCCGCAAGCGGTGGCCGACGATTGGGTCAACCGCGGCATCATCATCGAGGACACGATTGACGACAGCCCCGGCGCGAAACCCAACTACGCGCCGTTCTGGCAATTGCGGTCGACCTACTGGTGGCGCTCGACCTTTCCGGCCAACAAGGACGTTCATGTCTCGCACCGTTACAAGCCGAGCGTCGGCGGCACGTCTTCGGTCAGCTTTTACTTCGACGGCAAGTTCCAGGGCCAATACGCCAGCTACAAGACGCGTTACTGCATGGACGACACCTTCGAGAACTCGGTGCGCAAGGCGGCGAAGGATGGTCCAGACGGCTATCCCCAGTACAACGAAAGCCGCATCGCCTATATCCTGACCACCGGCGGCAACTGGGCGGCGGGCACCATCGGCAAGTTCAAGCTGACCGTCGACAAGGTCAATCCGAAAGCGCTGGTCTCGTTCTGCGGCGACAATGTCAAAAAGGTCGGGCCGACGACGTTCGAGATGACGGCAGACGATTTCTATCCCGAGCACGACATCGACATCCTGCTTCTCGATCCGACGGCCAGCAATGGCGGGGAGGCCAACTGATGCATGTCGCGATTTATGTTGCCATTGCCGAGAACGGCGTGATCGGGCGGGATGGCGGGCTGCCCTGGCGGCTGTCCACCGATCTCAAGCGCTTCAAGGCCGACACGATGGGCAAGCCGATCATCATGGGCCGCAAGACCTTTGAAGGCATCGGCCGGCCACTGCCGGGCAGACTGAACATCGTGGTCACCCGCGACAAGGCCTGGCGCGCCGAGGGTATCGAGGTGGCGCATTCACTCGAAGCCGCGATCCAACTGGCGAGGGTGCGCGGGCGCTGCATGGTCGGTGTGGACGAGGTCTGCGTCATCGGCGGCGGCGAAATCTACGCCCAGGCGCTGCCGCTGGCCGACCGGCTGCACGTCACCCATGTGCTGGCAGCGGTCGACGGCGATGCGCATTTCCCGCCGATCGATCCCAATTCCTGGCGTATGGTCAGCTCACAGGAGATTCCGGCGGGGGAAAAGGACAGCCACGCGACGCGCTATTCGGTTTACGAGCGACGCCGCGACGTGCATTGAAAGACGACAAAGGGTCGCGACCGGGCCAAATCGGACGAAGTCGGCAACGCATCGCGTTGAAAGCGTCTCGTGGCGTCCCTATAGAAGAACGATACTGGATTTCGCGCCATAATACCGGCGCTTGAGGGAATTCCATGCGAAAGGACATTCATGCCCTGGAACGATAAAAGCGGCGGCGGCGGCCCATGGGGCGGCGGCGGCAACAATCAGGGACCCTGGGGGCAGGGACCAAAGGGACCGAGCGGCCCGCAGGGCTCGCCTCCCGATCTCGAAGACATCATCCGCCGCGGCCAGGACAGGCTACGGCGCGCACTGCCGGGTGGCGGTGGCGCAAGCCCGGCTATTTTCGCGCTGATCGCGGCCGCACTTGTGGTGCTGTGGGCGTTCCAGGCGGTTTACACCGTGCAGCCCGATGAGGTCGCGGTTGAACTGCGCTTCGGCAAGCCGAAGGCCGAACTGTCGCAGCCCGGCCTGCATTTCCATTGGTGGCCGCTCGAAACCGTCGAGACGGCCAAGATTTCCGAACAGCTCGTCGATATTGGCGGCGGCAACACCAGCGGCAACGGCTTGATGCTTTCGGGCGACCAGAACATCGTCAACGTCCAGTTCTCCGTAGCCTATCAGGTCTCCGACCCCCGAGCCTATCTGTTCGACGTCTCCGATCCCGACGGCATGCTGCGGCAGGTTGCCGAAAGCGCCATGCGCGAAGCCGTCGGCCGCCGGCCGGCGCAGGACATCTTCCGCGATGACCGCCAGGGCATCGCCGCCTCGGTTCGCGAGATCATCCAGACCACTCTGGATGGCTACAAGGCCGGCCTCAACGTCAATGCCGTCTCGATCGAGGATGCAGCACCGCCACGCGAGGTGGCCGATGCGTTCGACGAGGTGCAGCGTGCCGAGCAGGACGAGGACAAGTTCGTCGAGCAGGCCAACCAGTACTCCAACCAGAAGCTCGGCCAGGCGCGCGGCGAGGCCGCACAGGTTCGCGAAGACGCGGCCGCCTACAAGAACCGGGTCGTGCAGGAAGCCGAAGGTGAGGCGCAGCGCTTCATCTCCGTCTATGACGAATATGCCAAGGCGCCGGATGTGACACGCAAGCGCCTCTATCTGGAAACCATGGAGAGAGTTCTGAAGGATTCGAACAAGGTGATCGTCGAGCAGGGCAACGGGCAAGGGGTCGTTCCCTATCTGCCGCTGCCGGCATTGCAGCCGAAGGCGCCGGCACCGGCCGCCCCTGCTGCCGTTACGGGAGGTAACCAGTAATGGCCAATCGTCTCCCCATCATCGTCGTCGCCGTGGCGATCATCCTGTTCCTGCTCTACTCGTCGGTGTTCGTGGTCAATGCGCGCCAGCAGGCGCTGGTGCTCAGGTTCGGCGAGATCGTCGACGTCAAGAGCGAACCCGGCATCTACTTCAAGGCGCCGTTCTCGTTCTTCGACGCCGATACGGTGCAGCTGATCGAGAACCGTGTGCTGCGCTTCGACCTCGACAACATCCGCGTCCAGGTGTCGGGCGGCAAGTTCTATGAGGTCGATGCCTTCATCGCCTATCGCATCTCGGACCCGCGCGTCTTCCGTGCCGCCGTGTCCGGTCAGATCGAACTGGCCGAAGCCCGGCTCAGGACGCGTCTCGACGCTGCCTTGCGCCGTGTCTACGGTCTGCGCGATTTCGAGGCCGCGCTCTCCGAACAGCGCGCCGTAATGATGCGCGAAGTCCGCGATCAGCTCCGGCCCGACGCCACGTCGCTCGGCCTGCAGATCGAGGATGTGCGCATCCGCCGTACCGATCTCACCGCGGAAGTCTCGCAACAGACTTACGACCGCATGAAGGCCGAACGCCTGGCAGAGGCTGCGCGGCTGAGGGCACGCGGCAACGAAGCGGCACAGCGCATCACGGCTCGCGCCGATCGCGAAGTGGTCGAGATCGTTGCCGAAGCGCGCAAAGAGTCGGAAATCCTGCGAGGCGAGGGTGAAGCCCAGCGCAGCGCCACCTTCGCGGAAGCGTATAAGCGCGACCCGGCCTTCTTCGATTTCTATCGGTCGATGAACGCCTATGGCACGGCGCTGGACAACACCGGGACGACCATGGTGCTGTCGCCTAACTCGGAGTTCTTCCGGTTCTTCCGCGATCCTGATGGCAAGGAGGCGCCGGCGAAGCCGGTTTCACCGGCACCCGCCGCGCCGGCGACGGCACCTGCCGCGCCGGCGGCACAGCCCAGCACCAGCCCGTAGCGGCAGGTGCAGGACTTTCTCGCCGCCATGGGCCTTGTCCTTGTGATAGAAGGTCTGGTCTATGGCGGCTTTCCAGGCCTTGCCAGGAAGCTCGCCACTGAAGTGTTGTCGCTGCCCGAGAATGCGTTGCGGATCGCCGGGCTGGCGGCGATTGCCATCGGTGTCGGCATCGTCTGGCTGGTGCGAAGCGGGTAAGCGTGGCGAGCTTCGATCCCGGGGGATACGAAGTTCGATCCCGGGATACGAGCTTCGATCCCGGGATAACGGATGATTTATCCTCTGCCGATAGTCATAGCCGCAAACGTGCCGTATTTTTTGCCAACATGGCGCGACGCGGCGTTTTCGTCGAAGCGCTTTTCTTTTCAAGAATACCGGGAGGCTTCTCGATGACATCCAATACCCTTTTGCGCGCGGCACGGCGGACGCTCATCGCCGGTGCGGCAGCCCTTCTTGTCAGCGCCGTCGCTGCCCCGTCCTTCGTGACGCCGACATTGGCCGCCGACGGCCCTGCTTCGGTCGCCGACCTGGCGCAAGGCCTGCTCGGCGCGGTGGTCAACATCTCGACCTCTCAGACTGTGAAGGGTACGGAAGGTCCGGGCGCTGTGCCGATGCCGCAGTTGCCCGAGGGTTCGCCTTTCCAGGATTTCTTCGACGATTTCTTCAAGAACCGTGGCGGCGACAAGGACAATGGCGGGCAGAAAGTGCAGTCGCTGGGTTCCGGCTTCGTCATCGACGCGGAGCAAGGCATCGTCGTCACCAACAACCACGTGATCGCCGATGCCGACGACATCGAGGTCAATTTCTCGGACGGCATCACCTTGAAGGCGACGCTGGTCGGCACCGACACCAAGACCGATGTCGCGGTGCTGAAGGTCGACCCGAAGGGCCACAAGCTGACGGCGGTGAAGTTCGGCGATTCCACGAAGATGCGCGTCGGCGACTGGGTCATGGCGATCGGCAATCCGTTCGGCCTCGGTGGCACGGTGACGGTCGGCATCGTTTCGGCCCGCAACCGCGACATCAATTCCGGCCCCTATGACGATTTCATCCAGACCGACGCCGCGATCAACCGCGGCAATTCCGGCGGTCCGCTGTTCAACAGCGCCGGCGAGGTCATTGGCATCAACACCGCGATCATTTCGCCGTCGGGCGGTTCGATCGGCATCGGCTTCTCCATCCCCTCGCAACTCGCCTCCGGCGTCGTTGACCAGTTGCGCCAGTTCGGCGAGACCCGGCGCGGCTGGCTCGGCGTGCGCATCCAGCCGGTGACCGACGACATTGCCGAAAGCCTCGGCATGGCGACTGCCAAGGGCGCGCTGGTCGCCGGCGTCATCAAGGGCGGCCCGGTCGACAACGGCACCATTCAGGCCGGCGATGTCATCCTCAAATTCGACGGCAAGGACATCCATGAAATGCGCGACCTGCCGCGCGTGGTCGCCGAGAGCCCGGTCGGCAAGGCGGTCGACGTGCTGATCGTGCGCAAGGGCGTCGAGCAGACCGTGAAGGTGACGCTCGGCCGGCTCGAAGATGGCGAAAAGCTGGCCAGCGGCGAGGACGGCAGCAACACCGACCAGAACAAGGGCGACAAGGCTCCGGCCGTCTCGACGGCTTCGGTGCTTGGCATGACCGTCGGCGAACTGAACGACGAAACGCGCAAGAAGTTCAGCATTGCCGCCGATGTCTCCGGCGTCGTCATCACCGATGTCACCAAGGATTCGGCTGCCGCCGAACGCGGCATCCAGCCGGGCGAGGTGATCACCGAGATCGCACAGGAATCGGTCGCCACGCCCAAGGATGTCATGGACCGGATTGGCGCCTTGAAGGAGCAAGGGCGCAAGAACGCGCTGCTGATGCTGGCGTCGAAGACCGGCGAGCTCAGGTTCGTGACGATCCGGATGGACTGAAGTCCGGAAAGGCTTGTAGTGCCCTGATTTTGAGACGAAAAAAGGCGGCTATTGGGCCGCCTTTTTTCTTGCCTGCCAGTCCTCGCGCGACAATCTGTAGAGGACATGCCGCTTGAGCGCCGGGTGGCTGTCAGGGACGTCCGGATGGTCGAAGTCGCCAGCCGGGTCGACCCTCATGCCGAGGCGTTTCATGACGGCGGTGGAGCGATGGTTTTCGTAAACCGCGAAAGACACGATTTCGTCCAGGTCGAGCGTTTCGAAACCGTGGGCGAGCCAGGCCTCGGCCGCCTCGGTGACGTAGCCCTTGCCCCAGAATTCCGGAGCGAGACGCCAGCCTATCTCGATCGTGCCGGCGGGCAGGACGTCGATGTCTTCCGTCCCGGTTATCCCGACAAAGCCGATGCACTCGCCCGTGGCCGCAATCTCGGTCGCGGCGAAGCCATAGCCGTCCTCATCAACCCAGGCGCGGACCTCGTCCATCTTAGCGTCCGCCTCCGCGCGGGTGCGGCGGAACGGAAAGAATTCCATGACCAGTTCGTCGGAATTGATCCGGTGGAACAGTTCGCGATCGCGATCTTCCCAGTTGCGCAGGATCAGGCGCTCGGTACGCATTGGTTTCATTGCACAAACTCTTCCTGTCTGTAGCCCTGCACATAGAGCAATGCTGTCAGGTCGCCATGGTCGATGCGAACCGTTGCCTGTGCCGCCACCGTCGGCTTGGCATGGAGGGCGACACCGGTGCCAGCCAGCCGGATCATGTCGAGATCATTGGCGCCGTCGCCGACAGCAATGGCGTCAGTCGGCGTCAGGCCGAGGCGTGTGGAAATCTCGATCAGCGCATCGGCCTTGGCGGCGCGGCCGAGTATCGGTTCGCCAACCAGCCCGGTGAAGCGGCCGTCCTGTTCGAGCAGGCGATTGGCGCGGTTCTCCTGGAAGCCAAGCATGGCCGCGATGCGCGTCGTGAAGACCTCGAACCCGCCGGACACCAGCGCCGTCCAGGCGCCATGGGCCCGCATGGTTCGCACCAGCGCGCCGCCGCCCGAGGCCAGAGTCAGGCGATTGGCGACGATGCGGTCGACCACGGCGGCGTCGAGGCCCTTCAACAACGCCACCCGCTCGCGCAAGGCCGGTTCAAACGCGATCTCTCCATTCATCGATCGCGCGGTGATGGCGGCGACATGATCCTTGACGCCGATCTCGTCGGCCAGTTCGTCGATGCATTCCTGGTCGATCATGGTCGAATCCATGTCGGCGATGAGGATCTTCTTGCGGCGCGTTTCCGCCGGCTGGACGATCACGTCGACCGGTTCGGTGGCGAGTGCTGCACGCAGGGCGGCACTTATATCGCCGGCGTTAGCCTCTTTCGGCAAGGCAAGATCGCAGGCAATCCCGTCGGCAAGCCAGACAACAGCGCTTGCGCCGACCGACCGTGACGCCATATTCGCAAGCGACTGCGACAATACGCGATCGGCGGGACGGGAAACAAGCGTGGCGATGAGCGGCATGGACGATTCCGGCGGACAGGCGGGCAAAGGCCGCGTGAAGGACGCGATCCTGATAGCCGGGCCGACCGCCAGCGGCAAGTCGGCCCTTGCGCTCGATCTGGCCGGGCGCAAGGGCGCCGTCATCGTCAACACCGATTCCATGCAGGGCTATTCGGTGCTCGACGTGCTGACGGCCCGGCCGGGGGTCACCGACCTCGCCCGCGCGCCGCATTTTCTCTATGGCCATGTCCACCCAGCTACAGCCTATTCCACCGGCGCCTGGCTGCGCGACGTGATGAAGCTGATCGACGACGGTACGCTCTCCGGACAGCCAGTTATTTTTGTCGGTGGTACCGGGCTCTACTTCCGTGCGCTCGCCGAGGGCATTTCGGAAATGCCCGACATTCCGCAGCGAATTCGTGACCGCTGGCGCTATGAGTTGAAGGAGCAGGGCGCCGTCAAGCTGCACAGCGTGCTGCTGCGCCAGGATTCTGCGGCTGCCATGATGCTGAAGCCGACCGACAGCCAGCGCATCGTGCGGGCACTGGAGGTGCTCGATGCGTCGGGCCGTTCGATCCGGGAATGGCAGGCGGAACGCGGCCGGCCGCTCATCGACAGGCAGAGCGCGCGTTTCTTGGTCATCGAGCCGGACCGGGCGGCGCTGGTCGACCGCATCGAAAAGCGCTTCGACCAGATGCTGGACAAGGGGGCACTGGACGAGGTCAAGCGGCTATCGGCGCTCGGCCTCGACCCCGAATTGCCGGCGATGAAAGCGATCGGTGTTCGCGAACTGCAGGCCGCGATGGCTGGAGAGATTGGCTTTCCCGAGGCGATCGAGCGCGCCAAGATTGCAACCAGGCAATATGCCAAGCGGCAAACGACCTGGTTCAGGCACCAATTGGGCTCGGAATGGCAAAAATTGCGGCCCGGTGACGATCTGGAAACCACGATTTGATCGCCTGTTTCCATTGCAACCTGAAAAGTTTATCTGCAAGGTAAGGTTCCCGTTGCGGTTGTCCAAATTAACCCTCCGTAAGCCCGCCCATGCCATAAGGTCAGTGGGCACTTTTCCATTGGGGAGCAGATGCGTTTCCATAAGGCGGAATCAGCATTTTTCGTCTTTATCTTCGTGATCCTGGCCGCCGGCCTGGTGACGCTGCATGCCTATGGACTGCTGCAATCCTTCGCCACCGAGCTGCATACGGCTTCGGGCATGGACAAGGTCATCTATCTCAACAAGCTGTTGTTCGCGACCGGGGTGCTTTTGGCCACTGCGCTGTTCTTCGGCATTTTCTTCATCTATCCGCTGATCCGCAAACAGGCGACGGAGGAAGGCAAGCTGCGCGCCATGACGGTATCGCTCAGCGCCCGCTCTGAGACACTCGAGCATGCCGCGCTGACCGACGGCCTGACCGGCATGCAGAACCGGCGCTATTTCGATGACGCGCTGAAGGAATATCTCGAGGAGTTCCGGCGCATCGAAAAGCCCGTCGGGCTGATGATCCTCGACCTCGACCATTTCAAGCAGGTCAACGACACCCATGGCCATGATGTCGGCGACGAGGTGCTCAAGGCCGTCGCGAGCTGCCTCAAGGACATGACACGCTATCACGACGTGGTGGCGCGGCTGGGCGGCGAGGAGTTCGCCGTGGTCACGCCCAACATGGACTCCGAACTGCTGGGCAAGTTTGCCGAGCGCATCCGCAAGGCGGTCGCCAATATGTCGGTGCTCTCCGGCAATGTTCGGCTCAGGATCACCACCAGCGTCGGTCTGGCTGTCTGGGACCGCAAGGAAACGGCGGAGGAGTTCTATCGCCGCGCCGACCGCCAGCTCTACGAGGCGAAGAGGCAAGGCCGCAACCGCGTCTGCGCCTAAAATCCCGAAAGGGAATTCATGAGGCCGGTCGTCTGACGCGGCTTTCTAGACTTCCGGTGCTCACGGACTAAATGTCCGCTCCGCTCCGGCTTCTCGAAAGCCACGCCATTCAACTCGGCCTGATGAATTCCCTTTCGGGATTTACCCAAGGCATGCCAACGACGCAGGGCGCCTAGATGTGCGGCTTCTTGGACTGTCAGCAGAGAGACGTAGCGCGCACCGCTCAGTCGTTTTGTGGGCGCAGGCCGAAGGTCGCGGGCTTGAGACCGTAGCGCATGTCGAAATCGTCATCCGATTGCACCCGGCTGGTGGCCGGCGGCTTGCGGTAGTCGGGATCGCCGGCCTGGCGGCTTGAATCGACGACTTCGGCGAAGGCCATCGCCTGCTGCGTTGATTTCGGCACGTTGCGCAGCCGCTCGACGATCGCCACCAGGTCGACATCCTCGCCGGCTTTCGACTCGGCCTCTTCGCGTTTGTTGGTGCCGGGGATCAATTCCGAGGATAGTTTTTCGAACTTAAGCCGCATCGTCGTCGCCACGCCTTCGCCAAAGGCAATTGCCTCGCGCTGGCCCATGGACGACAGGAAAGCCAGCGTCGAGGCCGAGGAGTCGGCAATCGCCGAGCGGATGATCGCCTGGTCCTGCTCGTTGGCTAGTCGCATGGCGAAGAAGGTCGAACATTGCGACAGGATCGTCGGGTCGAGCTCGCCCGGTCGCTGGGTGACGACGCCGAGATAGCAGCCATATTTGCGGCCTTCCTTGGCGATGCGCGACAGCGCGTGCCTTGTCGGCGCAAAGCCGAGACGCGGATCGGCCGGCATATAGCGGTGCGCTTCTTCGCACAAAAGCAGAAGCTGCAGCTTGCCCTCGCTCCACAAAGCGAGGTCGAAGGCCAGGCGCGCCAGCACCGAACAGACGGAATTGACCACTTCGGACGGCATGCCGGCCATCTCGAAGCAGGTTACCGGGCGGCCATGATGCGGCACGCGGAAGAGGTTGCCGATCGTTTCGTGGATGGTGTCCTCGATCAGGCGCGAGTTGAACATGAAGCGGTAGCGTGGGTCGGCAGCCGCCGATTCGACGCGCGTCTTCAGGGATTTCAGCGTCGGGCGGTCGGTCTTGCTTTCGAGCATGCCCATACGCTCGTCGATCTGCTTGATAAGGTCGGCGATGCGGTAAGGCACCGGCGTATCGGCGGTCAGCGCATCGCTGCCGCGCCTGATGTAGCTGCCCGAATTCGGGTTGCGGTAAAGGTTCTTGGCGGCGGGGATGAGGTCGCGCAAGGCGTCGATCTCTTCCGGCACCGTCTCGCGGCCGCGGAACAGCACCTCGGCGAACTCCTCCAGCCTGAACATCCAGAACGGAAGGTCGAGCGTCTTGGAATCGACCCTGACGCAATATTCGGGCAGCGACGCGGCGAACTCGTTGTGCGGATCGAGGATCAGGATGCGCAGGTCCGGCCGCGCCGCGATCGACTTGCGCAGCAGCAACGAGACGGCGGTGGATTTGCCGACACCGGTGGTGCCGACCACGGCGAAGTGACGCGCCAACGTATCGTCGATGGCGATGTTGGCGGCGATCGTCTCGTCCTGCGAGAGTGTGCCGATGGTGATCGAATGGCGCCCGGCCAGATCATAGACTGCCTGCAGGTCACGGGTGCGGATGCGATGGGCGATGGCGCCGATATGCGGATAGGTGGTGATGCCGCGATCGAAGATCGGCTTGGCGCCCGGTTCTGCTCCGTCGCGGACTTCGCCGATCAGCTCGATGCTGACCTCGATCGGGTTTTGACCTTCATTGCTCCAGGCGCGGTCCGACTTGCCGATCCCGTAGACCAGGCCGACGGTTCGCGTGGATCCCAGATTGATGGAAATCATCTTGCCGACTGTCCACAGGCCGGTCACCGCGCCGTCAATATCGTCCGCAAAGGCGCCGATGGTGGCGCGCGCGCCGTCGCATTGCACGACGTTGCCCAGAATGCGCCTGTCGTTCTGCTCCGCGTTGCGACGCTCCTGCGATGTCGGTTCTCCAACGGAGGCTTCGCGTTCGACATACATGGACAGGCCAATCCCCATTTCCCCTGGAGCATCGACCCTACAGGAACGGGGTTAAGGCTGGATGAGGTTGGATGGTGTAGAGACGATTAAGGAGCCGGTGCAAATTGTCGATGGCTTTGCCTCTTGTCCACCTGCGCTTGCGAACCGACGTGAGCATTCCTTTTGCCAGCGGTATTGCATGGTGTCGCAACCAATTCGCATGTCTCAACGAGCCGAAGCACGTCATTCGTCCCCTAACCGCGACCGGACCAAAGCACGACCAGATTACCGCCGTTCGCCCGGCGAAAGGCTATCGATGCTCCTCTCAGAGGAATTGCCTTCGTGATGCCATCAAGAACCACAGTACGCGGGCAAATGTCACCTCAAAGCGCGCCCACCAATCCTCTCGGCGAATTTGCGCACTCAGAGCCGCCATAGCTGCATTGCTAGCAAGGACTTGACTTACAATGGTGTTGCCAAATCCGCGGTACGATCTTGCGGAGCCAGCCATGGCAAGTCGGGATACCACCCAAGTACGCTCATCATCGCTGAGTTTCTCCATCTGTTCGTCGGACAGCCCAGATTTCAAATCTACAAAAAGCCAGAAACGTTCTTTCGCAGTCGTTGCCAATTTAGCCTCAGCGTCTTCAATGACAGTAAAGACCTTTATCTCCGCACCTCGCTCTTTAGCGCTTTGTAAATCTCTTACTATTGATAGAGGAATCAGGTTTTCGATTTCGCGGCAAGGCAGAGCGACGGCCTCAACTAAGGGCCAGCCGGCGTCTTCAGCGAGCTTTCGCGCGTCGCTGATCTTCGCGGGCTCTGGCGAGGAAGGGGCGTTGCGATCCGAGTCAGCTAACATGCAAACGATACGCCGTTCTCCGATTCTCTGAGCAAGGACTTCGATTATTCGTTCCCCGCCGCCATGATGGACATCCATTGAAATAGAATTTGTGCCTACGCGGCGCTTGAGTTGGTCAAAGATAGCTACGTATAAACGCCCGTCCGATGCGGTGTCCTCCACCAAGAGGATAGACTTATCGGAAAGGCTCAAATTTGATGCCTCTTCAAAGCTCATGTGCACGGCGTTTCCGATAGACACTGGAGGGCCGACATGATCGCCGACGATGCGCAGCCGTTCCAAGGCCAGATCCCTAAGAGACCCGGTCTGTGTGAATTCTCCCACAAGGCGTTCGACTGTAGCTCGCTCCATCAGTCCAAGCTGAACGTTTGCCAAAAACCATAAAGACGTTTGTCGAGGCATGATAACTAAGTGATGGCCGAGCCGGTGGGCTCTAAGAACCTCCGTGAGTAAGCGGGACAACAATATCGGATCAAAGGCGTGGAGTTGAGCCTGGGTCGCGTCGATTTCAAATATCATGAATGAAGACCAGGCTGAAAAAATCCATATGGCCAGTTCTTCAGCGTTCCGTCCTCGGAAAATTCAGCGATTCTAACGACAGTGCATCGATAATCGTCAATATCTGGATCGAATATAAGTATCTGTACATCAGATTGGGATATTTTTCTCTCGCTTATAAGCTCGCCAAGTCGGTTAACCATTGCCTCACTGTGCGTCTCGACCACAAATTGAATTGACGGAGCTATTTTTTGTTTGTCTTGCGATTTTTTTTGCTCTCCGACCAAGGCATCAGCGAGCAACGCCTGATGTGCAGGGTGAAGATGAAGCTCCGGTTGCTCGATAACTAGTATTGATGATTGAGGAAACCCGTCACGAAACGATATCGGCTGCGCATTTCGCGGTCTGTTGGATGCCCACCAGATCTGCCCCAATACAGGCAATACCTGGGAAATTCCATATCCATTGTCGACAATATTTGTAACATTTCCGTCCACCGATAAATTGATGCTGATGTGCCCCTGGAGGCGAAGCAGCTCAACTCCGTATCCGAATCTGCTTTGAACCCAACGGGAGAAGCTTTGAAGCTGTCTGTCGGAAAGTGAGTTTAGAAACATAGGAAAGTTTTTACCGTCGGAGTCGATCTCTGAAACGGCCAACTCTTGATACCGGTAGTACCTTTCGCTCCGAGCTCTCGCAGGGCCTATGTAGAGGGTGCCCGATAGTATCAGGCGAAGTTTCTCGAAAGTAGCAGAGGCCATAGGCAGAAATTGGTTCGCGACAAAAATTCGATGCGCCGCGGACTTTAGGTCTTTTACATTCTTTCCTCTGAGATCCGCCAACAGCTTGCCAAAAGACCTATTTGTGGTTCTGCCCTGCAGGCGCTCAATCTCCAAATCAGAGAACTCGGGCATTGAAAGAAATTCAATCGAAAACCGCTCAAGTACCTCCTGTCTTGTTCTCTTATCTACATGATTCCGAATGAGATCAGCCATTGGTTGAACTAGAGATGAAGTATTTCTTACAAATAGGCGAGGGGAAATGTCCGATTGTTCCTTAAGTCTGATGGACGGCTCCGGGAATATACTTCCTACAGGAAATGCTACTCGATAATTTTCGAAAAGATCGTATATGGTTTTTCCATTAAGATTCAATGTAGACATTACACCAGCGTCGTCGATGCCAACCTCGAAAACAACTTCACCGTGACCCATCGATATGATAAAAGAGTCTAGGCGAGTCTTGTTCTCTTTTGCGCTTATAAAGAATTCTACTTCAATTGGACCAATTTTTCGATCATATTCCCATCCGTGATATGCATATTGCGAAAGATAATTATTAGATAGTCGTATCTCGTCTAGACCAAAAACAAAACTTATTTTATCGGACATATCATTGTCCGAGACAACTCCTTCGAAAGAGCCAAAATCTACAAAATCTCCGTACCAAAGTATGGGAGAACTTGTCCTTGTCATCAATGATTGCCGAAGAAGAGGAAAAGTTCTAAGAAATGTACTCTTGCCGCTACTATTTCTTCCAACAAGTATTGTGATCGGTCTCAATTCTACTGGCTTAACATTTCTAAGTCGACGAAGATTTTTTACGCCAAATCGAAACATAGGGGTGCTTACCTGATATCTTTTGCGAAAATGTCAAACCGACCGTCTCAGCGGAGACAACCCTGTTCACTGCAGATGGTGAGTGTCAATGGTGTGATCCCCAATTTGCGCACAGCCAACTCTCCATGTCGCCAAAACGATGACCGTATTCTAGCGAAGCTTTTCACAGGCTATACCAGCAATCTAAATTCGCCTTAGCATGTAGACTTCTGGCAGGTTTGGAAAGCGCTAAGCCGGGAGGTTATGCTGCTGCGCATGGACAAGGTCGAGCATCTGGGGCATCGCCGCCGTGTGCGCCACCTGGACTGACGGCAATGTGCCCGCATCTGCCGCCCCATCGCAATCACAGGACATCACGCGCATGAACTCGATCGAGATCGGAACACTGACCCCAGCTGCGGCGACGCAGGAGATGCTGGCCGAATTGCTGGTCGCAACGGTAGCAGCCGGTGGATCGGTCAGTTTCATGCATCCGCTGGCACCGGAAGCGGCTAGCGCATTCTGGCAGAAATCCCTGGCAGCAGCGGCAAGAGGGGAAAGGGCGGTGCTTGGTGCCTGGGACGGCGAGGTCCTGGTCGGTACTGTCACCCTGTTGCTTGACTGCCCGCCCAACCAGCCCCACCGGGCCGAGATCGCCAAGCTGATGACCCGTTTCGATTACCGGGGCAGGGGCGTGGGATCGCGCCTGATGCGAGCCGCCGAGAGCCTGGCCGTGGAAAAGGGGCGCACGCTGCTGGTTCTCGATACGGCGACGGAGGAGGGTGCTTCAGGCCTCTACGAGAAGCTCGGTTTCACGCTGGCCGGCGAGATACCGGAGTATGCCTTGAAGCCGCATGGCGGGCTGACCGGTACGCTCCTTTACTGGAAGCGTATCGGGCCAATCTCGTAACCAGTCACGTCGGACCGTAGCCGGAGAGGCGCAACAGCAGCCACCGATGGAAATCCTGTTCGGCGCTGGTCAGGCGCGCGGTCGACGCCTTGGTCAGGAAATGCCCCGAGGTGCTGGAGAGTTCGAAGTCGGAAAGCCTGACCAGGGTCCTGCTGTCGAGCGCGGCATCGACCAGCGGCCGCGAGCCCAGCAGCACGCCGGCCCCCGCCCTGGCCGCCTCCATGGCTGCAACGAAACTGTCGAAGCGATGCGATCGCCGGGGGTGGCCGGCCAACCCTGCGGCCACGAACCATTCCGCCCACATCTCGCGTGCGCCGGCGACCAGAAGCAGCGGCAGGGAGGTCCAGTCGGCGTCGCCGGCCAGGGCCGGGGCAGCCACCGGCACGAGCCGCTCGGCGGTCAGCCTGTCGGCGTCACGTCCGGGGAAGGATCCGTTGCCGAAACGGATGTCGAGCGTTGATCCCGGCAGGTCGTAGTCGGTCGGTCGGTGGATCGTCACCAGATCGAGCTGGATGCGCGGCAATGCCGTGGCCAGATCGGGCAATGCCGGGACGAGCATCAGCAGGGCAAAGGAGATCGGCGCTCGAACGGTCACGGTCTGGACGGCACGCGGCTCAAACAGTTCAGCCGTGCTGCTGCCGATGGTGGCGAAAGCCGACTGGATGTGGGGCAGGTAAGCCGCGCCTTCCGGCGCCAGCGCGACGCCACGTGCCAGCCTTGAGAACAGACGCGTCTTCAGCCGTTCTTCAAGAAGCCGGATATGCTGGCTGACCGCCGCCTGGGTCAGGCCAAGCTCGGTTGCCGCGGCGGTGAAATTCGACAGCCGTGCCGCGGCCTCGAAACTGCGCAGCCAGTCAAGCGGAGGCAAGGGCGGGATTGTTCGAGCCATTAGTTCTTTGGGGTCATTGGCCAAAAAAGGATAATTTGAGTTATGCCTTTCGCGCGGTCAACATGCAATCGAAACCTGCGGATCGGACCGCAGGCGTAGCGGACAGGAATGGATCTCCATGCTCACCCACGCGCTGGTCGGCGACGAAGGCGGAACCATCGAACTTGGCTGGAAGGACGGGACGCGCACCCGCTTTCACGCCATCTGGCTGCGCGACAATGCGCTGGACGACAAGACGCGCAGCGCCGGCAACGGCCAGCGGCTCATCACCATCCTCGACATTCCAGCCGAGACGAAGATCGGCGCGGCATCGATCAAGGGCGACGCCCTCGAGGTCAGCTTCGTGCCGGAAGGAAAGACGGTGAGCTTTCCCTCGATATGGCTGAGCGCCAATGCCTATGATCGCGACGCGGCCCGCCAGGCCGGCTGGACAGGCGAGCACACCGTGCGCTGGACCAAGGCGACGATGCAGAATTCCGTGCCGCGTGCCGGCTACCCTGCTGCCAGCCGCGACCGCAACGTCTTGAGGCAATGGCTGTCGGCGGTGAAAGCCTATGGCTTTGCGGTGATGGACGACCTGCCGGCCGAATCCGGGGCGCTCTGCAAAGTGTCAGATCTGTTCGGCTATATCAGGGAAACCAATTACGGCCGCTGGTTCGAAGTGCGCGCCGAGGTCAATCCCAGCAATCTCGCCTACACCAATCTCGGCCTCCAGGCGCACACCGATAATCCCTATCGCGATCCGGTGCCGACGCTGCAGATCCTGTCCTGCATCGAAAATACGGTGGAGGGTGGCGAGTCCAGCGTCGTCGACGGGTTTGCCGTCGCGGCCGCCTTGCAGGCTGAGAACCCCGAAGGCTTTCGGCTGTTGAGTTCATGCCCGGCGCGGTTCGAATATGCCGGCTCGGCCGGCGTGCGGCTGCAGGCGAAGCGGCCGATGATCGAGCTCGGGCCCGACGGCGAGCTGATCTGCATCCGCTTCAACAATCGTTCGCTGGCGCCGACGGTCGACGTGCCGTTCGCCGACATGGAGGCATACTATGCCGCCTATCGCCGGTTTGCCGAGCTGATCGAGGATCCATCCTTCGAAGTGACCTTCAAGCTCGAAGCGGGCCAGGCGTTCATCGTCGACAACACGCGCGTCATGCATGCCCGCAAGGCGTTTTCCGGCACCGGCAAGCGCTGGCTGCAGGGTTGCTACGCCGACAAGGACGGCCTGCTGTCGACGCTCGCGGCGATCGAACGCGGGTTCAAGGAGGCGGCGGAATGACCGGCCAGGACCTGAACGCGGACAACATCGTCGAGTTCATCGCCGACATCTTTGAACGCCGGGGTGCGGAATCCTATCTCGGTGAGCCCGTCACCATGTCGGAGCACATGCTGCAGGGCGCATGGTTCGCCGAGCAGGACGGCGCGCCGGACGAGCTGGTGGCGGCGGCCCTGCTGCACGACATCGGCCACTACACCAGCGAGTTCGGCACCTATTCGCCGGAGGATGTCGAGGACAAGCATCACGACGAAGCCGGCGGTGAGGTACTGGCGCCGTTCTTTCCGCCTGTCATCGTCGAATGCGTCAGGCTGCATGTCTCGGCCAAGCGCTATCTCTGCGCCACCGACCCGAGCTATTTCGGCAAGCTTTCGCAGGCTTCGGTGCATACGCTGTCGCTGCAGGGCGGGCCGATGAGCGTGGACGAGGTGGCCGAGTTCCGCAAGAATCCCTTCCATGAAGAGGCGGTCCGGGTCCGTATCTGGGACGAGAGCGGCAAGGTCGCCAACATGAAGACGCGGACATTCCGCGACTACGTGCCGTTGCTGCAGCGGGTCGTTCGCGACTTTCGCGATCGCGCCTGACGCAACTCCGTCGAGGTCGAGGAGGCTCGCCGTCTTGCCGCTGCGCTTGTTCCGATGTATTAGCCGCGCCCACCATGCGGCCCGCATTTTCATTGGCCGCACCGTATCGACCACGCTTTTGATGGAGGCGACGATGAGATCTTGTTCACGCATTTTGCGCCTCCGCGGCGGACGAACGGGCTGACCGCGCCACAGCGGTTCCAATATCCTGGCACTCTGAGGACCGCCGTGCTGCGATGTGCGGTGGCAGTTGTCGTCTACACGAGCTGCGTAACCCGGGACGGCGTTAAGCCGCATTGTCCTTAAAACGGTGGGAAGCCTAGCTCCCGGCCAACGATCGCGGCTGCCTGAAAATCAAAGATGCAGCTTTGCAACACTCCGGCAGGCCATTGTAAACATTGAAGGAATGGCACTTGTGCCAAGTTTCTTGTGAGCCTAGAGACCGCGCCATTCCCAACCCGTCATCCTGAACGGAGACCTGTCCATGTCACGCCAACCCAGATCGACACATTCCGTGCCGACGCTGGAATTGCGTGCGGCTGACAGGGTTCCAATCAGGAAGAACGGCCATGGCAAAGTCCATGATCCAGCGCAGGCAGGACGCCGAGCGCCAACGCATTGAAGCATATCAAGCATCGCTGAGGCGGGTTTCCGCCATGCCGCGCCCCGCTCCCGATTTCGAGCGGGCGCTCGACGAGGTACGCCGCGGCTATGCAGGCGTGGCGATCCGCGACGGCGCGTTGTGGCGTCCAAAGCTGAAGACGCGCGACCCGGCGCGGCTGCGGCTGGCTGCCGCCCGCTATCTCTTTGCGCGTTATCCGGTTTCGGCCGCGCTCGAGGCCATCTGGCTGGATAGGTCGGGGCTCGATGGCCAGGAGATCGCACTTCGCGTGGCCTGGTACGTCACGGCTGCAGGTGGCGGCTCGCTCTACAAGGCGGGCGCCAATGCGTGGCTGTCGCGAAAGGAGGTGCATTGCTTCCTGAACGTGTCTGGCGATTTCACCTTCGACGAGGCGTTCTGGTTCGCGATCGTCCGGTCCTACACCGAGGATTGGGGGCTGGCTGCACGACTTGCACGCACGAAGATCGCGCGCACGCCGCGTGGCGAGTTGGCCTTCTGGCGCGAGGTGGCGAGCTTCTTCTGCGAGCATCCTGCTTCGAAGGAGGAGATCGACGATCTCTGTGACCATGTCGGCGCCAAGCACCGGCGCGATGCTGCCTACAGCCTGAAGGGCCGCACGCTCGCCTCGCTGCACCGGCAGATGTCGGACTGGCATCGCGATCTTGCTGCGATCGAACGCATCGAGGCGATGCGCCGGCGGGCCGCCGCGCGGGCTCAGCCCGTCGCCGGCGCACCCGCTCAGTGCAGCGCCTGGGACGGCTCGCGCCTGCAGGATTGGGAATGGCATCCGCCGCCCAAGGAGGCGAAGGCGCATGGCGAGTGGTTCTCCATCCGCCAGTTGAAGACCGAAGAGGACCTCGTTGCCGAGAGCCGGGCGATGCATCATTGCGTGTCGTCCTATGCGACCAAATGCATTGCCGGCAATGCCTCGATCTGGGCGCTGCGGCGCAAGGCGCTCGGCAAGACTGAACGCTTGCTGACGATCGAGCTCGATCCGCAGCATCGGGCGGTCCAGGTGCGCGGTTTCGGCAATCGTCTGGCAACGACGGACGAGCGCAAGATCCTCGAGCGTTGGGCCAAGGCGAAGTGCGTGACGCTGCAGGACTGAACAGACAGAGCCCGCGCGGCGGAATCGCCGCGCGGGTTCAAAAGGGGCGGATGAACGAGGCGCTATCCCTTGTGATGGACCTGCTGCAGCCCGTAGACCGGCGTCGGCAGGCCTATCTGCCTGGCCTTCAACTGCAGCGACAGGAACTGCGAATAGTGGCGTGACTGGTGCAGATTGCCGCCATGGAACCACAGTGCTTCCTGCTGCGTCGGCTTCCACATGTTGCGCAATTCGCCCTCCCATGGACCGGGATCCTTGGTGGTGTTCGAACCGAGACCCCAGCATTTGCCGACTTTGTCGGCGACGTCCCTGGAGATCAGGTCGGCCGCCCAGCCATTCATCGAGCCGTAGCCGGTGGCGTAGACGATGACATCGGCGGGCAACTCCGATCCGTCACTGAGCAGCACCGAATGCTCCTTGATCTCGACCACGTTGACACCGCTTTTCAGCTTGATCGAGCCATCGATGATCAGATCGGAAGCGCCGACGTCGATGTAGTAGCCCGAACCACGTCGCAGATACTTCATGAACAGGCCCGAATCGTCATCGCCCCAGTCGAGCATGAAACCAGCCTTCTCCAGACCCGTGTAGAATTTTGCATCGCGCTTCTTCATCTCGGCGTAAGCCGGAATCTGGAATTCGTGCAGGATCTTGTAGGGCAGGGAGGCAAAGACGAGGTCGGCCTTGGCCGTGTTCATGCCGCTCTGCACCGCCTGTTCCGAATAGAGGGACCCCAGCCCGATTTCCATCAACGTGTCGGACTTGACGATATGCGTGGTCGAGCGTTGCAACATGGTGACATCGGCGCCTGCTTCCCAAAGTGCCGCGGCTATGTCGTGGGCGGAATTGTTCGAGCCGATGACAACAGCTTTCTTGCCGGCATAGGCATCCGGACCGGGATGCTTCGAGGAGTGATGCTGATCACCTTTGAAGTTTTCCATGCCTTTGAATTTCGGCATATTGGCCTTGCCGGATTGTCCCGTAGCAAGCACCAGCTGCTTCGGCCTTAGCGTAATGTCCTTGCCGTCGCGGTGGACGACGACCGTCCATTCCTTCTTCTTGTCGTCATAGGACGCGCTCTTGGCCTCGGTCGAGGACCAGTAATTCAGCTCCATCACCTTTGTGTACATTTCCAGCCAGTCGCCGATCTTGTCCTTGGGCGAAAAGACCGGCCAGTTCTTCGGGAAATCGATATAGGGCAGATGGTCGTACCAGACCGGGTCATGCAGGCAGAGCGACTTGTAGCGCTTGCGCCAGCTGTCGCCGGCCCGCTCGTTCTTCTCGATGATGATCGTGGGAACGCCGAGCTGCCGCAGGCGCGCGCCGAGCGCGATGCCGCCCTGGCCGCCGCCGATGATCACCGTGTAGGGCTGCGTCTTGAAGCCGAGCTCAGCGGCTTCCTTTTCGCGTTCTTCCTTCCATGTCGCACGGTTCTTGCCCGAGCCGTGTTTGGCACCCATCGGTCGCGCGAAACCCGCCGGCTCTTCGTGGCCTTTCAGTTCGACCATGGTGGTCAGCAGCGTCCAGATCTTGCCGTCCTTCAGCCTGACATGGCCGAAGCCGCGCGCCACCTCTGTCTCGAAGCTGATCCAGCCGTCGATCACCCCGCCGCTCTCGGTCGCGTCCTCGCCCTTGGCGATGGCGAAGTGGGATGGCTTGGTCTTCGACAACTGGCTCTTCAGCATGTCGCGGACCTGGTCGCGACCCTCCATGGTCTTGATGTTCCAGGTGAAGGTGACGAGGTCACGCCAATAACAGTCCTCCTGAAAGCAATCGACCGCTTTCTCGATGTCATTGGCGACCAGGGCGGCGCCGAATTGGTCGAGCAGGTCGGACAGTTTCTTGTTAGGGGCCTTGTCGAGCATCAGCTTTCCTCCTTGGATTGTGATCGCTTCTCAATCGAGCGATTTGGCCGGACTGAGTTGTCCACGATGAGCGGAGTATTTCTTCAAAAGCTCCGCAGCGTCACGCCCTCCAATAGTTTGGCGTGTTTTCAATGCCTTATCGGGAACCCCATGGGATTTTCCGGTGATGGCTTGCCGGTGCCAAGGAGGAGAGCCGGCCCCTTTGCTGCGGGTTCATGTCACTCAGATTCGCCGTTGACAGCGGCGTAAAACCAATTCTATTGTCCGCCACCATGAAAACGGCACTCATTCTCGTAGGAAAGCGCGTGGGCAAGGCGGTGTAACCGCCGGGCGAAAACCTCCCATGCGCACACACAGGCTCCCTCGGGGGCCTTTTTTATTGCCTGAAACACGACTAAACGACCAGCAATCGCCAGATGGCGGCAGTACGGGACCAGACCGATGAGCAACGGACAGAGTGAGCGGCGCGAAATGCCAAGAACCGAAATGACGGGCGCCGAAATGGTGGTGCAGGCGCTGAAGGACAATGGCGTCAAGCATGTCTTCGGCTATCCGGGCGGCGCGGTACTCCCGATCTACGACGAGATTTTCCAACAGGACGAGGTCGAGCACATCCTGGTGCGCCACGAGCAGGGCGCCGGCCATGCGGCCGAAGGCTATGCGCGCTCGACCGGCAAGGCCGGCGTCATGCTGGTGACATCGGGACCCGGCGCCACCAATGCGGTGACGCCGCTGCAGGACGCGCTGATGGATTCGATCCCGCTGGTCTGCCTGACCGGACAGGTGCCGACCTCGCTGATCGGCTCCGACGCTTTTCAGGAATGCGACACGGTCGGCATCACGCGCCCCTGCACCAAGCACAACTGGCTGGTGAAGGACGTCAACGAACTCGCCGCGACCATTCACGAGGCCTTCCATGTCGCGACCACCGGCCGTCCCGGTCCGGTCGTGGTCGACATTCCAAAGGACGTGCAGTTCGCCAGGGGCTTTTACGTGTCGCCGCAGATCGCGCCGCGCACCAGCTATCAGCCGAAGGTCCAGGGCGACCTGGACAAGATCAAGGCGGCGGTCGAATTGATGGCCAGCGCCAAGAAGCCGATCATCTATAGCGGCGGCGGCGTCATTAATTCAGGTGCGGAAGCAAGCCATCTGCTGCGCGAACTGGTCGATCTCACCGGATTCCCGATCACCTCGACGCTGATGGGTCTCGGCGCCTATCCGGCATCGGGCAAGAACTGGATGGGCATGCTGGGCATGCACGGCACTTATGAAGCCAACATGGCCATGCATGATTGCGACGTGATGATCTGCATCGGTGCGCGCTTCGACGACCGCATCACCGGACGGCTGACCGCGTTCTCGCCGAACTCGAAGAAGATCCACATCGACATCGATCCGTCGTCGATCAACAAGAACGTTCACACCGAAGTGCCGATCATCGGCGATGTCGGCCGGGTGCTGGAGGATATGGTGCGGCTGTGGCGGGCGACCGCCAAGGCCGACAAGAAGGCGCTCTACCCTTGGTGGGAGCAGATCGCCAAATGGCGTGCGCGCGATTCACTCGCCTACAAGATGAACAACGACGTGATCATGCCGCAGTACGCCATCCAGCGGCTCTACGAACTGACCAAGGGCATGGACACCTACATCACCACCGAGGTCGGCCAGCACCAGATGTGGGCGGCGCAGCACTATCATTTCGAGAAGCCGAACCGCTGGATGACGTCGGGCGGGCTGGGCACGATGGGGTATGGCCTGCCGGCGGCATTGGGCGTGCAGATCGCGCATCCCGACGCGCTGGTCATCGACATCGCCGGCGACGCCTCCGTGCAGATGACGATGCAAGAGATGAGCGCGGCCGTGCAGCATGACGCGCCGATCAAGATCTTCATCCTCAACAACCAGTATATGGGCATGGTGCGGCAGTGGCAGCAGCTGCTGCACGGTAACCGGCTGTCGCATTCCTACACCGAGGCGATGCCGGACTTCGTCAAGCTGGCCGAGGCCTATGGCGGCCACGGCATCCGTTGCGAGAAGCCGGACGAGCTGGACGATGCGATCAAGGAGATGATCGCGGTGAAGAAGCCGGTGCTGTTCGATTGCCGCGTGGCAACGCTTGCCAACTGCTTCCCAATGATCCCGTCGGGCAAGGCACACAACGAGATGCTGCTGCCCGACGAGGCGACCGACGAGGCGGTGGCCAACGCCATCGACGCCAAGGGCAGGGAACTGGTGTAGTCCGCTCAGCCGAGGCAGGGCTGTCGCGAGAAGCCGTGCGAAAACAGATAATTAGCTCAATAGTTTGAAATCGAGATTCATGTCATGAACGCACAGCACCTTCAGCCCACGGGCTCCGCCTACTTCATAGCCAAGGAGACGGAAAGGCCGGAGAACCACACGCTTTCCGTGCTGGTCGACAACGAACCGGGCGTGCTCGCCCGGGTCATTGGCCTGTTCTCCGGGCGCGGATACAACATCGAGAGCCTGACCGTTTCCGAGACCGAGCATGAGAAGCACCTGTCGCGCATCACCATCGTGACGCGTGGCACGCCGCATGTGCTGGAGCAGATCAAGCATCAGCTCGAACGCATCGTGCCGGTCCACCGCGTCGTCGACCTGACCGTGCGTTCGCACGAGTTCGGCCAGGAGCGGCCGCTGGAGCGGGAACTGGCGCTGGTCAAGGTTGCAGGTACCGGCGAGGCCCGCGTCGAGGCACTGCGGCTGGCCGACGCCTTCCGCGCCAGCGTCATCGACGCCAACACCGAGCATTTCATCTTCGAGATCACCGGCAAGGGCTCCAAGCTCGACCAGTTCATCGCCATCATGAAGCCACTCGGCCTGGTCGAGATCTGCCGCACCGGCGTGGCGGCGATGAACCGCGGTCCACAGGGGATGTAGGCACGGCCGGGCCTTCCAACTCTTTGACAAGCGTAGGTCTGGCTCGGTCATAGACAGGCCACTGGTCTTTGTGCAGTCGCCGAAAAGAGACAATAATGCTGACGTGTCTGGGAGGATATCATGTCGCTTGACGCATTCCTTGCCCTGCTCGTCTATGCCTTGGTGACGTCGATCACGCCTGGGCCGAACAATTTCATGCTTCTGGCATCGGGAGTGAATTTCGGCATCGTCAGGACGGTGCCGCACATGCTGGGCATCAGCATCGGTTTCCTGGTGCTGCTGGTGGCGGTTGGGCTTGGCCTGGGTGCGGTGCTGACCGCGTTTCCGATCCTGCATACGGCACTCAAGGTCGCGGGCGGCGCCTACCTGCTTTATCTCGCCTGGAAGATCGCCATGTCGCGTTCGCTTGCCGGCAAGGGTGAGGCGAAGGGGCAGCCCATGCGCTTCATCGACGCGGCGGCGTTTCAGTGGGTCAACCCCAAGGCATGGGTTATGGCGATCACCGCCATGGCCGTCTACACCAATCCGGAGCATCCGTTCCTGTCGGTAGTGTTGATCTCGGTGGCCTTCACCGTCGTCAACTTGCCGAGCGTCTCGGTGTGGGCGGGTTTCGGCACCGCGCTGCGCGGTTTCCTGTCGGACCCGGTGCGGCTGAAATGGTTCAACGTCGCCATGGGCGTGCTGCTGGCGGCGACGTTGTGGCCGATGCTCCGCTAGGCGTGTCGACATTCCGATGATGCGGGCAGGTGATGCCGGCCTGACCTGAAACCCGGCCCACCTGGGTCGGCTGCACATCCATTGTGCAGTGCACATTAAATCTTCGTAATGCCGTGTTTTGGCCCTTTTCCGACAAAGGCGTGTCCTATCTATTCGGCGAAATGGCGGCAACGGGCCGTGATTTGCGCTAGAATGCGAACCATCGGCCCATCGCGTGTCGGATGGAGAGGGCCTTTTGACCATGCGTGGAAAAGTCGTTCTTTCGTTGCTTGCCGTCGCTTGCCTCGGCGCGGCGGGCTGGCTCTATGTTTCGCCGAACGCGCTGGGCAAGGTTGAACAGATCATCGGCGCAAAGCAGGTGGCCGCGGCGGACCAACCGGCCGCGGCTTCGGACAAGAAGGGCGCCACGGCGGCGCGCTCCGCCTCCATCCTCTCGGCCGTCGCTTCGACGGCCGATTTCCCGATCCGGCGCTATGCGATCGGGTTCGTCTCGTCTCCGGCCGTCGTCAGCATCAATGCACGGGTGTCCAGCCAGATCGTATCGATTGACGTCAAGGACGGGCAGATGGTGAAGACAGGCGACGTTTTGTTTTCACTGGATGATCGCGCACTGAGGGCGCAACTGGCCAAGGACCAGGCGGCGCTCGCCAAGGACCAGGCGATGCTCGCCAGCTCGAATTCGGATCTCCAGCGCGCCAAGGACCTGGTCGCCAAGCAGGCCGGGACGCAACAGACCTACGACCAGGCGGTTGCGGCGCAAAAGGCGGCGACAGCGACCGTGGATGCCGACAAGGCGACAATCGACGCCGACAACGTCCAGCTTGGCTTTGCCACGATCACCGCGCCGATTTCCGGCCGGCTTGGCGCCGTCAATGTCGCGGTCGGCGACCTGGTCACCACCAGCAATGGCAACAACAGCAGCACGGCGACCCCGCTGGTGACCATCACCCAGATGGACCCGCTGCAGGTGAACTTCAACCTGCCGGAAAGTAACCTGGCGCTTCTGCATAAGGCGCTTGCCGCGCCGCAGCAGGGTGCCGTGACGCTGACCAAGGACGGCGATCCGACGCCGATCGGCAAGGGGACGCTCGATTTCGTCGACTCCAGCGTCGACACCGCTTCCGGTACGATCGCGACGCGGGCGAGCGTGCCGAATGCCGATCTGTCGTTGTGGCCGGGCCAGTATGTGAATGTCGTGCTCGATGCCGGCATCATGCCTAAGATGACATCGGTTCCCACGGTTGCGGTGCAGCCTAGCCAGAAGGGGCCGTTCGTCTACGTGGTCAAGCCGGACAACACGGTCGAGATGCGGCCGGTGGAGGTGGCACTGACCGAAGGTGAAAACAGCGCCATCAGCCAAGGGGTGAAAAGCGGTGAGAAGGTAGTCACCGAAGGCCAGACAAGGCTGAAGGACGGCGCCGCCGTGCATGAAGGCAAGGCCGCGACTGGTGGCGGCGGTCAAGCCGCTCCCAAGGTCGCGCAAGCCGACAAGGCCGGCGAGGCGGCCCAATGATCTCCGAATTCTGCATTCGCAGGCCAGTCGCCACCCTCCTGATGTCGTTCGCCCTCGTGCTGGGCGGACTGTTCGCCTACAAGTTCCTGCCGGTGGCGGCACTGCCCAGCGCCGAATTCCCGGTGGTCAACGTCTCGGCGCAGTTGCCCGGCGCGTCGCCGGAAACCATGGCCACGTCGGTGGCGACGCCACTGATCAAGCAGTTCGCCACCATCGCCGGCATCGATTCTATTTCGACCACCAACTCGCTCGGTTCGACCTCGATCGCCATCCAGTTCGTGCTCAACCGCGACATCGACGCGGCAGCGGCCGACGTGCAGGCGGCGATCGCGCGCACGCAGAAATCATTGCCACCGCAGATGACGTCGCCGCCGAGCTATCGCAAGGTCAATCCGGCCGATGCGCCGATCCTGCTGATGTCGCTGGTCAGCGACACGGTTCCGCTGACCGACCTCGATGCTTTCGCCGAAAACGTCATCTCGCCGTCGCTGTCGACCATCGACGGCGTCGCGCAGGTCTCGATCTTCGGACAGCAGAAATACGCCGTGCGCATCCAGATCGACCCGACCGCGCTCGCCGCGCGCGGCATCTCGATCGATCAGCTGCAAGCGGCGATCGCCTCTGCAAACAGCAACACGCCGCTCGGCGTGCTGCAGAACGACAAGCAGCAGCTGACCATCACGGCCAACACGCAACTGACCGACGCTGCCGGCTTCTCCAACCTCATCATCGCCACCAAGAACGGTCACCCGGTACGGCTGGGCGAGGTGACCCGCGTCGTCGATTCGGTGCAGACGACCACCACCGCAAGTTGGTACGATGGTACCCGCGCGATCATCATGGCCGTGCAGCGCCAGCCCGACGCCAACACAGTCGACGTCGTCGACAAGGTCAAGGCGATGTTGCCGTCCTTCCAGGACCAGATGCCGGCCGCCGCCTCGATCAAGCTGCTCAACGACCGTTCGACCTCGATCCGCCAGGCCGTCGATGACGTGCAGTTCACGCTGCTGTTGACCATCGCGCTGGTGGTCATGGTGATCTTCGTGTTCCTGCGCCGGGTAACGGCCACCATCATCCCGGCCGTGGCGGTGCCGATCTCGCTGATCGCCACGCTTGGCGCGATGTTCCTGTTCGGCTTTTCCATCGACAACATATCGCTGATGGGCCTGACGCTTGCGGTGGGCCTTGTCGTCGACGATGCCATCGTGATGCTGGAAAACATCTTCCGCCATATGGAGGAGGATGGGTTGTCGGCCTTCGATGCGTCGCTGAAGGGCGCGCGCGAAATCGGCTTCACCATCATCTCGATCTCGATTTCGCTGGTGGCCGTGTTCATCCCCGTGCTTCTGATGGGCGGCGTGATCGGGCGCATCTTCAACGAGTTCGCCGTCGTGGTGACGGTCGCCATCCTGGCCTCGATGTTCGTGTCGCTGACGCTGACGCCGATGCTGTGCTCGCGGCTGCTGTCGGTTACGAAGGCCGATCGCGACAAGCATGGCCCCGGTCACAAGCAGGACTTCATCACACGCGGCTACGACCGGATCTTGAGCTTCTGCCTGCGGCACACCTTCCTGGTGTTCCTGGTCTTCATCGGAACCGCGGCAGCGTCGGTATGGCTGATCCAGGTCTCGCCGAAGGGCTTCTTCCCGCAGGAGGATATCGGCCAGATATCGGTGACGACCATCGCGCGTCAGGACATCTCGTTTGACGCCATGGCCAAGCTGCAAGGGCAGGTGGCCAACGTCTTCTCGCATTCGCCTTATGTCGACCATGTGGCGTGGTCGGCGGGCAGCGGCAACAATGCGCTCAACCAGGGGCAGCTGTTCGTCCAGCTCAAGGGGAAGGACCAGCGTCCCGATATCGAGAAAGTGCTTTCGGATCTAAGGCGACAACTGGCCGGCGTGGCGGGTATCGAGACCTACATGCAACCGGTGCAGAATCTGAGGCTGGGTTCGCGGTCGTCGGCCAGCGCCTATCAGCTCGTGGTTCAGGGCCTGGATACCGGCCAAACCGATATCTGGGCGCAGAAGATGAACGACGCGATGGCGGCCGACCATGCGACCTTCGCCGATGTCACCAGCGACCTGCAGAACAATGCCCTGCAGGCGACGCTGGTGGTGGATCGCGACAAAGCCGCCCAGCTCGGCATCGATACCGACACCCTGCGCTCCGCTCTCTATGGCGGGTTCGGCACCGACCAGGTTTCGACAATCTTCGGTTCGGCCGACAGCTACGAAGTCATCACCGAGCTCGATCCCAAGATCGAATGGTCGCCCGAGCGGATGCTGGCCATCCAGATGAGGACGGCGAGTGGCAGTCTGGTGCCGCTTGGCGCCTTTGCCCGGGTCGATCGCACGGCCGGCGCCTTGACGGTCAACCAGCTTGGCCAGCTGCCCGCGGTGACCATCTCCTACAATCTGCCGCAAGGCGTGGCTCTCGGCGACAGCGTGACCCGCATCAACGCGCTCAAGGAGCAGATCGG
Source organism: Mesorhizobium sp. P2_D5 (assembly GCF_056404355.1). Classification (NCBI taxonomy): domain Bacteria; kingdom Pseudomonadati; phylum Pseudomonadota; class Alphaproteobacteria; order Hyphomicrobiales; family Phyllobacteriaceae; genus Mesorhizobium; species Mesorhizobium sp. P2_D5. The sequence goes on from NZ_JBFUEE010000003.1 coordinate 878,065, forward strand.
CATGCCGACGGCGATCTCGACGACCTTTGCCGGCACGGCCAAAACCTTCCAGGATTCGCTGGCCAACCAGGGCCTGCTGATCGGCGGCGCCATCCTGACCATCTACATCGTGCTTGGCATCCTCTACGAAAGCTTCATTCACCCGCTCACCATTCTCACCGGCCTGCCATCGGCGGTGCTTGGCGCCGTCGTTGCGCTACGCTTTGCTGGCATGGATCTGTCGGTGATCGCGGTGATCGGCATTCTGATGCTGATCGGCATCGTCAAGAAGAACGGCATCATGATGGTCGACGTGGCGCTGGAATTGCGACGAGACGGCTTGTCGGCCACCGAGTCCATCCACAAGGCCTGCCTCATGCGTTTCAGGCCGATCATGATGACGACGCTGGCCGCACTGATGGGCACGTTTCCGATCGCGCTCGGCACCGGCGCCAGCGCCGAGCTGCGCCAGCCGCTGGGTGTTGCCGTTGTTGGCGGCCTGCTTGCTTCGCAGGCGCTGACCTTGTTCGTGACGCCGGTGATCTATGTCTACATGGAGAATTTCTCGGGCTGGCTGGTCGGGCTGATGCCGAAGCGCAAGGCTGAAGAGATCCCGAAGGAACCTGTGAGGCAGCCCTCTCTGTTCGATGTCAACGAGGAGCAGCAGCTCGAACCGCAGAAGACGGCCGCCGAATAGAATCCAAGGTCGCCAGGATCTGGCCCAAGGCGTTGCGCTTGCGGTGGCATCACCAGAAACGTAATTTGCCGGCATGTCACACGACCACGATCACGACCACGACAACGAGCTCGATCCCTTTGCCGCGCGGGTACGTGCGCTGGAGACGATCCTCACTCGCAAGGGGCTGATCGATCCGGCCGCGATCGATGTCATCGTCGACACCTACGAGACCAGGATCGGCCCGCGCAATGGCGCCAGGGTGGTGGCGAAGGCCTGGAGCGATCCTGCCTATGCCGACTGGCTGAGGCGCGATGCGACGGCAGCGATCGAATCGCTCAGCTACACCGGCCGCCAAGGCGAGCATATGCAGGCGGTCTTCAACACCGAGGAGACGCACAACCTCGTCGTCTGCACGCTGTGCTCCTGTTATCCGTGGTCGGTACTCGGCCTGCCGCCGGTCTGGTATAAGGCGCCGCCCTACCGCTCGCGCGCGGTCATCGATCCGCGCGGCGTGCTGGAGGAGTTCGGGCTGACGCTGCCGGCCGACAAAAAGATCCGCGTCTGGGATTCCACCGCCGAGCTGCGCTATCTCGTCGTGCCGATGCGTCCCGACGGCACCGAGGGCTGGAGCGAGGAGCGGCTGGCCGATCTGGTGAGCCGCGACGCGATGATCGGCACCGCTTTAGCGAGCCAGCCGGCATGAACGGGCCGCAGGACCTCGGCGGACAGATGGGCTTCGGTCCGGTCGCGCCGGAAATTGACGAGCCGTATTTCCATGCCGCCTGGGAAAGGCGGGCGCTGGGCGTGACCTTATGCGCAGGCGCGATGGGCGCGTGGAACATCGACGAGAGCCGGCATGCGCGGGAATCGCTGCATCCCGCCGATTACTATGCCTCCAGCTACTACGAGATCTGGATCAAGGCGCTGGAAGTGCTGCTCAAGCGCCATGGTTTTGTCAGCGAGCGCGATCTCAAGGCAGGCACCGCAGTCGATCCGGCGGCGGCGCCGAAACGGGTGCTGAAGGCCGAAAACGTGCCCGCGGTGCTGGCCGACGGCGGTCCTTGCGACCGCCCGGTGGTGCAATCGGCACGGTTCAAGGCCGGCGATCCCGTACGGACCAAGAACTTCAACCCGACCGGCCACACGCGGCTGCCGCGCTATGCACGCGGCAAGCATGGAACGATCGAGGCGGTGCGCGACGGCTTTGTGTTTCCAGACAGCAACGCGCATGGCGAGGGCGAAAACCCGCAATGGGTCTACACGGTGGTTTTCGAAGGGTCGGAAATCTGGGGCGAGGGCGCCGACCCGACGCTGAGCGTGTCGATCGATGCCTGGGAGAGTTATCTTGAGCCGGCGTGAGGCAAACGGACCCGCCGCCGATTTGCTGCTTGGCGTCGATGCCCCGGTCTTTGCCGAGCCATGGCAGGCCGAAGCATTCGCCATGACGGTTGCGCTGCATGACGAGGGCCAGTTTTCGTGGGGCGAATGGGCGCAGGCACTGTCGGCGCAGGTGAAGAAGCCAGGTGCCGCGGTTGACGGCAATGACTATTACGAACATTGGCTGGCGGCGCTGGAAAGCTTGCTTGTTTCGAAAGGGCTGACCGCCAAGGCGGATGTCGATGCCATGGCTGAAGCCTGGGAGCGCGCCGCGCACGCCACTCCGCATGGCAAGCCGATCCTGCTGGAGAACGACCCCAGGCCGACCAGACAGGTCGTGGCGGCAGCCCGACCATAACCGCGGCGTTGCCACGTCTGTTCTCTTTACGTTCTTGTTTGCGCCTGATAGCCTGACCCGTCCGTGGCGCTGAAGCGCCCCGACACGTCGATGGTGGTGGCGGCTATCTTGTCTTTCCCTTGCGAATCCGGTCTCTCGCGCTGATGGAATTCTCTCCCCAACAGGACGAGGCGCTGCAAGCGGTTGCCCGCTGGCTGAAGACCGGAAAGCCGCAGCTGTTCCGGCTGTTCGGCTATGCCGGCACCGGCAAGACGACGCTGGCGCGCTATTTCGCCGAGCATGTCGACGGCCAGGTCCAGTTCGCCGCCTTCACCGGCAAGGCCGCACAGGTGTTGCGCTCCAAGGGCGCGATCAACGCCCGCACCATCCATTCGCTGATCTATCGGCCGAAGGGCGAGGAATCGGTATCGGATGAGGTCACCGGCAAGACCTCGATGTCGCCGACCTTTTCGCTCAACCGGCAAAGCCCGATCTCGCGGGCGAAACTGGTCGTCATCGACGAATGTTCGATGGTCGACGAACAGCTTGGCCGCGACCTGATGAGTTTCGGCACGCCGATCCTGGTGCTCGGCGACCCTGGCCAGCTGCCGCCGATTTCGGGCGGCGGCTTCTTCACCGACCACGAGCCGGATTTCCTGCTCACCGAAATCCACCGGCAGGCGCGCGACAACCCGATCCTGCGGCTGGCGCTCGATGTGCGCGAGGGCCGCGAATTCATGCGCGGCGACTATGGCACGGCCCAGGTGATCGGCAAGGAAGACGTCACCCAGGAGCTGGTGCTGAAGGCCGACCAGGTGCTGGTCGGCACCAACCGCACGCGGCGACGCTACAATCAGCGGCTGCGCGAACTCAAAGGCTTCAATGCCGACTATCCGCAGGCCGGCGACAAGCTCGTCTGCCTGCGCAACGATCCGGCCAAGGGCCTGCTCAACGGTTCGCTGTGGAAGGTGATGACCTCGTCGCGCGAGACAGTGAAGCCCGGCATCAACCTTCTGGTGTCGCCGGAAGAGGACGATCCGGATCGCGGCGTCGCCAAGATCAAGCTGCTCAAGGCAGCCTTCGAGGATCCGGATGCCGACATCCCCTGGCAGCAGAAGAAGCGCTTCGACGATTTCGACTATGGTTACGCGCTGACCGTGCACAAGGCGCAGGGCTCGCAATGGAACGAGATCGTGCTGTTCGATGAAAGCTGGGCCTTCAAGGAAACCCGCCAGCGCTGGCTCTACACCGCGATCACGCGCGCGGCCGAGCGGCTGACGATCGTCAGGTAGCAGGCATTCGCCGAGACCCTGCGGGGCTGTCGTGTTTCAGCCGCGACCCTGTCGCTCTTCGGTCGGCCGGGCTCCAAGCCATTGCCAGGCCGAGGCTTCGTCCTCGGTCTCGAAATGCTTGAATTCGATTGACGGCGCATCCCGCAGGACATGTCTCGCGTCGGCGGTCCAGTCCGGCTCGCCGATCGTCGCGCAACGGCCGACATGTTGCATTGCATGGGCGGTGCCCTGCGTCAGGGTCTCTTCGGCAATATTGGCCCAGTCGACGCCATCGTGATCGACAAGGCGCACCAGCACGTCGATGTGGGGGTGAAGGGCATAGGCTGCCTCCATCAACCCGAAAAGGTTTTCGCCATCGGCCGCCGAGACGTGGCCGACGACATCGATGGCGAGAAGATCGTCACGGCTGGTCTCGAGACGACGGATAGCCGGTACGGCATCGAGAAAATTCATGGCGCTTCCTTTCGCGGACTCACTTCATCACGCTTGGAACACTCGAAACCCCCTGTCTGTTCCCGCCAAAGGCATTATAGGTGGCGCGTCGAATGATCTCCGAGGCCGCTTCCATGCCCGCAAAACTCTCCGTCAATCTCAATGCCGTCGCCATGCTGCGCAACAGGCGTGACCTGCCGTGGCCGAGCGTGACGGGCCTCGGCCGCATCGCGCTCGCAGCCGGGGCGCATGGGCTGACGGTGCATCCGCGCCCCGACGAGCGGCACACGAGACACTCTGATCTGCCTGAGATACGGTCCCTGATCGACGACGAATTTCCGCACGCGGAATTCAACATCGAGGGCTATCCGACCGAGGATTTCCTGGTGCTTGTGGAAAAGCATCAGCCCGAACAGGTGACGCTGGTGCCGGACGATCCGGCGCAGGCGACGTCGGACCATGGCTGGAACTTTGCCGCCGAGGCCGCGTTCCTTACTCCGATCGTCAAACGTCTGAAGAAGGGCGGCTTTCGTGTGTCGCTGTTTTCGGACCCGGATCCTGCGGGCGTGACGGCCGCGCGGGACACCGGCGCCGACCGCATAGAGCTTTATACAGGCCCTTATGGCAGTTATCATTCCGATCCTGCGGGAGCGGCCAAGGAATTGGAAAGACTGGGAAAAACCGCTGATGCCGCGCTTGCCGCCGGTCTTCAGGTCAATGCCGGGCACGATCTGGTGGTCAGCAACCTTCCGGCACTGGCAAAGCGCATTCCGGCATTAGCCGAAGTGTCGATCGGACATGGATTGACAGCCGACGCGTTGGAGTATGGCATGGCCGGCACGGTGGGGCGGTTCCTGAAGGCCTGCGGGTGGTAGGGTAGAGCCGCGCATTGAAAGTATGGCAGCCATCGCGTGCAATTGATATCGTATCGCAGCATGCATAGAGCGCCGCGCGCTTGTCGGAGAGTGGTCGATGGCCCTTGCCAATAGCGGTAGCGAGGCTGGAACCGTCGAACAATCGAGCCATTCCGAGGTCGAAAAGCACAGCACCAAGGTTCTGATGCTGGGCGCGCTCGGTGTCGTCTATGGCGATATCGGCACCAGCCCCATCTACGCCTTCCGAGAAGCGCTCCATGCTTCTCCCGGCACCGATACGCGTAGCGATGTGCTGGGCGTTCTGTCGCTGATCGTCTGGGCGCTGACGATCATCGTCACCATAAAGTATGTCGCCTTCGTGCTTCGTGCAGACAACAAGGGCGAGGGCGGTACGCTATCCCTGATGGCGCTTGCACGAAGCGCCTATCCGAAAGGCGCCCGACTAATTCTCGGGATCGGGCTTTGCGGTGCGGCGCTGTTCTTTGGCGACGCTATCATCACACCGGCCATCTCCGTGCTGTCGGCGGTCGAAGGCTTGGAGGTGGTGACCCCGACACTGGCTGCCTATGTCGTGCCCATCACGCTGGTCATCCTGGCCTTTCTGTTTTCGGTGCAACGCTTCGGCACCGGAAAGGTCGCGGCGGTGTTCGGGCCGGTGACAGCGCTTTGGTTCCTGGCCATCGGCATCGCAGGGCTCTATCACCTGACGGACGATCCATCGGTCCTGATGGCGATCAATCCCTACTACGCCGTCTATTATCTCGCCGGTACTCCGACCGCCGCCTTTGTCACCGTCGGTGCCGTGTTCCTGGCCGTGACCGGGGCCGAGGCGCTCTATGTCGATCTCGGCCATTTCGGGCGCAAGCCGATCGTGATGGCCTGGTTTTCCGTGGTTTTCCCGTGTCTGCTGCTCAACTATTTCGGGCAAGGCGCCTTTGTCCTGGCCAATGGTGGCAGGCCGACCAATCCATTCTTTCAGATGCTGCCTGACTGGGCACTGATGCCGATGGTGGGCATGGCAACGGCCGCGACCGTTATCGCCAGCCAGGCGGTCATCTCAGGCGCTTTTTCACTGACCCGTCAGGCCGTGCAGCTGAACCTTCTGCCGCGCATCGAGGTGCAGCATACCTCTGAAATGCAGCTCGGGCAGATTTACATGCCCCGCGTCAACCTGCTCATCGCGATCGGGGTGATGCTGCTGGTGGTTGGTTTCGGCAGCTCGAGTGCGCTGGCCTCCGCCTACGGAATTTCGGTGACCGGCGAAATGCTGATGACGACCATTCTGCTGTTCGTGGTGATGCGCAAGCTCTGGAAATGGAAGCTGGCGCTTGCCTTGGCTCTGGCCCTGCTGTTCGGCATTATCGACAGCGGTTTCTTCTTGGCAAACGTCGTCAAGATCTTCGAAGGCGGATGGGTATCAATTACTGTCGCCTGCATAATGGGGCTGATCATGTCGACATGGATTCGCGGCACCCGCTATCTGTTCGACAAGACCCGGCGCAACGAGATCCCGCTCGATTTCCTCGCCGGCAATCTGCTGAAGAAGAAGCCGCAGCTGGTATCCGGCACCGCCGTGTTCCTGACCAGCGATCCCTTGAGCGCGCCAACGGCACTGATGCACAGCCTGAAGCACTACAAGGTGCTGCATGAGCAGAACGTCATCCTTTCGGTGGTGACCGCGCCGCAGCCGGTGGTGCCCGACAGCGAGCGGGTCAAGATGGAGACGGTCAACGAGCTGTTCATGCGGGTGACGCTGACCTTCGGCTACATGGAGCAGCCCAACATCCCGCGCGCGCTGGCGATCTGCCGCAAGCAGGGCTGGAAGTTCGACATCATGACGACCT